>NZ_JAMOFV010000006.1:235000-835000 GCF_023656515.1 Clostridium swellfunianum
CCGAAGATGTCCGGGGCTAAAACTTACCACCGAAGCTATGAATGTACCGTAAGGTACGTGGTAGAGGAGCTTCCTGTATGGGCAGAAGTCATACCGTAAGGAGTGGTGGACTGTACAGGAGTGAGTATGCTGGCATAAGTAGCGAGAAATGAGTGAGAATCTCATTGGTCGAAAACCTAAGGTTTCCTGAGGAAGGCTCGTCCGCTCAGGGTTAGTCGGGACCTAAGCCGAGGCCGAAAGGCGTAGGTGATGGACAATCGGTTGATATTCCGATACCACCAATGGCGTTATTAGAGATGGAGTGACACAGAAGGATAGGATGTGCAGACTGTTGGATTAGTCTGTCTAAGCATTTAGGTATTCAGGTAGGCAAATCCGCCTGGATTAGCTGAGGTGCGATGGGGAGCGAAATTTAAGTAGCGAAGTATCTGATTCCACACTGTCAAGAAAAGCTTCTATCGAGGTAATTGGTGCCCGTACCGCAAACCGACACAGGTAGGTGAGGAGAGAATCCTAAGACCAGCGGAAGAATCGTTGTTAAGGAACTCGGCAAATTGACCCCGTAACTTCGGGAGAAGGGGTGCCACAGCAATGTGGCCGCAGAGAATAGTCCCAAGCAACTGTTTAGCAAAAACACAGGTCTCTGCTAAAGCGAAAGCTGATGTATAGGGGCTGACGCCTGCCCGGTGCTGGAAGGTTAAGGGGATTGGTTAGCCGTAAGGCGAAGCCATGAACTTAAGCCCCAGTAAACGGCGGCCGTAACTATAACGGTCCTAAGGTAGCGAAATTCCTTGTCAGGTAAGTTCTGACCCGCACGAATGGCGTAATGACTTGGGAACTGTCTCAACAACGAATCCGGCGAAATTGTATTGCGAGTGAAGATGCTCGCTACCCGCGATTGGACGGAAAGACCCCGTAGAGCTTTACTGTAGCTTAGCATTGAGATTCGGTATTGTCTGTACAGGATAGGTGGGAGACTGGGAAACAGGGTCGTTAGGCCCTGCGGAGTCATCCTTGGGATACCACCCTGACAGTACTGAGTTTCTAACTGGCGGCCATGAATCTGGTCACAGGACATTGTTAGGTGGGCAGTTTGACTGGGGCGGTCGCCTCCTAAAATGTAACGGAGGCGCTCAAAGGTTCCCTCAGAGCGGTTGGAAATCGCTCGAAGAGTGTAAAGGCAGAAGGGAGCCTGACTGCGACACTTACAAGTGGAGCAGGTACGAAAGTAGGACTTAGTGATCCGGTGGTTCCTCGTGGGAGGGCCATCGCTCAACGGATAAAAGCTACCTCGGGGATAACAGGCTGATCTCCCCCAAGAGTCCACATCGACGGGGAGGTTTGGCACCTCGATGTCGGCTCGTCGCATCCTGGGGCTGAAGTAGGTCCCAAGGGTTGGGCTGTTCGCCCATTAAAGCGGCACGCGAGCTGGGTTCAGAACGTCGTGAGACAGTTCGGTCCCTATCCGTCGCGGGCGCAAGAAGTTTGAGAGGAGCTGTCCTTAGTACGAGAGGACCGGGATGGACTAACCTCTGGTGCACCAGTTGTCACGCCAGTGGCACGGCTGGGTAGCTATGTTAGGACGGGATAAACGCTGAAAGCATCTAAGCGTGAAGCCCACCTCAAGATAAGACTTCTCATAGCGTAAGCTAGTAAGACCCCTTGAAGAACACAAGGTTGATAGGTCAGAGGTGTAAGTGTGGTAACATATTTAGCTGACTGATACTAATAGGTCGAGGGCTTGACCAAATATATTTTAATCTGTGCAATTTTGAAAGAATAATGTTCTTTCTAACTACATAATTGGTGATGATGATGCAGAGGGTACACTCGTTCCCATACCGAACACGCAAGTTAAGCTCTGAGATGTCGATGGTACTGCTTGGGAGACTAAGTGGAAGAGTAGATAGTTGCCAATAATTAAGCTCTAGATGAATATCTAGAGCTTTTTGTTTTACTTGGGAAACTGAGTGGAAGAGGTAAAAGGTCTAAATGAACTTTTACGGGTGTCTTGCAAGCGAGCGCGAGTGCTCATAAGATACCCAGTGGTTGCAGACGACGTTACCAGGTTGAAACCGCTAAGTGATAAGCTTAGCGGTTTTTTATTTTTTTGTAAGATTTACTTAAGTAATAATTAATTTTTAATAATTTGCGACCAATTAATTAAATTTTGTGACGGAATTGCTAAATACAACAATATGAAAACACTGTAACATTATATTTGCAGGACTAATAATAAAATATATTCAAGGAAGATGTGAATATATTTACATAATCCTTGAAGTTTAAATAAATTTCTTTATTAACAAAATAAAACTCATTTTAAATTGCATATAAATAACATTTTTAGGAGGTTGGAAATGAAAAAATTTAAAATTGGAGTAATTGGCACTGGAATGAGGACAATGTTTCTCATGAATGAAATATTAAAAAGAGAGGAACTTGAGGTAGTTGCTGTATGTGATATAAATCAAGAAAGCCTTAACATGATAACAGATAACTACAAAGTTAGCTGGGATCAATATAAGGATTATAAGGAATTACTGGCTCGTGAAGACATAGAAGGAGTTATAATAGCAAGTCCTGACTACTGCCACGAAGAGCAGGCAATTGCCGCTTTTGAGGCTGGTAAACATATATTCCTTGAAAAGCCTGTGGCTATAACTGTAGAGGGAGCAAAAAAGGTTTTAAAAAAGAGAGATGAGTCTGGTAAAACTCTTTTGGTAGGCTTTGTTTTAAGATATAACAAGCTTTACAAAAAGATGAAGGAGCTAATAGAAAGTGGAGTTATTGGAGAGTTAAAAACAGGCTGGATACTTCATTCTGTAGGTGCAGGTAGCGATTGGTACTTTCACGATTGGCATGGGCTTATGGAAAACACAGGGGGGCTGCTACTTCAAAAGGGAAGTCATGATTTTGATATTATAAATTGGATTGTGGATTCTAAGGTTAAGAGAGTAGCTGCAATGGGGAGCAGAGATTTCTTTAAAGGGGACAAACCAAATGAGCTTGTATGTGAAAAGTGCTCTGAAAGAAACAATTGCGGCGAAGCTATAAAAGAAAAGTGGATGAGTTGGAAAACTCCAAATGGAAATCAGACAAATCTTTTATATAATATTTGGAGAAACAAATGCGTTTACAGACAAGAGGTTGATGTTCCAGATAATCATCAAGTGCTGTTAGAATACGAAAATGGAGTTAAGATAAGTTATTTAGAATGCCATTACACTCCAGATGATAATAGAGAATATATATTTATCGGTACAAAAGGAAAGCTTAAGCTTGATGACGCAAATGATACAATAACTATACAGATTAGAAACGGAATGTATGATAGAAAAGAAAAGATAGTTTATGAAAATCTTCAATCTTCAGAAGGCCATGGAGGTGGAGATAAGTACATTCTTGACGATTTTGTATATGCCCTAGAAACTGGTAAGCAGCCTAATGCAGGGGGAGAAGCAGGATACTATGCTATAGAGGCTGGACTTGCAGCACATAAGGCTATCAACGACGGGGAAATAGTAATATTATAAAAGCAAAGGCCAACTTTTTATAGGTTGGCCTTTGCTTTTACTGATATAGCATATTCAGAAGGAGACATAGAAGTTGCCTCTTTAAAGGAACGGGAGAAAGTATGTACAGATTTATAACCTAATATATATGCTATTTGTGTGAAGTTATGCTGTTGTTCTCTAATTAGCTTTTTTGCTTCTGATATTTTAAGGTTTTTGTAGTAAGTCATAACACCTGTGTTAGTTCTACTTTTAAATAAGGTTTTTAGATAAGTTTTCCCTAGGCAAAACTTGCTGCATATCTCTTCAAAGGTTAACTCAGAACCTATATTATTGTACATATATTCAATAATATCTCTAATTAAATCCTTTTCCATTCTATCTAAAGTATTTTTATTAAGTCTTCCGGAGTTGTGTACAAAGCTGCATTTTCTTATTAAGCTAATTAGCAATACTTCTAGATATATTTTAACTAGCTGTTCAGATCCAAATATAGAAGGTTCACGTTTAATAAGCTTATTGTGACCGCCTAATGCATTAGTGTAAGCTTCTTTAGCTTCCTTTATAATTTCTGCAATTAAGTTTCTTTCAGAAGACTCTACGTGCATTATTTTATCTTCAAAAAATTTCATAGCGGAGTCCTTACATTCAAAACTCATAACCATAAGATTAGGGGCTACTTTGCCGTTAGCCCATTCACTATGAAACTCATTAGGTTTATGAAAAATAATATCCCCTTGGGTTAATTTATAGCCCTTAGTATCAGCCATTACTTCAACTTCGCCTTTATCTACATATAAAAATTCCCAAAAATCATGCTTTTCTCCTTTGAAGATATAATCACAGGCAAATTCAAAATAATGAATAGTAACAATTTTGTTTATGTTAATTACAGGTTCTATAGATGTTTTAAAATATTCTTCAACAACATTATTCAAGGCTGTATCCCCCCTCAAACATTATATTACCGCGAAGCCTTGTAGATTGTCTATATATGAATGCTCTATTTGTAATAAATTCAAAAACCAAGTATATTAATAGATGTAATTAAAATATGGGGGTATGATTAAATGTATAAAATCACCAATAGATATTATAAGCAGTTAGATAACTCTGATAAAATATTTATGTATTTCATTCTCACCATGCTTTTATTATTAATTCCTACTGTAATAGTAAGTAAATATGCTAATAAGGTAATAGTTAAAAAGCAAATTCAGGCAAATAAAAACTATGTAGAATATATATCAAAAGATACGGATTATATATTTGAAAGCGTTAGAAATAGTTGTTACAGTATTATGGGGACAGAATATTACGATAGGTATATAGATTCCTTTAAAGAATATGATAAGGATTTTCCCCTATACGCCCTTAAGCTAAGTCGAGATATAAAAAACATTGTAAATAATAGCCCATATATTAATAACATGTTAATACTATCTTATGATGAAGATAGTAAGGAGGGATACATAGTTTCAGCTGAAGGAACTAATGGTTCTACAGTTTACTTTGACAAGATAAACGTGCAGGAGAAGTATGGATCTGGCTTTTGGAACAGTATGGTTAAGGATCAATTTTCTATAAAGCTGCTTCCATACTCTAGTTTAACAACCAATAGAGGTACAAGAACAAGCAAGGTAATTCCTATGGTCGTGAAAAAGCATTACTCAACTTCACATAATACATACATGATTGTTAATATAGATGAAAAACTGCTATTTAGTTACATGAAGAGCAGTAACATTACAGACAGTGCCCATGTATATATTCTTAACGAAGCAACTGGAGAATTTTTAAATAGTACCGATGACTTAGAAATAACAAATAAAGATAACAGTGAACTATTATTAAAAGCTATTAAAGAAGGTAAGAGTAATGTAAGTATTAAATTAGATGGTAAAAAATATTTAATAGACTATCAAAAATCTGAGTTAAGTCATATTTCCTATGTGGTAGTTACTTCAGAGAGTGCTATCACAGCAGATATGAAAAAGGTGGCTAATATTTCAATTCTGGTTATTATAGTTTTTAGCATAGCTGGCATTATATTATCCCTATTTTTTGCTAAAAAAATTAATACTCCACTATGCGATACTATAAGGTATATCAAAGGCCTTATTGGGGATGAACAGGAAAGTCCAAATGAATATGAGTATTTAAGAAACAGTTTTGCTAGAATGAGAGAAATTCACAATAACTCAATGTCAAATGTAGCGCATATGCTGATTTATAGGGCAATAAATCAGAATCTAAGAGCGGAAGAAGCAAAAGAAATTATTAGGCAGTACAGTTTGCCTTTAAATAAGAAATACTATGCTATTATGGTAATTAAAGCGAATTTTAATGAATGTCAGGAAAGTCTTGTATTAGAGGATATAAAAAGTATAATTAAGCCTTTTGGAGAACTTATAAGCATAAATTCATATATCTTTGCTAATTTTATGAATATTGAAGATCATGAGGAATTATCCAAAACACTTACTGCTATAGAAGAGAAGTCTAATAAACTTATGGGCTTAAAGCCAGAGCTAGGTCTTATCATGAGTATAAGCGAAATATTTCAGGATATAACTTTAAGCAATAAGTACTATCAGCAAGCTTATAATATATTGGACATAAGAAGTATAAATAAAGAAAAGTTAATATATACTAAATGTGATGCGGGCAACGATTCAGGCCATGCATATTCAAGAGCAGAGTTTGGGTATTTGAAGAATTATGCTTTTAACGGAAATGAAAAGGATTCTCTTCTGCTTCTTAGTAAAATATTTAAGAGCTGCAGAGACGTTAATATGAGCTTTATAAGGTTTCGTCAGGTGTCAGATGAACTTTTATCAATTGCCATTGATTTGATTGAGCAGAAGCACATAGATCCTTGCTGTATTTTTGACAGTTCAAAGGAGTTGCTCCAAAGCATTTACAAGATTGAAAATACTTATAAGATAGAACAGGCCTGCACAGAGGTATACAAACAAATTATTATATATATAAAAAACAAGCAGTGTAATAATTCTGCAGTTGATAGTATTGTGAGATATATAGACGATAATATAAGCACCGTATGCCTAAATGAAGTTGCAGACAGGTTCAACATGAATCCAAATTATTTATCTCAATATTTTAAAAAGCATACTGGAGAAACCTTCAGCAATTATATAAACAATAAAAAATTTGCGGCTGCAAAGGAAAAGCTTATTAATACTGACAAGACTATAGAAGTAATCTCTCAGGAATTAGGCTTCAGCAAGTCCAGCGCATTTATACGCATGTTTAAGCAAATAGAAGGACTTACTCCAAATGCTTATAGAGAAAAAAGTTTGCAAATTAATAATGATTTTATAAAAGAACCTGTTATATAGGTTCTTTTTTGATTTCTTTCTGATAAAAACAAAAGCTTAGATTAGGATAAAAAACAAAAATATAATTAAAGGTTTACAATATAACGAAATGTAAACGTTAAGAAATAATAAAATGAGGATAATATTAAGAACTGTTGATTTATTTATATGATATAAGGATATAAAATTCAGTTATAGGGATTAAAGCAATTTAGGTTCCAGTTATTAAAACTTTAAAAATTAATAGGAGGATGAAGAAATGAATAGCTCTATAGTTATTGCAGAAAGAAAAAAAACTAGTGATAAGAAAAAAGGTAGTCTTATTTCAAATCTAAAATATGATTTTAAATATAACAAAGCAATATTACTCATGACAATACCTGGTCTATTATGGCTTCTTATATTTAGGTATGTGCCTATGTATGGTGTACTGATAGCCTTTAAAAAGTATAGTTTATTTAAAGGTTTTTTAAAATCAGAATGGGTAGGCTTCAGATACTTTATACAGTTTTTCGAAGACCCATATTTCTTTAGATTGCTTAAGAATACTTTTTTATTAGGTCTTTATAATATGTTATGGAGTTTCCCAGCACCAATAATTTTAGCTCTATTATTAAATGAAGTTAAAAATAAAAGGTTTAAGAAGTTTACCCAAACAGTTACGTATATGCCTTATTTTATATCTACAGTTGTAATAGTTGGTATTATGAAAAGCATGTTTGCTTCTGATGGAGTTATTAATCATATTCTTCACTCCTCTGTACCCTTTTTCAATAGCCCAGATTTGTTTAGAACTTTGTATATTTCTTCAGACATATGGTCAACCATTGGGTATGGAAGCATCATCTATTTAGCAGCGATTACAGGCATTGATCCTGAGCTCTATGAAGCAGCTAAAATTGACGGTGCTTCAAGACTCCAAAATATAATATATATTACAATTCCTTCAATTATACCAACAATAACCGTACTTCTTATATTGAGAGTTGGTGCAGTTTTATCAGTAGGTTTTGAAAAGGTCTTCCTTATGTATAGTCCTGCAACTTATCAAACTGCAGATATCATATCTACCTATGTTTATAGAAAAGGAATACAAGACCAGAACTTTAGTTTTGCTACTGCAGTAGGCTTATTCAACAGCGTGATTTCACTGATACTGCTGACGGTATCTAATTATTTTTCAAAGAAAACTATGAATGAAAGTCTATGGTAGGAGGTGTTAGAATGAGCAGAACTAAAATTAAAGAGACAAAAAATGATAAAGTGTTTAATTTTACAGTAGCAGCACTTCTTATATTAGTAAACATAATAATGCTGTATCCTTTTATATATGTTGTTTCAGTATCTATAAGCAATCCTAGCAGCGTTGTAAGAGGAGAAGTGGTGCTTTTACCAAAAGGATTTAGTTTGGAAGCGTATAAACAGATACTAAATTATCCATACTTTGTTAAATCTTATCTGAATACAATTTTTTATGCCACTATAGGCACAATGCTTACATTATTAATGACTGTGCTTGCAGCGTATCCTCTATCTATGGAAAAATTCAGAAGTAAAGGTACAATATCCTTTCTATATGTATTTACAATGTTTTTCAGTGGAGGGATGATACCAACCTTCTTAGTTATTAAAAATTTGAACCTATTAGACACAAGATCTGCTGTAGTAGTAACTTCAATATTGAGTGCATGGAATATTATAATATGCCGATCCTTCTTTCAAGGTATACCCAAAAGCCTTCATGAATCTGCGTACATTGATGGAGCAAATGATTGGACAATCCTTTTTAGGATTATACTTCCGCTATCAAAGCCTGTAATATCTACACTTGCTTTATTTAGTATAGTTGGTTTTTGGAATGACTTTTTCTCTGCCTTGCTTTACTTAAATGACAGAAACAAATTTCCACTTCAGATGATATTAAGAAATATATTAATTAATTCAGAGATGATTGCAAAGGAGCCGGGTGCAGCTAGGGATGTGAGCAATACTATATCTACTCTATCGCTTAAGACAGCATCAATTATGGTTACAATTATACCTGTATTATGTGTGTATCCTTTTATACAGAAATATTTTGTTAAGGGAGCTATGATAGGGTCTATAAAAGGATAAGCACTGCTAAATTGAAATGTATGATAGCGAGAAATTTGCTATTATATAAATATTAATTATTAAACAAGGGGGAATTTATAGTGAAAAAGAAAATGTTAGCAATGTCATTGATTATGACATTAGCAGCCTCAAGTTTTATAGGCTGTGCAAAAAAACAGACTGTGTCAGTACAGGAGGGAACTTCAAATACTGGAAAGCTTTTTGATAAGCCAATAGAAATAACATATTTTCTGCCTGATGAAAATAACAATGTTCCTATTACAGACGATATGTATGTTTTTAAGGAAATATTTGAAAAGACAAATGTAAAGATAAAAGTTATTCCTGTACCACTTGCAAGCTATACTGAAAAACTTGGAACTACACTAGCTTCAGGTAATTTGCCTGACTTAATGGCTATTAGAGGCAATAAAACTGTACATCAGTATGGCCCCCAAGGTGCTTTTGTAAACCTTCAGGAATATATAGATAAAGGCAAAATGCCAAACTTTAAAAAGCTTATGGATAACATAGAGAACTCTTATAAAATGGCAAAGTCAGGTGATGGAGGGATTTATGGCGCTCCAAGAATATATGACTTTACTTGGGTAACTGAGACCTTTATGACAAGATACGATATATTAAAGAAAAATAATATTGCTGTGCCTAAGAATTTTGATGAATTATATGCAGCATGCAAAAAGCTTAAGGAAATATACCCTAATTCAGCTCCATTAACGAACAGATGGGAAGTTGCGCACCTATTGACAGGGATATCCAGGTTCCATCACTCAGAATCAGATATGTACTTTAACCACGATAGTGGAAAGTGGAATTTTGGACCGCTTGAGGAAGGTTTCAAAGAATCCTTAGAATTTTTAGCAAAAATGTACAAAGAAGGTTTGCTAGACAAGGAATTTGCAACTCAAGCAGATAGTGAGTGGACAGAAAAATTGATAGGCGAAAAAGCCTTCTTTACATACGATTATATAAACAGTGCACAAGAAATAAAGGCACAAGGATTATCTGCTAATCCAAATTTTGATTACAGCGGAATGCTTCCTCTTGAGTATAAAGGAAAAGTAACAGGAGCAGAAACTTTAAGCAGCTGTTATACTGGCTTTAATAAAGTTATATCAAGTAAAAGCAAGTACAAAGACGAGATAGTTAAGTTCCTTGACTGGACCTATAGTCCAGAGGGCATAGATATTACTAACCTAGGAAAAGACGGAGAAACCTTCACAAGAGAAAACAGCAAAGTTAAATATACAAGGATGATAAAGACTCCTGATAATCCAAATGGACAAAAAACAAGATTTGACTTAGGACTTGAGAACCAAAATATTTTCAGTGTTAAGAGTAAAGATACTTTAGGTTTAAAAGATGAATCAAGTGCTAAAGCGGACAAGCTTATACTAGATGCTAAAGCTTATGGAAAACCACAGCCTACTGTGAATTTCTCTGATGATGACCGAGAAAAGGTAAATAACATACTCACTCCAATCAGAACTTATACTGAAGAGGCTGCAATAAAGGTTATAACCGGAAGTATGAGCGTTAGTGAGTGGGATAAAGTAATTTCCAAGTTAAAAGATATGAAGATAGAGGAAGCTGTAAAAATCTATCAAACTACTTATGATAATATGTATAAAAAATAGTATAATTTTAATAAATGGAGAGCTCTATCCTCGCTGCGATGGGGCTCCTATTTTCACTTAGGGAGGTTTACTTATGTCAACATTTAAAATACAAAACGGCAAATTTGTTTATAATGATGTCCCAGTAAGAATTATTTCAGGAAGCATCCATTATTGCAGGGTTGTTCCTGAATATTGGAGAGACAGGCTTGAGAAATTAAAAAATTGTGGCTTTAACACTGTTGAGACCTACGTAGCATGGAATTTACACGAGCCTGAGGAAGGGAAATTTAATTTTGAAGGAATTGCTGACATTGAAAGATTTATTAAAGTTGCTCAGGAGCTAGGGCTTTTTGTTATAGTAAGACCTTCACCTTATATATGTGGTGAGTGGGAATTTGGTGGGCTGCCAGCTTGGCTGCTTAAGGACAAGAATATGAGACTAAGATGTTTTTATAAACCTTTTTTGGACTGCATAGATAGATATTATGATGAGCTCATGAAGAGGTTAGTTCCTTTATTATGTACAAATGATGGTCCTATTATAGGTATGCAAATAGAGAATGAGTATGGGAGTTATGGAAACGACAAAAAATATTTAGAGTATCTTAGGCAAGGTTTAATAAAAAGAGGAGTTGATGTGCTACTATTTACTTCAGACGGCCCTGGAGATTTGATGCTTCAAGGTGGAACCATCACAGATGTATATAAAACTGTAAACTTTGGCTCTAGAGTTGAAGAGTCCTTTAATAAATTAAGAGAATATGAGAAGGAAGGACCTTTAATGTGCATGGAATATTGGAACGGCTGGTTTGATCATTGGGGAGAAAAGCATCACACAAGAGGTGGAGAAGAAGCAGCAAAGGTTTTTGAAGAAATGCTTAAAAAAGACGGTTCTGTAAACTTTTATATGTTCCATGGAGGCACTAATTTTGGATTTTTCAATGGAGCAAATCACTCAGATATTTATCAACCTACAGTAACCAGTTATGACTACGACTGCCTTTTGACGGAGGATGGAGAGCTTACCCCTAAATATCATGCAGTAAAGGATGTAATTAAGAAATATCATGCTTTTAATGAGGTCAGTCTATCTGAGAAGATAAAAAAGGTGAACTACGGAGAAGTTATCCTTACGGAGAAAGTATCTATTTTTGACACTTTAGACAGTATATCTAAGCCTATAAAATCTTCTTATGTAAAGACTATGGAGGAATGCGGACAAAATTATGGTTTTATCTTGTACAGCACAAAGGTAGCAGGACCAAGGCTAGACTGTAAAATTGATCTTAGCGATATGCATGATAGGGCACAGGTATTTGTAAACAAGAAGTACATAGGTACTGTATATAGAAATGATGAAAGTAAAAAGATAGATGTAGATTTTACTGAAGAAATAAATACATTGGATATCCTTGTTGAGAATATGGGTAGAATAAACTATGGGCCAAAGCTTAAGGATTTTAAAGGAATAAGTGAAAATGTAAGATTGGACTATCAATTTCACTATGACTGGGATATATACCCTATACCTCTTGACAAAATAGAAAATATTCGCTTTGATAAAAACAGAAAAAGCAGCAGTAAAGGAATACCGATGTTCTATAAAGGAGAGTTTTATGCAGAAGAAGTTGGAGATACCTTTGCTCTTCTTGATGGCTTTGAAAAAGGAGTAATATTTGTTAATGGTTTTAATATAGGAAGGTACTGGGAAATAGGCCCTCAAAAAACCTTATATGTACCAGCGCCAATAATAAAGAAGGGTAAGAATGAGGTTTTGATTTTTGAACTGCATAAAACTGATAAGGAAGAGATGTCGTTTTTAGATAAGCCTAATTTAGGATAAAGACATAAGTTTTTCTTAGGAGGGACAACAAAATGAAACCGAATATAATTTTGATAGAGGTAGATCAGATGCGGGGCGACTGCATGGGAGCTGCTGGACATCCTGTTGTTGGGACTCCCTATATAGATAATATGGCGAGAAATGGGTATTTATTTAGTAGAGCCTACTCAGCTACACCAACTTGTATTCCTGCAAGAGCAGCAATATTAACAGGTATGTCCCAAAAATCACATGGCAGAGTTGGATATATGGAGAGAGTAAGCTGGAACTATGAAAATACAATTGCATCAGAATTCGCAAAGGGTGGCTATCATACTCAAGCCATAGGCAAAATGCATGTTTACCCTACAAGGAGTCTATGTGGATTTCATAATGTAATACTTCATGATGGATATCTGCACTACTGCAGGAACTCTAATACTGAGTATGGTGAACATTTTAATCAATGTGACGATTATCTAAACTGGCTTAAGGATAGAAACATAAATATTGACTTACTTGATTCAGGCCTTGACTGCAATTCATGGGTAGCAAGACCTTGGATGTATAATGAGGAGCTTCATCCTACAAATTGGGTAACAAGTCAGTCGATAGATTTTTTAAGAAGACGTGATCCTTCAAAGCCATTTTTTCTTAAGATGTCTTATGTAAGGCCTCATTCACCATTAGACCCTCCTGAGGTTTATTATAACCAATATATAAATGAAGATATCCCAGAGTCACCAGTAGGAAATTGGGCTGATGTGGAGGATAAGGATAGAGCGGGCTGGATAGTAGACTGCAGTAAAGGTGTTATTAACAAAAAAGCCTTAAAAAGAGCAAAAGCAGCCTATTATGCTCTGATAACTCATATTGATCACCAGATAGGAAGGTTTTTGCAGGCTCTTAACGAGCATGGATGCTTAAACAACTCCATAATACTCTTTACGTCAGATCATGGAGACTTAATGGGAGATCATAATTTATTTAGAAAAACATATCCATATCAGGGCAGTATATCAATACCTTTTATTGTGTATGACCCTGGAAATATACTGCAGAATAAGAGAGGAAAGGCAATTTCGGAGATTGTAGAGCTTAGAGATATAATGCCTACTCTTTTAGACTTTGCGGGTTTGAGCATACCAGACACTGTAGAAGGTAAGAGTGTTAGAGAATTGTTGAATGATAATACAAAAAATACATTTAGAGAATATATACATGGAGAGCATAGCGGAGGAACAATTTCAAATCACTATATTGTAACCAAAGAAGACAAGTATATTTGGTACTCGCAGACAGGTGAGGAACAGTATTTTGATTTGATAAAGGATCCAAGGGAGCTTAAGAATCTTTCCTTGGAGGAAAAGTATACGGGAAGAATAGAGTATTTAAAGAGTATATTAATTAAAGAGCTTTCCGGAAGAGAAGAGGGATATACAAACGAAAAGGAACTTATTGCTGGTAAAAAACCTAAAGCCTGCTTAAACCATATAATTAATGTGTAAAGATTAGTCTGTATTATAGAGCAGGCTTACTTATGGAGGAAGGGGTAATTATGAGAAGCTACAAAGTAGGCATCATTGGTGCTGGCATGCGAGCCATGTTTTTTATTAACGATATATTAAAACGAAGCGAATTAGAAGTTACAGCTATATCCGATATTAGTCAGCATAGCTTGGACCAGCTTTGCAGCAGGTATGACATGAAGTGGGATATATATCTTGACTATAGGGACTTGCTTAGGAGGGAAGATATAGAAGCTGTGTTTATATTAAGTCCTGATTATGTCCACGAAGAACAAGCCCTTGCAGCTTTCGAATCTGGAAAGCACGTGTTTTTAGAGAAGCCTATAGCAACGAGCTTTGAAGGTGGAAAGAGGGTTATAGAAGCCAGAGACAAGAGCGGGAAAATACTTATGATAGGTTTTGTACTTAGATATAATAAGGCTTACAAAAGAATGAAAGAGCTTATTGACAGTGGAGTTATAGGCGATCTTAAAACTGGCTGGGTATTGCATTCTGTTGGTGCGGGAAGTGATTGGTATTTTCATGATTGGCATGGAACAGTTTCAAATACAGGAGGGCTTTTACTTCAAAAGGGAAGCCATGACCTTGATATAATTAATTGGATTGTTAGTTCGCGGATTAAAAAAGTTGCAGCCTTTGGCAGCAGAGATTTTTTTGGAGGAGACAAACCCAATGATCTTGAATGTCAGAACTGTGAAGATAGAAATACCTGCAGTGAAGCTATTATAGATAGAAATATAAGCTGGAAGAGAGTTGATGGAACCCAAACCGAGGTGCTTTACAATCAATGGCGAAACAAGTGTGCATATAGAAAAGAAATAGATGTTTTAGATAATCATCAGGTTGTTTTAGAATATGAAAACGGAGTAAAGGCAAGCTACATGGAATGTCACTATAGTCCAGAGGACAATAGGGAATATATATTCATTGGCACGAAGGGTAAGTTAAAATTGGACGATGCTAGTGATTTAATGACAATTCAATTGAGAAATAGCATGTATGACAGAAAAGAAAAAATAACATATGATAATCTTCAAAGCTCTGACGGCCATGGAGGTGGAGACCAGTATATTCTTGAGGAGTTTATTCAGGCTCTTGACTCAGGTAAACAACCAAGCTGTGGTGGAGAAGCAGGCTTGGAAGCCATTCAGGCGGGCTTAATTGCGCATGAATCAATAAGAGATAACCAGATAAAAAATATAGTTTAGTTTTGGTGGCGATATCCGTATGGGTATCGCTTTTTTATTTTTCTTATTGTCCCAAAAGCAGCTAATATAGAAATAGAAAATATAAAATAGAGTAAAAGCTTTATATGGCTTAGTGTCAGAAAAAAATATTTTTTATGAAAACATTTTACTAGATTTTAACCTGTTGACAGTATATGAATAAATGAGTATGATAAATTTTGTGCACGAAATATATCTGTACAAACATTTCTAACACGAAAGTATTGGAAGAAGGTGTAAAAACTTTGGAAGAAATGAGTAAAGCCATCATGATCGTACAAATCATGAAAGAAGTAATGGCTAATATAAAAAACAGGATAGGAAATCACTTTAAGGAATTGAATCTTACAAGACCTCAGGGAATGCTGCTTGGAACTTTAGCTCATCAGGGAGAAATGAAGGTCAGTGAACTTAGTGAAAGCCTTGGACTTTCGAACAGCACTGTTTCTGGAATTTTAGACAGACTTGAGAATCAGGGATTGGTTGAGAGAATAAGAAGCAAGGAAGACAGAAGAGTAGTTTATGTTAAAATAACGGAAGAGTTTAGAAAACATTCTCAAAAGCACTTTGATGAAGTTAACAAGCTTATCGAAGAGATGATGAATAAAGCTACTCAAGAGGAATTGGATATAATATTCAAAGGCATGGACATGCTTAGACAGGTAGTCAAGCGACAAGAGTAGCAAAAGCCTTTAAAACATAAAGTAAATTAATCAAGGAGATGAGTATTTGTGCTTAAATTATATAGATTTTTAAAACCATACACCGCTATGGTAATAGGTGTACTTATTTTTGTTGCCTTGCAGTCAATTGGAGATCTTTATCTTCCAACCTTGATGTCTAATATAATTAATGAAGGAGTTATGCAGGGTGATACAAACAAGATAATGCAGATAGGTGGAACAATGCTTTTAGTTGCAGGGGGAGGAGTTATATGTTCCTTAATTGCAAGCTTTCTTTCTGCAAGAATCTCAGTAGGTCTTGGAACAATTCTTAGAAGCAAGGTCTTCAGAAAGGTGGAGAGCTTTTCTCTTCATGAATTTGACAAGATAGGGACAGCAACCCTTATTACAAGAACAACAAATGATATTACACAGATTCAAATGGTTACAGTAATGATAATGCGTATGATGATAAGTGCCCCAATAATGGCTGCTGGGGGCATTATTATGGCCATGGGCAAGGACAAGGAGCTTACTTGGGTGCTGGCAGTTTCAATACCTGTACTAGCTATAGTTGTAGCTTTTCTAGCTTTTAAAGTGATGCCGCTTTTCAAACAGGTTCAGGTAAAGATAGACAGGATTAACCTTGTACTTCGCGAGAAGCTTACTGGTATAAGAGTTATTCGTGCTTTCAATACTGTTGAGAGAGAAAAAAAGCGTTTTGATGAAGCAAACGTTGATCTTACAGGAAACTATATAAGAGTTAACAAGATAATGGCCTTCATGATGCCTTCTATAATGCTTATAATGAACTTTACATCGCTTGCAATTCTTTGGTTTGGAGGAATTCGTATAAGTGAAGGGAACATGGACTTAGGAGCTCTTGCAGCCTTTACTCAATATGCAATGCAAATAATGATGTCAATGCTTATGCTTGCAATGATGTTTATAATGGTTCCACGTGCTCAGGCTGCAGCTGTAAGAATCAATGAAGTTTTAGATACAGTACCTGACATAAATGATAAGAATGAAACAAACAGCTCCTTTAAGGGAAAAGGTTATGTAGAGTTTAAGGATGTGACTTTTAGCTATCATGGAGCAGAAGAGCCTGCACTAAGGAATATAAGTTTTGCAGCTAATCCTGGCGAGGTAACTGCGATAATTGGAAGTACAGGTTCTGGAAAATCTACCTTAATAAACCTTATTCCAAGATTTTATGATATAGAGAGTGGGAATGTTCTTGTTGATGGTGTAGATGTTAGAGACATATCTCAGGAAGAACTAAGAAGCAAGATTGGCTTCGTACCTCAAAAGGCTGTACTTTTCTCTGGTACAATAGCTGAAAATATTAGATTTGGCAATGACGATGCCACTGATGAAGAAATAAGACATGCTGCTGAGGTTGCACAGGCGGCTGATTTTATAGGAACTATGGATGGAGGCTACGATCATGAGATTGCTCAAGGCGGAACGAATGTATCCGGTGGTCAGAAGCAGCGTTTATCTATAGCTCGTGCACTTGTCAGAAGGCCAGAAATATATATATTCGATGATAGTTTCTCAGCTCTTGATTTTAAGACAGATGCTAAGCTTAGAGCTGCTCTTAAGAAGGAGACTATGGAATCAACTGTAATTATAGTTGCTCAAAGAGTTGGTACTGTTATGGATGCAGATAGAATTATCGTTCTTGATGAAGGACAAGTTGTGGGCATTGGAACCCACAAAGAGTTATTAGACACCTGTGATGTATACCGTGAAATTGTATCCTCACAGCTTTCAGAGGAGGAGATAGCATGAGTGAAAATAGACCAAAAGGAGGTCAAAGAAGAGGCGGCCCAATGGGCGGTGGCTTTGGAAGGCCTGTAGAAAAGGCTAAGGATTTTAGAGGAAGCCTTAAAAGACTGATGAGATATTTAAAACCTCACAGAATAAATCTTCTTGTAGTTGTGATATTTGCGATTGCCAGTACTTCTTTTACAATAGCAGCTCCTAAAGTAACAAGTAAAGCTATGAACAAGCTTCAAAATGCATACATGGCTCGTAAGATGCTTACAGAAATGGCAAAAGGTCAAAATGAAGCAGTTAACCAGATGAAGAATAAGATGGGAGATGTGCAGAAGGAAGCTGTCGACAAGATTAATGATAAGCTGGCTGAGGGACAGCAGAAGGCTGTTGACCAGATAACTACAAGCATGGGAGATGCACAGGTTAAAGTTGTAGATTCCATCTACAAGGCTATGGCCATACAGCTTCATAATGGAGTGGCAAGCGGACAAAAGACTGCTGTTGATAAGATAACCTCTCAAATGGCAGGAGTTCAAAAAAATATGGTTGCACAGATTCAACAGCAGATGGAGCAAATGCAGAAGCTGCAGCAGATGCAGCAGGCACAACAGCCTCAGGCTGGTACTGCACAAGTTCCACAGATTGATCCAAAGACTGTAGAAGCAATGCAGAAGCTTTTAAAGCTTCCAATGATTGATGCAGCGGTCGGAAGACAGGCAAAAGTTAATGCAACACTTCAATTTATTGATGTGCTTCAGATAATGCCTGCTACTGGGCAAAGTGGTCAGATGGACACAAAATCCATAAATACAATAAAGGAAATGTTAAAGCTACCTATGCTTGAATCTGTAAAGAATGCGGATCAAAAAGCAAGTATTATTAGGAAATTTATGGATATTGCGAAGACTATGCCTGGTGGAAGTGCTTCAAGCTCTTCAATGCAGCTTGATAAGCAGACAATGGATAAGGCACTTGCAAAGCTTCCAGAAATAACAGATTTTTCAACTAAATCTACAAGTCCAAATGGCAAGATAGATAAAAGTTCACAGGATGCACTTGATAAACTTTTAAAGCTACCTTCAATCAATGATATAGAAGACCCACAGCAAAAGAAGGATACTTTAAATCAGCTTATAGACATTTTTAAGGACATGCCTGATATTTCAGATGAAAACAATACTGCAGGCACTGATACTAAAATAAATAAAGCTGATTTGGACACTTTAAAAGAACTTTTAGCTTTACCAAGCATAAGCAGCATTGCAGACCCAAAGGAAAAAACAACAGCTGTTATTAAGCTGACTGATATATTTAATAAGATGCCTGATATGAATAAGGATGAGACTGATAAGAATTCTGACAGTACAATGGACCCTGAGCAGCTTAAGACAGTTAAGGAATTATTAGAACTTCCAATGATTAATTCAATAACCGATTCTGCTGAAAAGACTAAGGTTTTAAACCAAATGCTTGATGTATTCAGCAGAATGCCTGATATGGGCACAGATGACAGCAGCAGTACAACTACAAAGATAGATACTGAAGGCATAAAGTCACTTCAGGAATTCCTTGCTCTTCCAAGACTTGATACTCTTACAGATGCAGATGAAAAGGCTGACGTTTCAAGAAAAGTTATGGATCTTGGAAAGAAGATGCAGGGTTCAATGGAAAATGCTCCTGAGAATCCTTCAAATAATATAAAGTTTACTGATGATCAGGTAAATCAAGTAATTGATGCCATAAGAGAAACAAATGGAGAGTACGATTTTGTATACATTGGACACATTGCCTTAATATTAATAGGAATGTATATAATAAGTGCATTATTCAGTTTAGTTATGGGCCTTGTAATGTCTGGAGTATCACAAAAAACAGTACGCGACCTTAGAAGAGAGGTTGATGATAAGCTTTCAAGACTTCCATTAAAGTACTTCGATATGCATGCACACGGAGATATACTAAGCCGTGTTACAAACGACGTTGATACTATAGCTACAACACTTCAGCAGAGCTTGACTCAGATAATTACTTCTGTAATTACAATAATAGGCTACATCATAATGATGCTTACTATAAGTCCAATACTTACAGTTATTGTAATAGCAACATTACCTTTATATGTAATAGCAACAACACTTATTGCAAAGAAGTCCCAAAAATACTTTGCTGTTCAGCAGAAGGAGCTTGGTGCTCTTAGCGGACACGTAGAGGAAATGTATACTGGTCACAAAATTGTTAAGGCTTTTGGACATGAGAAGGATGCAATTGAAGAATTTGATTCTATTAACGGAAGACTTAAGAATGCAGGCTGGAGAGCACAGTTTGTTTCAGGTATCATGTTCCCCCTTATGAACTTCATAAGCAATATTGGTTATGTAGGTATAAGTATTGTAGGTGGAATATGGATTACAAGAAGCCTTTTAGGTCTTGGTGATATACTTGCGTTTATCCAATATTCAAGATCCTTCACAATGCCTATTGTTCAGACTGCAAATATAGCAAATATAATTCAATCAACTGTAGCTTGCGCAGAGCGAGTGTTCCAGATTCTAGATGAAGAAGAGGAGATTGCAGACAGCAGCGATGCAGTAGTGCTTGAAAATCCAAGAGGAAATGTTCAGTTTGAACATGTTGACTTCAGATATGTTGAAGATGTTCCACTTATAGAAAATATGAATCTTGATGTAAAACAAGGTGATACCATTGCCATTGTTGGACCTACAGGAGCAGGTAAAACAACTCTTGTTAACCTATTAATGAGATTCTATGAAATCAATGCAGGTAAAATAAGTATTGACGATGTTGATATTAGAAACATCAAAAGAAGCGAACTTAGAAAGATGTTTGGTATGGTGCTTCAGGATACTTGGCTGTATAACGGAACGATCAAGGATAATATAGCCTATGGAAGAGAAGAGGCTGCCATGGAGGACATTGTTCGTGCAGCTAAAGCGGCACATGCAGACCACTTTATAAGAACTCTGCCGCAGGGCTATGATACAGTTCTTAATGAAGAAGCAAGCAACATTTCACAGGGACAAAAGCAGCTTCTTACTATTGCCCGAGCAATACTAGCTGATCCAACAATATTAATACTTGATGAAGCAACAAGCAGCGTTGATACAAGAACAGAAGTATTAATACAAAAGGCTATGGCTAACCTTATGAAGGGAAGAACGAGCTTTGTAATAGCACACAGACTTTCTACTATTCGTGATGCAGAGCTTATCCTTGTTATGAATAAGGGAACAATCATTGAAATGGGAAATCACAAGCACCTGCTTGAAAAGGAAGGCTTCTATGCTGACCTTTACAACAGTCAGTTTGCTGGTGAAGATGAAAACCAAGCTGTATAGAATAATATATCTATAAATTAAAGCAGCCTCTGTCTACTATGACAGAGGCTGTTTATTTTTTAATGAGGCTACAATTTAGTAAGATATCCACTTATGTATCTAACAGGAGGCTGCTTGCTTAAAGAAAAACATATAAACATATAAATATAACAAGTTAACTTGCTGCTTCTACGAGAGAAATTGGCCGGGTAGTTGGCACAGAATTTGCTTTATAATATTTGTACATAATAGACTATATAATTAAAATATAAGAAAAGCTGGAGGGTAAGTTATGCCGCAGATAAGATTTAGAGCAATTGAAACTAAAGGAATTCAAAAAATAAGTAAGGAAATGGTAGATGAGCTGGAGCAGCTTCTTAAATGCCCAAGAGACTATTTTTCTCTTGAAGTCATTAATTCAACTTTTATTAATGACGGAGAAATTGTCCAAGGAAATCCAGTGGTAGAAGTTCATTGGTTTGATAGAGGACAGGAAATTCAGGATAAGGCAGCACAGATAATAACAAAGTATATCCAAGCTATTGAACTAAGCAATGTGGATGTGATTTTTACAAAGCTTGAGGAAAGTATGTATTATGAAAATGGAGTACATTTTTAAGGTGAAAATGAAATAATAAAAATATGAAGGAGCTTAGGAAGTATGGACAGGAAATATTGGCTTAAAAATGTTTTGCTGGAGGAAGCATACCAATTTGAAGGACAAGAGGTAGTTGGAACCAATACAGGTCTGTACAGTATTTTAGTTGAGGATGGAAAAGTTAAAGCTGTAATAAAAGGAATCCCAAAGGAATATGATATTAAGATTATTGATTCTAAGGGACTGCTACTCTTGCCTGGCTTTCATGAAAATCATATACATATAGACAAAACCTATTATGGCGGTCCGTGGAAAGCCTGCAGGCCTTTTAATGGTGTAGCAGGTCGTATAGCAGAAGAGAAAAAATTGCTGTTAGAACAGCTGCCAACTCTTGTTGATAGAGCGGAGAGTATATTAAAGTTATTATCAGAAAATGGTGCGGTTCATGTTCGCAGCCACTGCAATGTTGATGAGGTTTGCGGGCTTAAAAACGTTGAGGGAACCTTTAAAGCCTTTGAAACTTACAAGGGTAAAATGACCTATGAAGTTGCAGCATTTCCACAGCACGGTCTATTAAAAGGAAACGTTGTATCACTGGTAAAAGAAGCTATGAAAATGGGTGTAAATATAATGGGCGGCATAGACCCTGCAAGTATCGACGGTGATATTGAAAAATCCTTACATACGATAATGGATGTTGCGGTTGAGTTTGATAAAGATATAGACATACATCTGCACGATGGAGGAGAGCTTGGAATATTTACTATAAAAAGACTAATTAAGCTTGTAGAGGAGGTAAAGTGGCAGGGAAGAGTTAACATAAGTCACGCCTACTGCCTAGCGCAAGCTTCAAGAAATCAGGTTGAGGATGTTGCAGAGAGTATGGCTCATAATGGAATAAGCATATCAACTTCAGTGCCCATAGACATGCCAGTAATACCAGTTTCAATGCTTGCTTCAAAAGGTGTGAGAATTGCAGCTGTCAACGACAGCATAACAGACCACTGGTTTCCTTTTGGTACAGGGGACATGCTAGAGAAGGCAAATAGACTTTGTGAAAGATTTGCATGGATTGATGAATTTTCTTTAGCTCAATCCCTTAAATTTATAACAGGAGGCAAAACTATGCTTAATTTTAAAGGTGAGAGAATATGGCCAGAGGAAGGGGATGAAGCTAGTTTTGTACTTACAAAGGCCTCTTGTTCTGCTGAAGCTGTAGCAAGAAAAACCGAACGAGTTGCTACAATTTTTAAAGGGAATATAGTTCAGGGAATATTATGATAGAATTTATAAAAAGTTAGCAGCCCCAAGCACCATAGGAAGTACTTCTTTAGGCTGCTAACCTTACCTAAAAACAAAAGAATACCTTTTCAGTATTGCACATGGTCATTAGTCTGATAAAGGAACTTAAGGTTAAACTGCATTTATCAATATGATATTTACTTTATCAAATTGATATTTTATGACAATAATACAAGCGCTGTTAAGGTTATCAATTTGATATATTTATAACTATCATAAGAAGTAAAGTCATAAATATCTAAAGGAAATGATAGTGCTTACATCATATTATATATAATGCAATAAAGTTCTTACATTAATGCTGTCACAAAATACCCAATATTTAAGGATTTTTGGGACACCATTAATATATTAGAACTTTTGCATTATATATATAAGAAAAAACAAGAAAACTAGTGTGTTTTTTTGGCATGAAAATTGCTGAATTATAATATACTGAAATGATTTTTATCATATAATTCATATTAAACTTATTAAAAGAAAGGTGGAACAATCATGAGTGATGTAATGAAGACAATGTCCTTCGAAAGAATTCTTGAGATTACCCTTAAAGATTATTACACAAAAGAAAAAATATTTGGAGTAGAAGAAAAAGATTTTTATAGAGATATTGATAATAGTATAGAAATGAATTTTTGCGGAGAATATTTAAGATTTCCAGTAGGTCCTGCAGCTGGTCCACATACACAATTAACACAGAATTTTTTGGCGGCATACCTAACAGGATCCAGATATTTTGAGCCTAAAACTGTTCAAATTGTGGATGGAAAGCAAATGCAGGAAATGATAGCAAGGCCATGTATTGACGCTAAAAATGTAGGATACAATGTAGAATGGTCTACAGAGTTAACAGTTGAAGAAGCTAAAGAAGAATATATAAAGGCTTCTGTATTAATGCAAGTTATGGGTATTGAACTTGGTCTATCCGATGTAAAAGACTTTATTTTAAATATAAGTGTAGGTTATGACCTTAAAGGAATTCAATCCAAAAAGATTTCTGATTTTATTGATGATCTTAAAGATGCAAAGAATACAGAAGTATTTAAAGAGTGCGTAGAAGTACTGAAGAAAAATATAAATAACTTCAAGAGATTTAAATTAGAGGATATAGATAAAATTACTTCAAAGATCACAAATATAGTTACACTTTCTACAATGCACGGCTGCAAGCCAAGTGAGATTTTAGACATAGCAACACACTTGATAACAAATAAAAAAATAAATACATTGTTAAAATGCAATTCTACTTTATTAGGCTACGATGCAGTAAGAGAAATCTTGGACAACCTTGGATATAACGATATAGAGTTAAAAAGAGAAGATTTTGAACATGACCTGCAATTTGATATGGCTAAAGAGATAATAGCCAAGCTGTTAAAAACAGGTGAGGATAATAATGTAGTCTTCGGAGTTAAGTTGACAAATACACTGCCTGTTGTTAACACTAGAAAAGTTATGCCAGGCGAAGCTATGTACATGTCTGGAAAGCCGCTATATCCAATAGCTATAAATGTTGCTAAAAAAATTGCAAATGAATTTAAGGACATAACAATATCTATGTCAGGCGGAATAGACAAAAATAATGTATTAGATGTATTTAATTCCGGAATAGCTCCTATCACAATAGCAACATTGTATTTGCAGCCAAAGGGATATATAAACAACAATGCTGTATTAAATGAAATGAAAAAAGCTAGCCAAGCACCTAAGGGGTTAGTCCTTGAAGCTTTAAGTGTACTAGCTGATAAAGCTAAGGTTGATGTTAACTATAAGAATAAAGGCAATGGCAAGGTTTTAGAAGATAAATTGGAAACCTTTGATTGCTTAAAGAGCTGTGGAATTTGTGTTGATGTATGTCCAAACAGAGCAAACATGAGAGTTGTTGTTGAAGGGCTTGCAGCTAATTATCAAATAGCCCACGTTGAGAATATGTGCAATGAATGCGGCAACTGCCAAATGTTCTGTCCAAAGGGTGGACGACCATACCTTAAGAAGACAACTATTTATCAAAATCTAGAAGAATATAAAAGCTCAAAAAATACTGGATTATTAAGAGTTGGAGAAGATAGTTTCTTATTAAGAGAAGATGGAAAAGAATATATCTATACTGCTAATTCAAAAGAAGATAAGAGCAAATTAGAACTAACTGCTGAAACAATCATAAGAGATTATCCTTATTACATGAATAATATAGAAATTTTAAGCGGAGAAGAACTAAAAAACTACGTTTAAACAAATTCAAAGCTATAATATAGCTTTGAGTATTATCAAAATGATAATGCGGGTTTGAATTAATATGATTTATATGTTTGATAGGTTTGTTATCAAAATGATAACTGATATTATTTTGATAAATTATTAATCTGTTTAGTAATTCTACGCAATAAAAAGGTATATTATAACAATTGTATCTTTTATAATTAATTTGGGAGAAAGGCTTATCTACGCGTTTCTCATATTTAAAGAGTGCTTTAAGCACTCTTTTTAATTTTGCAAAAAACCATAAATGCTTTTGACGAATTGGCACAATTATTGCTCAGAAATTTATATTAATAAATATTTATACTTTATGAGGGAAGCTATGAAATTGATTTCTTTGCTCGGAATAAAAACTGGTAGTGTTATTTCTGTAGTAGGTGCCGGAGGAAAAACTTCTTTTATTTTTTCACTGGCTAATGAGCTTAGATGCAGATATAAGGTCCTTGTGACTACTACAACGAAAATATATGCTCCTGAAAAAAGTCAATATGATTACATTGCGTTAGATGATGAAAAACATTTAATCAATAATTATTGCATTAGCAAAGAAAAGGGCATTTATGTTTTTGGAAGCTTAATTGAAAAAGAAAATAAGCTTTCCGTTTTAAAAAATATTAATCTAGTAGATATTTGTAAATATTTTGATTACGTTCTAATAGAGGCAGACGGCTCGAAAAAAAAGCCAATTAAAGGCTGGCGGGAAACAGAGCCTGTTATATTGGAGAATACAAATGTAACTGTAGGTGTTTTAAATATTCAGGTTTTAGGAAAAGAAATAAACGATTGCTTAGTACACAGGCTTGATAGGTTTTTAGAGCTTACAGATGCTCATGAGAAGCAGCCTGTTGAATTAAAACATTTAGAAACGATAGTATTCTCACATAAAGGACTATTTAAAAATTCTCTAGGGGAAAAGATACTATTTATAAACAAGGTTGAAACACCAGAAGATGATAAGGGAGCTAAACAGCTTGCTCTTAACATAACTAAAAACAATTCAGGAAGAATAAATAAAATTATTGCTGGAAGTTTAAAGCATAGTACTTTTAGCTTGGAGCTTTAGCAAAACACCTTTACTTTGGAAAGGAGATAAATATGTTTCAAGAGCTTGTAATTATTCGTGGAGGAGGAGATATAGCCTCTGGAACAATTCAAAAGCTTCATAGAAGCGGTTTTAAGGTTTTAGTGCTTGAAATAGAAAAGCCTACTTTTATAAGGCGTAAGGTATGCTATGGTGAAGCGATCTATGAAAAGGAATTTGCTTTAGAAGGAGCTACAGCTAAGCTTATTAAAAATATTAATGAGCTTGAAGAGGTTTGGATGCAGGGGAAGATTCCAGTACTTATAGATAAAGAAGGATACTCTATAGAAGTTTTGAAACCTAGAATAGTTGTAGATGCTATACTTGCTAAAAAAAACTTAGGTACGCATATTGAAATGGCTGATATAACTATTGCTTTAGGACCAGGCTTTGAGGCAGGAAAAGACGTTCATGCTGTAATAGAAACAATGAGAGGTCATAATTTGGGAAGGATTATCTTAAGTGGATGTGCTATAAAGAATACTGGGATTCCAGGAGAAATAAAGGGTTTTTCCAAGGAAAGAGTTATTTATAGTCCATCAAATGGAATTATAAAAAATATAAGAGAAATAGGGGACGTAGTTAAGAAGGACGATCTCCTTGCATACGTTGAAAAGGATGAGGTATTGGCAACCCTTGATGGGGTACTGAGAGGAATTATTAGAGATGGAAGCTTTGTTAATAAGTGGCTTAAAATTGCAGATATAGACCCAAGGCTTTCTGAGAAGGAAAATTGTTTCACTATATCTGACAAAGCTAGAGCAATAGGCGGTGCAGTATTAGAAGCGATTTTATATCTTATGAATTAAAATTTCAAATATGTGCATATAAAGAGGCATCAGCAGATAAATTATAGTATGAGCAAATAGAAAAGCTTGATTGTGAAAAAAATCAGGAGGTGAAATAAAGGAATGTTTACAGTTGGAATAATAACCGCAAGTGATAAGGGATCAAGAGGAGAAAGAGAAGATAAAAGCGGCTTGGTGATTAGAGAGATGGTTGAAGCCTGTGGGTACGAAGTTAAGAGGTATGTAATGCTTCCAGATGAGCAAGATGAACTTGAGAAAGAAATGATTTATCAGTCGGATGAATTAAAGGTTAATTTAATATTGACTACAGGTGGGACAGGCTTTAGCAAAAGAGATGTTACTCCCGAAGCAACTTTAAATATTATTACTCGTGAAGCAAGCGGCATAGCAGAGGCAATACGGTGGTACAGCCTTCAGATAACCCCTAGAGCAATGCTTTCAAGAGCTGTTTCAGGAATTAGAGGAGAAACCTTGATAGTTAATCTTCCGGGAAGCCCTAAGGCAGTAAAGGAAGCTTTAGAATTTATTTTAGATACAGTTGGTCACGGCATAGAAATACTTTTGAATAGAACATCGGAGTGCGCGAGAAGATAATTACTAAGAATTACTAGGAGGATAAAAAATGAAACAGATTAGAGTTGAAGAAGCTGTAGGCTCTGTAATTTGTCATGATATAACACAAATAATTCCAGGTAAGGTTAAGGGAGTAGTATTTAAAAAAGGACATATTGTAAGGGAAGAAGACATTCCTGTGCTGCTTTCAGTAGGCAAGGAGCATTTATATGTTTGGGAGAAGAAAGAAGGGATGCTTCATGAAGATGAGGCTGCTGAAAGGCTTAAGAATTTGACAGCAGGAGAAGGTCTCGAATTTGGCGAACCTAGGGAAGGCAAAGTTAACTTCATAGCAAAAGAGGATGGGCTTTTAAAGGTGGACAAGGAAGCCCTAATGAAGCTTAATTCGATGGGAGAGCTTGTTGTAGTAACGCTTCATAATAATTTTCCTGTAAAAAAGGGGCAAAAGGTTGCGGGCACAAGAATAATTCCCTTAGTCATTGATGAAGAAAAGATTAAAAAAGCTGAATCCTTTATCAAGGATACGGTTATAAAAGTGCTTCCATATAAGCCTAAAAAGGTTGGTATAGTTACCACTGGAAGCGAAGTTTATCATGGAAGAATTAAGGATGCCTTTGGACCTGTTATCAGAAGAAAGGTAGAAGAGTTCAATTGTGAGGTTTTAGGGCAAACTATTGTATCAGATAATTTAGAGCAGATTACTGCTGCTATAAAAAGCTGGATGGAACAAGGTGCAGAGATGATAGTTTGCACAGGTGGAATGTCTGTAGATCCAGATGATTTAACTCCAACAGCTATAAAAAATACAGGTGCAGAGCTCATAACCTATGGAGCACCTATACTTCCAGGATCAATGCTGCTTTTAGCCTATCAGGGAGATATGCCAATTCTTGGACTTCCAGGCTGTGTAATGTATAACAGCAGAACTGCCTTCGACTTAATTCTTCCAAGGATACTTGTGGGAGAAAAGCTTACTAATGAAGATATAGCAGCTTATGGACATGGCGGATTGTGTATGGAATGTGAAGTCTGCAGATTTCCTGACTGCAGCTTTGGAAAGGGAGTATAAAAGATGATAGATCAATGGGGGAGAAGCGTAGATTATTTAAGGATTTCAATAACTGACAGATGCAACCTAAGATGCAAATACTGTATGCCTAAAAATTCTGTAAGGTTTATGCCAAAGGAAGATTTGCTTACCATTGATGAAATTTTTAGAGTAGCTAAATTGACCTCAGAGCTTGGTGTTAAGAAGATAAGAATAACAGGTGGAGAACCTTTAGTAAGAGAAGGAATTATAGAGCTTATAAGAGATATAAAAGCTCTTGAAAATATAGAAGAAGTTTGTATGACTACTAATGGTATTTTGTTGGAAGAAAATCTAGAAAGACTCATTAGCGCAGGTTTGGATAGGGTTAACATCAGTCTTGATACTCTTGATGAGACTTTATTCAGAGAAATTACAGGTGGTGGAGATATAAAGCCTGTGCTTAGAGCAGTAGAGCGATGTGTAGAAAAGGGACTTAAAGTAAAGCTGAACACTGTGCTCATGAAAAATTATAATGAAAAGGAAATATTAGAATTTATTAAACTTACCGAGAGATATCCAATAGATGTGAGATTTATCGAGATGATGCCTATAGGAGCTGGCAAAGCTTTTAGGTCTGTTACAACTGACCAAGCAATAGCTTTAATCAGCGAGGAGTTTCAGTTACTCCACTGTGAGAGTGGTAATAACAATGATGGGCCTGCTTGCTACTACAAAACGGAAAAAGGTTTGGGGAAAATTGGATTTATAAGCCCTATGAGCCATTCCTTCTGTAGAAGCTGCAACAGGATTCGCCTCACAGCTGAAGGCTTTTTAAAACAGTGTCTTCACTGGAAGAAAGGAAAAAATTTAGAAACTCTTATGAGACATGGCATTTCCGACGAAGATTTAATAAAAGTAATAGAAGAATGTATATACTTAAAGCCCTATGAGCACGGCTTTCTCGAAAACAGCCTAAGCTCAAGCTCAGACAAAAGAAACATGTTCCAAATCGGAGGGTAAAAGCCCTAAATGGGCTTTTACGGGAACTCTGCGAGTGGGAACGAGCGATATAAGAGTTCCCCGGGGCGAAGCCAAAGCCCTAAATGGGCTTTTACGGNTTGACTTGCTCGTTACAGCTTTTATATCTTATCATTTAAACTTCTTAATGTCAACAACTTTTTTGTTATTGATAAGAAGTTTAAATGTTGCAACGAAATTCATCGTGGTCACATATCTCAGCGACAAAAGTTATTTTATCAGAAATAATCATTGATGCTTTTTCATATATTTCTATTAGGTTAAATTAAATTGCTATTTCTTCTTTTTTCTCTGTATATTTAACTTTTCCACATAAAGATACACTAGGTAAAGTTTACAATAATGTATAAATTAATATTGAATTTTGCCACAAGTGTTTTATAAAAATCTATAAAAGAAAAAGTCCCCTAAGGGACTTTTATCAATAGTTTTTAGTTTTCTTCCTCTGCTTCTACTGCTTCCACTGATTCATCCTTGTTGATTTTGGCAATAGCAACTACCTTTTCTTCTTCAGTAGTCTTCATAAGAGTTACACCCATAGTATTTCTACCTGTAACTGAAATATTTTCAGCATTTAATCTGATAGCAACACCGCTAGTGTTGATGAGCATTATCTCATCTCCATCCTTAACTATCCTTGCACCAACTATCTTACCTGTCTTTTCAGTAACCTTGTAGGTGATTACACCCTTACCCCCTCTTCTGTGGGCAGGATATTCACCTATTCCTGTTCTCTTTCCATATCCGTTTTCACTTACTATTAAAACATCCTCACTTTGAGCAACCACATTCATACTTACAGCTACATCACCTTCTCTAAGGGTTATAGCTTTAACTCCAGTGGTTGTTCTTCCCATAGGCCTAACATCAGACTCATGGAATCTCATAGAGTATCCATTTTCAGTAACAATTAATATTTCACTTTCACCGTCTGTCATCTTAACTCCTATAAGCTCATCACCTTCTCTGAGATTTATAGCTGTTAAGCCATTTTTTCTTATAGCGGAGTATTCAGTTAGATCTGTCTTCTTTATTACCCCATCTTTTGTAGCCATAACAAGGAATTTATCAGCTTCAAATTCCTTAACAGGCATAACAGCTTGAATCTTCTCACCTGGATTTAAAGGGAGTATATTAACCAAGTTTGTACCCTTTGCTGTTCTTCCTGCTTCAGGTAATTCGTAACCCTTTAATCTATACACTCTTCCCGCATTGGTAAAGAATAAAAGATGATTATGCGTAGAAGTAATAAAGATATGCTCTACAAAGTCATCTTCCTTTGTAGCCATAGCTTGAATTCCTCTTCCGCCTCTTCTTTGAGCAGTGTAGGTATCAGCTAGTATTCTCTTTATATATCCTGAGTGAGTAAGAGTTATAACAACATTCTGCTCCTGAATTAAATCCTCAATATCAATATCATTAGGATTTCTTTCTATGACAGTCCTTCTTTCATCAGAATATCTAGTTTTTATCTCTATTAGCTCATCTTTGATTATGCCTAACACTAAAGACTCATTGGCAAGTACTTCTCTGTAGTAAGCAATATCCTTCATAAGGGCATTGTATTCCTCTTCAATTTTATCTCTTTCAAGGCCAGTAAGTCTTTGAAGTCTCAAGTCTAGAATTGCTTGTGCTTGCTTTTCAGATAAGCCGAACCTCTCCATAAGACCAGTTCTAGCCTGCTCGGTTGTTCTTGAAGAACGAATAAGCGCAATAACCTCGTCAATATGATCAAGAGCTATTCTAAGCCCCTCTAAAATATGAGCTCTGGCAAGTGCTTTATCTAAATCAAATTGAGTTCTTCTTCTTATAACTTCCTTTTGGAAATCAACATAGTGAACTAAAACTTGCTTTAAATTCAATGTTTGAGGCTCATTATTAACAAGAGCAATCATAATTACACCAAAGGTATCTTGAAGCTTAGTATGCTTATATAATTGATTCAAGATAACATTAGCATTTGCATCTTTTTTAAGCTCAATTACCATTCTCATACCTTCTCTATCAGATTCATCTCTTAGATCAGATATGCCTTCAATTTTTTTATCTCTAACTAATTCAGCTATATTCTCAACAAGCCTTGCCTTATTAACTTGATATGGCAGTTCTGTAACAATAATTCTTTGTCTTCCTTTTTCCTCTTCGATATTAGTTTTAGCTCTTACTAATATCTTACCCCTACCTGTTTCATAAGCCTCTCTAATACCTGCAGTTCCTAAAATAATACCTGCAGTTGGAAAGTCTGGTCCTTTTATCTTGGTCATAAGATCTAGTACTGTTACTTCTGGATTATCTATATACATAGCTATTCCATCTATAACTTCGCCTAAATTATGAGGCGGTATGTTTGTTGCCATACCAACAGCTATACCTGAAGATCCGCTTACCAAAAGATTGGGAAATCTTGATGGAAGCACTAACGGTTCTTCTTCCTCACCATCAAAGTTAGGAATAAAATCTACAGTATTTTTATTTATTTCTCTTAAGAGTTCCATTGTTATTTTGCTCATCTTTGCTTCTGTATAACGCATTGCAGCTGCACCGTCGCCATCTACAGAACCAAAATTACCGTGCCCATCAACAAGTGGATATCTCATATTAAAATCTTGTGCCATTCTTACAAGCGCATCATAAACTGAAGTATCACCGTGAGGGTGGTACTTACCTAATACGTCACCAACGATTCTGGCACATTTTCTATAGCCTTTATCAGAATATAAGCCTAATTCATGCATAGAATATAATATTCTTCTGTGTACAGGCTTCAAACCATCTCTTACATCTGGAAGAGCACGACCTACAATAACGCTCATAGCGTAATCTATATAACACTTTTTCATTTCCTGCTTAATATCAACCTGTAAAACATTACCAACATTCTCCACGTACTACACCTCCGTATTCCTGATACTGCCTTAAACAATTATTCAATGTTTAGCCTCTTCTCCCGTGTAAATAAAACTATTTAAATATCTAAGTTTACTACCTTAGTAGCATTTTCCTGTATAAACTCTCTTCTAGGCTCTACCTTATCGCCCATAAGGATAGTAAATATTTCATCTGCGGCCATGGCATCCTCAAGACTAACTTGAAGAAGGGTTCTTCTTTCAGGGTCCATTGTAGTTTCCCAAAGCTGTGTCGCATTCATTTCTCCAAGACCTTTATATCTTTGGATACTTGTATTATTATCTTTGCCACCAAGCTCTGCAAGAAGCTTCTCAAGTTCTTTATCTGTATAGCAGTAATAATCCTTTTTGCTCTTTGTAACCTTATAAAGAGGCGGCTGCGCTATAAATACATGACCTTTCTCAACAAGTTCAGTCATATATCTGTAAAAGAAAGTTAAAAGTAGTGTTCTTATGTGAGCACCATCTACGTCTGCATCTGTCATTAGAACAATTCTGTTATACCTAAGCTTTTCTACATCGAAATCTTTGCCAATACCACCACCAAAAGCAGTTACCATGTTTCTTATTTCTTGAGAGTTAAGTATCTTATCAAGCCTTTGCTTTTCAACATTCATTATTTTTCCACGAAGTGGAAGTATTGCTTGGAAGCGTCTGTCTCTTCCGCCCTTAGCACTCCCTCCTGCAGAATTACCCTCAACGATGTAAATTTCACATTCCTCAGGATCCTTTGAAGAACAATCAGCAAGCTTTCCAGGAAGAGCACTTCTTTCAAGTACAGACTTTCTAGTAAGTTCTCTAGCTTTTCTAGCTGCATCTCTTGCTCTAGAAGCAAGAAGCGCTTTATCTATAATAATTTTTCCTACACCAGGGTTTTCCTCAAGGAAGGTGCTTACCCCTTCGCCAACTATGTTATCAACAATTCCTCTTACCTCACTGTTGCCAAGCTTAGTCTTTGTCTGACCTTCAAATTGAGGATCAATAAGTTTAATAGATACAACAGCTGTAAGCCCTTCTCTTATATCTTCTCCTGAAAGATTTTTATCATTATCTTTTAAATGTCCAAACTTCTTTCCATAGTCATTGAATACACGGGTTAAAGCTGCCTTAAACCCAACAAGGTGTGTTCCACCCTCTACTGTATCTATATTATTTGCGAAGGAGAATATATTTTCATTGTAGGTATCATTGTACTGCAGAGCAACCTCAACAGTGTACTCATCCTTTTTGCCTTCAACGTAAATAGTTTTTTCATGAAGAGCTTCTTTGTTTCTATTCAAATATTCAACAAAAGATTTTATACCACCCTCGTAGTAAAACTCTTCGCTCTTTCCACCTTCTCTTTCGTCAGAAAGAGTTATTCTTATTCCTTTATTTAAAAATGCTAATTCTCTAAGTCTTTGAGCTAAAGTATCATAGTCATATTCTAATTCCTCAAAAATCTGGTTATCAGGCTTAAAGTGAACTTTTGTTCCATGCCCTTCAGCTTCACCTATAACGTCAAGTCCTGTTAAAGGCTTTCCTCTCTCATAACCCTGTCTCAAAAGTTTTCCCTCTGATTTAACGATTACTTCGCAAGCTTCAGAAAGTGCATTTACAACTGAGGCACCAACGCCGTGAAGTCCTCCAGAAACCTTGTAGGCTCCTCCGCCAAACTTTCCGCCGGCATGAAGCACTGTCATTATAACTTCAACAGTTGGTATCCCCATTTTAGGATGTATCCCAACAGGCATACCCCTACCATCATCAATAACTGTTATAGAGTTATCAGCATGAATAAAAACATTTATATTCTTACATACCCCAATCATAGCTTCGTCAATACTGTTATCTACTATCTCATAGACCAGGTGGTGAAGACCTCTTGGTCCTGTGCTGCCGATATACATACCTGGTCTTTTTCTAACAGCCTCTAGACCTTCAAGTACCTGAATCTGATTTTCATCATATATTTGATTGTTCTCTGACATATGTTAACCTCCTATCCTAATCCATAGAACAGCTTATACTGCTTTATACTTCTTCGTATATTGTTTCGGTTCTTTTTCCCAAAGTAGCTGAGGATATTGGTGATAAAAAAATTCTGCTCTTTTTATTAACTTCTGCTACAATAAAGGACTTAGGTTTATCCTTAGTGATCCTCTCTACAAAGCCGTCTTCTTCTGCCATTCTTAAAAACTGAACTGTGTCAGCATTGTAAGTGGAGGTTTCCATATCAAATATTCCTATTACATCCTTTATTGGAACTACTACATTTTCTCCTAAGTGTAAAAACATACTCTCTCCTCCCTTCATTCGTAGGACCTGGCTATTAGAGCTTAAGCTCCTAATCGAAAACTGCTAGTTAAAGACCACCTAGAACCATAATTAGAAAAACATTGCTATAGTTCATTTAATACATATTCTTTTATAACCTTACCACCTTCAATACTAAACACCTTAGCCTTCTCGTTTAAGTAGTTTTTAATATTTTCTATTCCGGTGCCAGTTACAATAGTCTGAACATTATTTATTGAATTCAATATATATTTTTGCCTGTTTAAGTCAAGCTCTGACAACACATCATCCAAAAGAAGCACTGGGTATTCTCCTGTCTGTTCCTTGATAATTTCTAAAGAAGAAAATTTAATTGTCAATACAGAAGTTCTCTGCTGACCTTGAGAACCGAAGTTTCTCGTATCTATATTGTTTATGTTTATTGAAAAGTCATCTCTATGCGGTCCGTGAGAAGTGATTCTTCGATCCATATCGTTCTTTAGGTTTTTTTTAAGAAGATTCTTTAACTCATCTTCTACATCTTCAAATTTTTTTAAAGTTGTTAAATACTTAAAGCTTATATCTTCTAAGCTTGATGTGATATCCTTGTGGATTTTGCTGCCCTTTTCATTTAAAAGGTCTAAATACTTTAACCTTTCTCGTATTATATAACTTCCAAATTTTGAGAGCTGGTTGTCGTAAACCTCAATTATGCTTTCAATATTTTCATTCCATTTCTTTAAAAGAGAATTTCTCTCATTAAGAGCCTTATTATACTGTACAAGACAATAATAATATTTTGAGTTTAACTTACACAACTCAATGTCAAGAAATTTTCTTCTATGTGAAGGCGATTCCTTGACGATTTTAAGATCTTCCGGAGAAAAAAGAACAACATTAAAGACACCCATAAGCTCCTGAATCTTGCTAATTTTAATACTATTTATTCTTATACCCTTTTTTCCATCCTTGAAAATTTTAATCTCAATATTTTTATCCAATCTTTCTTTGGATATATAGGCCTTAACGTATGCTTCTTCACTGTCCCAGTTTATAAGTTCTTTATCCTTGCTCGTTCTATGTGACTTAGCAAGGCTGCAATAATAAATGCTCTCAAGAATATTTGTTTTTCCCTGGGCATTATCACCTATAAAAATATTAACTCCATTAGTAAGCTCTATGCTAAGCTGATCATAGTTTCTGAAATTTAATAACTGTAAATTTTTAATATACATACAAAACACCTATTATATTATAACATAAAAACCTTTAAAAACTTAAATAATTTTATAGCTTTTGCCCTCAAATTCTACAATATCGCCTTTATAAAGCTTTTTCCCTCTTTGAAGTTCTATACTTCCGTTAACCTTTATTTGGCCTTCCTGAATATAAAACTTAGCTTCTGTTCCCATTGTTGCAATACTAGCCCATTTTAGGAAGGAATCTAATTTTATCATTTCTGTATTTATTTTTACCTCTGTCATGTACATTCATCCTTTCAAGTTCGTTATAAATAAAACAAGGGATAATACACTGATAAAAATTTAACCAGTATATAGTATCCCCTTTTAGTTAATTTTCATTTAGTTTCCAACAAATCTTACTGGCAGCACTAGATAAGTGCAATTATTTTTATCTTTGTTTTTTACAACACAAGGACTTACACTACTTGTAAGTTCAAGCATAATTTCTTCTTCGTCTATAATTTTGAATACATCTATTAAAAATCTTGCGTTGAATGCAATTTTTAAAGGTTCACCTTGCATAATTACATTCAACTCTTCTCTAGCTTTTCCCAATTGAGAATCAGAAGTTATAATTATTTGATCGTCTTTAATATCAAGCTTGATAAGGTTAGTGTTTCCTTCCTTAGCCATAAGTGAAGCTCTTTCGATACAATCTAAAAATTCGTTTCGTTTAACTGTAACTTTTAAGTTATACTCGTCAGGTATGATTGAGTTGTAGTTAATAAACTCACCTTCAAGAAGTCTCGAAATCATCTTCGTGTCTCCAAGATTGAAAAGAATGTGGTTGGGAGTGAAGGTAATGTTTACTGATTCCTCTGTATCATCAAAAATCTTAGAAACTTCATTAAGTGTTTTTCCTGGAATTACAGCACTTATAGTGTTATCATTGTCAACTTGTTCACTTCTTAAAGCAAGTCTTAATCCGTCAAGTGCAACAAGATTAAGCTTTCCGTCTTTTATTTCAAACTTAACTCCAGTAAGTATTGGTCTTATTTCATCCTGAGCTGTAGCAAAAATAGTTCCTCTAATCATGTTTTTAAGAAGTTTTTGAGAAACAGCAAAAAGCATATTTTCATTTATCTTCGGTAGACTAGGGAATTCATCAGGGCTCATATATTTAAGCACTGCCTTTGATTTTTGACAAATTACTTCAAGAGAGCTGTTTTCAATGGTTTCAATTTGAACTTCTGCATTAGGAAGCTTTTTAATAAGCTCACCAAAAAGCTTAGAGTCAACAACAATGCTGCCTTCTTCTAAAACATCAACTTGAATCTTTGTTTCTATACTTAAATCTATGTCAGATCCTATAAGTGTTAGTTCACCACTTTTAGCAATTAAAAGTATTCCTTCTAATATGGTCATTGTAGACTTTCCAGTTACAGCCTTTTGCACTGTAGATATAGCTTCTTGTAATTTGCTTTTTTCGCATATAAACTTCATCTTATCCGCTCCTTTTATTCACAGAGATTTTTCTTTAGATAGATTAGATAGATAATAAAATATTTAGTAACAGTAGTAGTAGGGGCTGTTTATATGTGGATAACCACTTCCAGCCTTAGAAAACACTCTTAAATTAAGTAAAAATAATTGTGGATAAGTAAATCAAATTATTTATACTTTATCCACATTGTTATAAACATTTAAGTATTTATTTTTTATCCACAGGTTAAAACTAAACAATTAAAAACAAGTGTTAGTTATTTTTGCTGTATCTTTTTAGTTATATCATTTATGGCCTCTTGCAAGCTTTCATCTTCTTTAAGATTTTCATTAATTTTTTCGTAAGCATGTATTACTGTTGTATGATCTCTGCCTCCAAATTCTTCACCTATCTTAGGAAGAGAGGTATCTGTAAGCTTTCTGCAAAGATACATAGCTACTTGTCTTGGGAAGGCAACATTTCTTGTTCTTCTTTGAGACTTAAAGTCTTCAATTCTAAGATTGTAGTAGCTTGAGACTACATCTTGTATAAGTTCTATAGTAACGTGCTTGCTTTGCTTGTTTGAAATTATGTCTTTCAAGGCTTCAGCAGCTAAATCTACTGTAATTTCTTTATTAGTTAAAGAAGAATAAGCAACAATTCTTATAAGTGCGCCTTCAAGCTCTCTTATATTGGACTTTATTTTAGTTGCTATATAAACCATAACGTCATTTGAAACGTTTATGCCTTCAACATCTGCTTTCTTCTTTAATATTGCAATTCTTGTCTCAAAATCTGGGGGTTGGATATCTGCTATTAAACCCCATTCGAACCTGGATCTAAGCCTATCCTCTAGTGTAGGAATCTCCTTAGGAGGTCTGTCACTTGAGAGAATTATCTGCTTGTTTGCATCATGCAGTGCATTGAAAGTATGGAAAAACTCCTGTTGTGTAGCATCTTTTCCAGCAATAAATTGAATATCATCTATTAATAGTACATCTACATTTCTATATTTATTTCTAAAGTCTTCGTTTTTATCATCCTTAATAGAATTAATAAGTTCGTTTGTAAATTTTTCTGATGATACGTAAACTACCTTTGACTTAGAGTTATTTTCAAGAATGTAGTGGCCGATAGCATGCATTAAGTGAGTCTTTCCTAGCCCTACACCCCCATAAATAAATAGTGGATTATATGCTTTGGCTGGAGACTCTGCAACGGCTAAAGAAGCTGCATGGGCAAATCTGTTACTATTACCTATAACGAAGGAATTAAATGTATACTTAGGATTTAATGTTGCATACATATCATCGCTTGCTGTAACTACAGATTTTGATTCCCTCTTGTTTTTCTTTTCATCTAGATCCGCGCTTTCCTCTGAAGCAATAGTAAATTCTATCCTATATCTTTTAGAAGAAACTATTTTTAGAGCATTAATAAGAAGATCCTCATATCTAGTTTCTAATATTTCTTTCGTGAAATTATTAGGAACGCCTAATTTAAGAGTATCATTGCTTATAGACAGAGGAACAGCACTCTTTATCCATGTGTTAAAGCTTACTTCTGACATTTCGCCCTTCATTATATTTAAGGTTTTTTCCCAAAGTTCTTTGTGTCCGCCATCCATCTTTTATCCTCCAGTAGAAATATAAAAAAATAATTTTTAACTAGAAAAATAATAATCCACAGCTTTATAAGTATAGTTAAACGTACTTTATAATTTGTTGACAAATGTTGAAAAAAATATTCACATGTAAATAACATTGTTGATTATTTTTGAAATCAGAAGTTATTAACAATGTGAAGAATATTTTATATTAACATTATACACTATGAATAAAACTATATATTTAGCTAAAAATATAGGACGTTGAGTAGAATATCCAAATGTATTTAACAAGTTATGCACAAAGTTATCAACAGGTGTGGATAACTTGTCACATTTTTAAATTATTCACAGTCCTTTATCTATAATATCAAAACAACATAAGCTATTCAAGAAGTTATCCACAAAAAATGTGTAGAAATATAAAAAATATCAACAAGACTGTTATTCTTGACAGAAATAGCGTTGAAATATATAATTTAATAGTAAAACTTTAAGGTCTGTAAAAAATTTGATAAATGTGGATATAATTAAATATAATCCAACAGGCGTTATTTTTTAAGTTTTATTTAGGTAGTAAGAAATTTGCTATACATATTCAGAGTAGAAGGGGGTGTAGCACAGATGTTCATGACTTATCAACCAAAAAAGAAACAAAGAAAGAAAGAGCATGGCTTCAGAAAGAGAATGGCTTCTCAAGGTGGAAGAAACGTTCTTAAGAGAAGAAGAGCAAAAGGAAGAAAAAGATTGACAGCATAAGGCCGCTTTAGTGGCCTTTTTCTGTAATTGCAGAAAAAAAGGAGCAAAATGCCACTATGAAGGAAGAGAAGATAAGAAAAAATATAGAGTTTCGAACTGTTTACAGAAGAGGCAAATCTTTTTCTAATCAATTGTTAGTTCTTTATATCTTTAAGAATAAGAAAGAAATTAATAGAGTTGGAATATCCGTCAGTAAAAAAGTAGGTAAGAGTGTAATTAGAAGCAGAGTTAAGAGGCTTATTAGTGAAAGCTACAGGCTTAATAATAATAGCATAAAAAAAGGTTATGATTTAGTATTTATAGCAAGAGTAGCTTCAAATGATAAAAGCTACTTTGAAATTGAGAAGTCTTTAAAAAATCTGTTCAAAAAGGCAGGTTTATTAATTGATGAAAAAACTGTTGATTCTAATAATCAAATTTTATAGAAGGTTTCTTTCGCCTGTAAAGGGATTATTGCTTCATGTTTTCTCACCAACCTCAGGGGAACATGCTGGCTGTAGATTTTATCCAACTTGTTCTCAGTATGCAATAGAGGCTATAGAAAAGTATGGTGCTTTAAAGGGCAGCTTTATGGCTGCTAAAAGAATTTTAAGATGTAATCCTTTTAATAAGGGTGGATATGATCCGGTTAGATAGATATCTAAAATTAATGCAGTGCAACAAGTTAAAAATATAAAAATATAAAAATATAAAAATATAAGAAGTTAAGAATATTTCTTTATAAAAAGATAACTTGTTATCTTTTTATATATTTTTATATTTATATGGTTACAGTATAATGGTTGCAAATGCTCATACAACAATAAAACTACTAGGAGGGTATGATTTGAACTTTTTAAATGTTGGTTTGGAAAGGTTTTTTAACTTTATACATAGCGGCGTGTATGCAATAATACATAATGTTAATGTATCTTACGGGTTGGCTATAATTTTATTTACCATTATAGTTAGAATAATTTTACTTCCATTAAATATAAAGCAGACAAGATCACAGGTTAGAATGCAAGAAATTCAACCTGAGGTTAAGAAGCTTCAGGAAAAATATAAAAATGATCCACAAAAATCCCAGCAGGAAATGATGAAGCTTTATAAAGATAAGGGAGTTAATCCTATGGGAGGCTGCCTGCCTTTAATAGTCCAACTTCCTATATTATGGGCGCTTTTCTATGTATTTAGAAACATTAAACCAATAGACCCTGCAACAGGTCAGGCTGTTACTGTTTCATTTTTATGGCTAAAGAATCTATTTGACTATGACCCATTATTTATCCTTCCTATACTTTCAGGTTTAACAACCTACTTGTCTTCACGTATGATGACACCAGCAGCAGATAGTGCTCAAGCAAAGCAGACAAGTACCATGAATATAGGTATGTCAATATTTATGGTGTTCATGGCATGGAAATTTACAGCTGCTCTTGTTTTATACTGGGTAGTTAATAACTTAATTCAAATGGGCCAGACTGTTCTTATGAAGAGATTAGATGCAAAGCGAGATTAAGCTTAAGCTATAAATTATTTTTAAAATAGGAAGGCGGGTGTCTTGGGTATGAAAATTATTGAAATGACTGGTAGAACTGTTGAAGAAGCTATAAAAAATGCCTTGCAGGAATTGAAGCTTACTGAAGATAAAATTGAAGTTGAAGTTCTAGACGAAGGCAGTAAGGGTTTGTTCAAATTAATAGGTGCAAAACCAGCAAGAATAAGAGTAAAAGTTAAAAGAGATTACATTTACGAAGCAAAGAACTTCTTAAGAGATGTATTAAATACGATGGGGATTAAAGCTGAAATTAGAATAAAAGAAGAGGCTGATACTGTAAATATTACAATGACAGGTCCTGATATGGGCATTCTCATTGGTTACAGGGGGGAGACTCTAGATTCTCTTCAGTACTTAGTTAGTCTTGTTGTAAACAAGGGACATGAAACAGCTTATAAGAGAGTTGTTTTAGATACAGAGAACTATAGATCAAAGAGAGAAGAAACCTTAAAGAGACTCGCTCAAAAGGTTGCTGGTACAGTTAGAAGGACAGGAAAGCTCATAAGGCTTGAGCCTATGAATCCTTATGAAAGAAGAGTAATACATTCTGCCCTTCAAGATGACCGTTATGTCCAAACACATAGTGAAGGCGATGAGCCCTACAGAAGAGTTGTTATCGACTTAAAGAAAGCCTAAGGGCTTTCTTTTTTCGTTTTTTAGGATATAATAATAAAAAGTACAAAACAAAATTGAATGGTGGTGAAACAAATGAAGGAATTTGATACTATTGCTGCTGTTGCCACAAGTCTTGGAGAAAGTGGCATAGCAATAATTAGAGTTTCTGGTAAGGATTCTTTAGAATTGGTTTCGTCTATTTTTAGAGGAAAAGATAATAGGGGTCTTGAAGATATAAAGAGCTATACTATGAGGTATGGCCATGTTATAGATAGAGAAAGTTCTGAGGTTATTGATGAAGTTATAGTAAGCTTCATGAAAGGGCCTAAAAGTTTTACAGCAGAGGATACTGTAGAAATTAACTGTCATGGTGGAGTTATAGCTACAAATAGGGTATTAGAGGAAGTTATTAAAGCAGGTGCAAGACTCGCAGAACCCGGAGAATTTACAAAGAGAGCCTTTTTAAATGGAAGAATTGACTTAAGCCAGGCAGAGGCAGTTATAGATATTATAAGAGCAAAAACTGAGCTTTCTATGAAGTCTGCATTAGCACAGTCAGAGGGCAGGATTTCCCGGGAAATCAAGACTTTAAGACATAAGCTCTTAGGAATAATTGCTCATATTGAGGCAACAGTAGACTATCCTGAAGAGGATTTGGAGGAAACTACCTCAGTCATTACTTCGTCACAATTAAATAGCGTTCTCAAAGAAATTGAGAAGCTTTTAAGCTCTGCAAATGAAGGAAAAATATTAAGAGAAGGCTTGGATACAGTTATAGTTGGTAAACCAAATGTTGGTAAGTCCTCTTTGTTAAATGCACTTTTAATGGAAACTAGGGCTATTGTTACGGATATACCAGGAACTACTAGAGATGTTATAGAAGAATATATCAATCTTGACGGTGTTCCTGTAAAGATTATAGATACTGCTGGTATAAGAGAAACTCAGGATATTGTTGAGAAAATTGGTGTTGAAAAATCAAAGGAAAAGATAAATGAGGCAGACCTTATTATACTAATGCTTGATTTAAGTAGAGAACTAGATACTGAAGATATAGAAATCCTTGATTATATCAAGGATAGAAAGTATATAGTTTTATTAAATAAAAGCGACCTTCCAAGCAAGCTTGATAGGAGTAAGCTTGAAGCTTTAAAATCCGAGCTTATTATTGAGCTTTCAGCTAAAACTGGAGAGGGTATAGATAAATTAAAGGATGCTATTAAATCATTATTCTTTAGTGGTGAAGTTTCCTCTAAGGATGCTATGATAACAAATGCTAGGCATAAGCAGGCATTAATCAGAGCAAGAGAGGGATGTGCTGCTGCGATTGAAGCACTAAAAAATACTTCTGCTATAGATTTAGCTTCGATTGACGCTAGAGATGCGTGGATGAGTCTCGGAGAAATAACAGGAGAAACCTTGGAAGAAGATATAATAGATAAGATATTCTCAGAATTTTGTATTGGAAAGTAGTGGTGAGATTATGAAATATATTGCAGAACAATTTGATGTAGTGGTTATAGGAGCAGGTCATGCAGGCTGTGAAGCTGGATTAGCTTCAGCAAGACTTGGTTTAAAAACACTTGTTTTAGCTATGAATTTAGATAGCGTTGCTCTAATGCCTTGTAATCCTAATATAGGAGGAACCTCAAAGGGACATTTGGTGCGTGAAATTGATGCTCTTGGCGGAGAAATGGGTATTAACATAGATAACAGTTATATTCAGTCAAGAATGTTAAACACCTCAAAGGGCCCGGCTGTTCACTCCCTAAGAGTTCAAGCTGATAAGAAAAAATATCAATTTAGAATGAAACATATATTAGAAAAACAAGAAAACTTATATTTAAGACAGCTTGAAGCAATTGATATAGAGGTTGAAGAGGGCAAAATTAAAGGTGTTTTAACTAAAAATGGAGCGTATTTTCCTTGCAAAACTGTAGTGCTTGCTAGTGGAACTTATCTTAAAGGAAGAGTTATTATAGGTGAAATTGACTACAGCAGTGGGCCAAATGGTTTATTTCCAGCTAATGAGCTTTCAGAAAACCTAATGAGACTTGGAATAAGCCTACGAAGGTTTAAAACTGGAACTCCAGTACGAGTAAACAGGAGATCTATAGATTTTTCAAATATGATAGAGCAACCAGGGGATGAAAAAGTAGTTCCATTCTCCTTTTTAAATGAAAATATTGAAAGAGAACAGGTTTCATGTTATTTAACTTATACAAACCAAGAAACTCACAATGTTATAAGGGAAAATATTCACCGTTCCCCGATGTACAATGGAACAATTGAAGGAGTTGGACCTAGATATTGTCCGTCAATAGAAGATAAAGTAATGAGATTCCCTGAAAAGGTACAGCATCAGGTGTTTATTGAACCAGAAGGAGAAGATACAGAGGAACTTTATGTTCAAGGTATGTCAACATCTCTTCCAGAAGAAGTACAGTTAAAGATGCTTAGGACTATTAAGGGTCTCGAAAATGTTGAGATAATGAGAACAGGTTATGCAATTGAGTATGATTGTTTAGATCCTCTTCAGTTAAAGCCTACGCTTGAATTGAAGAGCATAGAGGGACTATTTAGTGCTGGACAAATGAACGGAAGCTCGGGATATGAGGAAGCCGCGGCACAAGGACTTATAGCAGGAATAAATGCTGCTTTAAAAATTAAGGGAGAAGAACCTTTGGTATTAAGCAGAAGCGATGCATATATTGGAGTGCTTATTGATGACCTAGTAACTAAAGGAACTTCTGAACCTTATAGAATGATGACTTCGCGTTCAGAATACAGGCTTTTACTAAGGCAGGATAACGCTGACCTAAGATTAACTGAAATGGGATATAGAGTAGGTTTGGTTACAGAAGATAGATATCAGCGTTATATTGAGCGAAAGCAGGCAATTGATAGTGAACTTGAAAGATTAAAGGGTGTTCAAATTACAAATAAGAGAGAAGTCAATGAATTTCTAGCAACACTGGATTCTGCTGAACTTAAGAAGCCTACAAGCCTTTATGAGCTTATTAAGAGGACAGAGCTTGATTATTATCTTGTTGCGCCATTGGATGTTGATAGGTCAGAACTTAGAAGAGATGTTCAAGAGCAGGTAAATATAATTTCCAAATATGAAGGATATATTGAGAAGCAGTTGGAGCAGGTAGAGCAATTTAAAAAATTTGAAAAGAAGCTTATACCTACTGATATAAATTATGATGAGGTTTATGGTCTTCGTACTGAGGCAAAGCAAAAGCTTAATCATATAAGACCAATAAGCATTGGGCAAGCATCTAGAATATCGGGTGTATCTCCAGCGGATATTTCTGTGTTACTTATTTATCTTGAACAGGGGTATGCAAAATTAACGTAAAGGGATGGAGAATAGTAATGGACTACTTTGATATTTTAAATGAAGCCTGTAGAAATGAGGGTTTATCTTTTGATGAGCAAAAGTATAATCAATTTATAAGATATAAAGATATGGTTAAGGAATGGAATGAAAAAATAAACTTAACTGCAATAACTGAAGACGAAGAAATAATTAAGAAGCACTTTATTGACTCTATAAAAGCTTTAAAGTCTACTGAGCTTAAGAATGCAAAAAAAATAATTGATGTGGGTACAGGGGCAGGGTTCCCTGGAATCCCATTAAAAATAGTTATACCTGAGCTAGAAGTAGTGCTTTTAGACTCTTTAAATAAAAGAGTAAATTTTTTAAATGAAGTTATAAATTCTTTAGGATTAAAAAACATAACTGCTGTTCATGGTAGGGCAGAAGATTTTGCAGCTAATCCAAGCTATAGAGAAAAATTTGATGCAGCAGTATCAAGAGCTGTAGCAAACCTTGCTGTACTTAGCGAATTTTGCATCCCTTTTGTAAAGGTTAATGGTTATTTTATAGCGCTTAAGGGACCTGCTGTTGAAGAGGAAATAAAAGCTGGAACTAAAGCGGTTGAAACTTTGGGTGGAACTATTAAAGATGTTATAGAAGTTCAGGTTGAAGGAACAGACTTGAATCATAATCTTGTAGTAGTAAAAAAGGTAAAAAATACACCTAAATCATATCCAAGAAAAGCTGGCACAGCAGCAAAAAAACCTATAAAATAGTAATAGGTGTAGTAATTTGTCATACGAAAACAATAGAAAAAAAGAAGGAATTTAAGGTTTTATACAGAATTTGTTAATATAAGGAAAACGTTAGAGGGATGAGGGCACTATGGAAAAAAGTATTTGTTATATATCTCCTGAACTTATTTCACCAAATATTTATCAGCCGAGAAAGCATTTCAATGAAGAAACTATTGAAGAATTAGCTCAATCAATCAGTGTGTATGGAATCATACAACCGCTTTCAGTTAGAAAGCTTGGTGGAGACAGGTATGAGCTAGTTGCTGGGGAAAGAAGGTTAAGAGCTGCTAAAAAGCTAGGCTTGTCGGAGGTTCCGGTTATATTAATAGATATAACTGACAAAGATTCTGCAGCAATAGCGCTTCTTGAAAATCTTCAAAGAGAGGATTTAAATTTTATGGAGGAAGCTGAAGCTTACTATAACTTAATAAAGGATCATGATTATACTCAAGAACAGCTTGCTGAAGTTATAGGAAAAAAACAATCTACTATTGCAAATAAGATCAGATTGTTAAAGCTTGATACTGAAGTTAGAGCAATATTACTTGAAAACAAGTTAACTGAAAGACATGCTAGAGCGTTACTTAAACTTCCTTCACCAGAACTTCAAGTTAAAATATTGAAGCTTGTTTTGGCTAAAAACCTTAACGTAAAAAAGACAGAAGAGTTAATTGAAAAAGAATTATTAAAGCTAACACATCAAGAAGTTGCAGCTGATGGTAAAAAGAGAATTAAGGGTGTATTTTCACCAAAGGTTTACATAAATACTGTAAGACAAGTTTTTGATAAGTATGGAATCAATGCCCAATATGCATCTAAGGATTTAGATGATTTTATTGAGATTACAGTAAAAATACCTAAAAAATAAAATGTTTCACGTGAAACATCTTAAGCAATGCTTAAGATGTTTTTTATGTTACAAGAAATTATTGATATATTTTTCTATCTTTCTCAAAGTTATTAGGTTATTTTTCAAATTATTAATGAATTCCACTTTTAAACACTTTAATAATTTATAATTAAACTATATAATAATATTATGGTTTTTAGTGAGTACACAAGAAAAAGGGGTGAAACTTTGAAAACAATATGTATTTTTAATCAAAAAGGCGGAGTTGGTAAGACAACAACGAATATTAACCTATGCTCCTACTTAGCTTTAGAAGGTTACAAGGTATTAGCTATAGATATGGACCCGCAGGGGAATACAACAAGTGGACTTGGTTTTGATAAGAGAAAAATTGATCAGTCAGTATACGATGTGCTAACATCAGATGTTAGTCTGAAGGATGTTATTAGAGAATGTCAGGTAGTTAATAATTTTTACTTAGCGCCATCTACAATGGAACTCGCTGGTGCAGAAGTAGAACTCATAGCTCAAGAGAAAAGAGAAAGTATTCTTAAAGATAAAATAGCTGAGTTAAAAGATGAATATGATTTTATATTTATAGATTGCCCGCCATCTCTAGGGTTCCTAACTATAAATGCGCTAAGCGCAGCTGACTCAGTACTCATTCCTATACAATGTGAATTTTATGCATTAGAAGGTGTTGGACAACTTATTAATACAATACAACTAGTTAAAAAGTCATTAAATAAAACCCTTGAAATTGAAGGGGTTATTCTTACAATGTACGATGCTAGAACTAATCTTTCTAATGAAGTTGTATCAGAAGTTAAAAAGTACTTTAAAGAAAAGGTGTATGATATAACCATTCCAAGAAATATTAGACTCGCAGAATGCCCAAGCTTTGGTTTACCTATTATGTTATACGATGATAAATGTAAAGGTGCAGAGTGTTATGAAAATTTAGCTAAAGAATTTTTAAAACGACAAAAGGGGGTATAAAGCTTGAGTAAAAAGTTTGGTTTGGGTAAGGGGCTCGGGGCATTAATACCTGAAGAAGAAAGCTCTATAGATGATAATGCAGTAATGAAAATAGAGATGAATTTGATAAAGGCTAACGAAAATCAACCTAGAAAAAACTTTGACGAAGAGAAGATTGAGCAATTAGCTGAATCAATAAAAGAACATGGTGTAGTACAGCCTATTGTGCTCAAAAAAGAAGGTAATACATATACAATAGTAGCAGGTGAAAGAAGATGGAGAGCTTCTAAAAGCATTGGGCTAAAGGAAATACCTGCTGTAGTAATGGATTTAACTGATAAACAGGTCTTAGAAATATCATTAATTGAAAATATCCAAAGAGAAGACTTAAATCCGATTGAAGAAGCTATTGCATATAGGAAGCTTATAGAAGAATTTGAGTTAACTCAAGAGGAATTAAGTAAAAGAATAGGTAAATCTAGAACTGCTGTTACTAACTGCCTAAGGCTTTTGAATCTAGATGAAAGAGTTCAAGATTACCTTATTGATGGAGTAATAACCGAAGGCCATGGAAGAACCTTGCTTGCAATTTTAGATAAGGATATTCAATACAGTTTTGCTCAAAAAATAATAGATGAAAGTCTGAATGTTAGAGATACTGAAAAGTTAATTAAGTCTCTTGGAAAAGAAAAAAAAGTTAACAAACAACAGCAAAATATTTATCATACAGATATTAAGGATAGGTTAGAAAATTATTTTGGAACAAAGGTATCTTTAGTTAGCAAGAAAAATAAAGGGAAAATTGAAATAGAATATTATTCTGAAGAAGATTTGCAAAGAATATTAGATATATTAGAATTGCAATAAGATGTTTCACGTGAAACATTTAGAAGGGAGAACATAATGGAAGAAATTATGAGTATATTAAATACTTTTCAGTCCTATATACTTATAGGATTAGCTGCGCTTGTAATAATTTTATTTATAATGATACTGGTTTTATTTAAATCTATCAGTAATCTTGAAAAAAGATATAGAAAGTTTATGCGAGGAGCAAGTAATAAAAACATAGAAGAGCTTATAGTAGGATATTTAGATAAAATTGATGAGGTTAAGAGTAACTCTGAAAAATTATCTATTTCTTATGAAGAATTAGATAAAAGAATTAAAGGTTGTATACAAAAAATATCTGTTGTGAGATACAGAGCATTTGATGATGTGGGAAGTGATTTAAGCTTTTCAATAGCATTGTTAGATGAGAATAGTAATGGTGTGATATTAACAGGAATATATGGAAGACATGCAAGTAATACCTATGCTAAGCCAATAGATAAAGGTATATCAAGATATGACTTGTCAGAAGAAGAACAACAAGTGCTAAACGAAGCTATGAATAAGCTTTAGAATAAAAAACCTCCTTTGTGGTAATAATACCTATAAAGGAGGTTTTTTTGTATGACAATATGCGTATCTGTTGACTTAAATTATATTAGAGATGAATTAATAAATAGAGGTTATCATATTGTATCCAATACTAATGTGCCCTGTGATGTTATTATATGTGATCTCAAAAATGGTGGATTAGTTAATTTAAATGTTCAAAGCAATGCAAAAAGAGAAGGGACACTAATAATTGATTCAGGGAGCAAAAATATAGATGAAATCGAATATATTTTAAACAACAGAGTATATAGTTCATTGTTTTAAAAAGTATTTATAGCTGTAATTCTAAGGTATCTACTGCTATTTTTTCACCTTCAAGTTTCCTGCCTCCAATAGATTTTAAAACAAAATGATAAATCCCTTTTGATATGACATCTGCTAATGTCATTACAGTATAAAGTCTAGTGTTTTGAAGTACCATAAACTCTAAGGTTCCAGATATATTAACTATTCCAGTTATGCTTAAATCTCCAACAGGAGGAAGATCCTTATTCATGGCAGCTCCGGGTGTTAGAGGCTTTTTTTCTACAAATATTTTTCCTATATTTTGAAGACTTCCAAGACATGCATCTATTGCAACTATATAGGGATTAGTATATTGAAGTTTAATTTCATCAATAATTTCACGCAGATTCTTAGCATGAACTGGATACTCTAAGTTCCCATATAGATGTATTCGGTCTCTAACTAAAAATCTAAGCTTATCCCCGACTAATGGTCCTAAGCTATCACCTGTAGACCTGTCAGTTCCTATACATAAAAAAACAATTGGTCTGTCCTCTTTTATAATAGGATATAATTCATTGCATAGAATATCTCTTAACTTAATGGCTGAGCCACTCTCTCTTGAATCTATACTAAGTTTATCGTTCAAATAAAAACACCTCCTATATGAAATTCTATCCATAAAGAAAGTGTTTTATACATAATTTGTAAAAAGATTAAAACCTATATTACATTAACTTTTTTAAATATAGTGTAAAATACTACAAGAAACATACAAAAGAACATTCCAGCAACTCCATTTGCCTTTAGACCAATAAATATTGCTGCAAGTACGGCTACCGGATGCAGCCCAAGAGAGGAAGAAAGTATTCTAGGCTCAAGGATTTGCCTTATAATAAATACTAAAGCATAAAGTATAAGAATACCAAACCCAAGAACAGGCTTTCCAGATATAAAGTGGAATATTGCTAGAGGTACATATACGCTGCCAACACCTAGAACAGGGAGTACATCAACAAAAGCAGAAACCACACTTAAAAGTACAGCATATTTTATTCCAAGAATTGAAAAACCAATTAAAGTTTCTAAAAAGGTACAAAATATAATAAAAGCATATGAGAATACATAACCACCAAGCATTTTTTTTGCTTCATTAACTATATGAAGCATTTTGCTGCTGTTTTCAGATGGTAGTATATGCAACATTTTATTTTTGGCAGATGTCATATCTCTTGTGAAAAAGTATGTTGCCAGTAAGGTAAATAGTATAACCATTATAATATACGGTACAGAACCAACAAAGTTAAGTACGCTTGATAAGATTACACCAGCAGTTGTCTTTGCTATATCTGGCAAGGTACTAATAGATTTTGTCAGGTTTTGTTCAATAGTTTGAGCTATAGTTGGATCTAAATTAGTATAATACTCTCTAACTATATCAAAGTACTTGTATAGAAGAGGAGTATTATTAGCAATATATACTTGAGCGTTTTTTCCTAATTGAACTAATTCCGTAATTAGAGAAGTTATTGCTACTGTTAGCAGTGAGGTTATAATTGCAAAGAATGTAATAACAGTAATAATAGATGCTAAAAAGTTTTTCATTTTGAACTTTTTTACTAAATATTTTGTTGGCCGCTGAAGTATCATTGCAAAAATGAAAGCTAGTACGAAAGGTAATGTGTACCCTAAAGTTTTGGCAAATACTATTATTGTAATAGTATAAAGAACAAAAAACACAATAAGCTTATCAAATTTTTCAAAGAGCTTTTCCAAAAGCTTCACTTCCTTTCTAAAATATTGTAAAGGCTATTTATGGCATAATTAATGTCACTTAATTCATTGAATGGTCCAAAGCTAAGGCGCAAAGTACCTTCAGGGAAGGTTCCAATAGTTTTATGAGCAAGAGGAGCACAGTGAAGGCCAGTTCTAGTCATAATTCCATACTCGTTATCTAAAATATAGCCAAGCTCAGCATTATTTATTCTCGTTGAATTGATAGAAATTGTAGCAGTCATATTCTTAGAATTTCTAGTGCCATATACAGCTACATCCTTCATATTAAGCACAGCATCTAAAAATTTCTGAGTTAGATATTCTTCTCTTTCTCTTACAGCTGCTATCCCTTCAGAATTTATATAATTGATTCCCTCAAGAAGCCCAGCAATACCAGGAGTATTCATAGTTCCGCTTTCAAATTTGTCAGGCAAAAAGGTAGGTTGAAGTATACTTTCTGAAAGACTTCCAGTTCCCCCTTCAATAAACACTTCAGCTTCCTGATTCAGTTCATCAGATATTAAAAAGCCTCCAATGCCTTGTGGAGCTAAGAGCCCTTTATGGCCAGTAAAAGCTAAAGCACTTAGATTAAGCTTATAAAAATCTAAAGGCACAACTCCTGCAGTTTGAGCACTATCGATTATAAAATAAACACCATGGCTCTTACATACTTTCCCTATAGCTTCTAAAGGCTGAATACTTCCAACAACATTAGAAGCATGTGACATTATAACGAGTTTTGTGTTACTTTTTATTTTGTTTTTAAATATTTCAACGTCTAAAATACCGTCTTTTGAACATTCCAGTATATCAACCTCAATATTTTTGCTGTTTTGAAGACTGCTAAGAGGTCTTAGAACAGAGTTATGTTCCATTGAGGTAGTAATAATATGCCAACCATCCTTTACGATGCTTTTTATAAGTATATTTAAGGAGGCTGTTATATTTGATGTAAATATAACATTTTCAATTTTATCAAAGCTAAATAAATTCATTAGAGCTTCTCTGCACTTAAAAACAACTCTGCTTCCTTCAAGAGAAGCTGCATGGCCGCCACGACCTGGGTTTGCACCAATATTCATCATATAGTTCATAACAGAAGAATATACAGCAGGAGGTTTTGGAAAGGTTGTAGCTGCATTGTCTAGATAAATTCTCATTATGTAAATCTCCTTTATCGATTGCAATTATTAAGAATACAAATACTACAATGGATGGATATTTGAAATACTAATAGTAGCTTTTATGAGTTATTTTATTTAAAATTAATCTGATATAATATAAAGTGTTATAAATAATAAACTATGGGAAAATATTCTGACATTATTATAAACCAAAAATTTAAGGTTGTATATGAAGTTTCAATTATATTAAGGTAAATTTAATAATACATGGAGGGTACAGAATGAACATGATAGATTGCAAAGGGCTAAGATGCCCACAGCCAGTTATAAATACTAAGAAATATTTTGATTCAATAGAAAAAGGTGAGGCAGAAGTTATAGTTGATAATGAGGTAGCTAAGAATAATATATCAAAGTTCTGCCAAAGTAATAATCTAAAATTTGCAGTAGATGAAAAAGAAGGACTTTATTACATTAAAATAACAAAAGAAGACTGTAATTGTGAAGTTATGGACTTTGATGATAAAAATTTAGTTATATTAGTTGCAAGTGATAAACTTGGAGAAGGTGATGATACCTTAGGTGCAACACTGATGAAAAGCTACATGTATGCTCTTTCTGAAAGCGATAAGCTTCCAACAGATTTATTGTTTTTAAATGGGGGAGTAAAGCTTGTAGCAGAAGGATCAGCGGTTTTAGATAGCTTAAATAAGCTTCAGGAAAGAGGAGTTAACATAGCAAGCTGTGGAATATGCTTAGACTACTATGGAATAAAGGAAAAATTAGCTGTTGGAGAGATAACAAATATGTATACTATAATAGAAAAGATGAACACAGCATCAAATACAATAAAGCTTTAAGCTATAGCTAAACAATAGAGGGGAGGAAAGCCCTAAATGGATAAATACTATATACTAACTTTTGAAAACACCCACAGTGCAATTAACGGAGAAAGTGTTTTAAAAGCTAATAATATTAAGGCAATCGTCATGCCTACACCAACCTTTGTAACTAAGAGCTGTGGCATAAGTCTTAGGCTCACTGAGGAAGAGGTAGAAAAGGTTAAGCCGCTTATAGCAGAGGAAAAGATTAAGGTTAAGTCAGCAATATTTAAAGATGGAAGTAATTTTAGAGAAGTTAAATTGTTTTAATTATAAACAAAAAAGGACTATATAGAAGTAGAATTTTAACATAAATTCTACTTCTATATAGTCCTTTTTATATTCAAATTATGCGGATTGTTTTTCTTGGGCTAAGTCTGAAACTCTAATTCCTTTATTATTAATAAACAATAGAACAAAGTGAAGCGCTATTCCAGTTGTTATAGCTGCTACTAGGTCTACTAAAACTGTTAAGCTAAAGGTCACTAGAAAAACTAAAGTATCGCCCTTTGATAAGGTAGAAAGTTTCTTGAAAAATTCCCATTCACCCATGTTATAAGATACAATTATTAATATTGCTGCCAGAGTAGTCATGGGAACAAGTTTCATATAAGGAAGAAATACAAGCATTATAAAAAATAAAGCTATTGAGTGAATTATTCCTGCCATAGGAGTTCTGCCGCCATTTTTCACATTAGCTGCTGTTCTCGCTATTGCACCTGTAACTGGAATTCCACCTAATAGAACAGAGAAAATATTAGCTGTTCCTTGAGCTACAAGCTCCATATTTGAACGATGATTGCCATCAACCATTCCATCTGCTACAACGGCTGAAAGCAAAGATTCAATACCAGCTAATACTGCTATAGTTATCCCAGGCATAAGTAGCTTGTACACTAATTCAGCGTTAATGTCTGGAAAGTTAAAGCTTGGAATTGATGCTGATATGGAACCAAAACGACTTCCTATGGTTTCAACATTAAGTTTAAATACCAGATTTATAATAGTTGAAATAATGATTGCTGCAAGTGTTCCAGGTATCTTATTAGTTATCTTTGGCCAAATTAAAATTATAAAAATTGAAATAATACCTATAAACAAAATCTTATAGTTCATAGTGGGAAGCGCTTTAATATATTCAACCCACTTTGGAATAAATTCAGAAGAAACCTTTTCTATGTTAAGACCTAAAAAGTCTTTAATCTGAGTAGAAAATATTGTTATAGCTATACCACTTGTAAAGCCTGTTACGATTGTATAAGGTATGTATTTTATAACATTTCCAAACCTTAAAAGCCCCATTAGTATTAAAATAATTCCAGCTATGAGTGTAGCTACTATTAGACCTTCAAAGCTGTATTTGCTTATAATTCCATATATAATTACAATAAAAGCTCCTGTTGGTCCTCCAATTTGAACTCTGCTTCCGCCTAAAAGAGATATAATAAAACCTCCTATAACTGCGGTATAAAGCCCTTTTTCAGGAGAAACACCAGAAGCTATTGCTAGAGCAATGGAAAGTGGAAAAGCTATTATTGCCACTATTAAACCAGCCACAAAGTCCTTTACGAACTGTTCCTTTGAATAATTTTTTAAGCAAGTAAATAATTTTGGAACAAACATGATTATGCCTCCCTACATAAAGATAATTAGTTTAAACCCATATAAAAGCATACCACTTTAGATTTTGTAGTACAAGTCAAGTTTATCCATTTGGAGGCATTTGGTTGAGTTAAAAGCTTATAATATGATAGAATTAGTAGGTAAAAGTTACAAAGGAGGATGGTGAGTTTGAATAATATATTTGATGCAGGTTTGGAGTTAAACAAGGGAGGTATCGGCATAGGAAATCTTAATATAACCTCGGAGCAGCTTACCTATGCATTAGTTAAGTTAATAAGAGTATCAGCAATAATTATATTGATGTATTTAGCAATAAAAATTGGAAGTACAATAATACACAAGTTCATGGAGAGGCAGAGAAAAAGCAATTTTAAATTCACCTTAAATGAAAAAAGAAGCAAGACTCTTGAGGCTATTTTAAAAAGCGTATTAAGATACGCAGTATATTTTTTTGGTATTGTAGCTATATTTTCACAGCTGTTTAGCGCAATTACTTTAACCTTTGCAGGTATCGGAGGTGTGGCAATAGGTTTTGGAGCACAGAGTTTGGTCAAAGATATAATTAACGGTTTCTTTATACTGTTTGAAGATCAGTATGCTGTTGGAGATTATATAAATATAGAAGATAAGGGTGGTATTGTTGAGAGTATAGAGCTTAGGGTTACGAAAATAAGAGATTTTAACGGAGATCTTCACATAATACCTAATGGGCTAATTTCAAAGATTACAAATCATTCTCGAGGCAATGCAAGGGTCTTAGTAGATGTTGATATTGCTTATGAGGAAGATGTTGATAAGGCTATTGAGGTTTTATCAGGTGTCTGTGAGGCTTTTAAAAACAGCAGCGAGAATATGGTGGAAGGACCTAAAGTTGTAGGGGTTACTGCTTTAAAGGACAACGGGTTAACCCTAAGGCTTGTTGGCAAAGCTAAACCACTAACAAACTTTGACTGCGAAGTAGCCCTTAGAAAAGAAATTAAGAAGGCCTTAACAAGAGAAAATATTGAAATACCTTATCCAAAAAGAGTTTATATGCAGAAGTAAAGTTAAGTTCTAATATGTAATAGGAGGAAATGATTGTGGCAAAAGTATTTTACCTAGGTGATATAGTGGAAATGAAAAAAGTTCATCCTTGTGGCAGCAAGAACTGGGAAGTTGTGAGACTAGGCGCAGATATTAAAATAAAGTGCTGTGGTTGCGGCAGGCTAATTATGCTTGAGAGAAGCAAATTTGAAAAAGATGTTAAAAAAATAATTAAACAGAATATTCCTGAAGAAAATGCTTGATTTAATGAATAATTAAGCTTATAATTATTATTTGTAGTCCCTGCCGTGAAAATCACGGCCGTTAGTCCAGAGGGAGGAGGTGAAATCTAATGAGAAAGTATGAAACTATATTCATATTACACCCATCATTAGACGAGGAAGCTGTTAAAGCTAACATTGAAAAGTTTAAAGGTGTAATAGAGAATGGTGGAGGAACTATTGATAATGTTGATTTCTGGGGTAAGAGAAAGCTTGCTTACGAAATAAACAAAATCAATGAAGGTTTCTATACTCTTGTAAACTTCAGTGCAAATTCAGACTTACCTAAAGAATTAGACAGAGTCTTCAGAATTACTGATGGTGTTATAAGACATATCATAATCAAAGAAGAGAAATAGGTGGTGTTTTAAGTGAATAAAGTAGTTTTAATTGGTAGACTTACTAAGGATCCGGAGCTTAAATTTACTCCAGGAACCGGAACTGCTGTTGCCACCTTTACTTTGGCTGTTGATAGGAGACTTCCTAACAAAAACGGTCAAAGAGAAGCTGACTTTGTACCAATAGTTGTTTGGGGAAAGCAGGCTGAATCTACAGCTAATTACATGAGCAAAGGAAAGCTTATGGGGGTTAGCGGTAGAATACAGACTAGATCCTACGACGCTAAAGATGGTAGTAAAAGATATGTTACAGAGATAGTTGCTGAGGAAGTACAATTCCTTGAGTGGGGTAATGGAAACGGAAGCCAAGGCGGAAGTCCACAACCTAACAGAGCAGCATCACAACAAGGTAATTCAGGTTTTCCAGGAATGGACTTTAGTGGGTCCATTTATGAAGATGAAATGACTCCAGTTGATGATGGAGACATTCCGTTCTAATTTTAAAAATAGGTAAGGAGGGAAGAAAAAATGCCAAGAGATAACGCAAGAGACAATGGTAGAGATGGAAAAGATTTTGGTAAAAGAGGCGGCTCAAGAATGAGAAGAGCTAGAAAGAAAGTTTGTGCTTTCTGCTCTGATAAAGCTACTCATATAGATTACAAAGATGTAATGAAGCTAAGAAAGTACGTTACTGAAAGAGGAAAGATTCTTCCAAGAAGAATTTCCGGTAACTGTGCTAAGCACCAAAGAGCGCTTACTCAAGCAATCAAGGTTGCTAGAAACATAGCTTTACTACCATTCACAACAGAATAATATTTGTTGTTTAAGGCTGCAAGTTTAAACTTGCAGCCTTATATTTTTTTACTTGATTTCTGATATTGTTAATTCTATCTTATTGATGCTAGCACATCTACTCTCTTTTACTACTTCAATTTTATTTAAGCAAAAAGAACTATGTAATTCCCATTTTTAAAATATTTCATATTATAAATTAATGAAGCATAAATTTTATAAACTGTGATATTTCTAAGCTGCTTAAAGGGGGTAGGGAAGTGAATGGTGAAAGCTATAAAAGAGAAATTGCACTTAAGCGAGCTGAAGAGTTAAGAGCAAAGATAGCAGATTATTGTAAAATTAAAGATAGTATTCTAAGCGGGTTGTCATCTGTTTGGGAAAGAAAGATTGCGGATAAGAAAAGTAAAGTTTTAGGTATACTTAATGCATCAGAAGAACAGTGGAATAATTGGAAGTGGCAAGTAGCAAATAGGATAAGTGATGTAGATTTGCTATCGCAAATAATTGAATTGACTGAGGATGAAGTAGAAGATATTAAAAAGGTTCAGCAAAGATATAGGTGGGGTATTTCTCCTTATTACGCTTCTTTGCTTGATGAGGATAGGCTTAACCCAGCAAGGCTTCAGTGCGTTCCTACAATACTCGAATTGAATGAAGAAGGCATGGCAGATCCTATGGCTGAAGAATATACAAATCCTGCTGGCTGCATAACTAGAAGATATCCAGACAGGCTTATAATAAATGTTACTAATGTTTGTCCGTCGTTTTGCAGGCACTGTCAAAGGAGAAGAAATATTGGTACCATAGATAGACATCAGTGCCGAGAGGATTTAGAAGAATCTATTAGATATATTAGAGATAATTCAGAAATTAGAGATGTTTTAATTACTGGTGGAGATCCTTTAATGCTATCAGATGAAACCTTAGATTGGTTGCTTAGCGAGCTTTTTTCAATAGAAACAATAGATTATGTCAGGATAGGCACCAGGGTGCTTGCAACTATGCCTCAAAGGATTACAGAGAATCTATTGAACATATTTAAAAAGTATTCACCCTTGTACATTAATACCCAGTTTAATCATCCAATTGAAATAACAAGGGAAGCAAAGGCAGCCTGCGACAAGCTTGTTAATATCGGCATACCTTTAGGAAATCAGGCAGTTCTGCTAAATGGAATAAACAACGATAAATATGTAATGAGGCTATTAAATCAGCAGCTACTAAAATGCAGAGTAAGACCCTATTATATTTTTCACGCTAAGCATGTAATTGGAACTACGCATTTTAACACTTCGGTAGATGATGGTATTGAAATAATGGAGTATTTAAGAGGCTATACCTCGGGCATGGCTATACCTGCTTATATTGTAAATGCTCCAAATGGAAATGGAAAAACTCCGATATTACCTCAGTACATTATATCTAGAGGTAAAAATTATATAAAGATAAGAACTTGGGAAGGGAAGATTTTTGATTATCCCAATTATTCTACTGAAAAGTTAGAAAAACTATTAGATAAAAACTAAAATAATAACCCTTTAAATTGATACAAATTTAAAGGGTTATTATTTTATAGTTTCCTACTATTTTGTTTAAGCTCATAAAGGTAATTCAGATAGTAGATAGGCTTTCTAAAGGTATTTCTCCACTTTGGATATTCGCCTTTATTAACACTAGACAATCTTGACTGGCGAAGATTAGCTTCAATAAAATAGAGTTTTCCATCCTTTGTAATACCTAAATCTATACCTATGTCTGCAATTCCTGTAAAGGACTTTTCAATAATTTTACTTATTTGAAGACCAGCGTTTTTTATTTCTTCTATAATTAAGCTTGATTTTTCTTCAAAAAGTTTGCTTATAACATATTCTACCTGCAAGCCTCTGCCACCAGCTGCAATATTAGTTACTACATTCTCAGCTTTTGCAGATCTAATCATCCATCTTGGCGCACTCCAATCCCCAGTTTCGTCCTTTTGCATGCATACTCTTATATCAAAGATACTTCCCTTATAACTTGCTAATGGAATACCTTGTTGAACGATATAAGTCCATTTACCCATTATTGGCCTTAGCTTGATCAATATATCATCTAGTGAACCACTTATAGAATGATTAACTTTTTTTAGCCTATATTCTGCTTTATATTTATTTTCATTTTCTCTCAAAATCCTTATAATACCTAAGCCCAGACTTCTACCAATAGGCTTTAGATATACACAAGGAAATTCTCTTAACATATTGACCAAAGAATTTATACCACTAAACAATACTGTCTTTGGCAAATATTTATTAATTAAGGTATTATTCATTAATATTTTGTGCATTACCCACTTATTTACTCTTGAAATTCTATTTACTATTTCAATATTAGGAAAGGTGTTTAGTAAAGCACTTAGTTTTTTATATTTTGAGGAAGCAGCAGGTACCAAGGCTCTGTTTAGAATCAGGTCTGGTATAGGGAGCCATCGTTCCTTGATTATAATTTTATTATATATATCCATAGAGGGAATATATCCTCTAACCCTACTGTTAGCTATATCTATTCCATTTAAAGTAAAGATATAGGCAAGTGCTCCAATATCATTGCAGGCCTCCAAGTAGTACTTAAATTCACTCTTGTTGAGTTTGTTTATTAGCCTCTTTTCATGATGTACCTCATCTATCAAAATTCCAAGTATTGGCCTTGATTTCTTTTCTATATCAACCATTTCTTTTACTCCTATTATGATTATTTTCTTTACTTTTGAATATTAAATAATTCTTTTGAGTAACTTACAATATTTGTACAGGTTTTGTTAATTAGCTCTTGGTTTCCTGAATAGTATATACATAGCTTAGAAGGCTTGCCATTAATTTCTATCAGCCATATTCTGCCTGAAGAATCTAAAGCAATATCTATGCCTAATTCACCTAAAGCACCATAGGTTTTCTCTAGATAGTTGGATGCAGCAATTATAAGAGAATCTATTTCATTAGATATATCTATAAAATTTAAGAAAATAAGAGGTACAACTTCAGAAAACCTTTTTATTTGACCGCCATTACTAACATTAGTAACTATGCTTTCAGGCAGGGCGAGGCGAATGGACTTATCAACGACCTCCCAATTCATAGACCTATTTTTCTGTACAAGGCATCTAATATCAAAGGGGCAATCATTTAGCCGTGCCAATTCAATTCCTTGTTGAATTATAATTTTTCTTCTAGGCATCTTATCTGAAGTTAACATTGTGTGGACTTTCTCAAGTGGCAGCACATCGGAGTGGTTTTCTTTATTAGTTTGGTACTTAACACAATATAATTCATTGTCAGCCTTTTGTATTTTAAAAATGCTTTTTCCAAGCTTTCCAGAAGAGTCTTTTATATAAATTGATTTATATATACTTAGAAACTCTGATATCTGAAATGGATGAACATATTTCTGAGTTTTTGGTAAATACTTGTGAAACATTGGTTCTTTAGATAATATATTATGAGTTTCCCACTTGTTAAAATAAGATTTGGTATTAATAAAAGGAATATAATAATCCTTTATAAAACGCTCTCGTACAAATTTACCTATAGACTTATCTTTTTCAGTGAAGGTTGCACGATCGTAAATTAAATCTGGGAAAGGGTAGATGTTCATATTCCATACTTTACTTGAAGCGTTATAAGTCAAGCCATTTATTTTTTTATCATACCAATCAATAGATTCTGGCGAAAACACCAGAATATCAACATTTTCTCTAGCGCAAGCCTCACAAAAATGTACTATTTTCCACTGGAGTTCTCCCTTACATAGCCGTTTAAAATATCTCCGGTCAAAAAACATTCCTAAAATCATAATCAAATGCCTCCTGACTCGGTATCAGCAGAGGTAAAACCGCTTAAAAAAACAGCATACTCCAATGGTCTGCAATAGCATCGAGTCATTAACGACTTATCATTAAGCCATTTTAAGCTCACTTTTAATGGCTTCCCATTAACCTCAATAATCCACACCTTTCGATTTATATCAATTGTCATATCTAATCCAAGTTCAACACAATCTCCAAATTCCCGTTCAATTGTTTCTACAACTTCTCGGCCAGTACGTATAACATCTTCATAAATACCATTTTCAGTATATATATCTTCATTAAACGTATCCTGTAGAACGTTTGTAAACTCCGCAACTGCTCCTCCGCTCCGTGGGCTTGTAATAATACTACCGGGAGCACCCATTCGAACTGACATTCCACTTGGCTGCCAAACGCCTTTCCAATTCTTTTGGTATAAAAGCCTAAAGTCAAAAGGATAATCATGATATGAGGCTTTATATATTTCCTGCTGTATTAAATATCCTCCCCCTAAAATAGAATAGTCATTAATAAAATCATCGATATAATCTAAGGTAGATATATATACTATATCATTCTTATCATCTGACCTATGCTCAAGCTTATAACCACCATCTTTAGCTTTGCTAAGTCTGAAAACTCCTTTTCCTTTATAAAGTGCATCTGGTTTTAAATAAACACTAGGATGCCTTAACATCATTCTTTCTATATCTTTACTTGAACGATATATAGACGTTTCAGGAATAGAACCTAACAGACTACTATTTTTACTTAATGTGGTAATAGTCTCTAGTTTACCGAGCTTTGGAAAGGAATTTACAACTTTGTAGCCGCTTCCCAACATATCTCGGAACTTTAATGCAATACCACGTCCATAGCTTCCAAAGCAGCGGTCATAGATTATAGTAGGTAACGGAAGGATACGGCTTATCCACTGTGTGTTCTCAAATAGTTTGGCTTTTACTAATCTTTTTTCCCAATCAATATCACCAAAAGAAAAAAACTCTACTATACCGTATAATTTATCTGCAGCAGATGAAATGCACTCGTAAACGCTATCTGTTCTACCTTCGCTTAAGGCTGCTACTTTTTTAGAGTTTACAAAAACCCCAACTAAAGGCCCTAATTCTATGAAATCATCTCCTGTTTTTAATTGCAGTAAGGTATTAGAAGGAATAAGTATATTAGACGCTAAATCTTTAGACATATATATAGTGTCGAGATTCTCATTCCTATCAATAATAACCTTATTTACATGCTGAAAAAGCGATCCAAATTTAATGTTTATTTGGTTTTCATTAGAGTTTAGACCGTATATTTTTTCTTGATATTGTGTGAGGTAACATGTGTTTTTTAGATCTGATTCACGATAAACTACTTTGATTAGCTCCATATATTTTTATACCTCCAGGAGTATTATGGATTTATCTAACTGCTTAGTACAGGTTTTCTATGGACTGAAGAAAGGATATTTGTATAACACCCATAAATCCATAGTTTAATATATGAAACAAATATAACCTTGGTTATTAAAGCAGTGATTTTATCTAGCTATTTTATTACTTTAATATATCTAAACTTCATTTGTGCCTGTTAGAAACTTGGCATACTTAAATATTCCGATAGCTTGTGGCAGTATTTTCTTGTGTTTCATAGAACCTTTGTATAATTGAACTATTACTTTTTTTGTTCGCCTTCCATTTATATCTACTGAAAAAGGGCTAAGTCTCTTTCCTGGAGTTATATTAGCTTCAATAAACCATATTTTCCCGTGGATATCAACACCTATGTCAACACCTAACTCACCGTAAGGACCAAATTCCTTTTCAAGACAGCTTACTAGTTTTATACTTGTATCATCTAAGTCTTTAGGACTAGGAAGATTTACAGATTCGTATTGCCGCTTTAATTTTGGGTATAACTGTTCATAGAAGCCATAAACTCCTCCAGCATGAATATTAGTTAGCAAAAAATTTCCTTTAGCAATTCGTGCACCTTTGAAAATAGATTCCCAGTTACCAGTTTCATTTTTCATAAGAAACATTCGTATATCAAGACTACGTCCGTTATAGGTTAGTAGCCTTAATCCCTGTTGAATTATAAATTTCTTATTACGAACAAACTTAGATATAAAACTCCTTAGTTCATCTAAACTGTCTATTATGAGTTCTTTAGCACCTCGTTTATAATAGTTAAGCTTATATTTTAATTCAAGCTTTTCTATTGATAGAACTTCGCTGCCTTGTGTTCCATAGAAGGATTTTAGAAACATTAAATTATTTTTGTCTAACATACTAAGTACATCTTCAAAGCATGTGTAGATAATAGTCTCTGGTAAATGTTCTTTTGCTTCGGGGTATTTAGAAAGAGCCTCATAGGAGCTCCATTTACCAAGTGGATTGGGGCTATTTATTAGTTTTATATCGGGATTTGATCTGAATTTATTCCTAATGCTTATTACAGCTGTTCTTTCTTTTCTTATACGATTTGTAGCTCTATCATAGGAAATATTTGGAAAGGGAAGCCAACAACAAGCATAACTTTTTAATCCTGGAATATACGTCAATCCTTTAATCCTGTTTCCTAACCAATCAATATCATAGGCTGAGAAAAAATAGCCAGTACAATTTTCAGATATTGCAGCGCGAATGTGTTGTTTTACAAAATAGCCTGTACTATTTTTAAAGCGGTTCATTCTTCGTTCATTGACAAATATACCAACTACAGGGCCTAAAAATAAGTTGTTGCTAACTTTCCATATATTAAGCTTTATATCTTCAATGAGATGAAGGCTATTAAATATATTTTCAGATAAATATATGTTTTCTTCTTCAGTATCGGACAAAGTTATTGATAAGGTTTCTTTTGATAAACCAAAGTTAATGCAATATGGTTCTTCAGTAGACATTTCAAGCTTGTCAAATATGCTTTTAGGAATTATACATAAATTTTCATTATTATTAAAAGAAAGTTTTTTTACACAAACTTTCATAGTTTCACCCCTTTATTTACTGCTACCTTTTCAGTAATATATTATGCTGAGGTGTGTGATTAGTGATGACTGAAATTAACTTGGCTGCTATTAATACCTGAGAGAAATTTACCATATTTGAAAATAGCAAGCGCTTGAGGTAATACCGTATCATTTTTCATAGTGCCTTCGTATAAACTATTTATAACTTCAACAAGGGGGTTTCCATTTATATCTACTGATTTAGGACTAACCTTTTTAGATGGTTTAGAGTTTGCTTCAAGCATCCAAATTCGGCCATTAACATCAATTCCAATATCGAAGCCTATCTCTCCAAAACTTCCTAACTCTTGTTCTAAATAATGTGCAAGCAGAATTGTTACTTTACTCAATTTTTTAGTACTGGGGACTTCAATAAGGCCATGTTGTTCTTTTAGCAATGGGTATAATTGCTCATACGCAGCATAAGTACCTCCTGCATTAGCATTAGTTAGCTTAAAATTCCCTTTTGAAACACGCGCACCATTAAACACAGACTCCCAAACTCCCAGTTCATTCTTTACAATATACATGCGTATATCCATATTGCATCCATTAAAGGTTAGCAGCCTTATACCGTGCTGAATAATAAAATGTTTATTGCCTACAAATTTTGTAGTAAACTTGCAAACCTCATCTAAATCATCCAAAAATAATTCTCTTTGTCTGCGTTTAAAATAGCTAAGTTTATATCTGTTATCCACTCTTTCTAACGAAAAAACCTCTTTTCCACCACAGCCATATTGAGATTTCATAAATATAAAGTTATATTTATTTATCATGTAAATAACATCTTCGAAGCTGCTATAGGCAATTGTTTCAGGAAGATACTCTTTTGGTTCTTCATACTTTGCAAGAACCTTATATGCCTCCCATTTTCCAATCATGTTCAAGTTGTTTATAAATTTTGCATCCGAAAAAGTTTTAAATTTTTCCCTTGCTCGCATAATTGCACAGCCTTTTCTTTTATTATCACCAACTACTCTGTCATATAAGACATTTGGCAGGGGAAGCCAGCAATAATCACATTTGTTTAAATCGGGGATATAGGTAAAACCTTTTATTCTTTTATTTATCCAATCAATATGCCTTGATGAAAATAAATAGCCGATACAATTTTCAACTTGGCTAGCTTTAATATGCTCCTTTATAAATGGACTTAGTTTACTTGAATCTGTATTATTTTTGCCTATAGGAAAGAGGATTCCAACTACAGGCCCTATATAAATATCTTCATCACTTTTCCATATATTAAGATTTAGATTTTCTAAGAGAGATAGTTTGTTAAATAAGTTTTCTGATAAGTATATATTTTTATTTTCATCCTTAGAAGGCTGTATAAGAGTATCTTGTGTTACTAAGCCAACGTGAACAGTATACAATTTATGCTCAGTGAGTTTTAGTTTATAAAATATACTGTTAGAAATGATGCACAAATTGGAATCAGTATCACCAGAAAGCCGTTTGATGCATACTACCACATTTTTCACCTCAAAATTATTGTAACTTAAAAATTTATTCATTTACTCTTCATATGTGCCTGAAAGAAACTTGGCATATTTAAATATTCCAAGTGCTTGAGGCTGAATATTTTCATTATTCATAGTTCCTGTGTAAAATTTTGGTACCAGCTTAACCCAAGGGCTTCCGTTAATATCCAATATATCATGTTCTAATTCCTTATCCGGCTTAGAATTAGCTTCAATTAACCACACGGCTCCATCTAAATCAATTCCAATATCAAGTCCTATCTCTCCAAACTTACCCATTTTCTTTTCAATATAGGATGCAAGCATAGTAGAAATCAAATTAAGTTTTTCAGGGCTAGGTATTCTGGTAAGCTCATAATGCTCTACCAACTCATCGTATATTTGTTCATACATAGCGTATACGCCACCGGCATGAGTATTAGTCATCCTAAAATCTTGCTTTGCTATACGCGCTCCTTTAAAAATGGACTCCCAGCTGCCAAACTGATTTTTCATAACAAATATTCGTATATCCATATTAGATCCCTTATATTTTAGTAAATTTATACCTCTCTGAATGATAAATTTTTTGTTACTCACAAATTTTGTAACTAGTTCCTGCACTTCATTTATATTATTTGAAATAATCTCCTGTGGCCCCCTATGATAATAATTGAGTTTGTATTTGTCGCAAGCCTTCTCTATGGAAAGAACTTCTCTACCGCCGAACCCATAACAGGATTTTATGAATATAAGATTATTTTTATTTAGCATGCGTATAGCATCATTAAAGCTAGAGTAAATAATTGTTTCAGGTAAATAGTCTTTTGTTTTTGTATACTTTACAAGTGCTTCATATGTTTCAAGTTTTCCCAGCACATTCAAACTATTTATTAGTTTTACACCTGGTGTGTTTTTAAACTTTCTTCTAGTTCTAGCGATTAAGGAATTTCTATTCCTATTAATAGATGATATTCTATCATACAAGATATTAGGTAAAGGCAGCCAGTAAGTATCACACTTCTTTAGTTCAGGCGTATAGACAATTCCCTTAACTCTTTTGTTTTTCCAATCAATATCAAGTGGGGAAAAATAGTAACATATACAATTCTCCGACAAGCTGGCATTAGTATGCTCTACTGCAAAATAATTAAAGCTCCCTTTTAATAATGATCTTATATATTCTCTATGAAAGAGTATCCCAATAACAGGTCCTAGATAGATACTTGTATCTTTCCGCCAGATATTCGTTGCAGCACCCTGAAAAAGGTTTAATGAGTTAAGTAAACCCTCAGAAACATACATAATGTTATCATCAGTTTCTAAAAAGCCTATTGAACAGGTTGATATTGAGAGTCCAAAGTGAAAAGTATATATGGTTTCTGTAGATAAATTTAAGGAATTAAATATATTCCTAGGTAGTAGACAGGTATTTAAATGTGTATTTATAGAGAGTTTTTTAGTGATAACATGCACAATATTCGCCTCCAATATAGCTAGTACCATTTTCTAGTACTATATTATTCCGAAAGATCTATATAGTGATAGTTACTATCAGAATTTTATTGTGGTTCAGTATAATCAGTAACACTATGAAATTTATACCATATATTGAATTAGAATATACTAAGTTTCCGGGGGAAGCTAATTGGTTAATAGAATTAAGATAACTTATGTTGACTCTCAGGATATACAATCATGTTACTTAACGAAAGAACAAGCCTATAAATATAACCTAGAGGATAGAAATGAATACGTTATTATAAATATAGGAATATGCAGTATTAAGTTAAAAAAGCACATATTAAGAGATACTGAAAAAGGGATAGAAACACTCTGCTTATCCAGCGATATTAAAGAAAAATTATATATAGATGAAGGAACCATAATGCAAATTTCAGCTGCTGAGGATGGAATATTAGAGATAGGACCATATATAGGTATATTTATTAACCAGTCTAAAATTGAAATGCTGACAGAAGGCAATGAGATATATGAATATACTTGGTTTGATAAAACTTCCAAACACTTATATGGTTATAGCTATTTTTTCTCTATTGAAGGTATTGATTGGGATAAGTGTCTAATTAAAGGGGTAGTAAATATAAACGGCAGGTGGATTTTTAAAACATGTTTATTTCCTAAGGTTATTTATGATAGGAATGTAGAAAATAACAGCCGCATTGAAAGCTTTGAGCTTCGCGAAAGATTATGCGGCAGATGTAAAATTATAAACAGTATTGCTAAACTAACTAAACTATCTACAATAAAAGTATTAGAAAAAAATGAGAAGTTAGTTAATCTTATACCTCAAACTGTAAAATGCAATTCATGTAAAGATATAGAGCGGGTTATGGAAAGTTACCGTAGTGTTTATCTAAAGCCAGATAGCCTTAGCAAGGGAAAAGGTGTGTACAAGATTACTAAAAAATCTGATAACCATTATAAAGTAGAATATAGGACAGCAGAGAGAAATCACGTGGTTACATTAAATGATATTGAGGAAATAGATATACTGTTAGAGCAGTACAGCGAGAATGGCGGGGGATATATTATACAAAAGGAAATAAACAAAGCTTTGTTTAGAGGAAATACCTTCGATTTAAGGGTTCTGTTTCAAAAGGACTACAGCGGCACTTGGAAGCTTAGTGGCATAGCCGCTCGTATTGCAGCTGAAGGAAGTATAATAACAAGTCCAAGAAGCGGCGGAGTAGTTGAAGATTTTTCAATTATCCTAAAGGAAGTGTTTGGACAAGAGCCTTCTTCAAAAGGAGGAATATATGAAAGACTTGTTTATTTCGGTAGAGAAATTTGCAGCTCTATAGAAAAGGCGTTTGGAGATTGTGTTGAACTGGGACTTGATATGGCTATAGATATAAATCATAAAATATGGATTATTGAAGTAAATGGAAAACCGTTAATGGTTAGCTTGAAGCGCTTAAACAATCCTGAAATTATGGCTAGGTGCCTAAGGAGGCCAATTGAGTATGCTGCAAGCCTTACAAACTTTGCTTCCTGGGATACAAGTAATAAATATTAAACCAAGTTTACTTGATAAATGAGGGAAAATAAGGAGGATAGATAAACTATGGACAATACACATGAAGACAGTTTTCAGTATGGAAAAGTATATTACTTTGACAAGTCTGGAATGCCAATTGATGAACATGATGCACACACGGTGCATCATGGCTGCAAAACCTTTATAGAAACCTGCTGCCGTCTGCACGTTCCGAGAGGCTTCAAGCTCGCAAAGTGCACACCAGGAATGTGTTTTAACCTAGCAGGGTTGACCTGTCTTAAAAACCCAATAGTACAAAAGGTGAAGTTGCCAGCCTGTGAGTGTGAGCATCCTAGAAAGTGTGATGTAGTAGCAGGCTATGAGATAAGGGCAGTGGGTGACATTAATTTCTCTGTAAGCATCCCTATCAAGCCTATAAGAGGTTATTGTTTCCCTAAAAGTTCCTATGTCTCAAGTTCAGCTACAGTGCCAGTAAATAAAGTCATATCTCATACCTGCTGCCCAAAGCCATGCTCCTGCAGTGAGCCTTGCATAGATTGGACTTACTCCTGGTTCTGTGCTTCGGTGGTTGAGGATGAATGTGGTTGTTATATACAAGTGAAGATTGGAGTTGTTTTAGAATATACAGGAAGCTGTGAATGTGATGAAGAGTAAGTACAAATAAGGAGGCCTTTACATGGATAACAAAAAAATAAACCAAGCAAGCAGTATTAAACAAAATAACTGCGAATGCAGCAATGATAAAGAGGAATGCAAGGGTGAAGTTATTGATTCCTATACAATTAACGAATGCATAAGTACATCTTCTGAAAAATTCCCACACTATAAGGTACCAGTTATTATCTCAGAGTTTACAGCACAGATTGACTTAGAATCGAGGATTAAGCTGTGTGAACCGGCGATTGAAATTAAGAGAATTAAAAAGAATGTATTTTTAACTCAATGCAGGCTTGTTGCTGGAACAAGAAAGGTTTTTATAAGTGGATATGTTAGAAAAAATATTGAGTATGCCACAATGAACTGCTATAATAACTCGGCAATATGTGGAGATATAAAGCATACAACAGTTCATGTACCTTTCAAGTGTGTAACTGAAATTATGAAGATGAGAGAACCAGAAATTCATCCTAATGAGCCTTCTAAAATGTTGAATTATTATGATGAAAATAATATGGGAAGCAGTATGAAGGAAATTGATATGTTTAGCGAGGAAATTTTCAATGAAAAGGTATATTGTGAGCTTGTAAGTGCAAAAATTTATGAAGCTGATATAATAGAAGATTGTAAAAATATAAGCTCTGCTCTGAGGGAGCATACATTCCAAAACTTTATTGAAAAAGAAGTAATATATCTGACAATAAAGCTTCTGCAAAACCAGCAAATTTGTGAAGAAAGAGAGCCAAAGTGCCCAAGCTACTATGATTGGATGGAACAGCAGGAGTGTTAGAAGTTTATATCTCATAAACTAATTTATAGGTAATTGGTTAATAGTGCAAAAGAACCTCATTTAGCTTTATTAAGATTAATTGTAAAGCTAAATGAGGCTCTTTTTCTTATAGATGATTTACAGCTTTACTTGCATCAACTAAACCTTTTCCTTGAATATTTTCGTTTAGATTAGGAAGAGGAGTGGAAGTTGATTTTAATAGGTTTTTCACTTCTAGGGGAGTTAGTGATTTTTTAGCTTCAAGCATTAATGCAACTATTCCAGCGCAAACTGGAGTAGCCATTGAGGTTCCTGAAAGTGATATATATCCAGTGCCAACTCTTGAACTTTTGTTTTGCTTGTCTAAAGTTGAGTTAGGTGAGCGCAGGGAAATTATATTTGTACCAGGGCATATAACATCTGGTTTTATAAGATTATCTATAGTTGGTCCGCGGCTTGAAAACTCCGCAATTTTATAATCATTAGGGCTTAATGAATTGTTGTCATTCATAGCTCCTACAGTAATAACTATAGGGTCTATTCCAGGAGAAGATATTGTTCTAGCCTCTGGTCCTTCATTACCGGCAGCAACGCAAACAACTATGCCATTTTTCCACGCTTTTTCTACAGCTGCACATACAGGGTCTTCATTTGAAGGCTGTGTTGCAGAGCTTCCTAAAGACATGTTTATTACTCTAATGTTATAAATGTTCTTGTTATCTATACACCATTGAACCCCTTGAATAACTGTTGAAAGTGAACCGGAGCCAGACTTATTTAGTACTTTTACACCTATGATATTAGCTCCAGGAGCAGTACCTTTATAAAGACCGTTGGAAAGATTTCCGTCAGAAGCTATATCTCCAGCAACATGGGTACCATGTCCATTATCATCGTACGGAGAGGTTTTATTGCCGACGAAATCTTTGAATCCGATAATTCTGCCTAAAAGATCATCATGGAGATATACTCCTGTATCGATTACTGCAACGCCTATACCTTTGCCTGTGACACCTTCAGCGTTCCATACAGTAGTAGCCTTAACAGCTTTAGAGGCTACATCTAGAACGGTCTTTACTGTACCATCATACCAAACTTTTTTAACAGAATTATTTTTTATTATTTTTTCCAATGTTTTTGCATTTACCTTTGTAGAGAAGGAATTAATTAAAGGTAGCTCGCAATTTACCTTGCAGCCAGAAACTTTAGCAGTAGAGCTTAAACAAGTATTAAACTCCTGTTTAGAATCCATTTGAACTATAACACTGAGTTTTTTAAAGCGTTGACGGGCTCCCTTAAAATACTTTTGAAGGAAGCAGGGAATAAATCTAAAGGGCCTGTACCACTCTAGCGCTTGATTTCTTAGGGTTGGACAAAATTTGTTTAAATTTGAACGTATCCAGTTTACTTCTTGAAACAACATAAAAAAACACCTCCGCTTGTCCTAATTTATCTTATTCAAGGAGGCTTTATATGTGATAAAGCATTGAAAAGAATGTAAGTTTTAGAGGTGGCACTATCTAAAAATTTTCATACTATAACATTGAGGGAATAATCAAGATTTATAGAACTGAAGATTAAACATAAAGGAAATGTGTACTTAGCTTGTTGAAGGTAACAAGCAAATTTTAGAAATTAGGAGGCTTTTATATGGATTACAAAGAAATGAACAAAGGAAAATATGGTTATCAAAGCGAGTGTAAATGTAATGACAAAGGACACAGTAAGGAAAAAGAATGCAAAGGAGCTGTTATTGATTCCTACACATTAAGTGAATGCTCCAATACCTGCCCACAGAACTATCCAAACTATAAGGTTCCAGTTGTTCTTTCAGAATTTACAGTACAAATTGACACAGAATCAAAGATTAGACTATGTGAACCAGCAATTGATATTAAAAGGATTAAAAAGAATGTATTTTTAACTCAGTGCAGATTTATTCCGGGAACCTGTAAGGTTTTTATCAGTGGCTACGTTAGAAAGAATATTGAGTACTCCACAATGGACTGCTACAACAACTCTGGAATTTGCGGAGACATAAAACACACAACTGTTCATGTGCCTTTCCAATGCATGACTGAGTTAAAGGGTATGAGAAACCCACAGTTTGAATACAATCCGCCAACTGAAGAATTGTTTTATTTAGATGACAAATGTATGGGCAGAAACATGAAGGAAGTTGACATGCACAGCGAAGAACACTTCAACGAAAAGGTGTACTGCGAGCTTGTTCATGCAAGCATTTATGAAGCAGATATCGTACATGAATGTGAAAAGCTTGGTTGCATGACAAATGAAATTGTATTCCAAAGCTTTATTGAAAAGGAAGTTCTTTATCTAACTATTAAGCTTCTTCAGAATCAACAGATTTACAAGGAGTATCATCCAAAATATCCATGCTATGATGACCATGGGAAAGACTGCTTATAAAAATTAAGAAGGCCAGGATTAGTGATAATCCTGGCTTTACTTTGTCAACATAAAGCATGTTTTTATTAATTATAATAGATGTGAAAAGTTAACTTTTTATATTGTTAACTTCTTATATTCTTATATTTATAAAAAGTTAACTTTGTTATTAGTTAAATTTTTTTAGGTATAAGTTTAAAGTATTGGTATATATAGGATATCGTATATATAGGTACTAATATATCAATGCTATAAGTATTATATATTGACAGTTATTATAAATGAAACTACAATATATATAGATGAGTATCTATATATATTCATATAAGATAACTTAGGAAGATGAAGTGTTAAATAAATAACTACAAATGTGGAGGGTATATGAAACTGAACTACGAAGAGCAAGCTAAAGTTATTAAAGCACTATCAGACCCAAGCAGGCTGAAAATAATAGACATATTATCATGTGGAGAGAGATGTGCCTGTGACATATTGGAACACTTTGATTTTACGCAGCCAACACTTTCACATCATATGAAGGTTTTAGGTGATTGCGGTCTAGTTAATTCAAGAAAAGAAGGGCAGTGGAATCACTATTCCCTTAATATGAAGAACTGCAACAACCTCATAATATTTCTTATGAATATCCTTACGGATACTGATGATTGTATCTGCAAAGATAAATTAAGCTGTGATTGTGATAAGGAGGAAGCAAAACAATGAAACCAAAAGTAGCTTTTATATGTGTACACAACTCTTGCAGATCTCAAATGGCTGAAGCATTAGGAAAGCTATTTGCCTCAGAGGTTTTTGAGTCATATTCTGCAGGCACAGAGCTAAGGCCACATATAAATCAGGATGCAGTAAAAATTATTAAAGATTTATACAAAGTGGATATGAACGAAACACAAAAATCAAAGCTTTTAAATGATATTCCAGATGTAGACGTAGTTGTGAAGATGGGTTGTAATGTATCCTGTCCATTTCTTCCTTCAAAGCACATGGAGGATTGGGGCTTAGATGACCCATCAGGGAGAAATGATGAAGAGTTTATAAAAACTGCAAAGACAATAGAGGAAAAAATAAAGGACCTTGCAAGAAGAATCCAAAATAATGAAATTGATTTAACTGTAAAAAGAGATATTAGATAGGGGGAAAGTAGTATGTCAGCAGAAAATAAACAGGAAGGAAAAGGACTAGGGGTTTTTGAAAGATATCTTACAATATGGGTAGCGCTGTGTATAGTTGCAGGAATACTTATTGGTCAAATCCTGCCAGTCATTCCAAAGACACTTAGCAAGTTTGAGTATTATAATGTATCAATACCTGTTGCAATACTTATTTGGCTTATGATTTATCCAATGATGCTTAAGATAGATTTTTCCAGCATTGTTAGAGCAACAAAGAAGCCTAAGGGGTTAATAGTAACCTGTGTTACAAATTGGGTTATAAAGCCTTTTACAATGTATCTTATAGCAGCCTTCTTCTTTAAGGTTGTGTTTAAAGCTTTTATACCAGAAAACTTAGCAACAGACTATTTAGCAGGAGCAGTGCTTTTAGGAGCGGCGCCATGTACAGCAATGGTTTTTGTATGGAGCTATTTAACTAAAGGAGATGCAGCATATACTTTAGTTCAAGTTGCAGTAAATGATTTAATCATATTAATAGCATTTACGCCCATAGTAGCATTTTTGCTTGGAGTTAGTGATGTTCCTCTATCCTATGGCACGCTTATACTGTCAACTGTATTGTTTGTCGTAATACCTTTAGTCTCTGGTTTTATAACTAGGAGTACTATTATAAAAAACAGAGGTGTGGACTACTTTAATAATGTGTTCTTAAAGAAATTTGACCATATAACAATAGTGGGTTTATTACTAACTTTGGTTATTATATTCTCCTTCCAGGGGGATATAATACTTAATAATCCATTACACATTCTTTTAATAGCAATACCTTTAACAATACAAACCTTCTTTATATTCTTCCTGGCATATAGCTGGTCTAGAGCTTGGAAGCTTCCACATGCTATTGCTGCACCAGCTGGAATGATAGGTGCAAGCAATTTCTTTGAATTGGCTGTTGCTGTTGCCATAGCACTATTTGGACTAAAATCCGGAGCAGCTCTTGCTACTGTTGTTGGAGTGTTAGTAGAAGTTCCTGTAATGCTTACTTTAGTTAGGATAGCAAATAGAACAAGGAATTGGTTTCCAGGCTAGACAGTATAGGATTAATAAGTAGTTTAAGGAGAGTAAAATGAGCATAACTAGCAATATATTAAGTTTTTTTAATGACCAACTGTTAAAAATGACCTGGCTTTCTGAACTTATAAGATTACTTACAGAAAAGGTCTTTGGATTATCTATAAAAGATAGGCTAGGAGGCAGCATACATTTCTTTATTTATGATACAATAAAAATTTTTATTCTGCTGTCAGTATTAATATTTGGAATTTCTTATATTCAAAGCTACTTTCCGCCTGAAAGAACAAAGAAAATTCTTGGTGGAATTAAAGGCATTAAAGGAAATATACTTGGAGCTCTGCTTGGTACAATAACCCCATTCTGAAGCTGCTCAAGTATTCCTATTTTTATAGGATTCACATCGGCAGGTCTGCCGATAGGAGTAACTTTTTCTTTTTTAATTTCATCGCCTCTTGTTGATTTGGCTTCCCTGCTTATATTGATGTCCTTCTTTGGAGCTAAGATTGCTGTAGCCTATGTAGTTGTAGGTTTAGTGTTGGCAGTTGCAGGGGGAACTCTAATTGACAAGTTAGGGTTAGAAGATCAGGTACAAGGTTATGTGCGTGAAATAGAAAATGTTGACATCGACAACATTGAAATGAGTCATCAAGAGAGAATTGCTTTTTCAAAGGAGCAGGTTAAAGACATTATAAAAAGAGTTTGGCTTTATGTTTTAATTGGTGTGGCAATTGGAGCAGGGATTCACAACTGGATACCTCAGTCAATAGTTGAAAAAGTTGTTGGCAGCAATAATCCTTTTGCAGTGCTATTAGCTACTATTATTGGAATACCTATGTATGCGGATATATTTGGAACTTTGCCAATTTCTGAAGCTTTAGTTAGCAAAGGTGCAGGAATTGGTACAGTATTAGCCTTTATGATGGCAGTAACTGCACTTTCATTTCCTTCAATAATAATGCTTAGCAAGGTTGTTAAGCCAAAGCTCTTAACAATATTTGTTGGTATAGTAGCAGTTGGTATTATAATTATGGGTTATCTATTTAATGCATTTTCATATATTTTTATTTAATTAATGTATTTTATCTTCAGATTCATAAGATAATATGGAGATACCTTGTAAATATAAGCTCACCATAGGCTATCAAGTAGTGCCAAGGTGAGCTTATGTGTTTTCAGGATTTAGCATTATGTCTCTGGATTTTTATAATAGATATTTAGTCTATAACAAATTAACTGATTAGCGGTTCAACGTGTACAATAACTTCTGTAATGTTAAATTCTTTTCTTAAGTCTTTTTCCATGTCCTCTGTAATGGTATGACCTTCTGCAACAGTTAAGTCAGAACTAATGCCTACAATTACATCAACTAAAATATTGTTTCCATGAACGCGAACCCTAATATCCTTTACCTTTTCTACACCTGAAACTTTTTTTATTGCCTGAGTTATGTCATTAAGCTTTTCACGGTTAAACCCATCTGTAAGATTATCTTTTGCAGCGGCCATAAGCATGATCATCATCAGCAGGCTTTCTTGAAATTTTTAAGCCGATAAAAACTGCAACAGAAGCAATTATATCTATTATCCATATTATTTCCTCCATAAGATAAAAGCCATCTATAGTATATGTGTTATTTTCTATAGTCTCTTAATAATATAATATATTATATTACGCATTATCAATTGATATTAATAAACATGATTTAAAATTTGAAACATTGTCGTATTTAAATGGTTTTAATGATATAAAAAATTAAGTTTAATTATATTTTATTATCAATCGATAATAAAATATTTTAAACGATAATGTAAAATTATTTGTAGCACAAAAGACATTTTCTTCATATTATAACAAGAGAGCAGAAATATTTTCTTAAGCTAGCTTTAGTCTTATAGTTTGTGCAAGGTAATCGTGTACGCAAAACTTGTAAGGGTTATGATTGTTAAGTTAGGTCTATAAAGGTCCTGACTTTTAATAATAAAGCAGGGGGAAGGTATATTGAGCAAGCATAAACACAGACACAATCATGAGGAGGATAGAGGAAACCCGTTTTCTAACCTAAATATGTTATCAATTTTGATGCTTATTTTAGGCTACTTTGGTAATCAAGAGCCTATGTATGGCTTTGATGATGAACTGCAAAATATTAAACATAGTAAGGTATCCAAAAAGGATGCTGAGGAATCAAGAAATCCTGGTTATACAGGGGAAGTACTTAGTAAAAATAGTAATTCACAGGATAAAGCAGGTTATAATGAAGAGTACAACTATGGTTTGGAAAAATGTATAGCAGAGGATAATGGCTGTGGTGCTGTTGTGGAGAGTGAGGTAGTTCCGGAGTATCCAAGTAAGCTTATATTGCCTGAGGGGGACTGTAATCAGGTAACAATTACTGTACCAGTTGTACTAACCCAATTCGAAGTTGAATTTGCATGTGAAGCAGTAATAAACCTAGAACAGCCTGCCACAGACATAAAACGAATTAAGAAAAATGTCTTTTTAGGTCAGTGCAGACTTTTGCCAAAGGTAAAAAAGTTATTTATAGGTGGGATAATTAGAAAAAGTATTGAATATGGAACAGAGGAGAATATAAGACATATGACGTTAGAGGTCCCATTTAAGTGTGCAACAGAAGTTGAATACTTTACTCCGCCTGTTATAAGTCCGGAGTGCGAGCAGTTTGAGATAGAAACTTTAAGGCCTGATAACATGGAAACAGACTTGTCAGAAAAAACGTATATAAATAGAGAAAGTTTTAACGAAAACATTTACTGCAAACTTGTTAGTTCTGAGATAAAAGAACTTGATATACTAGATGAAGTTGAAGAAGAGAAGGAAGTACCTGAATGTGAAAGGTTTTTCGAAACCTTAACTGAAAAAATGGTGGTGAAGCTTAATATTAAGCTTATACAAGAGCAGGAAATAATAATAAAATAATAATATATGTATTGAATTACAAGATGCAAGAGGGCGGTGTTTAACCGTCCTTTTTTGATTATTTCTCGTTATTTTATTCATACTGTTTCGCTGTCCTAACTCATATATTTAGGAACAATTATTAATAAATATTTAACAGTGCAATATATAAGAAAATAAGGAAAATCAGCATATGTATTGATTTTAGATGTCAAATATTATAGAATGAAAACGTATGAATGTTTACATACTATTAATAAATGTCGAATAAGCTATTAATAGGCATATTATTATTTAAATACGGAGGGGTAAAAATGAAAAGAAGATTTTTAGCTACTACTCTTGCATTAGCTTTGAGTGCCACTGTTTTAGCAGGTTGTGGAACAAAGCAAAATCAACAAATAGAGCCTGCAAAAAACAGCGGACAATTAGAAAAAACTATGGTTCTCTATTCACCAAACCAACCAGAGTTAACTAATAAAATGGTTAATATGTTTAAGGAAAAGACTGGTGTTGAAATTCAAGTTATAACTGGTGGTACTGGAGAACTTTTAAAGAGAGTTCAATCAGAAAAAGATAACCCACAGGGAGATGTTTTTTGGGCAGGTGGAGCTGAGTCTCTAGAAGCTTACAAGCAGTATTTTGAAGCATATGCAACAGCAGAAGCAAAGAATATACCAGCAGAATACCAAGGAAAGGGAAACTTCTGGAGTGGATTTGCTGCACTTCCAATGGTTATAGTTTACAACAAAGAAATGGTTCCTGCAGATAAGGTTCCACAAGGATGGGCAGATTTACTAAATCCTGAGTGGAAAGGTAAAATATCCTTCACAGATCCTAATAAGTCAGGTTCTTCCTACACTCAAATGCTTACAATGTACGCAGCAATGGGTGGCTGGGACTACGTTCAAAAGTTTGTTGCTCAGCTAGATGGAAAAGCAGAGAGCAGTTCAACTCACGTTGTTAAAAAGGTATCCGACAAGGAACTTCCAATCGGAATAACTCTTGAGGATAATGCCTATAGATATATGATAAATGGTTCAAAGGTTGACATAGTTTATCCAAAGGAAGGAACTTCAGCAGTTCCAGATGGTATGGCCTTAATAAAGGGAGCAAAGAATGTTAATGCTGCTAAAAAGTTCTTAGATTTCCTACAAAGCAAAGAAGCTCAAGAGGTTGTTGCTAAGGATCTTCAAAGAAGACCAGTTAGAACAGATGTTGCTTCTCCATCAGGCTTAAAGCCACTTAAGGATATAAAGATGGTTAACTACGACTTTGATATGGCTGCTAACAAGAAGGCAGACAACTTAGCTAAGTGGAAAGAATTCTTTATAAAGTAAATAAGTGAATAAAGGGGTTTGTAAAAACCCCTTTTTTATAAATTTTAGCAAAGCAAAAGGAGATTTGTGATGAGCAGTTCAGTAAGTATAAAGAACGTAACAAAAATGTTCGGCGAAGTAAAAGCTGTTAATAATGCGAATATAGAAATTAAAAAGGGTGAGTTTTTTACTCTGCTAGGTTCCTCAGGATGCGGAAAGACTACTCTACTTAGAACCATAGCAGGGTTTTATAATCAAGAAGAAGGAAGCATATTTTTTGGCGAGCAAAAAATTGATGATGTTCCTGCTCATAAAAGAAATATAGGTATGGTTTTTCAAAACTATGCTATATTCCCTCACATGACTGTTGCCGAAAATGTTGCCTATGGTCTTAAGGCTAGAAATGTGTCAAAGAACGAAATTGAAAAAAGAGTGTCTGCTGCACTTGATATGGTTCAGCTTGGACATTTGAAAGACAGGCAGCCTTCAGATATGAGTGGAGGTCAGCAGCAGAGAGTTGCTCTTGCTAGAGCTATAGTTATAGAACCAGGTATTCTTCTAATGGATGAGCCGTTATCAAACCTTGATGCAAAGCTTAGGCTTAAAATGAGAAATGACATTAAAAAACTGCAGTCAAGACTTGGAATAACTACAATATATGTTACACATGATCAGCAGGAAGCTCTCGCAGTTTCAGACAGAATAGCTGTTATGGACAAAGGGATTATACAGCAGATAGGAACTCCACAGGAGATATACATGTATCCGGCAAATAAGTTTGTTGCTAACTTTATTGGAACTACAAATTTTATTACCGGGGAAATAACAAAGAGAGATGGAAAGTCCTATATAACTATAAGTGAAAAGGAAATCCCATTAGATTTGAATAGTGGTTATACAGGAAAAGTAAGTTACTCCATAAGACCGGAGGGTGTATTTCTGGTAGACGACAAAGCTGATGATGTTGTTGAAGGAAAGATAATAAATGCTACTTTCCTTGGAGACTTTACAAGCTATGAAGTTGAGTTAACAAGTAAGCAGGTAATAGAAGTTAATGAGTATTCAGCTCAAAATGTTAGAGTTAAGAGTGTTGGTGAAACTGTAGGGGTAAAGCTTTCACCTTCGAAGGCTGTAATATTTAATGAAAGTGGTGAGGAGGTTATCTCCTAATGAAGAAAAAAATTAAATTTGATGTATGGAATACCATAACGCTTGTGAGCTTTATTCTACTTATACTATTTTTATTGTATCCGTTGTTTAATATTCTTAAGGCAAGCTTCCTTGGAGCAGATAATGGATTCAGCATGGAAAACTATTCGTTTTTCTTTAGAAAGAAGTATTACTTTACTTCACTTATAAACAGTATGGTTGTATGTACCTTGGCAACTATTTTTTCAACAATAATTGGTGTACCAATGGCATATATAATTACAAGATACAATATCCCAGCAAAAGGAATATTTTATGTTCTTATAATAATGTCACTTTTAGCGCCACCTTTTATAGGTGCTTATTCTTGGATTATCCTTCTTGGTAATAACGGAATTATAGTAAACTTCTTAAAGAACTTTGGGATAACCATTCCATCTATATATGGATGGAGAGGTGTGGTGCTTGTATTTACACTTCAGTTCTATCCGCATATATTTATGTATGTTCAGGGAGCCTTAAGTACTATGGATGCTTCACTTGAAGAAGCGGCAGAAAGCCTTGGGGTTTCAAAATTTAAGAGACTTATGACAATAACTTTCCCTCTAGTACTTCCGACAATACTAGCAGGAGCACTTGTTGTATTTCTTTCAGCCTTTGCTGACTTTGGGACACCTATGCTAATAGGACAGGGATATAATGTTATACCTGTACTTGCTTATAATGAATTTATAAATGAAATGGGTGGTAATGCAGGTCTTGCATCAACCCTAAGTATAATAATGATACTAGTTTCTTCTGCACTTTTACTTATTCAAAGAGGAGTGCTTACAAAGAAGAATTACACAATGAGCTTTTTAAGACCACCACAAGTTAAAAAGCTTACTCCAGGAAAGAAATTTTTAGCTACTCTATTCTGTGCAGTAGTAGTATTTGTTTCAATACTTCCACAGCTTATAGTTATAATTTCCTCCTTCCTTGAAACAAAGGGGCCTATATTCTACAAAAAGTTCAGCTTAATGAATTACCAAACAGTTATGTTTAAGGTTCCAAGAGCTATAGTAAATACTTTTGCTTATTCAACTGTCGCTATAGTTATAATGGTATTTGGCGGAATGCTTATATCTTACATCCTTGTTAGAAGAAGAAACAGGGTTAGTGATTTGCTTGATGTATTTATAATGCTTCCATATGTAATACCAGGTACTGTAATGGGTATTGCGCTTATAGTATCCTTTAACAAGAAACCGTTAATATTAACTGGTACTTGGGTAATTCTTGTTATAGCTTATGTATTAAGAAAACTTCCATATACTATACGTTCAAGTGTGGCTATACTTTACCAGGTGGATAAGAGTGTTGAGGAAGCATCAATAAACCTTGGCGTACCTCCACTTAAGACTTTCTTTAAGGTAACTGCACCAATAATTGCAACTGGGGTTGCATCAGGGTCTGTTATAAGCTGGATTACAACTATAAATGAATTAAGCTCAACAGTTATTCTTTATTCAGGTAAAACAGCAACCATTACAACAGCAGTTTATTCAGAGGTTTTTGCAAGTAATTTTGGTACTGGAGCTGCACTAGCCTCTATATTGACCTTTACAACTATAATATCTCTTTTAATTGTAAATAAGTTGTCAGGTAAAAATGGAATTAGAGTTTAAATAAAAATTTAGGTGGAGAAGTGTTGCACTTCTCCGCCTAAATTTTTATTATAGTAGAGTTGAACTTTAAAAGCCTCAGTAGGGGCTTTTTTTATTTTAGTTAACAGTTTATAATAAAAAGCGAGCATATTTTTGTGGATAATGTGCATAAATAAAGCATATCTGTGTATAAGTTTATAAGTTGGAGATGATAAGTTGTTAATAACTAATAATATAAGACATGCAAAATTTATTAGAAGGCCTAATAGATTTCAAGGCTATGTGGAGCTTGATGGTGAAGAACTTATGGTTCATGTGCCTAATACAGGAAGAAACAGAGAAATTTTAGTGCCTGGTTATACTGTTGTTTTAAGAGAAGAAAATAATCCTAATAGAAAAACAAAATATGACTTAATAGCAGGCTATAAGGGCGAAAGGCTTATAAATATTGACTCGCAAATTCCTAATAAGGTTGTGGACGAGGCTTTAAAGCTGGGTAATATAAATAAGCTTAAGCAGTATACTAATATAAAAAGAGAAAAAACCTTTGGAAATAGCCGATTTGATTTTAAACTTGAAGATGAAAATGGCAAAGAATATTATCTTGAGGTCAAGGGAGTAACTTACGAGGATAGAGGCAAAACTGCTTTTCCAGATGCTCCAACAGAACGAGGGAGGAAGCATCTTTTAGAGCTTGTGGAGGTTTTAGAATCTGGAAGAGGAGCGGGAGTTTTATTTTTAATTCAAATGGATACTGTGGATTATTTTACTCCGCACGATGAAATGGATAAATTATTTGGTGAAGCTTTAAGGTATGCCTATCACAGCGGTGTGGATATCTTTGCTTATGACTGTAAGCTTTCAGATAACTTTATAACCTTAAATAAACCTGTGGAAGTTAGGTTGTAAATGTCATATAATACTACATATATACTGAAAGGTGGGGGAGCTATGAAATTCAAGTACTGTCCCAATTGCGGCAAGAAATTAGATATAAAATACAGCTGGGATGAGGGTGGAGTGCCTTATTGCTCTGAGGATAATATGATGTTTTTTGATACTCCTAAGCCATGTATTAATGTGGCTGTTATTAATGGAGATAAGATTCTTCTTCTGAAGCAGAGCTATATTTTTAAGGATTCCAAGGTACTTGTGTCTGGCTATGTAACCAGCGGGGAAACTGTGGAGGATACTGTAGCAAGAGAGGTCAAGGAAGAAACAGGCATCACTGTCACTAATATTAAATATTTAGGAAGTGAATTCTTAGCTTCCAAGGACATTATCATGCTCACTTTTATGGCTGATTATGTTGAGGGTGAAATCAATAAATCAGCTGAGGTTGAATGGGTAGAGTGGGGTAATCTTCAGGATGCGTTATGTGAAATGAAAGAAGATGAAATAGGCAAGCGGGTAGTAAGAAAGGTTTTTAAGGAAATCGGTTATAAGGTTGATGAACCCTATAGATGTGATGTGGAGGGTTGTGAGTTTAATAGAGATTAAATTTACATTATATTTACAATAGCCGCGTGAAACTGCTTGGCTATAGTGATATGATATAAATAAAACAATTTTGAAAAGGTTGGTGAACATTATGGGTAAGCATGTACCGGAAATTAGGGGGACTCTTAGAAATCATATGATTGAACTCCCCAAGTGTATCAGTGATGCTAGCGGTATAAGAATTTTTGGAAAAAGACTAAAATCTTTTGTTTTTTCTACTGATGTTGCGGTGATAAGAAACACGAATGCAGATGCTGTTATAGCTGTGTATCCTTTTACGCCGCAGCCGGTCATTACGCAAGCTCTAGTGCTCGCTTCAGATATACCTGTATTCTGCGGAGTTGGTGGTGGTATTACAGGAGGCTTAAGAGTAGTAAATCTTGCGCTTGATGCAGAGTTTAAAGGTGCCATGGGAGTTGTTGTTAATAATCCTACTCCTAATGAAGTTATTAGAGAAATGAGAGCCACAATAGATATTCCAATAATGGTTACTGTTGTATCAGAATTTGAGGATATAGAGGCAAGAATTGAGGCAGGAGCTACGATTTTAAATGTTTCAGGTGCGAAAAGAACTGCTGAGATCGTTAGAAAGATAAGAGAAAAGCATCCTACCTTTCCTATAATAGCGACTGGAGGACCAACAGAAGAGACGATTAGGGCTACAATAGAGGCAGGAGCTAATGCTATAACCTATACACCTCCAATGGTTTCAGATATCTTAGGAGATATAATGGTTAATTATAGAGATAGATATGAGCAGCATGTTCCAATTATAGAGTGATTATATGGGGGGAACCATGAAATCAAATTTATATTATTTCAGCGCAACTGGAAATACCAAATTTGCTGCTGATAAACTTCAGGAACAATTTAAGAAATACGGAAAAGATTTAGAATTAATAAATATAGAGAATGTAGATAAGGTAGACTTAACTGATTGTGAATACTTAATTATAGGTACTCCAGTTCACTCTGAAATGCCTCCAAGGATAATAACTGATTTTATTAACAATCTCCCAGAGGGAAACCGTAAGTTAAAATGTATGGTTTATTCTACTCAAGGTGCAAATGGAACTGCTGCTGTTGAGTTCTTAAAAAGAATACTTAATAAAAAGGGTTATGAGGTTTTAATTCAGACCTGTTTTAGAATGGCTAACAATTATTATTTTGGTTTTGGAGTTGAAAGAACTGATGAGGAGATAGCAGCTTACAGCAGGAAGGTAGAAGAAAAGGCTAAGCTTATAGTTCAAAAGCTGCTTAAGGACGAAAGACATAAGGAGGGAGCTTTGGGTATAAGGGTCTTTATTGGCAAAGTTATGGCTAATGGATTTCATAGAATGCTTCCAAAGCTTTCTTCTGTCTTAACGTCTACAGAGCAATGTATGAAGTGTGGCTTGTGTTTAAGAAATTGTCCTAAAAATAACATAACAATAGAAGAAGGACATGCTACTTTTCATAGTCAGTGTATTATGTGTACAAGATGTATACATATATGCCCAGTTAATGCTATAAGATATAAGGGTAAAAAGATAACACAAAATCAAAAGAGTTTAATAAAATATTTAGAATTAAAGTAGGTGAACATAACAATGGCAACAGGTGGAGACAACTGCAAAAGCTGTCCAGACTTTTTAGAAGAGAAATGTGACGGCAATGCAACAGACTGTATGTGCAGAAGATGTCCAAGAAGCTTGGGAAAATGCATAACTACTAAATATTGTACGGAAACTGAATCCGTACTTTATATATAAGAAAGAGGTATAAAAAACATGGGTGAGAATTTTGAGACTAAATTAAAAGAGTTTAAAGAGTATATGACAAAGATGGAGTACTTAAACAGTGCTACTAGTGTACTTTCTTGGGATATGATGGTTGGTATTCCTAAGAAGGGCAAGGCTTATAGGAGCGAAGTGCTTGGATATCTTTCCGGCGAGTCCTATAAGCTGCAGACTTCAGATGAGATGAAGGTTTTTATAGATTACTTTAAATCTCAGGAGAACTTGGATGATGTTACAAAGGCTATGGTACATAATGCCGAGAAAAATTATAACCAAACCAAGAAGATACCAGAAGATAGATATAGGGAATATATTGTTTTAGCTTCTAATTCCTTCGCTTATTGGGAAGAGGCTAGAGCTAAGTCTGATTTCAGCATATTCAAGCCTTACCTTGAAAAGATAGTTGAGTTTATGAAGGAATTTGTAGAGTATTGGGGTTATGAAGGCAATAAGTACAATACTTTGCTGGATTTTTATGAGCCTGGCATAACTGTAGAAAGGCTCGATAAGGTGTTTGGTGAATTGCGAGAAGGAATAGTAGCTCTTTTAAATAAGATTAAAAGCAGCGGAATTAAAATTGATGCTTCCTTCTTTAACAAGCACTATGCAAAGGTAGATCAGGAAGCCTTTGGAATATTTATGCTTGATAAAATAGGCTATGATTTTGATGCAGGAAAAATAGATATAAGTACACATCCATTTACAACAACCTTTGATAATAAGGACGTTAGAATAACTACAAGATATGACTTAAATGAATTTAGAGGAGCACTATTTAGTTCAATACATGAGGGCGGTCACGCAATATATGAGCAGGATATCCCAGATGAGCTAAAAGGAACAGGCCTTGCAACTGGAGTGTCCATGGGAATTCATGAATCCCAATCAAGATTTTATGAAAATATATTAGGAAGAAGCAAGGAATTCTGGAGTTATTTCTATCCAGAAGCGCAAAAAAGATTTGAGCAGTTTAAAGAAATCTCATTAGAAGATTTCTATAAAGCTGTAAATATTGTTGAGCCTTCACTTATAAGGACAGAAGCAGATGAGCTAACTTACAGTCTTCATGTTATTATAAGATACGAAATAGAAAAGGCTTTATTCAATGGTGAAGTAACTGTTGAAGAGCTTCCAAAGATATGGAACGAAAAATATAAGGAATACTTAGGAATAGAGCCTTCAAATGATGCAGAAGGAGTTCTTCAGGATATGCACTGGTCAGATGGAAGCTTTGGCTACTTCCCAAGCTATGCTCTTGGAAATCTTTATGGTGCGCAATTCCTTCAAAAAATGCTTAAAGATATTCCTGATTATTATAAACAAATTGAAAATGGAGAGTTTTCGCAGATACATGAGTGGCTTAAGGAAAATATCCATAAGCATGGAGCAGCTTATGAGCCATCAAAACTAATTAGAATGGTAACCGGTGAGGAGCTTACTGCAAAATACTTTATCGAGTATTTAAATAAAAAATACAGTGAAATATATAAGCTTTAAAAATGAGGAATGAAGAGTGGAAAAAAAGCTTTTCATTCTTCATTATTTTTATAATTAAACATAAATTTTTGGGAACACTACTTATATATGAGCTAAGAGGAGTGAACCATGGTTATGTTTAATGATAGTAGAAGTTTAGTTGGAGAAAACTGCTTAGAATTTGATTCAAGGTTTATTTTGACTAAAGGCAATATGACTCATCTTGCTCAGAGCTGTATAAACTGCACAAACTATGTAAGTGGTCAGTGCTCAAAGGGCTTATTCAATAAGGTTTATGAAGTTTTAAGCATAAATTAAGGATGCACATGGATTAGTAATCTTTATGTACCCTGAGAAGTACAGGAGGAATGAAAATGGATAATACAGCAAGTCAAAATCAAATGATGATGGTAGCAGTTAATTGCCCAGGCTATAAACCAACTTGTAAGGACTTAACTAATACAATAGGAGTTGAAAACTCAAAAAGCTGCGATAATTGTACTCACTGGGAAGAACATCATTGCAATATCAATCTTTTTGATCCAGTTTTAACTAGCTTAGACCAAGAATCATTTAATAGCTATTGTGTAAAAGGATAGTAAAGCTGCTATCCTTTTATATCATTGGATAAATAATATCAATTTAGCTCATATAGGGTATTCTATTTAAAGAAATTATTGAAATAAATATGCATATTTGTATTGAGAATTTTCGATATAGGTGATAAAATTAAAATGATGATAATAATTCAAAAATTATAAAAAGTGAAAGATTAATTACATAATAAAAATAAATGGAGGTTTACTATGCATAAGAAACTATTTATTCCAGGTCCAGTAGAAGTTAGACCAGATGTACTAGAAAAAATGGCAACACCTATGATAGGTCACAGAAGCAAAGATGCTTCAGCTCTTCAAAGAAGAATTAGTGACAAGCTAAAAAAACTATTTTACACCGAAGAAGAGATACTTCTTTCAACTACATCTGGTAGCGGTCTTATGGAAGGTGCTGTACGCTCCTGTACTGCTAAAAGGGCAGCTGTATTTTCAGTAGGAGCCTTTGGTGACAGATGGTATGACATGGCTGTAGCTAACAATGTTCCAGCAGATTTATTCAGGTCTGAAGATGGAAAACCAACAACACCAGAAATGGTTGAAGAAGCTTTAAGCACAGGAAAGTACGACTTAGTTACAATAACACATAATGAAACTTCTGCAGGGCTTATGAATCCTGTTGATGAAATTGCAGACGTTATAAGGAAGTATCCTGATGTTATATTCTGCTTAGATACAGTAAGTTCAGCTGCTGGTAGCAAAATAGAAGTTGATAAGCTTGGAGTGGACATATGCATAACTTCTACTCAGAAAGCTATAGGACTTCCTCCTGGAATGGCTATCTGCACTTTCTCAAAGAAAGCTGTAGAAAGAGCTAAACAAGTTCCACATAGAGGCTTATATTTAGATTTACTTTCACTTTATGAATACATACAAAAGAAAGATTATCAATATCCTTCAACTCCATCACTTTCTCATATGTATGCTCTTGATTATCAGTTAGACAGAATAATGGAAGAAGGGCTTGAAAATAGATTTGCAAGACATATAGAGATGGCTGAAATAGTTAGAAATTGGGCGAGAAAGCATTTTGCTATATTCCCAGATGAAAGATATCTTTCAAATACATTAACTAATATTGCTAATACAAGAAACATAGATGTATCTGATTTAAACAAAAAGCTTGGTGCAAGAGGTTATCAAATTTCTAATGGTTACGGAAAGCTTAAAGACAAAACCTTTAGAATAGCTCACATGGCTGACTGCACAGTTGAAGAGATTAAAGAATTGTTAAATGTTATTAATGAAATATTAGAGCTTGAATAATTTTGTGATTTTACTACAGCGCAACAAGATAACTAGCAAACTAGTTATCTTGTTGTGGTTAAAGTTACAAGCCAGCATTTTTTAATGCTATTTTGAGGAGGATTTATTTATGGTAAGAATTCTAGTTACTGATGGTATGGAGCAGTCAGGAATAGACGAGCTTAGAGCAAAAGGCTTTGAGGTTGTAGAAAAATTTTATCAGCCAGAAGAACTCGGTGAAGCTTTAAAGGAATTTGATGTTTTAGTTGTAAGGTCTGCTACTAAGGTTAGAAAACCTATAATAGACAAGGCTGCAGAAGGCGGAAGATTAAAAATGGTTATCCGCGGAGGGGTTGGAGTTGACAACATAGATGTAGCTTATGCAATTGAAAAGGGAATTAAGGTTACAAATACTCCAAATGCAAGCAGTGCATCTGTGGCTGAACTTACAATAGGCCATATGTTTGCAGTTGCAAGATTTATAAATATTGCAAACGTTACGATGAGAGAAGGTAAGTGGGAAAAGAAACATTACGAAGGTATTGAGCTTAATGGAAAAACTTTAGGACTTATTGGTTTTGGAAGAATTTCAAGAGAAGTTGCTAAAAGAGCTTACGTACTTGGCATGAAGGTAATATATACTGATGTTATAGGAAAGGCTGAAGGCTTTGAGCATTATGAATTTGTAGATATGAATGAGCTTTTAAAGCGCTCAGATTTTATATCTCTTCATATTCCTTTCGATAAAGAAAAGGGAGCAACAATTGGATCAGAGCAGTTTGCTATGATGAAGGATGGCGCTTACCTTGTTAACTGTGCAAGAGGCGGGGTAGTTTGCGAAAAGGCAATGCTTGAAGCACTGAATAGTGGTAAACTTGCTGGAGCAGCTGTAGATGTTTTTGAAGAGGAGCCAACAAAGAACGAAGAACTTTTGAAGCATCCTAGAGTTTCTGTTACACCTCATATAGGAGCAGCAACTGTTGAAGCTCAAACTAGAATAGGTGAAGAAATAGTATCAATAATAACTGAACACTTTAAAGCAGAATAGATATAATTGTAATTGAAGCATAAAGGTTGAAAGTCTTTGCTAAAATGCTAAGAAATAAGGATTAACAACCTTTATGTTCGATACAGAAGTACAGGAGGAAACAAACATGGCAGTAGTTAGACCTTTTAAAGCTGTTAGACCAGCTAAAGATTTGGCAGATAAGGTTGCCGCACTTCCTTATGATGTTATGAACAGCGATGAGGCAAGAGAAATGGTTAAAGATAATCCATATTCTTTTCTTCATGTAGATAAGGCAGAGATAGATTTAGATAAAAGTATAGATTTATATGATAAAAAGGTTTATGAAAAAGCTAGAGAAAACCTATATAAGATGATTGATGATGATGTTTTTATTGAGGATGACAAGCCACAACTATATATATATAGACAAGTAATGGATGGAAGAACTCAAACTGGTTTAGTTGGGTGTACTTCTATAGACGATTACATGAACAATATAATTAAAAAGCATGAGCACACAAGAGCTGATAAGGAGCAGGACAGAATAAACCATGTTGACTACTGTAACGCTAATACTGGTCCTATATTTTTAACTTATAAGGCTCAAGATGAAATCGATTCTATTATTAAGAAGTGGACAGATAATGAGCCAGTTTATAATTTTGTTTCTGAAGATGGAATATCTCACATAGTTTGGATAATAGAATGTGATAAGGACATTGAAAAACTAACTTCTCTATTTAAAACTGTAGATTATTTATATATTGCAGATGGACACCACAGAGCAGCTTCAGCTGTGAAGGTTGGTCAAATGAGAAGAAATGAGAATCCAAGCTATACTGGAGAAGAAGAATTTAATTTCTTCTTGTCAGTATTATTCCCAGATAGGGATTTATATGTTATGGACTATAACAGGGTTGTTAAGGACTTAAATGGACTTTCAGCCGAAGAATATATGCTTAAGGTTTCGGAAAAATTTAATGTAAGCACATATGAAGGGGATGGACCTTATAAGCCTTCCAGCAAGCATACCTACGGAATGTATTTAGATAGAAAATGGTATATGCTTGAGGCAAAGGAAGGAACTTATAATCCAGAAGACCCTGTTGATAGGTTAGATGTTTCTATTCTTCAAAACAACCTATTAAGACCTATCCTGGGGATTGAAGATCCTAGAACCGACAAGAGGATAGACTTTGTAGGCGGTATAAGAGGTCTTGGGGAACTCGAGAGAAGAGTAGAGCAAGGGATGAAGGTTGCCTTCTCAATGTATCCAACAACTATTCAGGATTTAATGGATATTGCTGATGCAGGGAAGGTAATGCCTCCCAAATCCACTTGGTTTGAGCCAAAGCTTAGAAGTGGATTATTCGTTCACAAGCTTAAATAAATATCTTCCACAACAATCTTTTAATACACTATAAAAAGATTGAATAAAGAGAGGATAAAGTTACTGAAAATCTAATGGGGATTTAGTAAAAAGAGGGCTATTGTCAAATAGGGATTAAGAGTAAGGGATAAGGCTAAAGTATCGATTTTCATGGCATGAAAGTGTGTTGAAATAAGATATGGAGAGTTCTTATCCCTTTTCTCAGGTCTTTCTTTCAACATAGTTTCTTATAAAGTTTATTGTAATGAACAGTTTAAATATTAATAAATAGTTAAAATATCGAAATAAGGATAAATTAGCAGAAATTTATGCTATCATTATAATGAAATATTTTTTGTATTTAGGAGGAATTAGTAATGCAATCAGAACCTGAGCCTGCGAATGTAACTTCGCAAGTAATTTTAATAGTCATTTTAACAATGCTTAATGCCTTTTTCGCATCAGCAGAGATGGCTATAGTATCACTAAATAAGAATAAGATAAAACTTCTTGCAGAAGACGGAAATAAAAAAGCACAGCTTTTGTTAAAGCTTATGGAAGAGCCAACAAAGTTTTTATCTACTATACAAGTTGGTATAACCCTTGCAGGGTTTTTCTCTAGTGCTTCAGCTGCTACTGGTTTATCAGATGACTTAGCGCAGTATCTTAATAATTTGGGTATACCATATAGCTCTCAAATAGCATTAATACTTGTTACTATTATTTTATCTTATATAACTCTAGTGTTTGGAGAATTATTTCCAAAGAGAGTTGCACTTCAGAAATCTGAAACTATTGCTATGTTTTCTGTAAGGCCCATATTATATATATCAAAAGTAACAGTGCCTTTTGTAAAACTTCTTTCAGCATCAACAAATGTCTTAGTAAGTTTAGCTGGGCTAGATAAAGAAGGTTTAGATGAGAAGGTGTCAAAGGAAGAAATTAAATCCATGGTAGAAGTTGGGCAAGAGCATGGAGTAATAAATGAAACTGAAAAAGAAATGATAAACAGTATATTTGAGTTCGATGACAAATTAGCCTATGAGGTCATGACTCCAAGAACTGATGTATACCTTATTGATATAGATAAACCATTAAGTGAATATCTAGATGAATTAATTGATGAAAGATATTCAAGAGTGCCTGTTTATGAAAGGGACATAGATAATATTATAGGTATTCTTTATATGAAAGACTTCTTTACTGAAGCTAGAAAACACGGTTTTGAAAATGTAAACATTAGAGCTATCCTAAACCAACCATATTTTGTACCAGAGACTAAGAACATAGATGAACTATTTAAGGAACTTCAAACATCTAAAAAGCATTTAGCAGTATTAATAGATGAATATGGAGGCTTTTCTGGTATAGTATCTATAGAGGATCTTATAGAAGAGGTTATGGGTGAGATAGAGGATGAGTATGATGATGAAGAACCAGAGATAAGCAAATTGGATAATAATACTTTCATAATAGAAGGAATGCTTTCAATTGATGATTTCAATGAGAATTTCCATGTGAATCTTAAAAGTGATGATTATGATACAATAGGTGGGTTTATAATAGATCTTCTTGGACGTATTCCTAGAAATGCTGAAGAAAAGAGTCTTGAATATGAAAACTTTGTGTTTAAGATTGAAGAAGTTAAAGAAAAAAGAATTGAAAAAATAAAAGTTTATATACAGAGAGAGGCATAGTCCTCTCTTTAAATTTATTAAAATTAACTTTGGATACAATTGACAAATTAAGGTTAATAATATACAATGAACGGTGTTCTGAAAGGAAGGATACTTTATGCCAAAGATAATTGAGAACCCACGCTCTATAATTTTAGATACTGCTAAAAATATACTCCATAGTGAAGGTTATGATGGACTTACTATGAGAAATATCTCTAAAGAATGCGGCATTGGTTTAGGCACGGTTTATAATTACTTTCCTGATAAAAAAGCTATTGTTTATAATTTGATGGAAGAGTTCTGGGACGACTATCTTATAATAGTTGATAAAATTGATATGCAGGAGAAAGATATTTATGTGAAATTTCAGCTTATGTATAATGAGCTTGAGAATTTTGTAAATCTCTTTATGGAAATGCTGGCAAGAATAAATTCAGAAAGAGCTAGAGGTCCTAAACGAGACAATAAAGAAAGGAAGAAAAGCTTTACTGAAAAACTTATAAAAAAAGTAGAAATTATGCTGATAAATCACTTTCCAAGTAGTAAAATAGAAGAATCAGAAGTGAATGATTTTGCTAGATTTATTGTTTCAAATATGGTTATGATGTCTCATATGAAGGAATTCAACTACGATTCATTTGAAAAAATATTAAGGAAATTATTGGGTTAAGGTATATATTTATTTAATTTAGAGAAGGAGGCTTACCATGGTAATTAAAGTATTGGGAACAGGATGTACAAAATGCCATCAACTTGAGGAAAATGCAAGGAAGGCTGTAGCAGAGCTTGGAATTGATGCAACAGTTGAGAAAGTAGAAGGTATTAAGGATATTATGAAGTATGGGGTTATGAAAACTCCGGCACTAGTAGTTGATGAAAAGGTAAAATCCTTTGGACGTGTTTTATCTCCAGAAGAAATCAAGAAATTTATATAAGCAGATATAATAATTTATTAAGCAGGTTGTGTTATAAAAGTAAGCACGTACCTGCTGTTTTTATTTTAGTAATATTTTTATATTTAAATATTTTCTAGCTTGATATATAATATATACCGATTAGAATACAAAGGAGAGAATTATATGGCACAGCATTCATTGTCAAGAACAGAGCTTTTAATCGGCAAAGAGGGCTTAGATAAGCTTAGAAATAGCAAGGTTGTAGTTTTAGGTATCGGCGGAGTTGGAAGCTTTACAGTGGAGGCACTTGCAAGAGCTGGAGTTGGAACAATAGTTGTTGTAGATGACGATGCTGTTTGTTTAACTAATATAAATAGGCAGATTATTGCTACTCTAAAAACCGTAGGCAAGCCTAAGGTCGAAGTTATGAAAGAAAGAGTTTACGATATAAATAGAAAGTGTAATGTTATAGTTCACAACACATTTGTCACTGAGGAAAACATCGCAGAAATTATAACTGATGATGTAGACTATGTTATTGATGCAATAGATACAGTGTCTTCAAAGATTGCTCTTGCTGTTTGGTGTGAACAGAACAACAAGAAGCTTATAAGCTGTATGGGTACAGGAAACAAGCTTGACCCGACTCAATTCAAAATAGCTGATGTATATGATACAAAGGTATGTCCTTTGGCCAAGGTTATGAGATATGAGCTTAAGAGAAAGGGAGTTAAGAGCCTTAAGGTGCTGTACTCTGAGGAAAAGCCAATGAAACCAAGGATAGATGAGGTTATAACTTGTAAGGAGGGCTGCATCTGTACTGCAGAAAGCAGTAAGAGATGCTCTATAAAGAGACAAATACCAGGAAGTATTTCATTTGTTCCTCCAGTTGCAGGGATGATTATTGGTGGAGAAGTTATAAAAGATCTTTTAGGAGCTAATAATTAGCAGTCTTAAGAAAAGATTAGGAATATAACAATAAAAGAATATAAGAAGAAAAGAAGATATCTTCTTATCAAGATATCTTCTTAAATAGCTGCGTTGATTAATTTATCTATCAACACAGCTTTTTTTATTGGAATTGGATTTGTATAGTATATGGCTCAGAGGTTTTATTAGCGATTATAGATTGAATTAGAGTATTAATGGTCTTCTCAGAAGAATTTCTAGCTTGTGAAGTAAAGTCCTGCTCTGACATTTTCTTCAGCATCTTGTCTTTTACATTGCTTAAAAGCATTTGGTTTTCTTCTAGGGTAAGTTTTATTTCACCAAAGCGAAGCAGACCATTTTCAGGAGTTTGATATTCTGTTTTGTCTTCGGCAATTGAAACAGTTTTAACGGCAGGGGGAGCTACATTAACCATAACATTTTTTGCTTTGTCATCAATATTAATATTCTCAGCCTTCAAATTTGATAAATCTACAGTGTAAATACCAGTACCGGCATAATTTACACTTTGCACCTTTTTAAATATGCCAAGGCTTCCCCAGCTATCGTCTAAGATTACTTTTTCAGTCATATCAATTTCTAAAGTAATAAGCTCCTGCTTTTGATGTATTTCATTAACTAATGTTTCTTCAGTTATAAACTTTTTAGAGATATTCTGAATGTTTGGAACGACCCAGGTTTCCTTAGATTTTTCTGGTTTTACAAAAGCCTTGTAGCCCAAAAAGAAGCCTAAGGAAACACAAAGGGCAATAAGTAAAATAGTCCTCCTCTTAACTATTCTCATGTGTTTAACTACCCCCATAATTTTGATTAATATCTATTCAAATAAGCATATAAAGCAGGATACACATTAAGGCTGCTCATAAGCTTCATATATTCATCCATAGCTTTGTCATTTTCTTCTTTTGTTTTAATAGCCCTTATCATAAGGTTTTTAGGTGTCTCAAGAGGTGAAATATACTCAACTACAGAAACTTCATAGCCTTTAGCTTCCAGCAATAATGATCTCATGCCATCGGTCAATATGTCAGCCATTCTAGCTTTGAAAATTCCATGCTTAAGTATTCCCTTAAAAGGCTCATAATTATAGCTGTTTAACAATTCTCTGTGGCAGCAAGGAACAGCTATTATAACATCGGAATTAACCCTTATCCCAAGAGCCAGAGCCATATCTGTAGCAGTATCACAGGCGTGAAGAGATATAACAACATGTATCTTCTTGTCTGGTACATAATCATTTATATCTAGTGCATGAAACTCCATATTTCTATAACCAAGATTTTTAGCCATTTTTTTAGAAGCTTCTATAACACCTTCGGAATAATCAAGCCCAATGAAATGACATTTCTTCTTTTTAACTTCTGTGAGATAGTAATTAAGAACAAAGGTTAAGTAGGATTTCCCACAGCCGCAGTCTAAGATATTGATAGTTTCATTTTTAGGAAGTTTATCGAGGATTCCTTCCAAAAGTTCTACATAGTGGTCAATTTGATTGTACTTTCTAATCTTATCATTCTTAATTTTGCCTTCCTTAGACATAATGCCTATTTCCTTAAGAAGAGCATCAGCCTTGCCAACCTTTATATAGTAATCCCTATTTAGCAGTGTAGAGGTTTCTCCAAGGCTGTGAACGGCTTTAGAAGTAGTGTTTGTTGAAATGCTTACTTCTTCCTCTACATCTTTAACTTCAGTATTAGTCATCTTTACATTCTTATTATCCGCAGAAATTAATATGTCAGTTCCACGTTCTTTATATATTAAAGATAATGTTTCATAGCTTTGAGCATCATCAGCAATTTTTTCAAATAAGCTAGCTATATCATAGGTTTGAGTTCTACCGTTAAAGTTATATTTTATCTTGTCTTCATCAAGGCTGCCTACTCCCCTAAACTCTTTTAAGCCTGTAGTGAAGGTTACATATATTCCTTTAAAGATTAAATTGTTTTCTGTAAATCTGTTTTGCAAGCCCATTAGAAATAATGTCAATTTGCTTATGTTTTGCTTGTTCATTTTTACACTTCCTTTATTCATATGTGTATGTTTATATAAGAATAATATAAACAAATCTATTTATCAATATCAATATTTTTTAATGGTCGTATATGGTATAATGTATGGTGGTTAGGAGAGATGCATAATGGAAAACAGCATTAAAAACAAGAGTCACATACTGCCCATAATATTTATTTTTATGATGATGATTTTAAATGCGGCGGCTGAAAATGTTAGAGGTATATTCATACCTATGTTTAAAAGCGATTTTTCAGTCAATGATACAGAGATAGGACTTATGCTCACAGTATCATCTATGGGCTATTTAATATTTACATATATAGGCGGAATCCTTTGCGAGAAAATAGGACAAAAGAAGGTATTTATATCAGGCTTTATAGCTATAATAATTTCTTTAAGCGGCTTATGGGCTACAAAAAGCTATATTATACTGTTGTCTTGCATGTTTATTATGAATATTGGCTTGGCACTTATTTCTATAGCAATAAACACTATAATACCAGTACTGTTCATTAGCTTTCAGGCTGTCCTTATGAACCTAACTCATTTTTGCTATGGGTTGGGATCCACAGTAGTTCAAAGATTATCCGGGGTGCTTTTATTTAATGGGGTAGCCTGGAGAACAATATACTTAGGAGAAGCAATTTTATTTTTATTAGTGCTTTTATTTTTTCTGCCGATTAAAATACCTAACACCCATAAAAGCAAGGCTAATAATGGTGAGCAGACTAAAAATTCTCATTTGCTTAAAAATAAGCTAGTCTATTTTTATATGCTCGGATTAGGCTTTTATGTTTTTGCAGAGATGGGAACTGCAAGTTGGTTTGTTAACTTTATAGAGAAAACTTATGCTTATGATAAGAGCAGGAGTTCCTTCTACTTAGCGTTATTTTTTGGACTTTTAACTGTTGGAAGACTTATAGGAGGCTTTATAGCAGAAAAGGTTGGATATCTTAAGCTGGTTTTAATATCTCTTTCAGCAGCTGCATTATTATTTGCAATAGGAATCAGCATAGGTGAAAGTGGGTTAGTTATAATTTCTATCTCTGGTTTATTCTTTGCCGTTACCTTTCCTACAGTTGTTGTAACGATAAGCAAGGTTTTTAAAGATCACGGGGCGTATGCAACAGGAATAATTGTTACAGCAAGCTCGACTTTTAATATGGTTTTAAACATGGTTATGGGATACTTAAATGATACTATCGGAGTTTATAATTCCTTTTATCTAATTCCATTAGGGCTAGCTGTGTCATTTTTCTTCATCTTTGCTATATACAAAAATGTGAGCAGTACAACTAGATAGGTGAATTGAAATGTTAGGGGGCACTTCTATGGATAAAAATCAAAATATAAGTATGATACCTGTTAATGGGAATGATAGGGAGTATATTATAAGAGACTCAGCTGGAATTACTATGGGAAGGTTTTATATAGTAGAACTTTCAAAGGAAAACAGGTACTGTAGCTTTAGAGTTAAGTTTTATAGGCATGAAGGGGAAGACTATAAGCTTTTAAAAGCAGCATTGAAATTGATTTTAAACACTCTTTTTAGAAATATGAATATGTTAAAGGTTAGTACCATAACTAATGAAGATATAAATACAAGAGCTTTTACAGAGCTTGGTTATCAACTTGAAGGTACTATATCCAACAGCATAATTGTTAATAATCATCTCAAGCATGAGTTTATATTTGGGTTAGATAAGGATACTTATGAAACTGGAACAATAAAAAGAAACGTTGTGCTAAGGGGCAAAAGAATTGAACTTAGACTTCTAACGCCTGAAAATGCAAAGGATCTTTTAGACTACTATAAAAGAAATAGGGAACACTTAAGAGCCTATGAACCTATGAGGGATGAAAATTTTTATACTTTAGAGGTTCAGAAAAGAGACTTAACCGAAAATTATAGACAGTTTTTGAATGGTGCTGTAGTAAATCTGGGTATATTTAAAGAAGATAAATTTATAGGAAAGATAAGAATATCCAATGTAATTATGGGAGTATTTAAAAATGCTTTTGTAGGGTATTCAATGGATAAGGATGAACAAGGCAAAGGATATATGAAGGAAGCCCTAAAGCTTGTTTTAGAATATTCCTTTGAGGATTTGGAGCTCCATAGAATTGAGGCAACTACATTAGTGGACAATGTTAAGTCACAAGCTGTGCTTTCGGCTTGTGGTTTTGAAGAGATAGGAATAAGTAAGGAATATTTGTATATCAACGGTAAATGGCGAGATCATAAAATATTTTATAAGGTTAATAGAAATAGGTAAATTTAAGGTATAGCTTGAAGATTTAAAGCTATACTTTTTTTATTAAATATAAGTTTACTAGAGTATATAACCACATACTCACCCTGGTGTGTCTGTATGTGGTATTTAGAATAAATAGGAGATATTTAGAGAAAAAACGATTTAATCAATTATAGCGGTTAAATACTGTGTATTATGGGCGAATATATGTGATATTATATAACACGTTGCCAGAACAAACGGTAGCAATCACTTAGAAAAATAAATTATCAACAAAAAAGTTGTTGACAATGACAAAACTAAGTGATAAACTATAAAAGCTGTCAGATGACGGCGAACAAATTGGTCTTTGAAAATTAAACAGAGAATATAAAGGTAAATGACCAGCAATTCTTTTGAAGNAAAACGCTAAGTTTATCACTTAGCGTTTTTTTATTTATAGTAGGTTTCTGTTAGTGGTAAAATTAATGTGACAGGTAAGAAAAGACACATTGTAGATGACCCCAATAAACAATATATAATTAAATAATAAAGCACTGAGATTTTCTCAGTGCTTATTTTTATAACTAAACTTTATTTTTAAGTGCTAATAGCCTAATCGAATATCACAGTAAGTTAGTATATAATCAAGATACATCAATCTTAGTGGATTACCAGTTGCGTCAACGTTCAAAGATGGTTCCTTTTCAAGGATTCTTCTTTTTAGTTCAGCTTTGTATTTGCGTCTTTCTTTTTTAAATAATGTAATATAATATTCATATTCAGATAATATAACATCGATTCCAATAAGCCGTGAGTAATCTTTTGACAGTATATAGTTCCCAAGTGAATAAATCCATACATATAAATGTAGAGAAAGTATACTCCATAAATCTGCAGAAAGTATTGAGCGAGTTTCACCAGGAAGAGTCTGCTGGCTAAACCATGCAAGGTTAAGAAGAATTCGGTTATATTCTGTACTCATATTTGTTAATGAAAGATAAAAGATAGAACTAAGCAAATCCTTAAAAAAATCCTCGGTGGTAACATTGTGAGCATTTTTAACTTCAATTTCATGTTGAATACTTTCTTTAAGCCTCTCTGCAATGATTTTAAAGCTTTCAATATCATCAACAACCTTTAGGAGGCAGGATAAATCATAAATATTTTTATAAAGTGCATCTAATTTATTGGCCTCAAGTCCTAGTGTATGGGTAGCTAGAGTAAGTAGTTTATCACTGGTTGTTGAATATTTGTCTATACATATAGGATTATATTTTAGTTTTAAGCCAATAGTTTCAGCAGATTTCAAGGTAACTGCATGAAGAGCTTTTGTGTCAAGAAATAAGAAATCTAGCTTCATTCCAGGGTACCTTTGGCGCATTTTAGTTTGATAAACAAAGGGCACATCATATATAAAGGTCATCATGGGGATAGTCCTACCATCTCTCCTAATAGATTTGGGTATGTATTCCTCATAGCTTGTATAAAATTTTGCTTTAATATAGGATTCTCTAATATCCTTCATAACATCAAATAAATCTCTTCTTGAAAGATCCGTAGCACAGTCAATATCATTAGAAAGTCTTTGGAGATTAACTGGTAGATGAATCTGGGCGGAGGCCCCGCCCTTTAAAACAACTCTATCCCCGCAGCGTTTTTGAATTTGAGAATGAAGCTCGTATATCCAAATATGAGATTCAAGATTATCTTTGTAGATAATATCTTTTTCCTTGGCATAAGACTTTATATGATGTTTAGTGAAATAATCAAACGGGTGAGTAAATATGGAGGCTTTTCGTCCCAAGCCTTTCACCACCTTGTTAGAATAAGTCTTTTCTTTTTAATACTATAATAGCTACAACTGAAGCAGCTACTATTGTCGCTAGTATATACCAAAACCCATAAGGAGTTGCAGCTTCATTCCAAGGCACAAGTACATTCATACCAAACAGACCACTTATCATGGTAGGTATAGCCATAACTATTGTTGTAGATGCTAAAAATTTCATAACTATATTCAAGTTATTTGAAATAATCGAAGCAAAAGCATCCATTGTTCCACTTAAAATGTTGCTGTATATATTAGCCATCTCAATTGCTTGTTTATTTTCTATAATAACATCCTCAAGCACATCTGTATCTTCGGGATACTTTTGCATTATTTCCAGCTTAAGCATTTTTTCGAGTGTAATTTCATTAGACTTTAATGAGGTTGAAAAATATACTAGAGATTTTTCAAGAGATAATAGCTGAATAAGTTCTTTGTTTTTCATTGACTTATGCAATCTTCTCTCAATCATTAAACTCTTTTTGTCTATCTGTCTTAAATATAGAAGATAGTAGGTTGATATTTTATATAGGATTTGAAGAATGAATCTTGAACGTTTAAAGGTAAAGAACGACTTAACTTTACTTTCAATAAAATCTGAAAGTATTTTGCTATTTTTTAAGCATACCGTTATTATTTCTTTTTCTGTATGTATGATTGCTAATGGATATGTATCATAGGTCAAGGAATTTTCCTCCATTTCACTGAATGGAATATCCATAACAAAAAGCAGGTTACTTCCTTCAATATCAATACGTGAAGTTTCTTCTTCGTCAAGGGCAGCTCTTAAAAATTCTATAGGAACTCCTGTTTTCTTGGATACAAGTAAAAGTTCTTGATCGGATGGTGCAATTATATTAATCCAACAGCCAGGTTCAACAGTATCGAGTTTTTGCAGCTGTGTGGATGATTCGTCTAAATGTTTGTAAATTGAAATCATGATATAACCCTCCAAGTGAATGAAATGAAGAATTAAAAATGAAGAACTTATAATGAGTGGAAAAAGTTCTTTGGGGCTTCAATTAATTTAAATTTAAGAAAATCCCTTACGGGATTTTCTTAAAAAACTCTTTATCCTTCATTTTATATTCTTAATTCTTATTATAAACTATTAGGGGTTATTGTCTACCCAAACTTAAGCTTCGCAAGGCTTTTCTTGGTGATTTTTAATTGTTTCGTAAAATTCCACCTTTATTTCTTGAAGAAGTTCTTCTTTTTCAATCAAATCAATAGCAGTGCTAGCAAGTGCTATAGCAGCTTTTAAGACGCTTTCCTCAGCAAATTTAGAGATTGTTGCTTTGGCAAAGGCTAAAGTACCATACTTTATAGAACTATCATCTGTAATTTTTAGGTAATGGTGAAGGCAGGGCACAAGATGACTTACAGTTCCAAGACTTAATCCAGTAAAAATATTTTTGGGTTCTACAGTATCTATTATTCCAATTTCCTTAAGGTTATGAGAGAAAATTCTTGAAAGTGCATGGTTGGGAATAAGTTCATCATACGGAAGTTCATGCATTGACATTTCACAAGCTACCTCAGTTAAATCTTCTGTAGCTTTACATAGTATTTTAATTTTCTTCTCAATTTTACAAGCTTGAATCATTTTAGGTGCTTTTATGTACAGAGATAATTCTGCTTCTTTTAAATAAAGACTGGAGGAATCACAATGTTTAATATTTATGCTATCTAGTGAGCAGTTGAGGTCAAAATTATTTTTTAAAGAGCTTAAAGCGTTAAAAGTAAAAATAGCCGCATCCAAACAAGAATGAGAGCCTTCACTTGTATATTTTATTTTGATAGGTAAAAGAGCCATTGAGGTTCCGGTTTCATAGTATTCTATGTCAGGGTGAACCATTAAAACAGAATCAATATCATTAAAGGTTCCTTGCTTTGCCATTGTAACCTTTGCCCCGCTTGCAAACTCACCTGGGCATCCTAGAACAATCACAGTGCCATTTTTAAAGTTATCTAACACCTTTGAAATAGATAAAGCTGCGCCCATGGATATTGAAGAAATTAAATTATGACCTGTAATATGACCTTCCTTTACAGCAGCATCATACTCGCAAATAAGACAAATCTTTGGATGACCGCTTCCGTATTCAGCGTAAAAGGCAGTCGGGATATCTAGGTATTTTTCAGTAACTTTAAAATTATTGTTTTTAAGCATATTGACTATGTAATTACAGGCTTTATATTCATAAAAGCTTTCTTCGGGATTTTCATAAAGATATTTTGATAGGTTAAATATATCGTCTTTTATAGTATGAAGATAGCTTATCATTTCTTGTTTCATAAAAATTCCTCCTTTTAGTCGGGATACAAAGCAACTAAAGAATATTTGCTTCTGTTTGCTAAAATATACTTAAGGTTTTAATATCAATCGTGTGATAAAACAAACCATATATAGTAGTGTTTCCAAATACTGAATTATATATTTGAACAAAATTTAAATATTTGAGTGGACAAAATAAATATCAGAGGATAGGTGAATAAAATATATCATATGAGGCAAGAATCAAGGTAAACGTAGTGATTATAAATCAATACAACCTTGTAAATAATGCATAAGGCATGGCAATTAGCAATCATCATGGATTTATTAGTAATGCGTAGGGGGATAATATGAAAAGACATACATGTATTATATGTAGAAAGCCTCTAAATAGTGGTATAATAGTGAACGGTAAAAGAATTTGTAAATCCTGCGAGGAAAGATTGATAAATGCAGAGATAGGTACAGATTTCTATGAATATTATAAGAACTGTATTAAAAAAACTATAGTTTATACAGAACTTAAGGGAGAGGATAGTCGGTGTCAAAACTACCACTTGTAGAAGGTCTGCTTAGATATGCAGAGGAAGGTAATGTTTCGTTTACAATGCCTGGACATAAGAATGGAGCAGGCTTCTTAAGCACAAGAGAGGGCCGAAAGCTATATGAAAACTTATTTAAAATTGACATAACGGAGGTAGATGGGGTAGATAATCTTCATCACCCTGAGGGTATTATTAGAGAAGCACAACAACTACTAAGCAAGTTTTATGAAAGCAGAAAGTCATATTTTTTAGTAAACGGAAGTACAAGCGGGAACCTTGCTATGATCTTTTCGAGCTTTAATGAAGGCGATAAAATAATAGTAGAAAGAAACTGCCATAGAAGTATTTTTAATGGAATAATAATGCGAAAACTAAAGCCTATATATATAAAGAATAAAATAAGTAAAAGATATAATGCTCCCATATCCATAGATATGGAGCATTTTTCATGCTTGCTTGAACAGCATAAAGATGCTAAAGGAATTATTGTAACGTATCCAAACTATTATGGAATATGTAGTGACTTAAAAACTATTATTTCTTGTGCCAGAAAATATAACATGATGGTCCTTGTAGATTCAGCACATGGAGCTCACTTCGGAGTAAATGAAAAATTACCAGAAAGTGCAGTTAAGCTTGGCGCTGATATGGTAGTAATGAGTTCTCATAAAACTCTTTCGAGTTTTACCCAAACTGCTTATCTTCATGTCGGAGATAATGCTGATATAGAGAAAGTAGATTTTTATGTGAGCAGCTTTTTAAGTACAAGTCCCTCTTATATGCTTATGGCTTCTATGGATTACGCTAGATACTATTTGGAGGAATATGGAGTACAAGCTTATGAAGATTTAATTGAAAGAGCAAACAAATACAGATATAAATTTAGAGAATTTGATTTTCTTAAGGTGTTGGAAAGTGATAAGAGTAGTTATTTTAATATAGACCTAAGTCGATTCGTTATTAACGTTAAAGAGGGCCTCAGTGGATATAAGCTTCTAGATTATCTAAAGAGCAGAGGAATTCAGTGTGAGATGAGCGATGGTTCAAATGTAGTACTTATATTTTCTACGTTTAATAGTGAAAAGGACTTTGAGAAGCTTTATAATGCTATTAAAGAATGCAATTTGGAAACATTAAGGGAAGAAGGTATTTCTTTAATGGAGACATATATACCAGAAACAAAACTACTACCTTTTGAAGTGATTGAAAGAAAGAAGGTGCGGGTAAGCTTAGAAGAAGCTTGTGGAAGAATTTGCGCCTCTTCTGTAGTTCCTTATCCACCAGGAGTTCCTATTTTAAATTTGGGAGAAATTATAGATAATACATCTCTTAATATGATAAAATACTATTTGGATTACGGAGTTACTGTACTTGGGATAGAAAACAGAAAAATAACAGTGGTGGAATGAAAGGAATACTATGATGAAGAAAGGATTACTTATAACCTTCGAAGGTCCTGACGGCTCAGGAAAGACTACTCAGATATCTCTTCTTAGGCAATATTTATCAAGTAAAGGGTTAGAAGTTATATATACAAGGGAACCAGGCGGAACAAATATAAGCGAGAAAATTAGAGATATTATATTAGATAATAAGAATAGCGAAATGTCTGATATGTGTGAGGCCCTTTTATATGCTTCCTCAAGAGCTCAGCTAGTACATGAAGTTATAAAGCCTGCCCTTTTAGACGGGAAGATTGTAGTTATGGATAGGTTTGTCGAATCTTCCATTGTTTACCAAGGCATAGGAAGAAACCTTGGTGTAGATAAAATAAGAAGTATAAATGAGGCTGCAACAGAAGGCCTTAAACCAGATATAACCTTTATGCTGACAATACCTTTTGAAGAAGGTCTTGAAAGGAAATCAAAACAAAAGGTGTTAGATAGACTTGAAAATGGCGGAGATGATTTTCATAGAAGAGTTTATGATGGGTACATGAGTTTGTTGGATTCAGCTGACTTTATTAAGGTAGTTGACGCTAATAGAGCAGTGGAGAATATACATAAAGATATTGTGAATATAATTGAAGAAATGCTTAAATAATAAATCCCCTGTAGACAGGTTAACTGTCTACAGGGGCGTTTTTATTTATTATAAATTCTTTTCGTAAGCTTCAACCATTTTCTTAACCATTTGGCCGCCTATTGACCCAGCTTCTCTAGAAGTAAGATCTCCATTATAGCCTTCTTTTAGGTTAACGCCTACTTCCTTAGCGCTTTCCATTTTAAATCTGTTTAGTCCTTCCTTTGCTTCTGGTACTAATACTCTGTTACTTCTGCTTGCCATAATAAAATCCTCCTTTGTTGTTAATTAATTTTGTTTTTGTATTAGTATTATGTGCGAATTATTTTCAATTAAACTATAAAATCAATGGTACAAAATCAATAAATTCCCACAAAAAATAAAGACTTTGCTTAGCATTATAAGTGCCAAGCAAAGCCAAGTGTTTTTAATAATTAATCATTAGCAGCATTCAGATTTGCATGGATTACAGCAACTTAGGTAGAATAGAGCTATAATAAAGAGTATTCCGTTATCAACTGATTCGAAACCACCCTTTCCATAGCCGCCTTTTCCAAACAAATTTCCTCCATTAAATTGCAAAAGTATTAGTATAAGGATAATTAGTGTTGGAAGGCTTGGTGTTCTGGAACCACCAAATAATCCGCCTAAATTATTTTGTTCACATTTATAGTGCTTTCTGCTCATAAGCACACCTCCTCATATTATATAGGTTTAATCAAGATTTCATCCTTAGCATCTTAATTCCAATATATTCACTATAGAGATATTTGTGATTTATTATAAAAAATAAAATAATATAATTATCAAGTATTAAGACTATAAGTATGTCTTTTATAAGAGAATAAAGTATAAATACTTACATGTTACAAGGAGAATATTATGGAGAAAGTAATTGATCTTAACAAAAGCTTGTTAGAGCTTACAAAAGAGTATCCTGATATTATTGAAATAATGAAAGAATTAGGATTTAATCAAATTGTAATGCCAGGCATGTTAAATACTGTAGGAAGATTTATGACTATAACAAAAGGAGCCGCAAGCAAGGGAATTGATATTGATACTGTCAAGATGACTTTTAAGGCTAAAGGGTTTAAGATAAAAGAATAAATTGAACTAATATAAAGAGTATTTATAAATATAATGAAATATTTACAATATTTCTCTTGCAAATATTTAGAAATAGTTGTAAATTAAATATAATCATAACGAAAATCAACAGGGGAGAATATAATATAAATACAAGGAGTATAACAATTATTTATTGTTATGTGCTTGTAGGAACACAAGGAGGTATTGCCATGAAACTTATAATAGCTATAGTGCAAGACGATGACGCAGGTGAACTTATTGACGTATTAAATGATGAGGGATTCAGAGTTACAAAGCTTGCTACCACCGGTGGATTTTTAAAGGCAGGAAATACAACGCTAATGATAGGTGTTGAGGTAGAAAAGGTTGATAAAGTTTTAGGTGTCATTGAAGAGGTATGTAAGACTAGAGATCAAGTCGTTACTTCACCTTCTCCAGTAGCAGGTTCTACAGGAGTATATGTACCTTACCCAATAGAAGTTGAAGTAGGTGGCGCAACAGTATTTGTTGTAGATGTAGATAAATTTATTAAAATATGATAAGTTATTATTAAACCGACTACATGAATTGTAGTCGGTTTAATTTAGTTAAGGTGGGCGATAGTTTTGAATTTTGATAGAATAATTGGTCATGATAATATAAAAAAACAGATAGAAGCCTCGATAGAATCTGGTAAATTTGCACACGCTCATCTTATTATAGGCGAAGATGGTATTGGAAAAAGTCTTCTAGCTAGGGGTATAGGACTAAAACTGCTTGGAAAAACTGTAGATAGAGAATATGCAGATTTAATAGAGTTTAGGGTGCCAGATAATAAACAGACAATTGGAATAAAATATGTGGTAGAAGAAATAATAGATGAAATAAATAAGAAGCCTTATGAAGGAGATAGAAAGGTTATTATAATTTATGATGCGCATAAAATGACTACTGATGCGCAAAATGCCTTTCTTAAAACTATAGAAGAACCACCAAAGGGCGTCTTTATTCTACTTCTTTGTGAAAAACTGGAGTCTATTCTTGAGACTATAAGGTCAAGGTGCCAAATTCATAAACTTCAAAGGCTTAACATGAATGAGCTTCAGCAATTTTTAAATATCAAATATGCTCATCTAAACTCAAAAGAAGTTAAGACTATAACTTCTTTTAGCGATGGAATACCTGGAAGAGCTGAAAGGTTTATTGAGGATGATACCTTTAAGGAGATTAGAGATACTGCCATAGGTGTTCTCTTAGATATAGGAACTAAGAGTCCAAGAGAGTTCTTGAAGTATGAACTTTTTTTTACAAAGCATAAAAACAATTGGCAAGAAGTTCTAACATGGCTTTTATCGTACATAAGAGATGTCTTAGTATATAAGGAAACAGGTATTGAAGAGCTTATAGTCAATATAGATAAAGCTAATAAGATAAAAGATATTTCTTCCTTGTTTTCTTTTAATAGATTAAATGATATTATAGAGATAGTAAATGAAACTAGGCAGAGGTTGGAACGAAATGTTAATCCATCACTGACCTTCAGCAATATGCTTTTAAAATTTTTAGATACATAGAATTGGTTGTTCTTACAGGAGGCACTATGATAAACGTTGCAGGTATCCGCTTTAAAAAAGCAGGAAAGATATATTATTTTGACCCAGGTAATTTAGCAATAAATAAAGGTGACAATGTTATTGTTGAGACAGCTAGAGGTGTAGAATTTGGCGAGTGTGTTACAGGTATTAAGAGTATCAGTGAAGAGGATGTAGTATCTCCTCTTAAAAGCGTTATACGAAAGGCTACTGAGCAGGATGAAAATCAACATAAAGAAAACAAAATAAAAGAAAAGGAAGCTTTTAATGTATGCCTTGAAAAGATACAAGAGCATAACCTTGTTATGAAGCTTATAGATGTGGAATATACCTTTGACAACAATAAGGTTATATTTTATTTTACAGCAGATGGAAGAGTTGATTTCAGAGAACTTGTAAAGGATTTAGCTACAATTTTCAGAACTAGAATTGAGCTTAGGCAAATTGGCGTTCGTGATGAATCAAAAATGGTTGGTGGTCTTGGTCCTTGTGGCAGACCTCTTTGCTGTTCAAGTTTTTTAGGAGATTTCGTGCCTGTTTCTATCAAGATGGCGAAGGAACAAAATTTATCCTTAAATCCGACTAAGATTTCAGGTATATGCGGAAGGCTTATGTGCTGCTTAAATTACGAGCAGGATACTTACGAGTACACTAGAAAGAGACTTCCGAGAGTGGGTGCTATAGTAAATACACCAGACGGAAAGGGAGAAGTTGTTGCAAACAGTGTGGTTAAGGAGCTAGTCAAGGTGAAAATAAAGACTAGAGATGGAGAAGAAACCATAAGAGAATATAATATGGATGAAGTTACCTTAGTTTCTGGAGGCTATGAAGGAACTATTGATGATCAGGAAATTGAAATAGAGATTCAGGACCCTGAAATAGATGTGAAAAAAATAAAGGAATTATTTAAAGAAAACTAAGAAGTACTAGGGAGACGTAAAATTATGAAATCAGTAATCAGAATTGCTAATATGCGTACCTTAGCAGATGTTAGTACCATAAGAGAGGCTATATCTAATAATGAGGGGATTATAGCCTGCCAAATTAATAGAGAGAAGCAAGAAGTAAATGTTATTTACGACAGCTACTTCTTAAATGAAGATGACCTTATACAATGCCTAGAAGACTTAGGTTATACTACTATTTAAAAACTATTTGAAAATGTTTAGAAAAGTGGTAAAATAGTGATGGACAATCATGTCTAATATTTTAGGAGGTGTGGGATTATGGCATACAAAATTACTGATTCTTGCATCAGCTGTGGAGCATGCGCTGCTGAGTGTCCAGTTAGCTGTATAAGCGAAGGAGATAGCATATTCGTAATTGATGCAGATAGCTGTATCGACTGTGGAAATTGTGCTAATGTTTGCCCAGTAGGAGCACCTGTTGCAGAATAATATTATATAAAAAGACTGCTTTATAGCAGTCTTTTTATTTTGAACAGAATTAAAAGATAAAGACTTGAAGATAATAAAATATATATTTCGTTATTAGGTGAGGTGGGTGTCTATGACCTTAAATCAGCTAAGGAGAATTAATAAGAATATAAAGATTAAAGGCATAACTAATAAGTCTTTTGTGAAATATGGAAGAATAGTTACCGGATATGATTTTACTGAAATGATAAAGTATGTAGAAAAGAAAACCCCAATACCAGAAGAAGGTATATTATGTGTTAATTCAGTAAACAGTATGGAGTTACTTGATATTTCAAAGAAGATTAGCCGCACTATTTTTGGAGAAGTAGATATACAAATAGGCTATCTCAGTGGAAGGAATTCAAAGCTTAATTATTTAGAATATCATAAATCTAATCAGATTCTTATTGCTGTTACAGATTTGATAGTTTTCATTGGGAGGGTTCAGGATATAAAAGAAGAACAATATGATAGCAGTAAGGCAGAAATTTTTTTTATACCAGAGGGAGTTGCTGTTGAGCTATATAGTACAGCACTGTGTTCTGCACCATGTAAAATGGAGGAAAAAGGGTTTAAGTCTATAATTATTCAACCTAAAGGTACTGGTAGTTCGCTTAGTGAAAAAAATAATGAAGCTTCCCTACTATATTCAAAAAATAAGTGGATTATTGCTCATTCAGAAGCAGCCTGCTATATAAATAATAATAACCAACTAGGGCTAGTGGGGGAAAATATGGAGGTGCTAATTAATCATGAATCGTTGACATAAATATTATAAGGCTTTATAATATTAAAGTAACGTGTTACTGTTAAATCAGGCATGAGTTTGAAACGCTCATGCTTTTTTTGCTGTATATTGATAATTAATAATACATAACCTAGAATTATGGAGGATGATAAATATGTTTGGTTTTTTAAAGAAAAATTATAAGTTAGTTGCTCCAGTGGATGGAAAAGTAGTAGATCTTTCACAAGTCCCAGATCAAGTATTTGCAGAAAAGATGGCTGGAGACGGTGTTGCTATTGAGACCACAGGAGATACAATAGTTGCTCCTGCTGATGGTAAAGTAAGCATGATATTCAAGACTAATCATGCCTTTGGCATAACCTTAAGTAATGGAGCAGAGATATTAGTTCACATTGGCTTAGATACAGTTGCCCTTGAGGGAGCCGGATTTGAAAGAATTGCCCAGGAAGGTCAGGAAGTAAAAGCTGGAGATGTTATTATAAAGATAAATAGAGAAGAGATTACTTCAAAAGGGTATTCATTAATAACTCCTGTATTAGTAACTAATCCAGATATATTTAAAGATATAGAAGGAAACATTGGTGCTATTGTTAAAGCAGGAAATGATGAAGTTTTAACTTACAAAGCCAAATAAAATAAGGCATGCTGACAAGCATGCCTTTATATATTAAGCTATAAGTATTTTCATATTATCATTAACAATATTTTTAAAATCTATATTGGTTTTACCTAAATCTAAGTTCCACTTTTGCAAGGTAGTTTTTTTAAGTTCATTTATTATATGATTTGAAATATCCTCATATAAAGCATCTAGAAGTATGCTTTTAAACTCATTATAACTAGAGCAATGATTCAACGAAATCTGAAATCCATGTTGAGGAATTGTTATAAGTTTAGAATAATTTTCTTCCAAGATAACGTTCTTTTTTATAATATAATCTTGTCTTACTAGTCTTAATTCATTTTTAAATACTCCTACAATATCAAGCCCTTCAATTAATATATGAGCAGTATCCTCTGATGGTCTAAGCTTTACTTCAAGCTTGTGTTCATTGAAGTTATCACAAATATTAGGTTGAATTTTATTTGAGAATTTTAAAATGCTAGTTCTAAGCTCAAGATTCTTGTAAGAAATTTTTTGAACCTTTAAATCTTGTATAACTTTTTCTAATACTTTATTTGTAAGTTCGTAAGAATTATAATTGTTAGAGTTATTGCTCTGAAAAATGACTCCATTGGGTTTTGTGACTAGTATAAGATTATTTGTGTTCTTTTGACGAAGTTCATGGTTAAAAATATCAATATACCCATGACTTAAATAAATCATTTACCATACCCCCATATACTTTTATTAAAAGTAGAATTAAGTACCTGTTATCGTTTACAAACACTGAGAAATAAAAAACCTTTTAATATTATATTTTTACAAATAGAAAACAGTGCTATATTTACAGAAATGACCATAAAAGGTATAAATATATACTAATACTTAAATTATAACATTAAACCATCATATAAAGAAAGTTATTTTAAATACGATTATTATACATATATGCTAATGTACGAAGGAGGAAATAAAGTTGACTGGTATAATTGCTATAATAATAGGTTTTGCGTCTTTAGTTATTGCATTCATAGGTGAAGGTGGACATTTAGTTGCGCTTTTTAAATGGACTCCAGCAGTAATAGTTTTTGGAGGAACACTAGGTGCAGTAATGCTGTCTTTTCCTATTGAGGATTTGAAAAGAATAGGAAAGATTATGGGAGTAGCCTTTAAAGCAAAGAATAAGGATTTTGTAGAATTAATTCATTATTTTAAAGAGTTAGCATTTAAGACAAGAAAAAATGGATTGCTAAGTATTGAAGGAGAAATATCAGCAGATAGCAATATGGATCCATTTATAAAAAAAGGACTTCAGATGATTGTGGATGGTGTTGAGCCTCAAGCAGTTAGAGAAATTCTTGAATTGGAAGCAGATATGACATCGGAAAGGCATAGAGCTGGTTCAGCTATGTTCGATTCAGCTGGTGGATTTTCACCAACCTTAGGTATTATAGGTACAGTTATGGGACTTGTCCATGTTTTAGGAGGACTTGCAACCAGCAGTCAAGATCAGCTTGGTGAGAGTATTGCTGCAGCCTTCTTAGCTACTTTATATGGCGTTGGTAGTGCTAATTTAATTTTCCTTCCAGTAGGAACTAGACTCAAAAATATAGACAAGCATGAACAAGCAGAAAAGAATCTTATAATTGAAGCAATTCTTTTAATTCAGGAAGGAGTAAACCCTAATACATTATCTGAAAAGCTTAAAGGCTTTTTAAATAAACAAGAATTAGTTAGATATGAAGAAGCCGAAAAGAAGGTGGAAGCATGAGTAGAAGGAAAAAACACGAGGAAGCTCATGAGAATCATGAACGTTGGCTTCTTTCTTATGCCGATTTTATCACACTCTTAATGATATTTTTTATTATAATGTACTCTATGAGTAATTTAGATAAACAAAAGTATCAACAGGTTGCTTCTAGCCTTAATAAGGCTATGGGCGGCGGTGGAGGCGCAAATATAATAGGTGTAGATGGTAAGGTAGATATACAACAAAGTACACCTGTTGATAATGGCGTAGTAGAAACCACTGAAGAACAAAAGCTTGAACATGTTAAGGATGTTGTCGATAAATACTTAAAGGATAGTGGTCTAAGTGGGAGCGTTGAAACTAAAGTAGAGGAGAGAGGCCTTGTACTAAGTTTTAGGGATTCTTTGTTTTTTGATAGTGGAAAAGCTGATATAAAGCCAGAGCAGGCTAAAAAGCTAGTTGAAATAGGTAAGCTATTAAATCAGCCTATTATAAATGGAAGTTATATTAGAGTTGAAGGACATACAGATAATAGGCCTATAAACACTTATTTATACAAATCCAATTGGGACTTATCTGTTATCAGGGCTAGTAACGTAGCTCAAGTATTAATAAACCAATCTGGCATAAAACCTGAAAGAATATCAGCAGCAGGTTATGGTGAGTTTAGACCAAAGGCAGAAAATAATACGGAGGCTGGTAGAGCTTCTAATAGAAGAGTAGACATACTTATTATGAATTCGAAATTTAATGAAGTAGAAAACAATAAAAAATAGGTTATTATTAAGAAATCTTCAGCATATAATTTACTGCAATACGTAATATGCTGGAGGTTATTATGTCTACCTATGGAAAGCAAGAGAAGGTATGTGCTACATGTATTTACTGGAAAGGTAAAAGAGGCGTAGAGTTTGAATATATAGAAGCTAGAGATGAACAGGGGAAGTGCGGCTGTGATGACGGGTTTTGCGATATTAACACTATGGATGCCTGTAGCTGCAGTGATTGGAAGGGATTCCCTGTGGTGAAAAATCAGTACTTTTATGGAATAGGGAGTATGCAGTAAATTGCAGCTGCCTATTTTTTATTTCTATAAAGTTCATGCTAATAATTGTTATTTAGATTGCTGAAATTAAAAGAGTTTTATGATATAGTATTTTAAGAGTAATGAAAATTTGGAGATTAAGGTACGTAAGGAATAATAATCTTTATGTGCTAACAATACAAGGGGCGTAAGAATTGATAATTCTTACGTACAAAAAAGAAATGCAAGGGGGATGGATTTATGTTTAAGTGGAAGCCTGATTTTGAAACTGGAGTAGGTTTTATTGATGAACAGCATGAAAAACTTTTTGAAATTGGCAACAAAGTTTATGAACTTTTAAAAAATAATTTTGTAACAGATAAATATGATAAAATTTTAGATATCGTGCAGGAATTAAAGAACTATACTGCGTTTCATTTTGCTTCAGAGGAAGAGTACCTTTTAAAGATAGGATATAAAGGATTTCTAGCTCATAAGGTAGAGCATGATGATTTTATTAAGAAGTTTAACGATATAGACCTACGTAGAATTGATAATGGACAGGATTCGTACATAATGGATATAATGAGTTTTCTTTCAGATTGGATAAGTGAGCATATACTAGTCAAGGATCAGCATCATAGTCATAAATAATAATTAAGAAAGTGAACTTCTCCCCGTCTACCTGACGGGGAGAAGTTCATTTCAATGTTATCTATAGTTGTTTAATAAGTTTATACAATAAATAGCTGTTAGCCAAGTTCAATAAGACAAGGCTTGAGTCGCCAGTTTTGCGAATATGAATTAGATAATTGATTTAAAGATCCATAAGCAAAATGCATTTCCTATCATACTATCATTTATAACTAATGTGTTATTTTCAACCAAAGTATCAAATTTTTTTGTAGATTTTAAAAATCTAGAATTAGCATCAGTCAAACAATTATTAGTATTATCATCTACCATGAACTGCTCAACTAAGTATTTTCTATTTTCTAAATTATTGACTACTAGTTCTATCTTATCTTCCACTAGTCCAGGGTTTGAAACTAAAACACATATTTTTTCATCGTCTATAGTTGCAACAGCCTTATTTTCAAGATATTCTTCAATAATAAGCTCATGATTGCCAAGCATTTTAAACATTGTCATTGTATGGCCGCTTGGAGTTGGTATATATTCATCATCTTTGTTGAGAATGAACATGGTTCTGCCTATTTGCTGATTGGGATTGTGGAAGGTGCACCAAGGAAATATCTTTAAATTAGAGCAATGGGAACCAATTATCATGCCGGCAATTTCACCAGATGCGTTTTGAATATTAGTTGGGCGTCCTGCATCTCCAATTCCAACTCTAAGCCCATATTCAGTCATTAAGAGAGGATGTTCAGGAAGATTAAGCTCTTTAATAGTTTCCTGATGACGCATGTAAAATTCCATTATGCGATATGGGTTTGTATGATACTCATGCATAGAATAAAAGTCGATAATTCTGCCATCATCCTTGCTCAACAGTTCTAAAAACTCCTGCCAGTAATTCCAATGGGTAATCCCATGTGATAGCCCAAATCCCCCAATTTTAAGAGGTCTTTCATAATCATGTTTTTGGTTTAATCTTTTGACTGCTCTGCAAGCGCATTTATAAAGCCTGTAATATTCCTTCATATTCAAGTTCCCAAATTGAACTAGCTCAACCTCATTGCAGCATTCAATGTATGTGATGTTAGGGCATAGATTTTTATAGTATTCAACAACCTTTTCAAAAACCTCTTCATATTGCTCATAGGTAATGATACCATCAGCTGCTTCTCTTTCATATCTACGTAAATTAAGCAATACTTCATCTGCGCAGTTTGCGTGGGAAGTCAAATATTCTTGAATATGTGCATTAACTGGCGACGGAACAGTTAATGGCCAGTCATAAACATAGTGATTATCATCATCTGCATATCTGTTCACTCCAATAGGATAGTCCCAATAATAGGTGTTGGTTCTGTAATCCCAAACCTCATCTAAAGTTACAAAAAGTCGTATGATTGCAGGTCGACCAATAACTTCTTCCATAACCTTTGGGAAGGTAGCGGACGGAGTGTAGCGCAGGGTTGTATTCTGATATCTTTCAACATGAGGCCACTTTCGATAGGCATTTTTTGAATCTACGGTGATTTTCATAAATTCCCTCCTTTTGCTGGTAAACTAGATAGTTAGGTCTCTCGCACGCCCTAAGAATTACGAAATAAACATAATAAAATCTTTGACTTCATGGTTTCATCTATTAATCTCTACATTAAAGCTTTACTAAATTATACTCGATTAATTGTAATAATATGTAATTAATTTACATATAAATTATAATGTAGATGTAAATTAGTTACATTTAGCATCTGCAGTTATAATATTAATTTTATGGGGGAAGGAGAATTTATGAGTATCGACAATTCATCACTATCAAAGCAGATACTAGCAGGTTTAGGCGGAGTTGAAAACATTAGTGATTTTGAAAACTGCATGACTCGTTTGCGTGTGGTTGTCAAAGACCCAGCTAAAGTAGATAAGCAGGCTCTAGGAAAAGTAAAAGGTGTTTTGAGGGTTGTAGGATCCGAAAGCGAACCTCAAATTATTTTAGGGCCTGGAGTTGCTGAAACTGTTAGTGCAGAACTAAAGAATGTTGAAGGGTTAAAGTACTCTGAAGTTAATAATGGTGCTGTTATGCAAAAGAAGAGCGCTACAGGCGTGTTTAGTTTCTTCTCGCATGTTTTTGCCCCATTGATTCCAGTTTTCGCTGGTACAGGTCTTATATTCGGGATAATGAAATTATTTACTTTAATATTTAATATGACAAAAGTTCCAATTTTTAACCCAGCTGCGATAGCTGACGGTGGCTCAATGTTTATGGCTACAATGAATGTTCTAGCTAGCACCTTCTTCACTTATTTGAATATAGCAGTAGCAATGCAAGCGGCAAAGGTTATGGGTGGTAACCCTTACCTTGGCTTGGTAGCTGGTGGTATAGTAACTAACGTTGCAGGTCTTAATGGTGCCGCAATGGGATTCCTAGGATTGACTTTCTTAAGCGGACGTGGAGGAACCTTGGCAGCATTAGCAGCAGGTGCTCTGATTGCTGTTGTTGAAAAATGGATTAAAAAGCGTACACCAGATGCACTTAGGGTACACTTTCCGGCTCTTGTATCTGTTGTTGTAGTTGGACTCGTAACCCTATATATCTTACAACCTGTTGCTGGAGCTATTACAAGTATTATAACAAAGGCACTACTATGGCTGTTCAACAACGCTGGACCATTAGGCGGAGCTGTAATTTCAGGTTTGTTCCTGCCGCTTGTTATGACTGGTATGCATCATGGTCTTACTCCAGTACACACAACATTAATACAACAGTTAGGATATACTCCCCTTTATGCCTTCAATTCAATGGCAGGAGGCGGGCAGGTAGGAGCTGCTATAGCTCTATACTTTAAATATCGCAAGCAAAAGGCTCTTCAAAATGCTATAGTTGGCGGACTTCCTGCTGGAGTTCTTGGAATAGGTGAGCCATTGATCTTCGGTGTTACCCTTCCTCTTGGAAGAGCCTTTGTAACCGCATGCCTTGGTGCATCAGTGGGAGGATTTGTCTGCGGTCTGTTCCCAGGCATGGGTGCTATGACAATTAATGTATCAGGTATCTTAGGAATGCTTGTTAATACAAAGCCTTTGGCTTACCTATTAGCATATGCCTCAGCTATAGCTGGCGGTTTCGTCATTACATGGCTGGTTGGAGTAAAGAAAGAGAACTTGGCAACCTTTATAATCGAAGAATAATTGAATATTAGCTATTAAAAATCATGTGCCTTTGAGATATAAGGCACATGATTTTTAAAACAGAAGGAGGTTAAAGCACTAAATGGGCTTTAACGGGTGGCTTGCGAATGGGAATGAGCGTGTCATAGCCACCCAGTGTTTCCGAGTGAAAGGAGGAAAAAAAGATATGAGTTTTATGTTTAAACCCTTGGCGTATGACGACTTAAATGCAGTAAATAGAATTGAAATTTCAGATGGTGTTAAAGCTTCACTTGCAGCTGGAAATGATGAGGTTGGCAAGGCTGTTGGCAAGCGGTGCTGTGAGAAAATGAGTGATGGAGCCTATGTTTTGGCTGCAGATGGGTATGTAGGTGCTGAATTTGATGTTCTGCTAAAAGGAATAAAGGATTATTGCAGTCAGCAAAACATTCCTTATAACGCTTATAGTATGAAGGATATCTATAAAACAGAAGAAGAGATTAACGAAATAACAAAGGAAAGTTTGCCTTTAAATTATGAAGACGACCCAGTTTTATTGTTTGGAAAGTTATTTGAAGGAAGCATGGAGGATTTGCTTGATAAAGATAAGCTGTCAAGGCTCTGTGACACCTTAAAGGAAAGAGCAAAAGGAATTACAGTAGTATATGGATTGGGCAGTGCGGTTAAATGTATTCGTGAAAATTGTGATGGAGTTGCCTATATCGATGTAACACCTAAGATTGCTGCTATACGCGCTAGAGAAAAACGCTTCGTGAATATAGGAGACAAAAATCCTCGACCGTTTAATCTGTTAATGAGAAGAAACTATTATGTTGATTTTGAAGTGGTATTAAAGCTGCGTGGTGAATTGCTTAAAGAAGAAAAAATCGATTTCTACATTTTAGGAAGCGATGATAATAAATATATGATGTTGAGCGGAAAGAGTCTTGAGGAAGTACTGGAGACATTGGTGCACTATCCCTTCAGAGCAAAACCGGTATACCTTGAAGGTATTTGGGGTGGTGAATATATAAGAAAAATCAGGCAGATACCAAAAGAGATTTCTCCAAATATCGCCTGGATATTTGAGTTTATTCCAATGGAAGTCAGCATTGTTGCTCTTATAGATGGAGCCTATTTAGATATTCCTTTCTATACCTTTGTTCAGAGAAAGGGCTTATCCATGATGGGAAAGAAATGTATAGGAGAGTTCGAGGGCTACTTTCCTATACGCTTTAACTATGATGATACTTGGCACAGCGATGGAAACATGTCAGTTCAAGTTCATCCTGACGAAGACTTTGTAAAAGAAAATTACAACGAGTTTGGACGCCAGGATGAAGCTTATTATGTGATAGCAACAGGGTATGGAGCAAAGACTTACTGCGGATTTAAAGGTGATGGAAGAGAGTTTATTGAGCTGGCTAAAAAGTCTGAAAAGGATCAAAGAGATGTAGATTATAAAAAGTATATCAATTCCGTAGATTCAGTTCCAGGCCGTCAGATTATGATTCCTGCAGGTACAATTCATGCTTCAGGACAAAATCAGTTTATACTGGAACTGGGCAGTCTGACTATAGGTTCTTATACTTACAAGGTTTATGATTATAACCGCAAGGATAAATTCGGTGCATTAAGACCTATCCATACAAAGAACGCTGAGCAGGTGCTGCGTTTTGAGAGAGACAGTGAATGGATAAATAAAAACATTGCTATAGAACCGGTTTTACTTGAAGAAACCGCAGAGTATAAGGAATACATCGTAGGCAAAACGGATCTTATGTACTATCAAACAAACCGTGTAGAGCTAAAAACCCATGGAACCTATGAAGGCCATAATAATGGACAATTTACAGTTCTGACTTTGGTAGATGGAGAGGAAATAGAAGTGTATTCAAAGAGTAATCCTAAATTCCGCTTCACCCAAAGGTACCTTGACGTTGTAACCATTCCAGCAACAATTGAGGATTATATAATAGAGGCTAAAGGCTATCAGCCAGTGGTAATTCACAAGACATTCTTGCGTGAAAATTATACACGCTATAAGAATCCGGACTATAAAAATCTATAGGGAGGGCTATATAATGGATTTTGTTAGAGAACCAAAAGGCATTCAAGAGTTCTTAGGAGAATGCAAGCTTACAGGACAAAATGTTGTAGATCGCCAAAAGAAGGTTAGAGAATGTGTTAATGTATATAAAAATAATGATGCCATATATGAGCATGGGGAGGACTTGGCATACTGGGTGAGCAATCAGAATTTTAATAGACAAAACTATGTTAAGGGAAATCTTCAATGGGGGATAACGTATATAAACCCTTTTACTGTTGATGGTGAATGTGCTATGACCAGCGGCCATTACCATGGAGATACAGACTGCGACGAATATTATTATGGTCTTAAGGGAGAGGGATTTCTGCTATTCTGGGATGGCAAGGATGACTTTTACGCAGAGAAAATCTTTCCAGGCTCCCTTCATTATATAAATGGGCACTATGCACATAGAATTATTAACTCAGGAGATGAGTTTTTAGCTGTAGCAGCCTGCAGTCTTCCTTCCAGCAAGCAAGATCATAAATCCATAGAAGTTTACGGTTTTCCTTATAGGTGCTATAAGAGAAACGGTGAAATTCAATGGGAAAAACAGAGGTAGTTATGAAGGCAATTAGATTAAAACCAGTTTATGTAAAAAGCATATGGGCAGGAAACAAGCTGCAAAGAATTAGAAATCTACCTAAGGAAGGCATTGGTATTTCCAGAGAAATTTGTGCCTACAAGAATTCTGAAAATATCATAGCTGAAGGTGAATATACTGGAAAAAGCATTAAAGAATTAATTGATAATAACCATAAAGAGCTTATGGGGGATGATCCAAACGACCAGTTAATCCGTGTGGCTTATATAGATGCAATAGAAGACTTGTCAATTCAGGTGCATCCAAAGGAAGAAGAAGCTAAGAAAGTGCAAGATTACGAAAAATCTGAGTCCTGGTATATTCTAGAGGCAGAGGAAGGTGCTTATATTACAGCCGGAACAGCTATAGATAATAAAAAACTTCTAAGACAGGCTGCAGAAAATGGAACACTGGAGAAATATATAAATAGGATTTCTGTAAAAGAAGGGGACTTTGTCTTAATACCTGCGGGAATGCTTCATGCCTGTGGAAAAAATATGCTTGTTATCGAAATTGGCAGCTTTGGGGGAGTTACCTATCGCATTTATGATTATGGAAGGCCGAGACCACTGGATTTAGATAAAAGCTTCTTAATTCTTGATCCAACCCTTCAGTGCAGCATTAGACATTTTCCACTTCCTTCAGTTCCGAATAATACTTTGAAAATGGGAGTGGAACATGAACTTTTCCATGTAGAGGTAATAGATATTTCTGGGGAAATAGAAATAAAGTCAGATGAGCATTATTATGTGTTAACCTGTGTTAAAGGGAATTGCAGTGTTGAGTGTGAAGGCGAGAGTCATTCATTATCATATACAGAAACTCTGCTGATTCCAGCCAGTTCAGCGGACGTTAAAATAAAGGGTTACTGCCGGGTGCTTAAAAGCTATTATCCTCGTTAGATAAATATTTGTGTATGGGGGAACTTATGAATAATAAAATCAGGATAGTGTACGAATCCTTATCTAAATCCGATAAAATAATTGCTGATTTCTTTCTACAAAGCGGCAAAGACATAATCAGCATGAATATTCAAGAACTGGCTGCAGCTATCGGCACATCTACTGCATCGGTTTCAAGGTTTGTAAAAAAGGTTTTGGGCATGAGCCTTTCGGAAGCGAAGATAGAACTAGCTAAAAACATTGAAAGCCTGAGTTTGGAAAATACTAACGAGATTTTTAGCTGGGCTATGGATTTTAATGCAGCTCCTCAAAAAATTGTTTCACATATAGAGTCCGTTTGTAATGATGTTTTGCATTTTAATAATTTGAAAGTTATAGAAGAAGTGATAGAGGCCTTGGCAACTGCAAATACAATTTATTTATTCGGTGTTGGAAGCTCAGGCATTGTTGCACAGGATTTGCAGCAGAAGCTAGTAAAGCTTGGAAAAAGAACTGTATTTAATATGGACAGTAATTTTGGAGTATTGAATGCAGCCTTATGTACAAAAGATGATGTGGTTATAGCTATAAGCTTCAGCGGTAATACAAAAGAGGTTAACATTCCTGCAAAATGGGCTAAAAATCATGGTGCTAAATTAGTTGTAATCACAGGAAATATGAAGAACAAGCTTCGTTCCATGAGTGACTATTGCGTAACTGTACCAAGCCTGGAATTAAATGAGTCTCGTTTAGCAGCCATATTTTCAAGATATGGTCAGTTGTTTGCTATTGACGTTATATTTATAGGATTAGCAAAACGACTAACAAGTTCACCAGAGACTTTGATTGGCGGATACAAAGATTTATTAAAGGAATTAAGAGAGAAATAAATAAGGTGGTAATATATGAAAAAATGTACAGATTTTATTGCCCCTATGAGTGGAAAGCTATTGGATATTTCTAAGGTTCCAGATATAGTATTCAGCGATCGTGTTATGGGAGATGGTTTTGCCATTGACATAAGTTCCTCTGAAGTTTTAGCGCCTCTAGATGGAACCGTAAGTGTGGTGTTTCCTGGAGGCCATGCAATTTGCATTAGTGGAGATAATGAAATACAGATATTAATTCATATTGGGCTAGAAACACATGGTATTGCAAGCATTTATAAAATCAAAGTAGAAAAGGGACAACAGGTTAAACAGGGAGATTTGCTTGTAGAAGCAGATTATAAAAAGATACGTAAAAAAGCTAAATCATCTATTTCTCCCATTGTGTTTTTAAATCAGGAAACCGTTCACCTTCTAAAGGAGAACCAGGAAGTTAATGCCGGGGAAAATGAAATTGTAGAGGTAATGTATTAATGTGAATGTTAATAAGTGCGATCTACTTTTATGTATAGTATATATAATAGACTTCTAGTTGATATTTTGGAGGTTTAAGCATGTTATATAGAGAGGTTCAAAGCAAGGATATTGATGATATAATACAGATTTGGAACAGCAGCATTTTTCAGGACAATATTGAAAAGGCACAGCTTGTTAAGTATGTATTCTGCGATGAAAACTATGATTCCAGGTACTTTCAGGTCGCATTGGATGAAGATAAAGTTGTTGGGTTCATAATAGGAATGAAACGCAAATATCCTTATTGGGAAAAAGGATTACAGGAAGACAAGGCGTGGATAACGGCAATGGCTGTGGATTCCTATTATAGAAGACAAGGAATTGCCGGAGAACTGCTCCGACGTATAGACGAGATTTGGTATAAAGAAGGGATAAATCAAATATCACTAGGAACCTACAGCCCTAATTATTTTTTCTCAGGTATTTGGGAGGGCTATAAGAAAGCAGCTGAATTCTTTACCTCAAAGGGCTTTAAAAAGAGAGATGCTGCTTATTGGATGAGTCGTTCATTAAATGGCTATAAGATTCCGCTAAGCATAGATGAAAGAAAAAAGCAGAAAGAATCAGTGGGATACAGCTTTATATCTTTTAATTGGAATTATGGGTTGGATTTAATTGAATTTATGAAGGAGAATTTTAGTGTAGGATGGCGCAAGCATATAATTGAAGCAATGAATAATAATCAGGCAGAAGACACCGTTATACTATGCTTGTTTAAGGACAGCATTGTTGGATATGTACAGCGTTCAATAGATGGAAATCCAAGCCGGTTTGGACCCTTTGGAGTAGCTGAAAAATATCGAAATGAGGGGCTTGGAGCAATCTTAATCCATGAAATGTGGAAGTCAATGGAAGAAAAGAAAATTCCGTATGTGTTCTTTAAATCCACAGAAGAAAATGGAAGACGTTTTTATGAGAGGCAGGGTATGCATGTAGATAGAGTTTTTTATCATTATGATATGGTAAAAGCTATAAGTGATCTTTAAGGGTAGCTTGCTGGCGAAATAAGTAATCCACACTACCCAATATTCTAAGTGGAGGGAAGAAAACTGTGAAAGTTACAGAGCACCTTAAAGTAAGCAATCATAAATTTTATCAGTACTTAATAGACCAAGTGTTAAAGGATATAGAAAAGTCCACAAAAAAAGCGCTTAAACCTGAAGAAATAATGGATGGGTACAATTATGTAAAAAAAGTAAAGATGAGCAATGGAAAAACCTATAGCTTAAATATTACTGTAGGACCAATAGTTGAAGATAAGTATTATGAATTATCCTATGAAAGTCCAACTGCTGTAAACAAATATTATTATGATATTAGAAAGATGGATGATAATTCTATTGATGTAACGTATTTTGAAGAAAACTCTGCTAAAGGAAGTCTTAATAATTGGATTCACCAGTTTAAGAAGAAATTATCTCAAAAGTCAATTGAAATGAAAATATCAAATTCCTTAAGACAAATGGAAAAGATAATTATAGAGGGATAAGAACCTGTGATATGTATGCTCCCCTTATGGTAGACAGATAAAATAAAAACTGTTTATCATAAGAAGGGGCATATTTTTATGGTAAGAAAATCGAAGATATCATTTGAAGATAAATGTAAAGTTCTTGATAATTTTTTAAATAATAAAAAAGGATTACGCGGAATAGCAAGAGAAGATCAAGTTGAGCCAAGTTCAGTGTAAAAGTGGATTTCATGAATGACTTTAATTTTAATAACAATCTTTGCGTTAGATACAAGCTATTACTTGTTTATGAGTAATTAGAAATATATAATATAAAAGATAATGGAATGAAAGTAGTGATGTTATGAATTTTTTAAAGGATGATGAGACATTAGACGATCTTCAGCTTGGAGGTTTATTTGTTATACAGAAAAAAGAAGCTTTTAGATTTGGTGTAGATGCTGTACTTTTAGCTAATTTTGCAAAAGTTAAAAGAGGAATGAGAGTAATGGATTTATGTACAGGTACAGGAATTATTCCTTTCTTATTAGCTGGAAAAACTGAAGCTTCATATATTACTGGTATAGAAATACAAACTGAAATGGTTGAGATGGCAAAGCGTTCAACTATCTTTAACAAGATTGAAAATAAGGTTGAATTTATAAATGGAGATTTAAAAGACTTAAAGCTTTTAAAAACTATACCAAAGGTTGATGTAGTGACAGTTAATCCACCATATAAGCTTCAAAACTCTGGACTTGTAAACCCAGATGATAAAAATGCTATAGCAAGACATGAGATATGTTGTACTCTTGAGGATGTTATAATAGCGTGTAGAACTGTTTTAAAGGATAATGGAAGAATGTTTATGGTTCATAGGCCAGAAAGACTTGCAGATATTTTATGTACAATGAGAAAGCATAAGATAGAGCCAAAGACTATTAGAATGATTCATCCTAATACAAAGAAGGCTCCTAATATTGTCCTTGTTGAGGGGCAAAGGGATGGAGGAGCATTCTTAAAGTGGGATCCACCTTTATATGTTTATAAGGATGAAGGAGGATACACTCAGGAAATTGATGAAATTTACGGAAGAGTAAAGTAAAGGAGTTGTTCGAATGTCAGGAAAGTTATATTTAGTACCTACTCCTATAGGAAATTTAAAGGATATAACGCTGAGAGCTTTAGAGATATTGAATTCTGTTGATATTATTGCTGCTGAAGATACTAGACAGAGTTTAAAGCTTTTAAATCACTTCAATATAAAAAAATCATTAATAAGCTATCATCAACATAATGAACAGGGAAGAAGTGAAAACATAATTGAAAAACTTAAAGGGGGACTGAGCGTTGCGATTATTAGCGATGCAGGTACTCCAGGTATTTCGGACCCAGGAAGTGTTATAGCAGTAAAATGTATTGAAGAAGGAATTCCATTTGAGGTGCTTCCAGGGGCAACTGCTATAACTACTGCCTTGGTTTATTCAGGTCTCGACACCACAAAATTTTTATTTAGAGGTTTTTTGCCTAGAGAGAATAAAGATAGGAGACCAATTTTAGAAGATTTGAAGTCTAGAACAGAAACACTTATCTTCTATGAAGCTCCACACAGGCTTTTAGATACGCTTCGCTTCTTAAGAGAGAATCTGGGAAATCGAGCAATAGCTATTTGCAGAGAACTTACCAAGCTTCATGAAGAAATACTTAGATTTAGCTTAGAGGAAGCTGTTGTGCACTATACAAACAATTCGCCAAGAGGTGAATATGTTTTAGTTGTTGAAGGAAAAAAAGAAGAAGAGATACAGCAAGAAGAAAAGGCCAAGTGGGAAAACCTTTCTATAGAAGAACATATTAAAAAATACATAAGCGAAGGTTTAACTAAAAAGGAAGCATTAAAAATGGTATCAAAAGACAGAAATCTTCCTAAATCTGAAGTCTATAAATATTCATTTGATTTATAATATGTAATAACATGGAAACAATGCAAATGTTGTGATAAATTATGTAAAAAACACATATTTCCATTGTTGAATTTTAAATATTAGTGTTATAATTGATTTGTATGATTAAATACATAGAACACAGGGGAAGGGGTGTTGCTTTTGAAAAAGAGATTTATTTCTCTATTAATGGCTTTAGGAATAGTTATGTCGTCAAGTATTCCTGTCTTTGCTAATCCAAGCCAGACTGAGCTAAACGGCCAGTTAAGACAACAGCAAAATGAACTTCAAGAAGATAAACAAGCTCTAGATGAGTTAAGAAGTAAAAGAGAAGACATTGAACAAAACATAGAAATGCTTGATTTTGACATAGAAGAGCTTATGAGAGAGACTGATAGTATTAAGAGTCAGATACAGCAGAAACAGAAGGATATAAAAGCTGCAGAAGCACAGATTACAAAAGCTGAAGAAGATATGAAAGCAGAAAAAGAACTATATGGCAAAAGAATTAGAGCCATGTATGTTAACGGTGTTGATGGCTACTTAAATATTATATTAGAATCAAAAGGGTTAAATGATTTCTTCTCAAGAATTGAAGCTGTTAAAAGAATTGCAGAGGCAGATAAAAAGATTATAGCAGAGATAAACGCTAAAAAGCAGGAAGTAGTTAAGAAAAAAGAAGCTTTAGATGCTGAGAACAAAAAGCTTTTAGCGCTTAAAGCAGAGAGTGACCAAAAATTAGCCAAGCTTAATAAAAGTAAGAGTGAACAAGATAAGCTAAGAGCTGATTTAAGAGCTCAGGAAAAGAAATACGCTGCCGAGATAGCTAAAGAACAGGCTTTGATTAACCAAACTCTAAAACAAATACAGGAAGTCAAAAATAGGGTTCCTGCATATGTTCCTTCAAGAGGAGCTTCAAGTTATTCACAAGATGCCGTTGTTGCATATGCGGCTAATTTTTTAGGAACACCTTATAGGTGGGGAGGAACAAGCCCTTCAGGTTTTGATTGCTCTGGATATATGCAATATGTGTACAAGCACTTTGGCATTAGCCTTCCAAGAGTTGCAGCTGATCAAGCTAACGTTGGAACCTATGTTCCTAGGGAACAGCTTCAGCCTGGAGACTTAGTATTCTTTAAAAAACCAGGACGAGCTATACATCACGTAGGTATGTATGTAGGAAATAATTCTTATATACATGCACCTCAAAGTGGCGATGTCGTAAAAATATCACTGCTTACTAGAGGCGACTATTATACTGCAAAAAGAGTTAGATAAAAAGCTGCGGAAAGAGTTCCGCAGCTTTTATTTACACAAAAAGGTTAGCCACAGGTTAGAGTTAACCTGTGGCTGGGAATTAAATGTATTTATATGAAATTAATCGTAAAAGTATTATTTATCGGACTTTAATTCGCCCATACAGTTTTTGCAGATATTCTTGCCTTTGTAGTTAACAACATCTCTTGCATCTCCGCAGAATATACAAGCTGGTTCATACTTCTTAAGTATTATTTGCTCGCCATCTACGTATATTTCTAAAGCATCTTTTTCTGCAATATCTAAAGTTCTTCTAAGTTCTATTGGAATAACTATTCTTCCTAATTCGTCTACTCTTCTTACTACGCCTGTTGATTTCATAAAATTTTCCTCCTAATGCTAACATCGTTCGACATTGTTTGATTAAATAATAACAAATATGACATAAAAAGTCAAGGGTTGTTTATTATTATTTCGAATTTATTTACAAATTTCTTACTAAATTCCATCTATAGTTAATATACTACCATATTATTCAAAAGTCAATATATTTTCTATAAAAATATACAAAATTTTACTATATGTCCTAGCCTTGTGTTTGCAAGAACTATTCAAGAATCAAAAGAACTTATCATGGAAATCTACGGATATGCTTTAAAAATATGGGTTTTTAATAAAAAAGTAAATATGTGGGTTGTTCTGAATAATATGTCGAATGCTTGTACATATTTAATATAGCAATAAAATATCATAGAGATTACAATTATTATAAAGTTAATAAAATTCTTAAGAATATTATGATATAATAATTAATGAAAAATATAATAGCAGAGAATAAAAATTACAGCTAGGGGGTGAAGCTGCTCGTTTTGAGTAGCTAATTTTATGAGTAAAAAGAGAGAGTTTGGAGAAGGACCTATTTATACTGCTACTAACTATATAATGTGGTTTTTCTTAGGGAATTTTTATTTTTTAATTTGTAACATACCGTTATTATTTGTTATCTTTAGCTTTAGTGGTGAGTTTATTAATGAGTATTTGGTACTACTAGTGTTGTCAGCTCTTCCGGTTGGACCAGCATATACGGCTTTGTTATCAACAATGGGTAAGCTTGTAAGAGAAAAGGATATAAATACAACAAAGGATTATTTTTCGGCGTATAAAACAAATTTTTTACAGTCTTTGTTCGTTTGGACACTGCAAGTTGTTTTAATTATTATACTTATAATTGATATGAGATTCTTCGCATCTAAGGGTTATGGCAGAATTGCTATTCCGGTAGTGTATTCGCTTATTGCAATAATACTGGCTACAAGCATATATGTCTATTCGATTATTTCAAGATTTTATTTAAAAACTAAAGATATAGTAAAACTCTCGTTATACTTTTTAGTTTCTAAGTGGAAGATTACAATTTCATGTATATCAGTTTTTATTATAAGTTATGGAATAGCTTATAAGTTTGCATCTATTGGAAGTTTGTTTATAGTGAGCTTAGCTTGTTATTCTATTATGTTCCTTCAAAAGGATGTATTGAAAGATATGGAAGAAAAACTTAAAGAAAAACAATTAGTTGAGGCATAATAAAAAGTCTGTATTGAAGAATAAAATATTTTAAAAGGCAGTGAAGGTCTCATTTAATTGATGCTTCACTGCCTTATGTCCTTTTCTTTTTGTATCTTTACCAGTAAAATTCCACTTAAGAATGAGATTTTATCTAATTGCCTATCTTTAGAGTGCTATAATGCTATCTACTTTAAATGACCTTTTTTAATTTCCTTTAAAGCCTTTTTAGACCCTCTCTCTATATCTCTATTAAGTTTTCTTTCCTTATAATCAACAAATAATTGATTTAAGTCATATCCTTCTGGATATAATTCTGTGGCTTTAATTTCTAATTTTAATCTCTTATAATTCACCTCAATAAATTCTTTATTAAATAATATAGTTACATTGTTGTACCTATTCTTTTCTTCATAAACAATGGCACTTTCTTTATTATCAAGCCAAAGCACCTTATCCCCTACGGCCAATTCATATATTTCTGGGTTACCTTCTCGAATATCTTTTTTCTTATTAATTTTGCTCTCCTTAATTAATTCATAATTATAATCCTTACTTTCTATATATCTTCTAGTTTTTTCGATTATACTATCCGAAATCCCCATTTTCTTTGATATATAAAGAGCATTACTATCCCCTGTTTTTCCTATATTGAGCTTATATAACGGTTCTAAAGTTTCCTTTCTAAACTCCATAGCAGCATTTTCAAAGTCTGGATGCTGCTGAGAAAAGTTTTTAATTTCTCCATAGTGAGTTGTTGCTACTGTTATGCATCCCTTATGATACACTTCCTCTAAGATCGCTATTGCTAAAGCAGCCCCTTCATTTGGTTCTGTTCCACTACCAATTTCATCAAACAATAATAATGTTGATTTACTGCTTTCTTTTATTATATAAGCTAAACTTTTCACATGAGATGAAAAAGTACTCAGAGCATTTTCAATACTTTGATTATCACCTATATCTACAAATATTTTGTTAAAGATGGAGATTTCTGTGCCTTCCTCAGCTTTTATATGAAAGCCTGATTGAGTTGCAAGAGTTAACATTCCTAAGGTTTTTAATACCACTGTTTTTCCTCCTGCATTTGGTCCTGTAATAATTAGTGACCTGTAATGCTCCCCTATTTCAAAATCTAATGGTACTCCATTCTTAATTAAAGGATAGCTTCCTTTAATTATTTTTATATAGCCATTCTCATTTAGCTTAGGCTTTATTCCTTCTATATCTCTACTATACTTTGCTTTTGCCCAAATCATATCGTACTCAGATATTACATCAATATTAATTTTAATTTCTTTTATTCTTTCATACAGTATTTCTGTTAAGGTAGCTAAGATTTTATATTCCTCCATAGACTCTTCAACCTTTAAAGTTGATAGTTCAGAAGTGTACTTCTCAACTACATTAGGCTCTATAAATACTGTATTGCCCTTTAATGAAGTTTCAATAATTGCACCTTCAACCTGATTTTTAAAGGCAGCCTTTATAGGGACAGTATATCTTCCATTTCTTTGGCTTATAAAGAACTCTTGTATATATTGCTTATTTGCAGAACTTTTCAGAAATTTTTCAAGCCTATCTTTTATATTACCTTCACATATATCAATGTGCCTTCTTATTTTTTTTAATTCCTTTGAAGCATTAGAATCTATTCTATTCCCTGTTATTGATGTATTTATTTCTTCTTCTATATAGCTTAAATCTGTTATATTATAGCTATATGAACTTAAGGTAGGTGCATAGCCATCTTTATCCGTCATAAATACTTTAAGTTTTCTGCATCCTCTTAAAAAGTTTGCCATCATACTTAAATCCTCTGGATATAACGAAGCACCCTTTTCCATTCTATCTATAAGTGGACTTATATTAAATATTCCATCAAAAGGGATGTGGTATGAAGCGTCTAAAAGCGTTCTTCCCTCAGAGGTTTCATTCAGTCTTCTATTTACTACCTTTATATTTGTACTTGGTTCTAGTTTATCTATCATGGATTTACCTAAGCCACTGGCGCAATATGATTTAACTATCTCCTTTAACTGGTTATAGTGTAGTTTTTCTAACGTTATATTATCCATTATTAATTCCTTCCTTAACTTTATTCAAGTCAACGAAACCTAGATAGATTTCATTGTTAATTATTAAAATAAAAAAAGCTATGGATAATCCACAGCTTAATTGCAACTTTAATAAAGGGTAATAACCCCCAAAGTAGTTTCGTGGACTCGTATCTAAATAGTGATTAATTCCATGACAATTAAAGGTATTAAACCCCTTAATTTTAGAATTAATATTAAATTACTATTTTAGATACTAAACACTCACAAAAATACCTCTCTTTATTTGAAATCTATCTACATAAACACATTATATATAAAAACACCTAATTTATCAACTCTATTTGAAAACCTTATTTACTTATTATATCGTTATTCGTAACTACTATAAGTGATGTGTATAGCACAATTAAGATACATAGTGCAGTTTCTTAAACTTCATAATATCAAACTTACTAATTTACTTAATCTGTTGAACTTTAACAAACACTGTAATAAAATAGAAATCACAAGCTGGTAATAAATGTGTAAAAAACATAACTAAAATGGGGAGTACAACTATGACAAAAGAAGAATTGATATCGCTGCAGCAAAAGGTTACTATGCTGCGAGTTGAAGGTAGATATAAGGAAACTATTGAGAATTGTTATACCCTTCTTGAAGCTGGAATAGAACTTAAGAATTATAAATCAATTTTAACTGCCTATATAAACTTAGGAGCTTCCTTTTATTGCATTGGAGATATAGAATCAGCCTTCAATGCCCTTATAACTTATGAAGAAATTTGTGACAAGCATGGAGATGACCTCGACAGATTAAATCTCTATAATATTTTATTTTTACTGTATGAATATAGGAAAGATTTTATTAAAGCACGGGATACTCTTAAAAAGACTATAGATTTAGGGAAAAAGTTTAAAAAATATAATATTGCAAGCAATGCCTGCAGTAATTACAGTCATATATGTATTTTGGAAAAAGATTACGATATGGCCTTGGAAATTGCCCGCGAAGGGCTTAAATTTGCCAAGCTTCAGGAGCCTTACTATGAAATCCTTGAGCTGAGGGTAAAATTAAATATAGCTAGCGCATATATTGGGCTTAAGAATTATGCTACTTCTAGAACTCTGATTGATGAAATGCTCAACAATCCTATTCTAGACTCCTTTATTAGGGAAAAATCACAGTGCTTCGATTTACAAGGTCATTGGTACAGTGAGCAGGGATTGTACATAGAAGCCTTTGGCGCTCTAACCAGGGCAAAGACTTTGGTAGAAGGCTACAATGATCTTTACCTATTAAAAACCATTCAGGAAGAAAGATGCAGGCTGTGCGAGTTGATGAAGGATATTAGTCTGGGTTATGAAGTTCAGAAGGAATATATAGCTCTCTTAAATGAGATCAATAAAAAGGAGCTGGAGCAAACAGCTCTAAAGCTTGAGATAAAACGCGGCATTGCTTCTTTAGAAAAAATGGTTAATACTGACAACCTAACTGGAGTATATAACCGCAATTATATTGAAGTGACTGCAGCTAATTTGTTAAAGCAATCCTATGAGAAACACGAAAGCTTGATCTGTATTGTATTTGATATCGATAGATTTAAATCCATTAATGATAAGTATGGTCATCTTTTTGGTGATGAGGTTATAAAGAAAGTTAGCAGTGCTTGTTCAAGTATTCTTAGAGGAGATGACTTTATTGGTCGTTTTGGCGGAGATGAATTTGTTGTTATTTTAAAAGGAGCCTCTCTTAAGGATGGAGAAAGAAAAGCCAAACAGCTTCTGGAGATTGTTAGAAATTTAGAGATAACCAAAGACGGGGTACTTATTCCTATTACTCTTAGCATAGGAGTTACAGATAATTTGTCTTTAAAAACGCTAAATTTTAGTGAGTTATTTAATATTGCTGATATTAGACTCTACAAAGCTAAGCAGAATGGAAGAAACCAAGTTTGCGCTGTAAGTTAATAAAAGCTTGAGTACATTTTGTTTTTCAATACAGACTTTATTATTTATAAAACAATTTACAAATAGTGGATGCTAATGGAGTGAAAAAAATAAAAATTGAAGGTAAAGCTTAAGAAGCTTTGAATAAATTTCACAGATTTAAGTACAAGTTATCAACACATGAATTGTGGATAATGTTTATAAAAAAAATGTCTTATATTAAGAAATTAACAAAATCAACGTTTTAGAGTTATCCACAAAATCTGTGTACAAAATCCACAAAACTGTGGACAACTAATGAATAATGTTAGTAAAAATACTATATGCAATAAAATGTGTGGATTAAATCATTTTTTTGAAATATGAGAATGTCGAAATATATACAAAAATTTATTTTAAGTATTGGGAGTTTAGACATAAAATTAGCTAGCTGAAAAAAAGAACATATGAATAGCTGTGAATAATAACACAACTATTCATTAAAACTGTAAACTTCTTTGCATATATCAAAAAAAGCTCTAGCTGTTGGTGTTAGGGTTCTTCTTGAACTCGTTATGAGATAGATATATCTTCTAAGATCCAGGTCGTTAATTTTACTGGCTTTTATATTCCCTGAACTTATATAATCTTCACAGACTCCTTTTGAAACAATAGATACACCAAGGCCTCTTTTTACTAGCTGGAGAAGCGTATCTAAACTATTTACTTCGTAGCATACGTTTAATCTGGATATATCAAGCTCTGTCTCTAACATTGCTTTTTCAAAGCTCTTACGGGTTGCAGAATGTCTTTCTCTAAAAATAAACTGTTCTTTTAATAAAGCTTCAATTGATACATAGTCGGGTATTTTTAATGAGGGTTTTGAAATAAGTATCAATTCATCTTCTGTAAGTTTATAAGAATTAATTCTATCATCACTAACCTTGCTGCCAACAAGCCCAATTTCACAATCAAATTTTAATATATTTTCTATAATGTCTCCAGAAGGCATTTCTGTAATATTAAAAGTAACCTGTGGATACTTTTGTGAAAACCTGTCAACTAGCATAGGTACTATTGAATTACAGGGGGTGCTGCTTGCAGCTAAGCTGAATCTCCCAAGTATGTTATTAGTGAAACTTGACATATGATATACTGCAGCATTTCTTGTATTAATAATGTCTATGGCATATTCTAAAAAAGCTTCTCCATAAGAGGTAAGCCTAACTTCTTTTGAGCTTCTGTCAAAAAGTTGTACAGCAAGTTCTTTTTCTAGTGCAGATACTTGGGCACTTATTGTAGGCTGAGATAAAAATATAGCATCAGCAGCTTTTGAAAAACTTTTATATTTTGCAACTGTTATAAAGGCTTCAATTTGTTTAAAATCCATCATCAGCAAATCCCTTCGATAATATAGTGATTTCATTATACAATAAATTATAATATTAAAAATCATTAAAAACTATTAAAGTAATATATAACATCAAATTATTAATGAAGTATCACTTTTTGCTATAAAAAAAACCAATAGTTTAAATAAGTAGTATTTAAAATGCCAATTATACAATTATGTATATATAGAATATAATTAGTAGTGTTTATTAAAAACACAATTATGTTTCATAATAATATAGAAATAATTAAATCTATTTAAACTATACAGGGGGAAACCAAATGTCACAAGAGTTATCAACTAATTCTAAGTTAGCTGTACAGCGTAAGAAGTTATCAATAATTTTACCTATTTTATTTTTAGCAGTTGCGGTAATTGGGCTTTACATAGTAAAGTGGAATCCGTATTATGCAAAGGCATTTAAAGCTGCAAGTACTCACTCAATAGGAAACTCTATAGTGTCGGGAAAGGTTCAGGCAGCCCCGGCTCCATCTTGGACAGCAGCTTGGGGATATACTACAGCATATTTCACAGCTGTGTGGAAAGCAGTTGTGCTTGGTCTTTTACTAGGTTCATTAATTCAGGTTGCTATTCCTAAGAAGTGGATAAAAAAAGCACTTGGTGGAAATAACCTCAGCAATACTGCAGTTGCTGCAGGCGCATCGCTTCCAGGAATGATGTGTTCATGCTGTGCATCTCCAGTTGCAGTGGGACTTAGAAAGAGCTCAGCATCTATGAGCTCAACACTTGCGTTCTTGCTTGGAAACCCAACATTAAACCCGGCAACAATAATATTTATGGGATTTGTACTTGGATGGAAGTTTTCAATATTTAGAATAGTAATGGGGCTAGTGCTTGTTTTTGGTATTTCAACTCTAGCATCAAAGTACGGTAAAGAAGACATTATTGCTGAGAGTGCTTTAAAAAGGTTAGAAGAAACTGATGAAGAAGGAAATTTATTTGTAAGATGGCTTAAAGCTTTACTTCAGTTATCTATAGATACGATTCCAGCATATTTAATTGTAGTTACATTACTTGGTGCAGCTAGAGCATGGTTGTTCCCAGTACTTAATGGAAACAGTGCTAACAGTATATTTGCTATTATATTGCTGGCTATCACTGGAACACTATTTGTTATACCAACCGCTGCAGAAATTCCAATAGTTCAAACATTAATGTCCTTTGGACTAGGAACAGGTCCTGCCGCTGCGCTTTTAATGACTTTGCCAGCTACAAGTCTGCCATCACTGCTTTTGGTCAAACGTGTATTTCCAAGAAAGGTTCTAGTGTTTGTAGGAGCTGGAGTAGCTGTTATAGGAGTTATAAGCGGTATTCTAGGAATGTTAATATTGTAAGAAATACAAAAAGACATGAGGTTTATTCATGTCTTTTTATTTTATTTAAGATTGACCTGTTTTTTTCAGTAAGTATCACCAAGCATAGAATAAATTCATATATTAGTACTGGTTTGCAATTATTTTATGTAGTTGTAATTAGAATTTAATAAGGGAGATAACTTTTGAAGATTGATTTGGTTTTTGAGGGTGGAGGGGTTACTGGAATAAGCTATGTTGGAGCTTTTAAAGCGTTAGAAGAAAGTGGCTATAAAGCCTGCAGATGTGCCGGAACATCAGCAGGATCTGTTATAGCAGCATTGATTGCTGCAGGGTATAACTCTAAAGAGCTAACTGAAGTACTATTTAATACAGACTTTGGAAAGTTTCTTAAGAAAACAAGTATAGGTAAAGTTCCACTAGTTGGGTTACCTTTATCTCTAATGTTTGATAAAGGCTTATATGATAGCAAAATAACTGAAAATTGGATTGGTGAGTTGCTTGCGAAAAAAGGAAAAACAAAATTTAAACATGTAATGGAAGAAGGGAAAAGCAAGTTAAAAATAATTGCAGCAGATATAACTAGAAGAAAAATGTTGGTGCTACCTGATGATTTAACTGAATACGGAATTAATCCTTTTGAATTTGATATTTCAAAGGCTGTAAGAATGAGCTGCGCAATCCCCCTATTTTTTACTCCCTATATATTAGACTGTAGAAACAAAAGAAGCTTTATAGTTGATGGTGGATTACTAAGCAGTTTTCCTATTTGGATTTTTGATATTAGTGAGATACCTAAGTGGCCAACCTTTGGAATAAAGATAAAGAATTTATCCAGCAGTACAGCTCAAGGTAAGACTGATATAATCTCATATATAAAGGACATAGTAACAGCACCAATAAGTCAGGATGAAGAGAATTTTATTAGGGACAAAGACTATGTAAGAACTGTTATAATTGACTATGATGGCAAGTTGGGAGCTACAGGATTTGCTGAAGCTAATAATTTTATAAAAGATTTTTATGATAATGGGTATAACAGTACAACCAAACTTATCAAAAGCTGGGAGTTTAAAAAATATAGCAGAATGATAAATAATTGTGGAAGCTAGTAAAAACTGCCTTAATTCGAGGCAGTTTTTACTATGGATATAAACTTTTAATAAATATTTATTATATCTTGTAGAAAAATATACCAAGTCAGAAAATTATGTGTTAATATAAAATTATAATTATAGCTAAACGGAGGAGTCTACAATGGAAATGACTTATGATGAAAAGACCTCAGTGAAACAAAAAGACAACCTGATACTTACTTATTTTGTAACTTTAGCTGGAGCTATAGTTACGTCTTTTTTTATGCATTCTTCTTGGATTAGGTATATAAATGTATATCATACAATTTTGGAGCTTTTTTGTGTATTTATAGCTCTATCAATATTTTTGTCCAGCTGGTATAACTACCAAAGAATTTCTTTCAGTAAACAAATACTAGGATTCGGATTTTTAACAGTTGCTGTATTTGATGCACTGCATACCTTTTATTTTTTAAGACTTGACTTAACAGCTTCAAGTTATTTTGACCTATCCACCAGGTATTGGATAATTGGAAGGCTTGTAGAGGCCATAGTTATACTTATTCTTGTTAGAGATATAAACCTCAAGGCAAATGTAGGCAAGCTGTGGGCCTTGGTCATTACATTAATAATAACCTTGGGAGCTATTTGTTTTTTAAATGTATATCATGATTATTTACCTGTTCTATTAACTGATAAAGGAGTAACACCTATAAAGGTAGTTTTAGAATATTTAGTAATATTGCTCTGTACCATAAGTTTGTATATGACAAAGAAAAAGCTCAACAGTGATGAAAATATTCAATATAAATACATATTCTTATCACTACTTACTATGATACCTTCCGAGATACTTTTTACTCTTTACAGTGATGTAAGTTCAGTTGTATGGACCATTGGACATGTCTTAAAGATAGTATCTTATTATTTTTTGTTTAAAGGGATTTATGTAAGTTCTATTATTTATTCATATATAAAACTTGAAGCTCATCATGAAGAAGTTGAAAGAGCTCATGAGGAAATCAAAGCGATGACGGACACGTTAAATGATATCCTTGACTCTTTGCCTACAGCAGTTTATATGTATGATGAAAATAGCAGGATTAAATATGTAAATAAAAAATTTGAAGAATTGTTTGGCTGCAGTAAGAATGATATTTGTGGTATGACAACAGAGCGGTCATTAAGTATAATTATTCCTAAAGAGAATGAACCAAGGCTTTTAACAGATAGAGTTTTGGAAGGTGACATTACTGCTTCAAAGATTGTAAAAACATATAGAACTTTATATGGGGAGTATAAAAAGCTGTCGATAACCTCCCAAAAGATTAGTGGTGGTGCAATAGCCCTTATTAGAGAGGCAAAGGAAGAGCAGGAGTTGTCAAATCTTAATCTCCAGACAGAGGCTATACTAAACTCTGTCAGCAACTGCGTGTTGATGATTGATAATAATAAAAATATTGTATTATGTAATAAGGCGCTTGAAGAACTTGTGGGAATAGATAAAACAAAGCTTATAGGAATGAATATTGATGAACTTAATAAGATAATAAATTTTGATGCACAATATTTAACTGATATTATGCTTCAGGAAGATGCAGATGAGCAAGTGTACGAGGCTTCACTTATAACTCCAGGAGGAAGTAAAAAAGAAATAATAATTTATCTTTCTGCTATAAAAAATGTTGAAGGTGAAGTAATAGGCGGAATTAGCGTTTCAACTGATGTTACCGAGCAAAAGAAAGAGCAGCTTAAAATACAACAGCAAGAAAAGCTTGCACTTTTAGGACAACTAGGCGCAGGCATAGTGCATGAAACTAGAAATTTTTTAACTACAATAAAAGGCAGATGTCAATTGGTCGAATTTTTAGCTGAAGAACCAAAACTTAAGGAATATGCTAAAAAAATAAATAATGATATGGATGAAATAAACAGAATTATTAGCGAATTTTTATTTTTATCTAAACCAAGAGAAACAGAGTTAGAGGAAGTATCTATGTATGATATCGTTCAATCTATTAAGAACATAGTTGAGACTTCTTCTCTTGTTAGAGGTGTAGATGTAGGCATGGAGGTATCTAGAGAAGAGAGATATCTAATGTGCGATGAGGTTCAAATAAAGCAGGTTATACTGAATATATGTAAAAATGCTGTAGACGCTATGGCTGGAGTGGAGTGTCCTAAACTATCTATTGTTACTGGTTATAATGAAGATAACAATGAGATGTTTATAAGAATTGCTGATAACGGAGCAGGCATGACTGAGGAACAGCTTGACAAAATAGGAACAATGTTTTATACAACTAAAAAGACTGGAACAGGCTTGGGGTTGAATGTATGTTATCAAATAATAAAAGAGCATAAGGGAAGGATTGAGGTAGAAAGCAAATTAGGCGAAGGTACAATATTTACAGTAGTAATACCTTGTATTGACGATGAAGAGCTAGAGGACGTAATATAAGAAGTCGCCATTAATAAGGAGAAGCTTAAAGGACATTTATTTATAAAACAACCTTTAAGCTTTTTTTCTTTACATATAAAAAGTTAACAAGTTAACAATATAAAAATTTAAAAATTTAACCATATAAAAATATAAGAATATGTACTTTTTATTATAACTAAGAGATTATAATATATTAGCATTTCCATTTGAATATTAATATTCCAACAATCATAACAACTACACCGATAATCTTGCTGGTTCCGAAGGCTACTTTGACAGAATCGAATAGCCCAAAGGCATCAATCAAGGCGGCGGCTGTAAGTTGAGCAATAAGTATTATAGTTATAGCGCAGGTTGGGCCGAGAGATTTAATTCCCATCATAACAGTAATAATTATAACAACCCCTAGTGCTCCACCTAATAGATACAATTTGTTTGCATCTTTTATGTTTTTGAAGCTTCCATTTCCGACTATAAAGAGAGCGATTAGACTTAATATAAGTCCTGTAGCCTGAACGATAACGTTGGTTTCCCAGGTGCCGATTTTATCTCCAAGCCTTGTATTAAAGACCCCTTGAAGGCTCATAGCTACACCTGCCACAATAGAGAGAATTACGCCTAGCATAAAAAATCACCTTCCAAGTATATATTTTAGTAAGCTTAAAGATTTTCAGCCTGTCATCTTAGTTTATACAAAACTAAAGATTTTATTTGCTGACTTTTAAAGCTTAGATACATATTCTATGAAGGTGAAAAAATTATTTCATATTTAGTTATGCCGTATATAATTTGTTGTTACTGTTTAGTATGTCATCTTCTGTAAAGCCATAAGCTAAGCTAAGGCTTAGAAGAGCCTCCATCAAGGTTATGTAATTATCCCTTGAGGAACATACCATAAAGTCGTTTAAATCAATAAACATATTTAAAAATTGATCTGTTAGTTCATATTCGATATCATTAACATCAAATTCTGTTTCTGTAAAACCTTTTTCAATACCAATACTAAATAAAATATATAGACAGTCTATGTATTTTTCTAGTACTCTTCTTGCAACTGATGATTTTTTAGATACCCAAAACTTAAAGCACTGGGTTTCATTTGCTAGTTCACCAATCTTAACATGCAAGGCTAATATCTTTTGTGTAAGCAAAGGTTTCCCTTGTACGTCTAGTCTATCCTGCATTCCACTATCAAGCTTTCTTTGAAACTCATATAATTTTTCTAAGTTCATATAAAGAGCCGCCTTTCTTCTTAGCAGATGTTGTACAAATAGTATTTTAAATCTCTACTATCTATTTTACATAAAATCATTGAATTTTGAAAGTTGTGAAAAAGTTTACAGCAAAAATATTTTTTTAACTTTCATAAATGTTTAGATATGTGCATTAATTTGGAATAAATTTATGCAAATGATGTAAGTTGATGAAAGATATGTTTCAAAAATGGCATTAATAAAAGGAACTCATATGAGTTCCTTAAAGGTTATCCTTGTGCTCTTTGCTGCATATATCTTCTAGCTTGCTCTCTTTCTTCCATGAGATGCTCTAAAAGATAGTGAAATTCCCAATCAGTTGAGGTTGGAGTAACAACAGCAAGGATTGGTTTTATATTTTTATTTGAACGTATTGTTCTTATTGCCGTATCTAGTTCGTAATCTGTAAAATTATTAAACAATATTACTTTCTCGTCAGGCAATTGCTTATCGTATGTATCAAGGATAGGTCCATCGATTATGTCTCTAACCTTCATACTAGCCATGTTTTTTTTGATAACTTTATAAGAAGGAAGTTCAAGCTCTTCGATCATGGTATCTAAAAAAGCTCTTTCATCTTCTTCAAGGCCATATATAAGCATCATTTTGTTATTATCCAAAACCATTCATCTCCCTTCCTTTTAGGAGTGGCATACTACATTTTTTCAGGTTCGCCGTATTCTACTCCAAAAGTATCAACTGTAACTTCTTCCATTACTTGATCTTCATAAGGTTTGTCTCTAAAGTCTCTCTTAACGCTAACTATTTGCTTAGCAACATCTTCGCCCTCAATAAGCTTTCCAAAGGAAGCATACTGTCCATCTAAATGAGGAGCATCAGCTACCATTATGAAGAATTGACTTCCTGCAGAGTTAGGATGTGCAGATCTTGCCATTGATAAAACGCCTGTAGTGTGAGTTAAGTCATTTTTAAATTTGTTTGAACTGAATTCACCCTTTATTGAGTAGCCAGGTCCCCCTGTTCCGTTTCCGGATGGGTCTCCTCCTTGAATCATGAAACCAGGAATTACTCTATGGAATATTAATCCGTTGTAAAAACCCTTGCTTACTAGACTTATAAAATTTTTAACGGTGTTAGGAGCTATCTCTGGATATAGTTCAGCTTTCATAACTCCGCCATCTTTCATTTTGAATGTAACTATAGGATTTGTCATAAATTTCTCTCCTTTACTTGTAAGTACCTTTTAGTAGTTATTACCATGATGGATATAATTATACAATAATTAGGCAAAAAGGTGAAGAACCCTCTGATAACATATCAGAGGGCCATAAAGGAACCTATAATTAAAATTCTTCTACGCTCCAATCTATGCTTAATGCTGCTTCATTAATAGCTTTTTCAGCTTCTATCACGAGGCTCCCACCTGGAAGTAGTATTGCGTAGTTATTTTTAAATAAGTTTTCGCTATTTTTAATTGTAGCTAACTCTCTATGCTCTGCATCAGGTTTAATAGAAAGCTCCTGAGCTATTTGAAGAGAACTAACCTGCCTAGAAAGTTCTGGTGAATCTAAATTATCTGCTGATAGAAGCTTTAAAACATTATTATCTTTAAGTTTGAGATTTAATTCGTGTAGTGTGTATACACACTTACTGTCAATTGGGTTTGTCAGCGTCAGGTATCTATATAGAATATCATCCTTTATGTTTACGGTAGAGTTATTATTAGATTCCTTATAGCTTCTGTACATGTTTATCTCTCTTTCCTCTGAGTACTTTTTTAGCCAAAAAACCTTCAACTGCATCACCTTATTTCCATTGTTTTTATAGTTTAATGTATTCTAATGGAATAAAATGTGTTCATAATGAATATAATTTTGGCTAAAAAAATAAGCCCAGACGGGCTTTCGAGTATTTAATATTCCAGTAGTCTATAACTGAGTTTTAAAAGTTCTTCGTCATTAGATGAATTAATTATTTCAACAGTGCCGCCTTTATCTTGTTTGTTTAAAGCACCCATATTAGATAACTGTCTTCTTAGCTGCTTCACTGTTCCCAGGCTTCCATCTATTATTTCTGCATCTTTAGTTACAACGCTTAAAAGCTCATTTTTAATAAATGGATAGTGAGTGCAGCCTAACACTACAGAACTCAAATCTCCATTTAAATAGGGCTTAAGTTTTTCATTAAGGTATGAATTTACTCTTTCTCCCTCTATTATTCCGCTTTCAATAAGCTCAACTAGACCGGCGCAAGGCATAGGGACTATGTCTGCTCTATCTTTATAACTCTTCATAAGATTGCTAAATTTTGTTTCGGCCAAGGTCATAGGAGTAGCCATAATTATAATCTTACCTTTTCTGTTAAGCTCTACTGCTGGTTTTAATGCCGGCTCAATACCTATAATAGGCACGTTTGTATAATTAGTTCTTAAATCCTCTATAGCTGCACTTGTTGCAGTATTGCAAGCAATTACAATAGCTTTAACACCTTTCGATAGCAAAAAGTCTACAGCTTTAAAGGTGAGGTCTTTAACCTCATCAACTTTTTTCGTTCCATAAGGTGCATTCTTGGAATCGCCAAAATATATATAGTTTTCGTAAGGAAGCAGCTTAACAGCCTCTTTGAGAACACTTATGCCACCAACACCTGAATCGAAAAAACCTATTGGCATACTGTTTTTTTGTAATACTTCACCCACTAATTCCACCTCCGTAGGTATAGGTCGAATCCTTCATTAAAATATTATACTCTTTTTCATAATGTTTGTGTATAAAAAATATTTAAATTAGGTTTTAAGGTGATTGTTAATAAAAGATATTTTAAATGCACATAAAAAATTAAAATGCATATGTTTACATTTAACAAATTATCAAAAATACACTTGTTTATAATTTATTAATTAATAAATTAATAAAAAGCGGAAATATTTTTTTGGAATTATACAGAATTTTAGTGTCAGCGCTATAATGACATTAATAAGAGAGTATGTATTTGAGAATTATGGAGGCGTAAAAATTATGTATAAGGATTTAATTTATATCGTTCCTAAAGTAGAACATTCAGAAGAAAATTTAAAAACATTACTAGCAAATCATCCTGAGATAAAATTTGTTTCTTTAGTAGGTATAGACCTAGCAGGAAACGATACGGATGAAAAGATACCTGTTAAACTTTTCTTAGAAGATATGTATACATTTTTAACTGGAGCAGTTCAAACTGATGGATCTTCAGTTGCCCTGCCTGGAATAGCCAGCTTAAATAACGCAAAGATAGATATAGTCGCAGACCTTGATGTTAATTGGTTCGTTGATTATAACTATGAATTTATAGATGAAGAAACACAAAAGCCAGTAGGAACTCTTAGAATACCAAGCTTTTTATATTACGAGGGAAAAGCAGTAGATTCAAGATGTATTTTAAAAAATTCCATAAACTATTTTAAAGAAACGCTATTAGACTTATTTAAGAAATACCCAGAAAGTTTAGCTGTATATGGAATTAAGTATGAGGATATTGAAGACTTAGTGCCAACCTCAGCTACAGAGCTTGAGTTTTGGGTTAAAACTCCTGATGAAAAGGCTGTAGTAGAAGAATTATCAACTTCTCAAGTTTTACAAGAACAATACTGGACAAGAACAAAGGGCGCAGTTCGTACAGCTATGGAACAAAGCTTAATTCTTATGGAACAATATGGACTTGAGCCTGAAATGGGTCATAAGGAAGTGGGTGGAGTTAAGGCTAAAATGGATGAGTCAGGTAAGCTCACTCATATAATGGAACAGCTTGAAATTGACTGGAAGTACTCTACTTCAATACAAGCAGCAGACAATGAACTTTTAGCTAGAACTATAGTTAAAGAAACTTTTAGAAGAAATGGCCTTGATGTAACATTTTTAGCAAAACCTATTGATGGAGTGGCAGGAAGCGGAGAACATACACATATAGGTATGGCTCTGAAGCTTAAGAATGGAAAGAGAATAAATCTATTTAATGCAACAAAAGAGCATTTTATGAGTGCTGTAGGATATGCTTCAGTTATGGGTATTCTAAAAAACTATGAGGTCATAAATCCATTTGTATCTGCAACAAATGATTCTTTAAGAAGATTAAAGCCAGGCTTTGAAGCGCCTGTATGTATAGTTACTTCATTAGGTCACAGCGTAGATTTGCCTTCAAGAAATAGAACTATACTAATTGGTCTTATTAGAGATGTTGAGAATCCACTTGCTACTAGATTTGAGCTTAGAGCTCCAAATCCATATACAAATACCTATCTATGCTTAGCGACTTTATACATGGCTATGATGGACGGAATTAAGTATGCCATAGAAAATAGAAAAAATGAGGATGAACTTCTTGCAGAGCTTTCTAAAAAGCCTGGAGAAACAACTGACTATCTAGAGAAAGATAGAGCTTATAGAAGCGAAGAAGATGTATTTGAGGATTTCACTAGCGAGGAAAGAGAAGAGTTTTTTGGAAAGGCTCCTGCCACAGTTTATGAAAATCTGCATGCTTTTGATAAGTACCCAGAAAAGCTAAGTGCATTAAAGGCTGGAGATATCTTAAACGATAGGCTTATAAACAGCTTCAGACTTACTGCAACTAAGAGATGGCTCACTGAAATTAGCGGAAGAATAATTGCAAACTACAGTGACGAAATAAGAGGCTACAAGATGCTTCACTCTCTTGATAAGGCTCTAGACTTAGATGTATCTAACTGGATGGCTATAAACAACCTAAGATACTATATAATGAAGGATAGCTATACATCAAAGAGTTTGTTTACAAGAATTAAAGAAGCTATAGAAGATAAAAATTATGAACTTGTTTCAGCACTTCAATTAGAGCTTGATGATAAGATGAAAGAGCTCAGAGAAAGATATGCTAATTATAAGAAAAACTTGTTGGATATATAGGAAAGATGCAGCCAGGGCTGCATCTTTTTTCATTTTCGCATAACAACACAAAGTTATATAAGCTATAATCATTTATAGATTAATAATGCTTTAGAGCATTGTTTTTAGCAATAAAATAAATTTTTAGTTTTTGAAACTTTTGTTATAGGTATTGAATCTTATTGGTATAGAAGGGAAGTGAGACGGTGGAAGTAAAAAAAGATATATCTTTTATAGTAAAAAGTCTTAAAAAAGGCAAATATGAAGTTTTTTTAGAATGGTTAGATTTGAACAAAGACAAGTTATATAGGATGTGTTTTTCATATGTGAAAAATAATGCGGATGTTGAGGATGTGTTTCATAATACTGCAATCAAGGTTATTGAAAATATACAGAAGCTTAAAAGTGAAGAAGCTTTTGAGAAGTGGGTTATTTCTATAATGTTAAATGAATGCAGAAAGCTTCTTAGAGAGAAAAAGAAGGTCCTTATCTCAGAGGAAATAGAAGTTTCAAGCGAGATTAATGTTTTAGCAGAGCAGGAAGAACGAATGGATCTTATTAATGGCTTAAAGAAAATTGATGAAAAACACAAAGAAATGATTATTTTGAAATACTATAGCGGCTATTCTCAAAAAGAAATAGCTGAGATTTTAGATATACCGCTTGGAACGGTTAAGACAAAGCTATTTAGAGGCTTAAAAATGCTTAGAGATATATTAGGAAGGGAGGCTTAGTTATGAATTGTGAAGCTATAAAAGAATACCTTATTGATTACTTGGATGGAAATTTAAGTGAAGAGGAAAAAATAAAGGTATCAAAACACCTTGAAGAATGTGAAGAATGCAGACAAGAACTTTACGAAGTGGAAAAAATGATAAGTGAGATTGAACAGAGTAGAGAAGACATAGTCATTCCCAAGGATTTTATGTTAAATGTAAAAAATAAAGTAGACAGTACAAAAAACGGTGGAAGGAAGCTAAGAAAGTCATTAAGAACAATGTTGATTGCTGCTGCAATTCTCACTATGTCTGTGGCTACAGTTTTTGCAGCTAAAGAGCCAATTATGAACCTTATAAAACTAATTAACCCAGATTCTCGGATGAACAAACTAATAGATAGAGGTTACGGAAATAAGCTAAATATATCGAGAACAGATAAAAATATAAAAATAACAGTTACGGATGTAGTGGCTGATGATATGCAGACATTAATTTCTTATAAAATAGAGGACATTAAGGAAGGAAAAGAGTACAGGATTAAGTATAATGATGGTATAGATATAAAAGAAAACTGGGTAAAGCAGCTTGAAGGTACAAATATAAAAATGTATACGGCTGTATTTAATTCAGGAGGCACTGGGACTTTAACGTTATACCCTATTGATACGGATGATAAAACTATAAATCTAACATTTAAAAAGCTTATAACAAAATCAGGAGACAGTGAGGAAGTTGTTGAAGGAAATTGGAGTTTTGAGATTCCTATAACCAAGCATGAAGGCAAAAGCTATGATATTAATGCTTCTATAAAGGTTGAAAATTACACAATAGAGTTTAATAAGATAACTATATCCCCTACCCTTACTAGGCTAGGCTTTAACTGCAGGAATGGAGGTAAGAAAAATGAAAGAGTATTGGGGCTTGAGGATGTAAGGATATTTGTAAAGGGAAAGGAATATAAGCCTTATAATTTTGGACATGGAGATTGGAATGCATACTCAGCTGTAGGCTATGGAAATAATGAAATGACCTTTGATTCTATGTACTTTGATAATCCTAAGGAGATTGAGATTAGGGTAACAAGGATAAGCACAGAAATTTCTGAAAGTAAGCCTGTAGAGTTATTTGTAAAACTTGATGAAGATAAGCCTCAGGAATTTGAGTATCTTGGAACAAAGCTTCTTGTTAACAATTTAAAGGTTGGAGAAGATATAACTTTTGAATTTAATCAGCCTGAATACAGTGATAAGTTTGAAATGCTTAGTACAGAGTTTTGGCCAGCCGATGATCATAGCGCAGAGAAAAGCTTTAGTTCAGGAGGAGGCTCTAATGAAGTTTACTATATAGATAAATATAATAAAAAACATGAGTATTTGAATGCTTTATCTGATTGGGATAAAATAAGGATTAATGATCCTGTACTTTATATAGCAAATACTAAGTATAAGCTCGAACCTTCTAAGGGGCTAGATATTAAGAAAGAGAAAACTTTTAGAGTGCTTATAAATGGGTACACAAAAACAAGATTCGTTAACGAAGCAGTAAAGGTAAAATTAAAATAAATAAGATTTTATCGCAGCAAAATCAGAAGTTATTCATATACTAAAACTATAGCAGGTTTTAGGAGTTGAATTGAATGCCTTTAAAAGACAGGTTGTCAAAGATAGGAAAGTATTTAGAAGATGGAGTATCTAATGTTGCTTACAAGTCTGAGAATCTAATTGAGGTTTCTAAGCTTAATATGGCTATATCCTCCGAAGAAAAGATGGTTGATGATATATGCAGAAAAATAGGTAAAAAAATATATAACGACTATAAAGAAAAGAAAGTAACGGATAAGAGCCTTATAAATAAGTGCGAGGAGATAGAGGCTATTGAGAAGGATATTAATGCTCTCAAGAAAAAACTTATGAAGCTTAAGGATAAAAAGGCTTGCAAGAAATGTGGTGCTGAAATGGATAGAGGGGCTTCCTTCTGCCCTAAATGCGGAAAAGAACAATGAACCTGAAGCATATGCTTCAGGTTCATTTATTTTGGAAGTTTTACTGAGCCAAGTTCTTTCATAGAAGACATATCATTGGCTTTAATCATACCGTTTGAGATTGTATATAACGTATTGTTGATATGGAGAATTCTTTGAATTTTATTTGTTCTAGCTTCCTCTGTAGAGAAATACTTTGGTTCATACTTTTTGTTTTCATTATGGGTTAAGGTGCTTTTTAATATAAAACCTTTATCCATATCAATACTGAATACATAAGCACCCTCGAAAGCAGGTAGTCCGTAATCTTTAGGCAGTCTTTTTGCTTCTGCAAGTTTCAACTCGGCTGCATTATATCCAATAGTAACTGGAAAAGCAAAGATATTATTTTCTTTTGAAAAAAGTAGTGCTTTGTGGTTATAAAGAAGTTCTGATTCAGTTCCAAAGCTGCCTACTACTGTTGTAAACTTCTCTTTTGGATTATTTATATCAGTTATATCAAACATAGAAATTTTAATGCCTTTAGTGGATACTCTCGTTCCTACTTCTTCGGTATTTTTTCCAAAGCCTACTATGTGATTTTCATCATAAGGATGAAGGTAAGTGCTAAAGCCTGGAATCTTTAATTCTCCGAGAACTATAGGGTTGCTAGGATTTTTAAGATCAATTACAAAGAGTGGATCCGTTGTCTTAAAGGTTACTATATAAGCTCTGTTACCAATAAATCTTGTAGAATAAATCTGCTCTCCAGGAGCTAGGTTTTCAAGCTTACCAACTATATTCATTTTATTATCTAATACAAATAGATTATTACTTTGCTTCGTTCCATTTCTGTTTTGAGTTGTAGTAATTCTAAAATAATCTCCATGTTCATCCATAGAGAATTGATTAAGAACATTTCCAGCTACTTCACCTTTAGCGGTATAATTTACTTTTCCATTATCTAAAGAAAATTTATACACAGTAGAAACATCATTTCTGCTGTAGCCTGATAAATATAAGTTATTTAAAGATACATAGAGCGTGTATGCCGAACCTAAGTAAGAATCTACTTTAACCGCATCAATTGTTTTTTCTAGATTTATAGAAGCTATATTGATATAGCTAGGTGCTAAAGCATTAGGGCAATATTTTATTTTATCATAGTCAATACCTAATGAACCTCCACCTAGGCTGCTATCCTTATAATAAGGTTTATCAGTGTCTCTTATAGGTTGATTGGCTATAAGAAAAATAGTTGAGTCTATTTTCCTTGAAGAAACATAATAACCGGAAAGCTCAACGGTTTTAACTTCTTTGGCTTGACTTTTATCTGAAATATCATAAATTATTGCTTTAGTGTCTGAAATTCCTATACTGTCTTTTACAGATTTCTGCATACTTTTATCTTCTAGTACATTAGAATTCTCCTTAGAAGTTACACGCATAGGAAGATTTTTCTGTCCTATAGCAATAAGGTGATTTTTATCCAAAAGCAACTCTCTAACCCTAAAATCAACATCTAATTGTATAGATTTTACCACGGTCATAGCTGATGCCGGATAAGCTTTAGTAATATTTATTTTATTTGAATTTATGCTATAAATATAATTTCCGTCTGATTTAACAATATCAGCCTCGTCCACACCAGTAACTTGGGTATTTGTAGTGGAGTAGTTAACAGACTCCTTTTGAGAGGATATATCTGCACTGCTTTTATTTAGTGCATCTTCCCTTATCATACTTTGATCTAATATAAGTCCGTTAGAAGCCAGTAAGCTTTTAAGATTGTCATAAGAATCTATTGTTGGAAGGCTAGATATGGTTATAGCTGCAGCAGGCTGTTCTTCTATAGGAGAGTTGGCTAACTCTTTAGTAGGACTATTGCCAAAGTGCTTTGTCAGAAAAGGGTTTAAGGTTAGAATTAATGCTCCAATGCAGGCAGCAGCTGCGATAGGTTTAGTGAATCTTAGCACGAGTTTTCTTTCAGCCTTATCCAATGCATCTTCAATTACGTTGTCAAGCTCTTTGGGTATAGGAATGTTATTAAAATCTTTTTTCAAATCCTTCATTAAAACTCATCCTCCATTAATTGAAGTCGTAAATATTTCAAAGCCTTATGCAGGTTGTTTTTTACTGTGCTTACCGGGCAATCCAAAAGTTCTGCTATTGATTCTATGGTCATATCCTGAAAATATTTAAGTATAACTACGGTTTTTAGATTTCCATTTAGTTTATCAATAGCGTTGTATAAATCTATATGCTCATCCGAATTTATTTCCCATGACGGTTCGAAAAGCGAGTTTCCTTTTAAAAAAGCGATTTTGTTGTTCTTTCGTATATGATCTAGTGCACAATTTATAACAATTCGAGTAAGCCATGTATTAAAATATTTAGGCTCCTTCAATTTTTCAAAGGAAGTGTAGGCTTTGTATATAGATTCATGAACGATATCTAGTGCATCTTGTTGATTTTTTACATACATGTATGCCAGTCTATATAAACTTTCTTTTTTCTCGTTTAAAAGAGTACAAAAGGTTGTCCGAGTTAAATTTTCAGACATTAATATATTTTCCTCCACATCAATTACACCGCCCTGTTTTCTTATTCACCTATTAGACGATGTAAAGTTATAAATAGTTTTTTGTTTTTGGAAAAAGGTACAATAAAAAATTAAAAAGCCTGATTAAAACAATCAGACTTCAAAAAATTAATAATCCCTAAGCGGAAAGCTTTTAACAAGCATTTCTCTTTTATTATTTATTGGCTTCCAAAGTTCAATCCTATCAATTTTAGATAATCTATAGAATCCATCTCTCTTAGCATCAGTACAGGCAGCTACATATTCTCTGCCACTCCATTCTCTAACAGCATAGTTAGTATTGGCAAGAGAAACGTGCAAATCCCAATCATCAATATTTTCACGCACTTTAAAACCATGAAGCTTTAGCATATCATTCATAGTTCTAGCAAGTCTTATTATATAGCCTTTATTTTCAATCTTTAAGTTAACTGATTTATACGGAGGATCAAAGCAAATTACTCCATTGGTTTCTACTTTAAATTTTTTGTAAGGCTTTAATATTTCACCTATAACACGTGAAAGCTTATCAAGGTCTGGATCTTCAACTACCTCAAGTGTTATATGAAGCATAGGAATATTTTTATAAATTTTATATTTTTGGCAAATATTTTTTTGAATTTTTTCCATTGCGCTATAAGACTCTGCATCGAATAAAGCAACTAAATAATACTTCATTATAATCCCCCATATGTCAAAATAAATTAGCAATTAATCGTATTCATATATGATTTACATAAGGCTATTATACCATATTTATACTTAGTATAATATGATTTATTTATACTAATACTAAATTTGTGTATGAGCCATATATATTTATGGCTCAATAGTTAGGGAAACATTTTTAGTATTTGGGAGGATAAGAATATGAAACACAAATTACAGTCAATGGAACACAATCAAAGTATAGGGTGTACAGTTTCTGAATGTAAATTCCACTGTAAGGATGACAACTACTGTACATTAGAGCAAATTCAAGTTGTTAAGCATGAGCATGGAGCACAAACTCCTGAGTGCACTGATTGCGGAAGCTTTGAATTAGGATAAGGTCTAATAACCAAGAATGAAGAATGAAGAATTTTTTGAGTCTAAATCCATAAAGGATTTTGTCAATGAATTCTCTGTTCTTCATTTTTTTATTCTTCATTATTTTTCTTATAAAGGAATTACTAACAATTTATTTCCCTATTTCCCATAGAAATGATAAAATAATTACTATATAATCATATAGAAAATTATATATGTATTTTTTAAAGCATTTGTGGGAAAATATTCCTATATGAAGTAATTGTAAAAAAAGTTATGCTAAAGTATTCATAATGTGTTATAATAAATTTTGATATTTAGGCTGAAAATGTAGCATTATATTCGGGATATGGGCATATAATTAAAAATTTAGTAAGGATGGGTGCTGGCATGGAAAAGCTAGTTATAAATGGTGGAAAAGAACTATTTGGAAAGATTGATGTAAGTGGAGCCAAAAACGCTGCTGTAGCTATAATACCAGCGGCCATTATGGCAAGTCAGGGTGTTTGTGTTTTAGACAACATTCCCGACATTGAAGATGTTCAGTGTTTAGAAAGAATATTAGAAAGTCTTAATTGTAAAATTATTAAAGGAAATAATACAGTAACTATAGATAGTACAAAGATAAACAGTGTTCATGCAAATACTGAGGATGTTAGAAGAATGAGAGCCTCTTATTATTTAAATGGAGCCCTTCTTGGGAGATTTAGAGAGGCTTATGTTGACTTGCCTGGAGGCTGTCCTATAGGGGTTAGACCTATAGATCAGCATATAAAGGGATTTGAAGCTTTAGGAGCAACTGTTACCATAGAACATGGAACTGTTAAGATTAAGGCTGACAGACTTGTTGGCGCGAATATATTTTTTGATGTGGTGAGTGTAGGAGCGACTATTAATGTTATGCTTGCAGCAGCTCTTGCTGAAGGAACTACAGTATTAGAAAATGTAGCTAAAGAGCCTCATGTAGTTGACGTTGCAAATTTCCTAAATACAATGGGAGCTAACATTAAGGGAGCAGGAACCGATGTTATTAGGATTGTTGGTGTAAAAGAACTTAAAGGATGTAGTTACAGTGTAATTCCAGACCAGATTGAAGCTGGAACCTACATGATAGCAGCAGCTGCTTGTGGAGGAGAGGTTGTTGTAAACAACATTATACCAAAACATATGGAATCAATTACTGCAAAACTTATTGAAATGGGCGTTGAAGTAATTGAAAATGAGGATTCTATAGTGGTTAGATCTAATAGAAGCCTAAAGGGAGTTAATGTTAAGACACTACCTTATCCAGGATTCCCAACAGATGTTCAGCAGCCAATGACTACACTGTTAGCTGTTTCTCGTGGAAGAAGCATTGTTAATGAAAGCATTTGGGAAAGCAGATTTAAATTTGTAGATGAACTTAAGAAAATGGGAGCAAATATAAAAGTTGAAGGAAGAACTGCAATAATCGATGGAGTTGACAAGCTTACTGGAGCTATGCTTAAGGCAACTGATCTAAGAGCTGGAGCCGCAATGGTTATAGCAGGACTTATGGCTGAGGGAATTACAGAAGTAACTTGTATTGATCATGTAGATAGAGGGTACCCTCACATAGAAGAGAAGTTTAAGATGCTAGGAGCAGACATTAGAAGAGTAAGAACTGAGGACTGTTAGTTGATATACATAAGGTGTATCTTACAATAGGAGGATAATTTATGATATTTTCTTCATTATATAGTGGCAGCAGCGGCAACAGCATGTTTATATCCTCCGGTGAAGCAAAAATATTGATAGATGCGGGTTTGCCAGGTAAAAGCATTGAAAAAGCGTTGAAAGATATAGATCAAAATCCAGCGGAACTTGATGCAATTTTTGTGACCCACGAACATTCAGACCATGTTAAGGGAATAGGGGTTTTATCTAGAAAATACAATCTTCCTATATATGCTAATGAGCTTACATGGAAGGCTATGCCTAGTTCTATTGGAAATATTAAGGAAGATAATATCAGGGTTATGCTTGAAAACCAAGTTTCTATTAAGGATTTGGATATAGTTAGTTTTGAAATACCACATGATTCTGCATCAGCTCAAGGTTATGCCGTATATCATGGGAAAAAGAAGGTAGCTGTTGCTACCGACTTAGGACATTATTCTGAAATAGTCAGGAAAAATATAGAGGATGCGGATGTAATTCTTATTGAAAGCAACCATGATGTTGAGATGCTAAAGTTTGGACCTTATCCATATCCCTTAAAGAGGAGAGTCTTAAGTGATTTTGGACATCTCTCAAATGACGCTTGTGGAAATGCTATTTCAGAGCTTATAAATGGCTCAAAGAGAAAGAGAGTAATATTAGGCCATTTAAGCGAGACAAACAACTATCCAGAGCTTGCTTATCAAACTGTGGTTAATATATTAAGGGAAAAAGGCATTGATTTAAATAAAGATATAGGTCTGACTGTTGCAAGAAGAGACATGCCAAGTAACTATATTGAATTTTAGAGTACAGGTAGGAGGGTCATTATGAGAAGGCTGCAAATATTAATTTTAACGAGCGCCGTTTTTATTTCTACCCTAAGTTTTGCTGGTTGCGAAAAGAAGGATAAATTAAGTATCAATAATAATGAAAAGCTTAAAAATATTGTCTTGCCAAAAGAGAAGGATCAAAATATAAATCTGGATTTGTATTTTGATTCCTCATCAAATAAAGAAAAGGCACAAGTAGCGAAAGAAGAAAGGCTTGTTAACAAGGAAGAACTTGTTGGAGAAATTATTATGCAGGAACTTTTAAAGGGACCTGCTAATGTTGCCGGCAGTGGGCTTAAGCCTATTTTTCCTAAGGAAACCAGGCTGTTAAGCTTTTCTATAAAAGATGCAATAGCCTATGTAAGTTTAAGCGGCGAGGCTAGGACTACTATGAGTCCAGCAAAAGAGGAAGCGCTCTTGAGGTCTATATTGAACTCTTTAACACAACTTCCATCAGTATCGAAGGTTAAGATTATGGTTGATAATAAAGACATCCAAAGTATAGGTGGAAACCATGATACTTCTAAGCCTTTTGGTAAAGAAGACATAGAAGGTATATTAAAGAAGTAACTTTTTACAAATATTGAAAACGGTTAATAATTTTATTATAATAACTATAGTAAAAGATAAAACTTTTAACAAAAGGAGAAATTAACATGAGCCTATATAAACAATGGACTGACATGGTTGTAGATTATGTAAAAACTAGAGGAGAGGCAGCTTTCTGGAATGAGTATGGAGCTATAGAAAGAAGTATATATAGCAAGGTACTAGCTAACCATAAAAGAGAAATAAAAGGTACTATCAATGCTTTATCAGAAGAATTTGGAACAACAAACATATTCTTCATGGGATTTCTAGATGGAATAAATGAAAGTCTTATAGAAAATATCGATCTTGAAAGCATAAATGAAAATACAGAGATTGAATTAAAGATAGACTTTGAAAAGTTATATTTCAATATGCTTGATGCGAAAGCAGACTATCTTTATGAACTTCCACAATGGGAAGGTATATTCTCAAAGGAAAAGAGAAAAGAAATCCAAGTTAAGTGGAGAGAAACAAAGACAATAGTTAATGAGAATAAAGTAGGAAGAAATGATCCATGTCCATGTGGAAGCGGAAAGAAATACAAGAAATGTTGCGGAGTTAACGCTTAATTAATAATAAAAACTGATATCTTGAGCTTCAAGATATCAGTTTTTTGTTATGCTTCTCTACCAAGGTAGAAAGCTTTCTTGTTAAGTTCTATGGTTTTAGAAGGTACATTTTTTTCTATAGATCTCTCCCAAGCATCAATGCTTAGAGGAAGGATTGTTGATAGTCTGCCAAGCATAACTAAATTCATAACTTTAGAATTTCCGAGGCTATCTGCAAGCTCCTGAGCACTAATTAAGATAACTTGAAGTTTTTTATCAGCAAGTAGTTCCGTGATGTTTTTAGGATACTCTTCTTTTTCAATTAGAACTCTGTTTGGGAAGATACTTAACTTATTTAATAAAACCGTTGCGTTAGGCTTTAAGTTATAGCTCCAGCGTAGCGCTTCAAGCTGCTCTAAAGCTAAAAGTACATCGACTTCTCCTTCAGGTATAAGAGCAGAGTGAACTTTTTCACCAAATCTTACACTTCCCCATACCATACCGCCCCTTTGGGAAAGTCCAATTACATCGCTTGTCTTTAAGTCATAACCGTCTTCAAAGGCTGCCTCAGATAAAATTTTTGTAGTCAAAACAAGCCCTTGTCCTCCGCAGCCGCACAAAAGGATATTAGTTATATTCATAATCAATCTCTCCTCTCTGCATTACTTATCTTAATTGCTCCTACTGGGCAAACCTGTGAACATACAGAGCAGCCAACACACATATCTGGATTTATATATGAATTCTTTTTATCTTTTCCTTCATATTGCTTCATTGATATTGGAGGGCAATTTACTCGTATACAGCTTCTGCAGCTTATACAAATGGAATCATCTACATAATAATGATAAGCTTTAATCTTGTAGTTTAGTGCACAAGGTCTTGTAGTTACTATAACTGATAAACCTTCCCTTTTTATAGCTGCGTGTATAATTTCTTTAGTTTTTTTATATTCAAATTGATCAACTACTGTTATGTCGTCAATCCCGAAAGATCTCAATACTTCAGGTATATTTATACTATACAGATTTTCCTCTTTAAAATAATCTCCTGTAGTTGGAGTTACTTGCCCGCCGGTCATTGCAGTAGTTCTGTTATCTAATATAATTACTGTAATATTTTCCTTAGCCTGGGCCAGCTGCACAAAGCCAGTCATACCTGAATGAAAGAAAGTACCGTCACCTATCGTAGCAACTATTGGTTTATTTACCCCTAGCCTTTTGTATACTTTTGCCATACCTAGCGCTGATCCTAGAGAAGCTCCCATACTTATATTAGTCTTATGAACTTCAAAAGGTTCTAAGACCCCGAGAGAGTAACATCCTATATCACCCATTACTGTTGCTTTTGCCATTTTAAGAATATGGTATATAGGTCTATGAGGACAGCCTGCGCAAAGCATAGGTGTACGGGGAACCGTAGGTGTCTTTTCTACTATTGGACCTTCATGAAGTTCAATTACTTTGGCTTTAAGCAAACCAGCTTTTATTGTATCAACTGTGAGTTCTCCTGTATAAGGAAAATATTTTTTCCCCTCTACTGCTATACCAATTGCTTTAAGTGTTTCCTCTATTAAGGGCATAAGTTCTTCAACGACTATTAAATTTTTATAGGTTTTAGATAGTTCTTTTATTTGGGCGACTGGCAAAGGCCAAACCATAGCAAGCTTCAATATGGATGCCTTTGGAGAAATTTCTTTCAGTACTTCATAAGGCATGCCGCTTGTTATTATAAGAGTTTCAGTACCTTCAACTTCTTCTAAAATATTGAAATTGAAGCTATTATTAAAATCCTCAAGCTTATTCATTCTCTCGTTCATAAACTTTTGCTGCTCATTAGAATAAGGAGGCAGCATGCAGTATCTTGATTGATCTTCTTTAAAACCATAAGGCATGAGATTTTCCCTATCACCTAGTTCTACAATACCTCTACTGTGGCAAAGTCTACTTGTGAGCCTAATCATAGCAGGAGTGCCGAATTGTTCGCTTAACTCTAAAGCTTTTATGGTATAATCTTTTGCCTCTTGAGGTGTAGCTGGATCAAATACAGGTATATTAGCAAATTTCCCCCAAAATCTGCTGTCTTGCTCATTTTGAGAGCTTGTAAGACCAGGATCATCTCCGACAACTAGGAGAAAGCCTCCATTTATTTTTGTCTGAGTAAAGGTCATGAAGGGATCCGCAGCTATGTTAACTCCTACATGTTTCATAGACACCATTGACCTTGCCCCCGCAAAGCTTGCTCCCATAGCTATTTCAAAGGCAACTTTTTCATTCGAAGCCCACTCGCTGTCTACATCCTTATATTTTTTTAGAGATTCTAAAATATCTACTGTAGGAGAACCAGGATAACTTGAAACAATGAAGCCACCAGCCTCCCAAAAACCTTGACTTACCGCTTCATTGCCAGTTAATACAGTTTTGTTTCCCAATATAACACCCCCAATTGAATTTTAATAAACACGTTAATATTTTCATTTTTTTTAAAATGGGCTAAAATATGTTTATGATGCTACTCAACAATTAAGAACACATACGCTTGGTATTTCCCAGGTAATAACAGTTCTCATGGTTTTGATAAAGAGGAGAAGGATATGAATATAACAATAGTTGCAGTAGGAAAAATTAAAGAAAAGTATCTAAGGGATGCAATAGAAGATTACTCAAAGAAGCTTAGTAAACATGTGAGGCTTCAATTAATCGAGGTTTCTGATGAAAAGACACCTGATAATGCATCTGAAAAAGAAGAATTTCAAATCAAGGCAAAAGAAGGAGAGGCTATTTTAAAGCACATAAAGGACACAGCATATGTTTATGCTTTAGCTATTGAAGGAAAAATAGCCACAACAGAGGAACTGAAAAAAAGTATTAGGAGTTTAGACCATGGAGAAGGAAAAGAAGTGGTATTTATAATTGGGGGATCGTTAGGACTTTCAAAGGAAGTTTTAAGTAGAGCTAACTATAAGTTATCTTTTTCTAGGATGACATTCCCTCATCAGCTTATGAGAGTTATACTATTGGAGCAATTAAATAAAATTATTAATAATTAGTGGAGCATAATAATTAGCAATTCTAAATTAAATAGTACACCTTCTAGTAAACATATAAAGAACCAGATGGTAAAGAGTAAATACAATCTATTAGGAAAAATTCTTTAAAAGGGATGCAAGTAAGGGATTACTAGAAAAAATGTACTAATATTTATAAGTGGAGATTTTACAATGAATATTAAAGTAATAACCTTGGATAAAATAAGAGATAAATTTGCGAAAGAGGCTACTGCAGAGTATACTAAAAGACTTTCAAAGTATTGTAAACTATCTTACAAAGAATGTAAGAGTTGCACTCAGGTTCTCAAAGAATTAGATGATAAGAGCTTTGTAGTGCATATAAGCACACAAGGAAACCTGATATCTTCAGAAGAATTAGCAAAAAAAATTTCAGACCTGGCATTAGCAGGCAAGAGTGATATTAGTTTTTTAATATCTCAAGAGGAATTAAATGAACGAATTCAAGAAAAGATAAATATTGCTCTAGCCGTTTCTAAAATGGATATAGATTTTAGTGTTTTGATTGTAATCTTACATGAACAAATTTATAGAGCTTATAGAATTAACTCTAATGAACCGTATCATAAATAACATAGATATGCAAATATTATTGTAATAGTGCATTATTTTCATAAGAAATGTTTACTGATAATTATGTAAGTAAAATAATAAAAAAGCCGCTTTGCTATCACTAGGCATCAAAGCGGCTTTTTAAATTAGTTTCGTATTAAATAATCAAATGCACCTAAGGCTGCACTTGCACCTGAACCCATAGATATAATAATCTGTTTATAGGGACTATTTGTACAATCACCTGCAGCAAATATACCGGAAACACTTGTAGCACCGCGATTATCAACTATAATTTCACCCATACGATTACGTTCAACTGTATTACCTAACCATTCTGTATTTGGTACAAGTCCTATTTGGACGAATACACCTTGAAGTTCAACATGAGATTCTTCACCTGTAGCACGGTCAATGTAGGTAATTCCATTTACCTTGTCAGTTCCAGTGATTTCCTTTGTTTGAACATTTTTTAGCACTGTTACATTAGGAAGGCTATACAGACGCTCTTGGAGAACTGCATCTGCTTTAAGCTCTGGCATAAATTCAAGAACAGTTACATGTTTTACGATACCTGCAAGATCGATTGCTGCTTCAATACCGGAGTTTCCACCTCCAATAACTGCTACATCTTTTCCTTTAAATAATGGACCATCACAGTGAGGACAGTAAGCTACGCCATTGTTCTTAAATTCTGCTTCTCCAGGTACGCCAACGTTACGCCAGCGAGCACCTGTTGAAATAATTACACTCTTACTCTTTAAAACAGCGCCATTTTCAAGTTCAACTTCAATTAATTCTTTCTTTTCTATATTTTTAGCACGTTGTGCCTTCATAATATCAATATTATATTCTTTAACATGTTCTTCAAGGCTTGCTGCAAGCTTAGAACCTTCAGTATATTTTACACTAATAAAGTTTTCGATTCCAACAGTTTCAAGCACTTGACCACCGAAGCGTTCAGCTACTATTCCTGTACGAATTCCCTTACGTGCTGAATAGATAGCTGCACTAGCACCTGAAGGTCCCCCTCCAATAACTAGCACATCAAATGGCTCCTTAGTATCAAACTCTGAAGCATCTGAACCTTCGCCGATCTTTGCAAGTATTTCTTCGATTGTCATACGACCACTACCAAAGAACTCACCATTTAGATAAACAGTAGGCACTGCCATAATATTTTTATTTTCTACCTCATTCTTGAAGGCAGTACCGTCAATCATAGTATGAGTAATGCCTGAGTTAAGAATACTCATCAGGTTTAATGCCTGAACAACATCAGGACAGTTGTGGCAGCTTAAACTAATATATGATTCAAAATGGTATTCACCTTTAATATTTTTAATTTGATCAATTACTTTTGCCTCAACCTTTGAAGGTCTTCCGCTAACTTGAAGTAGAGCTAGTACTAGGGAAGTAAATTCATGCCCTAAAGGAATACCGGCAAAAGTTACTCCAGTTTCCTCTCCAACACGATTCACACTAAAGCTTGGTGTTCTTGAAAGTTCAACTTTTTCTACAATAATTCTAGATGACATTAAAGCTAGCTCATTAACTAGAGCTAGCATGTCATTAGATATATCGTCGGACCCAGCACTTACCTTCAAGACCACGTCGCCCTCCATCAGTTGAAGATATTGAGCTAATTGGGATTTTATATCTGCGTCCAGTATCATATCTTTCTCCTTTTATATCTTTCCTACTAAATCAAGACTTGGCTTAAGTGTAGCAGCTCCTTCTTTCCATCTAGCTGGGCAAACTTCGCCAGGATTGTTTCTTACATATTGAGCAGCCTTTATCTTGTTGATTAGAGTGCTTGCATCACGTCCAATTCCGCCAGCGTTGATTTCAACAGCTTGAATAACACCGTCTGGATCTATTATAAAGGTACCACGATCAGCAAGACCATCAGCTTCTATTAATACATCAAAGTTTCTTGATAGTGCATGTGATGGGTCACCAATCATAGTGTAAGTAATTTTCTTAATAGCTTCTGAGCTATCATGCCATGCTTTATGTGTGTAGTGAGTATCTGTTGAAACTGAGTAAACTTCAGCACCAAGTGATTTTAGTTCTTCGTAGTTATTTTGCAAGTCTTCTAATTCTGTTGGACATACAAAAGTAAAATCTGCTGGGTAGAAGCAAACTATGCTCCACTTTCCTTTAAAATCACCTTCTGTAACTTCTACAAATTTTCCGTTTTGATAAGCCTGCGCCTTGAATGGCTGAATTTCTTTCCCGATTAATGACATAATATATTTACCTCCTAAAGTTGAATTTAAATTTTAATTAATTTATATAAATAGTTTTAATTTTTAATAATTAATAATAACTATTAACTAATTATTATTATACATGATAAAAAATATCTGTCAAGGAATCTATGGAAATTTATTAGATTTTTATGTAAAGCATAAAATATCATCAATAAAATAAAAACAGCATGGGTATATCATGCTGTTTTGTGCGTAGTATATTAGTTAAACCATGTTGTTACTTCTATACTCAAGAGGAGTCTTGTTAGTAAGTTTCTTAAAAATCATATTAAAATAATTTTGATTGTTAAAGCCAACTGAAAGGGAAACTTCTAGTACCGATAAAGAAGTATTAATTAGAAGTTCCTTGCTTTTTTCTATTCTTGTATCATTTAAAAACTGAGAATAGGTTTTACCAGTCTCTTTTTTGAATAAATTGCAAAAATAACATCTATTAATCTTTATATGGTTAGAGATATCATCTAAAGTTATAGGTTTATGAAAATTATCTTTTATATAGGTAACAGCCTTTTCTGTATAAGAGCCAATAGAATTTGCTTGAGATTTATCTGGTTTTAAAAAGTATGAATCGTTTCTTATATTATAGAACAAAGAGACAATATGAGGTATACAGTCTAAGGGTTTGTACACTATATTACCAATACATAAATCTGCATTAGTTTTGTATGGCCCAAAAATAAAAAAGCCTTCATTTATGCTGCAAGAACAAATATTAAAGGCAGTAAAATTAATATTATCTACACATGTGACTGTTATGTAAGGGACTTTTCCCTTGTTTAAAAGTCTTATTTTTGCAGCTTCAAAAATATTGTTTTCACAAAATACTTTATCTAAAGCTTCATCATAACCTACTGAGTAAATTAGGGATCCGCAAGTTTTATAAGACTTCATTGGTATATGTGTACAGAGATAAAAGTTATCCATTGAAGCACATAAGTTATTTACAACCATTTCTACTTGTTCACCTATCCTTTAAAAGTATCTCAATATATTTATAAAAAATCTCAATATATTTTAAGAATACATAAATATAAAATGCTAATATTAGTTGAGAATAAATTTCAATGTCAATGAAGTGTTGCCTTATTATATCGTATAAAAAATAGAAATGTCAAATTAAAAGGTGTTAATTATGCTTGGGAGGTATTATGAAGAAAATATATCTGGTTGTAGCCTTAATTATTTTATCAATGGTTTCTATCTTCGTAGGAGTAAAAGATATATCTATTTTAGATATAGTTCGCTTCAATGAAGATAAGATTAAAGTAATAGCTCTAAGCCGTGTGCCTCGACTTATCAGCATAATAGTAGTTGGAATGAGCATGAGCATAAGCGGACTCATTATGCAGCAGATAAGTAGAAATAGATTCGTATCTCCAACAACCGCCGCAACAGAGGATAGTGCTAAAATGGGAATGCTCGTATCTTTAATGATATTTACAGATGCTAGTTCGATACAAAAAATGCTTATATCTTTTGTTTTTGCATTAACTGGCACATTTTTGTTTATGAAAATATTAAAAAGAATAAAATTTAAAAATGCAGTTTTTATTCCCCTTGTAGGAATAATGGTTGGAAACATCATTGATTCAATAACAACCTTTTTCTCATATAAATATGATCTTGTGCAAAACATTTCTTCTTGGCTTCAGGGAAATTTTTCAATGGTTATAAAGGGAAATTATGAACTTTTATATATTAGTGTTCCTTTACTCATAATTGCTTATCTATATGCTAATAAGTTTACTGTTGCAGGAATGGGAGAAGATTTTGCAGCTAATTTAGGTCTCAACTATAACAGAGTAGTAAATATAGGAATTATCATTATTTCATTAGTATCCTCAGTAGTTGTTATAACAATAGGGAAGGTTCCTTTTTTAGGACTAATAATTCCTAATATAGTAACTATGTATCTAGGAGATAACATGAAAAAGAGTATCCCACATACAGCACTGCTAGGAGCGGTATTTGTTCTGTTTTGTGACATTTTAGGAAGAATAATTTTATATCCGTATGAGGTTTCCATTGGGCTTGTTGTAGGAGTAATAGGCAGCGTCTTGTTCTTATATTTATTGTTTTCATCAAGGGGGGCTAAGTCTTATGGGACATAGAAAGAAAATAGCTTTAATTTCAATATTATCAATAGTACTAATTATATTATTTATTACCCTGGGGTTAACAAGCAGCAACTATCAATACGCGCTTTCGAGACGTATACCGAAAACTTTAGCAATCATTTTAACCGGAGGAACTATAGCTTTTTCATCAATGATATTTCAAACAATAACTAATAATCGTATATTAACTCCAAGTGTTTTAGGCTTAGATTCTTTATATATGTTTATACAAACCTTTGTTGTTTTTGTACTTGGGTCTAAAAACATAACAACTATAAATAGTAATGTAAATTTTGCTTTATCAATTGGTTTAATGATGTTTTTTTCAGTACTGCTGTTTAATGTGCTTTTTAGAAAAGAAAACAGTAACATTTATTTTCTATTGTTAGTAGGATTAATATTTGGAACTTTATTTCAAAGCTTATCCTCTTTTATGCAAATGATAATAGATCCGAATGAATTTACAATAATACAAGGAAAGATGTTTGCAAGCTTTAATAGCGTTAATACAGGTATACTTTGGGTATCCACCGTTATCATAGCAATTATAGCTGTTTATACCTATGACTACATCAAAATTTTAGACGTTTTATCATTAGGAAGAGAACAGGCTATTAATCTAGGAGTTAACTATGACAAGGTTGTAAAAAGAATGCTTATTGTTGTAGCAATTCTTGTTTCAATATCTACAGCTTTAGTAGGACCAATAACCTTCTTAGGGCTTCTTGTAGTTAACCTATCTCGAGAGTTCTTAAAAACCTATAAACATAGTTATTTGATAATAGGCTCTATACTTATAAGCATAGTAGCCTTGATTGGCGGACAACTAGTAATTGAAAGATTTATGAATTTTAGTACAACTTTAAGCGTTATTATTAATTTTATTGGTGGATTGTATTTTATTTATCTGCTGTTAAAGGAGAATAAAGCATGATAGAGGTTAAAAACATAACAAAAAAATATGGGAACAAAAGTGTAGTAGATAATGTATCTTTAAAAATATCAAAAGGTAAAATCACTAGCTTTATTGGACCAAATGGAGCGGGAAAAAGTACTTTAGTATCTATAATAAGTCGCCTTTTAAAGAGAGATGGAGGAGACGTGATTATTGAAGGCAAAGAGCTTTCCCAGTGGAAAAGCGATGAACTTGCAAAGAAAATATCAATACTAAAGCAGTCAAATCATATAAGCATAAGACTAACCATTAGAGAGCTAATAAGCTTTGGCAGATTCCCATATTCTCAAGGCAATCTTACTAAAGATGATATTAGTTATATTGATGAGGCCTTAGAATATATGAAGCTTATAGATATACAAGACAAGTATCTTGATGAATTAAGCGGGGGACAAAGGCAAAGAGCTTATATAGCTATGGTTATTGCTCAAAATACAGAATATATTCTGTTAGACGAACCTCTTAATAACTTGGATATGAAACATTCGGTTCAAATTATGAAAACCTTAAGAGATTTGGCTGATAATTTAGGAAAAACAATTATCTTAGTTATTCATGATATTAATTTTGCATCTTGTTATTCAGATTATATAGTTGCCTTAAAGGATGGAAGGATTGCTAAAGAAGGTCCTACTCATGAAATTATTGATAAGGAGGTGTTAGAAGACATATATGAAATGGAGTTCAGAGTAGAAGATTTGGAAAGTTATAGAGTTTGTATTTACTTTTAAATATTTAAATAAATTTATAATAAAGGGGAAAAGAAAATGAAGAAAAAGGTAATAGTAATAGTTGCAATTCTAGTAATTGCTATTGTATCAACTGTTGTTTATGCACAGGCAGGAAAGAGTAACAAATCACAAGTAAATGTTGAATCAAATACAAAAATAAATATAAAACATGAACTAGGAGAAGTGAGTCTTAATAAGAACCCCAAAAAAGTAGTAGTGTTTGATTATGGTATAGTGGATGCTCTTGATAAGATGGGTGTAGAAATAGCTGCGCTGCCAAAGGGAAGCCTGCCAACTTTTCTACAAAAATATAAAGATGATAAATATACAGATGTAGGGACACTAAAGGAACCAAATTTTGAAAAAATATTTGAAGTTAAGCCAGATTTAATAATAATTTCTGGTAGACAAGCGACTCTTTATGAAGAATTTAAGAAGATTGCCCCTACAGTTTATATGGCTATAAATAATGAAGATTATATGGCCTCTTTTAAAAACAACATGATAACTTTAGGTAATATTTTTGACAAAAAAGATGTGGTAGACAAAGAGCTTAAGGTTATTGAAAATAAAGTTAAGGTCTTAAATGAAAAAGCAACTGCAAGTTCTAAAAATGCTTTGGTAGTTTTAGTTAACGAAGGTGCTATGAGTGCTTATGGACAAGTTTCAAGATTTGGAGTTATACACAATTCCTTTGGTTTTCCTCCAGTTGATAAAAATATAGAAGTTTCTACTCACGGCCAAAGTATATCCTTTGAGTATATAGTAGAAAAGAACCCTGATTATTTATTTGTAGTAGATAGAAATGCTATTGTAGGCGGAAGTACGACTGCTAATAAGACATTAGAAAATGAATTAATTAAGAGTACTTCAGCGTTTAAAAATAATCATATAATATATCTTGACCCAGAAGTTTGGTATACATCAACAGGTGGATTTACTTCTACAGCAAAAATGGTTGATGAAGTTCAGGCAACTGTAAAGTAATACTATTCATTAGTTTATTTAGGCAATATTGTTTTAGAAGCCTACTCTTTCTAAAATATTTTAATAATTTACAGACCCAAAATGCAGCTGTGAACAATTTGATCACAGCTGCATTTTGTTTAGTTTACCTTATTAAAAGTTACACAATAGTTGCCCTCAGGAGTTCTGCATTTTGAACATCTTATACATTTTGCAGGAGTTCTGTCTCCTGTTTTCCAGCGCTTTATTAAGTGTGGCTCAGTAAGCAAAGGCCTTGAAAGAGCAAAAAAATCTATATTTGTTTCTGTGAGAATCCTTTCTATGATAGTAATATCTCTGAATCCACCGACTGTAATAATTGGGATATTGGTTTCGTTACTTATAATTTTAGCGTATTCGATAAAATACCCTTCAGACACTAATTCATGACCATCAAAAATCTTACCAACCATTGATTTTGCTTTTCCGTGAATATTTCCTGAGAGCTCAATTCCATCACAGCCAATTCTTTCAAGTTCCTTGCAAATTTGTATAGTTTCTTGGAAAGTTAGACCTCCGTCAAAAAACTCTGTTGCAGTTAGCTTAACTAGTATAGGAAAGCTAGTGCCTACTTTCTCTCTAATTCTCTGATAAATTTCTAGTAGAAACCTCATTCTGTTTTCAAGACATCCACCATATTCATCTGTCCTCTTATTGTAATAAGGACTTAAGAATTGATTAATTAAATAAGTATGAGCTCCATGGACTTCGACACCGTCAAAGCCTGATTCTTTAGCTCTTCTTCCAGCTTCGGCGAAAGCTTCTATTATATACTCAATATCTTCTCTACTCATTGGCTTTCCTTTAACATTAGTAGTTAAATCAGGAACTTCGCTCGGTGCAAAGATAATTCTATCCTCAACATTATAGGTTGTTTTTGTTCCTCCATAAGCTAATTGCATAATTATTTTTGAACCATGAGCATGAACTATATTAGTAAGTTTTCTGTACTCATCTATAAAGGAATCGTTGTACATACCCATCATTCCAGCATTAGGTTTCTCTTCCTTAACTATATTAGCATAGCCTGTTATTATAATTCCGACTTCACCTTTTGCAAGTTCTTCATATAGCTCATAAAGCTCATTTGTCATATGTCCCTCTTCGCTAGCCATGTTTTCCCACGTAGCGCTTCTAATAAAACGGTTCGAAGCAATTATATTTCCTAATTTAGCTTTCTCATATAATGTTTTCATTCATTTATCCTTTCTATGTATACCAAATATTATTTCACAGAAAATTATATTGAAATATGATTTGGTAGTCAAATAAAGAGCTAGTTAGTTATAATACAATTAAAACAATACATAGTTTTAATAACTATGTATTGAATTGTGACTATATGGGTAGTATAATGGTTATATAAAGTTTGATTGCTAACGTATTACATAAAAGGAGTAATATATGTCAGTATTAAGTATACTTCAGAATTGGTATGAAAATATAGCTCAAAGTAGCTGCAGTACAGGGATTCAAATAGAAACTATAAGTGAATGTGGATGGTACGTATGCATTGATTTATTTGATACCTTATACGAAGCTAAAACCTTTGATGCTGTAAGTGTTCAAAAGGGTGAGAAGAGTTGGATTAAATGCACTAAGGAGAATGCATTGTTCAAAGGCTACGGTGGAGTGCAAAATCTAGAGGATATCTTGGGCATTTTCTATAATTGGATAGTCAATGAGAATATTTAAATATACATATTAATAAGGAGGGTATTATGGAATTAAAGGAAAGTTATAACTTAGTTGTTTTTGGTGACTCTATAACAAAGGGAGTTGTTTATGACAGTGAAAAGTCTAGATATTCCAATTTAAAGGATTGCTTTGTTAATTTGGTTGGAAGCAGTATAAAGGGGACTGTATATAATGCAGGAAGGTTTGGAAGCACCATTATAAGAGGTATAAGCAAAATGTATAATGATGTTTTGAAAAAAACTCCTGATATTGTACTTATTGAGTTTGGTGGTAATGATTGTGATTTTGATTGGGATGAAATTGCTCATAAGCCAGATATTGAACATAAGCCTAATACTGATTTGTCAACTTTCCGTGATACATTACTTATCATGATAGATACATTTAGAAAATCTAATATAACTCCAGTGCTTATGACATTGCCCCCATTAGATTATAAAAGATACTTTAAGTGGATTACAAAAGGTGATGAATTGTCTGAGCAGAATGTTTTGAGTTGGTTAGGCTCGGAGATAGAGATATATAATTGGCACAAAGCATACAATGAAATAATTGTTGAAGTATCAAACAGAACAAAAACCCTTATGGTAGATGTGAGGTCAGAGTTTCTTAAATATAGAGATTACAGCAGGTTCTTATGTATAGATGGAATTCATCCTAACAGTGAAGGACATTCTTTGATTGCAAAAGTAATGCTTAATTTTATAGAGAATAACTATAAATTTTTACTTCAGGGAAATAGAATTTAAATTTAGGGAATAATAAAATAAGCAATCTATAAAAGGAACTATAGTGAAGGTCTCAACTAGTTCCTTTTTATTTTATAAAAAGGAGCTGAACTGATAGATTATGGCAGAGATTAATACCAAGATAAGATTTTGGAGTGGACTTAAAACTATTGGTGGGACTATCATTTCAATAGAATATGAAAGCAGCAGGATTATATTTGACTTTGGATTGACTTATAGCCCTGCTGATGAATTTAGTGCGGTTGTTAAAACTAGGCCTCATGCTTTAGTTGAAGATTATATTAATCTTAACAAGATACCTCCTATAGATGGATTGTATTCTAAAAAAGACTTGAGAAACATTGATAATATAATATCGTCAGAAGAAAGTGATAAAGATACTGCGGTATTCATATCTCATCTCCATTTAGATCATATTGGAGCAATGGGGATGATTTCTTCTAATATACCTGTTTACTTAACTGAAGAGTCACTGAAGCTCTATAAGGAGCTTGAAAAAATAGAAGAAGGTGTATCTGGCAAAAGGACTTATAGAACTATAAAATATAATGAAGTCTTAAGTGTTGGAGCTATAAAAGTTACTGCTGTTCAATTGGATCATGATGTTCTTGGTGCCTGTGGTTTTTTTATAGAGACACCTGATGTCAGGATTGTATACTCTGGGGATCTAAGACTTCATGGAAAACATCCGGAATTCACAAGAAACTTTGCTTCAAAAGCTAATAGCTTTAAGCCAAATATACTTATGATGGAAGGAACAATGATAAATGGTGAAAAGGATTCTAAGGATACTAAGCCCTCTGATGAGCTCGAAGGGATAAATACAGAGCATCAGGTTAAGGAAATGTTTATAAATAAATTTGAAAAGGCTAAAGGTTTGGTAATAGTAAATGCTTCTGAACGAAATCTTGAAAGATTTGCTGATATCGTTGAAGCAGCAATGGCAACAGGGAGACAAATTGTGTTAGAGACAGAAACAGCCTATTTATTAGACAAATTAATGAATGTCAGAGATGCACTTATATATAGGTCACAAGAATTAGAATCTACTTTTGAAAAAAATTATAAGCAAGAATGGTTAACAGAGCTATTAGAAAATTGTAGAACAATATCATATGAGCAAGTAAATTTAACTCCATATAATTATGTTGTTCAAAATTCCTTTAAAAACCTAATGGAGCTTTTGGATTTAAATTTAAAAAAAGGCGTTTATATACATTCAAATGCGGTACCTCTTGGAGCTTACGATCCTGACTATGAAAAGCTTCAGGAGTTTGTTAGAAAACTAAAGCTAGATTACGAGTATATAGGAACTCCTGGTCATGCTTTTCACTCACATTTGAAATATATTATAGATACTATCAAACCAGAAATTTTAGTTCCCCTTCATAGCCTTTATCCTGAAAAACTTTACCCCGAAAGCAAGCTTCAGTTTCTCCCAAACTATGGGATAGAATATATATTTAAGGACAAAAAAATGATTAAACTTAAGGTTAAATGATTATAAGTTATTCTAAGGACTATAGCAAAAGACTATAGTCTTTATTTCTGTTATTCAAACTTAGTTAGAAACCTTAATGTGATTATTACGAAGACTCGGTATTTCAGTAAAAATTTTTAACAAAGTATTAAAGTTATGGGGCATATGGAAAACCTATATAAAAAGGAGTAATGTAGATAATATGATATTTTTAGTTATATTGGAGGGTTAGATTTGCAGCATTATATAGAATTAAAGGATGTAAAAAGATATTACCATATGGGAGAAGTAGAAATAAAAGCCTTAGATGGAGTTTCTTTTTCTATAGATAAGGGAGAGTTTGTTGTTGTAGCTGGTCCGAGCGGTGCTGGAAAGAGTACTGTTTTGAATATACTAGGTGGCATGGATTCAGCAAGCGGCGGTCAGATACTTGTAGATGGAAAAGAAGTAAGCAAATACAATCAAAAGCAGCTCACAACCTATAGAAGAGACGATATAGGCTTTGTGTTTCAATTTTATAATCTAGCTCAAAACTTGACTGCTGTCGAAAATGTTGAGCTTGCTACTCAAATTTGCAAAAATCCCCTTGATCCTGAAAAAGTTATAGAGCAAGTTGGGCTTGGAGATAGAAAAAATAATTTTCCTGCACAGCTTTCAGGAGGTGAGCAGCAGAGAGTTGCTATAGCAAGAGCACTTGCAAAAAATCCTAAGCTTCTTTTATGTGATGAGCCTACTGGAGCTTTGGATTATAATACGGGTAAAGCTATACTGAAGCTTCTGCAGGATACCTGTAGAAATATGGGAATGACTGTGGTAATTATAACTCACAACCTTGCTATTGCTCCGATGGCTGATAAAGTTATAAAATTTAAGAATGGAAGGGTTAGCAGCATATCAATCAACGAAAAACCGATGCCTGTGGAAAGGATTGAATGGTAGACATGAAAAATGCTTTAGTTAAGGACACCTTTAGAGAAATAAAAAGAACGCTGAGCAGATTTCTTTCAATATTTGCTATTGTTGCCATAGGAGTAGCTTTTTTTGCAGGAGTTAAGGCTACTGCGCCAGATATGAAAATAACTGGGGACAAGTATTTTGATGATTACAGGCTTATGGATATAAGACTTGTTTCAACCATGGGGTTTGACGATAAAGATATTGAGGCCATAAAAAAAGTAGATAGTATAGAAGGAATGTTACCTAGCTATTCTTTAGATGCATTAGTTAATGTACAAGAAAAGGATATGGTGCTGAAGGTTATGTCCTTGCCTACGGATAAGCTTAATACTGATGATAATTCTTATATTAACAGAGTTAAGCTTACCAAAGGGAGACTTCCTCAAAGTCCTAACGAATGTGTTGCAGAAAAGGGTAAGATGTTTGGCGAGGGTATGGAAATTGGTTCAAAGCTCAGGCTTTCATCAGGCACAGATAAGGATATTAGTGATAATCTTAAAGAGAATGAATTCACTATAGTAGGTATTATTGAAACTCCTTATTATATATCTTTCGATAGAGGCACAAGTTCAATAGGTAGTGGAAAAGTAAATAGTTTTATAATGATACCGGAAGAAAATTTTAAGCTTTCAGTCTATACTGACGTGTTTTTAACCATAAAGGGCGCAAGAGAGCTGATGACTTATAGTGATAAATATGACTATTTGGTAGACCCTGTGACAGAAGCTCTTAAAGCTACAGGAAAGGCTCGAGAACAGCAAAGATACGAGGAAATACTAGCTGAAGCTAATGCAAAAATTGAAGATAGGAAAAAAGAACTTAGAGATGCAGAAGATAAGCAAAGGACGGAGCTTGCAAATGCTTCTGAGAAGCTTGAAGAAGCAAGAAAGCAAATCTCTAAAGGTGAAAGTAAATTAAAGAACGAAGAGAATAAATTTTATAAAACTATCAAAGATGCGGAAGCTAAAATAGCTAACGAATATTTGAAACTGAAAAATGGGGAAAAAGAGTATAGTACTCAGCTTCAGCATTTTAATAGTATAAAATTCCAAGCGGAAAAAGAGTTTACTGAAGCAGAAAAGCAATTAGATCTTGTTCAAGCAGAATTAGATAAGAAAGAAGTTGAGCTAAATAATGCAAGGTTAGCTTTAGCTAATCCTAACTTAACAGTAGAACAAAAATTACAAATAGAAGCAGGAATAAAGCTTGGAGAAAAGCAAGTTGTTGAAGGAAAGGCTAAGTTGGAGGATTCAAAAGCTAAGCTTGGAGAAAAGAAAAAGGAGCTTTATGAGAGTGAGGCTAAGCTTGATAGCAGTAAAGCTGTTATAGACGCCTCAAAAAGTCAGCTTGATAATGAAAGGAAAAAGCTTGAGGAAGGCAAGAAGAAGGCGCAGAGAGATTTTGCGGTGGCTCGTAAGAAAATAGAAGATTCAAAGCTAGAGCTTCAAAAGGGAGAACAGGATTATGAGCAGGGAAAGAAGGAATCTGATGAAAAGATTGCTGAAGGCTATAGCAAGATAGTTCAGGCAGAAGATAAAATAAATGAAATAGAAAAACCTGTTTGGTATGTTCTTGATAGAAGTAAGCATGCAGATTTTGTTGGATATGAGCAGGCTGCAGATAGAATAGATGCAATTGCACAGGTATTTCCGGTGTTTTTCTTCCTAATAGCAGCTCTTGTTTGCTTAACTACAATGGCTAGAATGGTAGATGAACAAAGAATATATATAGGAACATTAAAAGCGCTTGGTTACAGCAAGCTTAAAATAGCATCAAAGTATTTGTTTTATGCTTTATTTGCAAGCTTGGGAGGGAGTTTTTTTGGACTGCTAGTAGGATTTAGAGTGTTTCCGACGGTAATTTATAATGCTTACGGAATAATGTATACAATGCCTCCTGTTATTACAGAATTTAATGTATTTTATGCTGTATTATCTACTGCATTAGCTGTTCTATCAACTGTTGCAGCAGCCTGGTTCGCTTGTAATAAGGAACTTATGGCAGCACCAGCTGTACTTATGAGACCCAAAGCTCCTAAAGCAGGCAAAAGAATTTTATTAGAGAGAATAAAATTTATATGGTCACGATTAAACTTTACTCAGAAGGTTACAGCTAGAAATATATTTAGGTATAAGAAACGTTTTATAATGACTATACTGGGTATTGGTGGCTGTACAGCTCTTTTAATGGCAGGTTTCGGACTAAAGGATTCAATAGTGTCAATAACTTCAAAGCAGTTTGATGAGCTGTATCAATATGATGCAGTAGTAAACTTAAAAGAAATGGAAAGTAATCCTATTGATATAGGAAGTGGGATTAAAGACTATATGCTTGTGAAACAGAGAAGTATAGACATAGGTTATGATAATACTGAAAAAAGTGTAGCATTATTTGTACCTGAAAAAACTAAAAAACTTGATAGCTTTATTACCTTAAGGAATCGCATATCACAAGAGCCACTAAGTTTAACAGAAGAAGGAGTAATAATAACTGAAAAACTTTCTCAGATGTTTAAAGCTGGAATAGGGGATGAAATTTATATTAAGGACGGAGAAACGAAAAGATTAAGTGTGAGAGTAAACGGAATAGCAGAAAATTATGTTTCTCACTACGTCTATATGACGCCAGCTTTATATGAAAAATTATATGGTGAGGCACCTAAGTATCAAGAAGTTTTAATAAAAACAACTGATACAAGTGAAACCTTTGAGGATAAACTTTCCAGGGAAATATTAATAAACGAAGGGGTTTCCTCTGTGAGCTTTACAACAGGAATAAGCAAGGACTTTGAAGAGATGATAGGAAGTCTTGACTATGTTATTTTAGTACTGATTATTTCTGCAGGTGCACTTGCTTTTGTAGTACTTTATAATCTTACAAATGTAAATATAACAGAAAGGCTTCGTGAGATTGCCACAATAAAGGTTCTTGGTTTTTATGATAAAGAGGTTTCAAATTATGTATTTAGAGAAAACATACTTCTTACTATTATAGGAACCATATTCGGGCTTGCATTAGGCATTTTCCTTCATAGATTTATTATTATAACTACAGAAATTGATTATGTTATGTTTGGTAGACAAATTAAATTTTTAAGCTATATTTATTCTGCAGTATTAACAATTTTGTTTTCAGCGCTTGTAAACTTTGTAATGCATTTTAAATTAAAAAAAATAAATATGGTAGAGTCTTTAAAGTCGGTTGATTAAAATACATTTGGAGTCTTGATTATTCAAGGCTCTTTTTGTATTTTAATTTTTTGTACATACATTATGAACTTGGTGGAAGGATAAGAAATGAATAATTTCAAATCAAAACTTAATTAAGAAATTTGTAAAAAAGTCAGGTGAATAAGAGTGAAAAAAAATATTTTTCTGGTATTAGCAGCAATTTTGTTTTTTACACCTAGATATTTAGTGAAAGCAGAAGATGATTATAATACTGTTATGAAACAGGACTTGTTAGCTATAATGATTGCTTATCCAGAACATGTGGCTGGGGTAGAGAAAGCAAGTAACGAAAAAGTTTATTTAGTCATGAAATCAGGTAAAAGGATATTATATGATGACAAAAGAAATAAAAACTTTGAGGAAAAATTAAATAACCCCGACCTTCAGGATATGCTGGAACAAAAGTATCCTTTGGAACCAGTAACAAAGCTTATGGATAAAAATTTTGATCCAGGTCGTGCTAGAGTTTATGAATTAATAAGAGAAGTTTATGGAACTTCAAGACAGCAGGTGGAAAAGAATCTTATGATGGTAAATACAGGCTACGGAGTTTTTCAATTTAACAAGCAAAACAATGCTGCTCAAGAACTTAGGTCAGCTTTTACAGAACTTAGAAGTATGGCTCAGACAAATAAAAAAATAAGTGCTTTTATTGCTCCCTGTAGTGGAACTTATAATTACAGAGTCATAGCAGGAACTGGAAGATTGAGCCCTCATTCCTTTGGAACCGCAATAGACTTATCTAGAGATAAAAGAGATTATTGGAAATGGGCAACTCCGGAAGAAGGAGAAAAGAGATTACTATCTTACTCAAAGGAAGTAGTGGAAGTGTTCGAAAATCATAATTTTGTTTGGGGTGGAAAATGGGGGCATTTTGATATTTTGCATTTTGAGTATAGACCTGAGATAATTCTAAAGGCAAGATATTTCAGAAATAATGTTGAAGTTGATAAACCTTGGTATTATGGAGTAGCAACAGATAATACTGATATACAAAATAAAATTCAGTTAATAGAAAATGCCTTAAGATAGCTGCTAAATATATGCAGCTATTCTTTATGTATTGGGTTTTTGGGCAAAATTCTCAGCTGTGTTTTGTTTCATTATGGGGATAATAAAAACAGAATAATAGTCCTATTGCAAGTGATTTCCAAATTACTAAGAAAAGGAGTCAATGCTTATGAATTTCTATGTAAATAAAAAATTTAAGCCTAAAATAAAAAAAATTCTTAGTTTTGCGTGTATATTCTTTCTTGCACAGTTTTACATACCAGCTAATGTGCATGCAATTGAGCCAGCTGAGAAAGAAGAAGTTACAAAGGCTATAGAGGAAATTTTCATAAATAGGAATCAAGCAATATTAAATGGAGATATGGAATTTATACAATCAATTTATGATATGAACACCAAGTATGGAACTTGGGCTTTTGAATACGAACAGAGAAAAGTTAAATATCTTCATAATTGGGCTGAAAAACAAGGAGTTAGATTTGTTGAAATTAATCCTAAGGTTGTTGTTAGAAGGGTTAAAGGAGGGAATGGAAGTTATTCTGCAAATCTTCTATGCTCAACAGAGTATAAATATGTGTATGAAGGTGACTCTGACACTGTTAACAGTTCTAGAATTGGAACATATCACAACTTGAATTTAGTCAAGAAGGAAGAAGGCTGGATAATAACAAAAGAGTGGTATAAGGATCCATTCGGTGACTCTTTGAATCTTGAGAATATAAAGGCAGATGATATTAGGCAATATATTTTATCTCAGCCTGCAAGGGATCTATCAGGTATTTCTGAAAGAAGAAAAAATGCTGTTGCCTATGCTGATAAATATTGTGGTGCAGCTAGTGAAGAGCAACATGAGTTTAAATACAATAAGAAATACAGAGATTACAATCCTCAAGGCGGAGACTGTGCTAACTTTGCTTCTCAAATATTGTTTGAGGGAGGTAAGTTTAAAAAAACTGGAGGATGGAATTACGATGGTAATGGTGCTACAGGACCATGGCTTAACGCAGATAAATTTAAAAACTATTGGGTAGGTAGTGGCAGAGCATCAGTTATTGCATATGGAAGCTATGAAAAAGTATATAAAGCCTCCTATAAGTTACTTCCGGGCGATTTTGTAGCTTATGAGAATAAGGGAGATATAACTCATATATCTGTAGTAACAGGAGCAGATTCCAAAGGATATTCTTTAGTAAGCTGCCACAATTCTGATAGGCATAGAGTTCCTTGGGATTTAGGATGGAGCAATAGAAAGATAAGGTATTGGCTAGTAAGGGTGCATTACTAAAATATAAGTAGTGGATAAATTTTAAAGAGGTAGAAAATTATTTTAAAAAGGTAGTTAAAACTTTAGCATTTTTAAGTGATATGTGTGATTTTGCAGCAGTTAATGAAACTTAAAGAAAGTATTTTTAAGTTAATTTTCTAGCTCGTTCTTGTATTCAAATATCTAAGCTTTCTAAGGACACTAGAATTTAGATTAAAGCGGTTGCTTTAGTGGATTAGTTAAATATAACAAAACTCCTATGCTTTCAATATGCATGGGAGTTTCCTTTTTAAAAAAGTTCAGTTGCAAAAGTGATAAGTAATTATAAAAAAATTTTAACAAATCATTAAGAAAAGAAAAGTAAAAATGAAGAATGTTAACGTATTCAGAGATAAATTGATAAGATAACATTTTGAATATTTGAAATATTAACTGTAGTTTAGTATAATAAAGTGGGACAAACCTATAAAATATTATCAAAAGGGGATGACATATCATGGATTTATTGTCACTTATTAAGAGTATAAATGGTGTACTCTGGGGGTATGTATTAATATTTTTGCTTTGCGGAACAGGAATATACTATGCAATTATTTTAAGATTTGTTCAATTAAGAAAGTTTACTGATGGGTTTAAAAGAACTTTCGGTGGTATAAGCTTAAAAGGAAGTAAGGCTGGAAGTGATGGAATGTCTTCGTTCCAAGCTCTGGCAACTGCAATAGCTGCACAGGTTGGTACTGGAAATCTTGCGGGGGCAGCCACTGCTATAGTCGCAGGAGGACCTGGAGCAATATTTTGGATGTGGCTGAGTGCATTTTTCGGAATGGGAACTTTATTTTCTGAGGCAATTCTTGCCCAAATATATAAAGAAAAAGTAGATGGAGAGGTAACAGGTGGACCTGCCTATTACATCAGGAAAGGCTTAGGAAACAAATGGCTAGCTGCATTTTTTTCTGTATCTATAATCATAGCCTTGGGTTTCATGGGAAACATGGTTCAATCAAACTCAATAGGAACAGCTTTTCAGCATGCTTTTAATATTCCGCCAATAGTTGTTGGAATTGTGTTAGCTGTAATAGCTGGCTTCATATTCATTGGAGGAATAGGAAGAATAGCATCAGTTACAGAGAAGTTAGTTCCGATAATGGCGTTATTTTACTTAATTGGTGGGGCAATAATTCTTATAACACATGCAGAAAATATTTTACCTGCCTTTAAAATGATTTTTGTTGGTGCTTTTAATCCTAAAGCTGCAACTGGTGGACTTATTGGTGTAGGAATCAAGGAAGCTATGAGATATGGTGTGGCTAGAGGGTTGTTTTCAAATGAAGCAGGTATGGGTTCAACTCCACATGCTCACGCTGTAGCAAAGGTAAATCATCCAGTTGAACAAGGTGTAGTAGGAATAATAAGCGTATTTATAGATACTTTTATAGTTCTTACTATGACTGCATTAGTTATATTAACAACTGGTTCACTAGACGGAAAGCTTACAGGTATAGAGCTTACACAAAAAGCATTCATTAATGGTATGGGGCCTATAGGCAGCGTATTTATAGCAATTTGTTTGTTGTTCTTTGCTTTTTCAACTATAGTAGGATGGTATTTCTTTGGAGAGGCAAATATAAAATATTTATTTGGTAAAAAGGGCTTAACGCCATATAGAATGCTTGTGTTATTTTTTATAGCCTTAGGCACAGCGCTTGAAGTTCCGCTTGTGTGGGAACTCGCAGATTTATTTAATGGGCTTATGGTAATACCAAACCTAATTGCACTTTTAGCACTGTCTAAGGTTGTTATGAAGTCCTTAAAAGAGTATGAGGGTAAGAAAATAAAATAGAAGCAAGTAAGAATAAAGAAATGGTATAAAGATTACTTATGGAGGGTAAGAATGAACTGTAAAATTTCATTCATTTATTTACCCTTCATTTTTTATTCTCTAGTTCCTGTTTACTTGTCCAGTAGGGTGTATTGCAGGATTATATATATTTAGGTAGAATGTTAAATGTAATGCGAATTTTGATTTCTAGGTGAATATAATGAAAAAAACTTTTAACTTTCATAGAAGAATTGATAGAATGAAGAGAAATAAACAGTTATTAAAACAATTTCATAGAAATACTCTTGGGTTTTTACTTTTCCTGTTAGCTGTACTTGTGGCTACAAGAATTTTTAATATAAGTATACGCTTTGTGGTTCATTATTCTAGTAAAGGTTATAGAGACTATGGTATAACAGCTTTATTGCTTTTTATAATCTCTATAGGTTTGCTCGCAATACTTTATGAGCATGTTAGAAGAAAGGCTATTTTGGAAAACTATAAAATAAGTGAACAAAAATATAGTCAGGTTGTAAATAACATTGGTGAGGTTTTATTCCAAGTTGATGTACACGGAAAATGGATATTGCTGAATTCAGCTTGGACTGACATAACAGGTTTTACTTTAGAGGAAAGCTTAGGACAGAATTTTTTAGAATTTATTTATGTCTTAGATAGAAAAGCAATAATAGAGTTATTTGAGACTATAATAAAAGGTGAAAAGGAAGAATGCAGGCATGAGGTAAGATATATAACTAAAGAAGGCGGAACCTGCTGGATGGAGGTTCATTCGAGAGTAAGTTATGATACTAATGGTAATATAGCAGGTACTTCAGGTATATTAAAGGATATAACTCAAAGGAAACTTATTGAGTTTGAATTGGACAAGAAGGATAAGCTATTAAGCGGAATTGCACAATCTGCTAATGTACTGCTTCATACTACCAATTATGAAACTGCGATAAATGAAGCCTTAGAGATTTTAGGAAAAGCTTCAAACGTTGATCTAATTTATGTATTTAAGAATGAAGAAGAACCTGATACTGACGAGAAAACTCTAGATATAAAGGGTTTTTGGAGCAAGAAAAATATAAAGTTTACAGGAGAATATGGAGAATTTACGAAGAGAGCTTGGAAAGAAGCCAAAATTTCGAGATGGTATGAAATTCTTTCAACAGGGGATATATTTAGCGGAATAGTTAGCGAGTTACACAATGATGAACAACCCTACTTTAAAAAGTTGGGCGTTTTATCGATTATACTAATGCCTATATTTATTGATGGAGTATTTTGGGGAATAATTGGTCTTGAAGACCATAGTAATGAGCGTGAATGGACAGAGGTAGAAAAAAATATACTTATGGTGGCAGCCGGGAATATAGGTGGATTATTTAAAAGAATAAAAGCAGAGGAAGACTTGAAAAGAGCTATACAGGATGACTTTAAGCAAATAGTTCAAAATTTACAGAATATAGTTTTTAAGATTATAAGAGTCGGGGATAATAATTTTGGATTTAGTCTTATTGAAGGTAAATATGGGCATAAAATAGGATTGAATACCAATGCAGTACAAGGCAAAAGTTTTAGAGAAATCTTTAATAAAAAGGCTGCAGCTTATTTAAGTGAAAACTGTGAAAAAGCTTTTGAGGGTAATATAACAAATTTGGAACTAACTGTTGCAAGGACAACCTTTTATGTTACTCTTACTCCAATGTATAAGGAAAATGTTGTGATAGAGTTGGTTGGTTCTGCTATAGATGTGACTAAACAGAAGAAAGCTGAGGATAAGATTAGAAGTCTTGCGTATTTTGATTCTCTTACAGGGCTTCCAAACAGATATCTTTTTAATGAAGCACTGACTCAATATATTTCAGGAGACGGCCAAGAAAGAGATCAATTTGCAATTTTGTTCCTTGATTTTGATAGGTTTAAGGTTATAAACGATACTTTAGGACATGCTGTAGGGGATTTGTTGATTAAGAAAATTGCGGAAAGGTTAAAAGATATACCTTGCAAGGATACTTTAATTTCAAGAATGGGTGGAGATGAATTTATAATTCTTCTTTATAATATAAGTGATATTGTCCAAGTAGAGGATTATGCCGAAAAGGTTTTAAACTCCTTTAGCAAGCCTCTTGCTGTTGGAGAACATGAACTTTTTATAACTGCTAGTATAGGAATAAGCGTGTATCCTCAAAATGGAATTGAGAAAGAAGCTCTCGTTAAAAATGCAGATACTGCTATGTATAGGGCTAAAGGTAAAGGTGGAAACAACTATGAGTTCTATGAGACTCAAATGAATGAAAAAGCCTTAGAACGCCTTGAGTTAGAAAATGATTTAAGAAAAGCCATGGATAAGAATGAACTATTCATTGTATATCAACCTAAAGTTGATTTAAATACGGGTAAAATTATCGGTGCAGAAGCATTGGTTAGATGGAGGCATAGCAAAAGAGGAGTTGTTTCTCCTGTCGATTTTATACCTATTGCTGAGGAAACTGGGCTTATACTTCCTATTGGAAACTGGGTGATAAATGAAGCGTGTCGCCAGATTAGGGTTTGGAGGGAAAGTGGTCTTAAGGATATTAGAATTTCTATAAATATATCACCTCAGCAATTTTTAAGAGATAACTTGGTAAAAGCTGTTGAAAATGCTTTGAGTGAAGCCTGTATTGAAGGCAGTTGCATAGAGTTAGAGATAACAGAAAGCTGTTTAATGGAAAACACAGAGAGAAATATGGAAATTGTAAAAAGATTAAAACTTCTAGGAATTGATGTTTCAGTTGATGATTTTGGAAAGGGTTTTTCTTCTTTAAGCTATCTTAAGCAGTTTGATATTGATGTATTAAAAATCGATTCTTCTTTTATTAAAGACATACCTAATGATGCAAATGATATGGCTATCACTACTGCTATAATAAGCATGGCCCATGAATTAAATTTAAAGGTAGTCGCAGAAGGTGTTGAAACTAATGAGCAACTCAGATTCCTTTTGGGAAAAAATTGTGATGAAATGCAGGGATATTATTTTAGTAGGCCAGTAAGCAGTGAAGATTTTGAAAACCTGCTAAAAGAAAAGAAAAGACTTAATAAAAAGAATATATTTGTGGAAAAATATAATGTTGTTTAACTTAAAGGAGCTTATCTAATGGGGAAAGCTCCTTTATTTTTTATAAATATTTTAATTTGTTAGCCTCATAGCAATAATTAAACCTTTAATGAGAAAGGATTAGATAAAGCAGATTAAATCGGGTTTTTAAGTAAATCTTGTCTTTATTCAGAGATATTGACAAAACTTTAACTTGAATAAAATCCAATACATGGTATAATTAATAATATCATATAAAAAGTTATAAATAACTATATAAAACAATATATTATATCATGAAAACTTTTTATATAGAATTTGGAAAACACATAAAAATGATGCACTAAGTATGTTATACTAAAATAGGGAGGTGTTATATTATGGAACAAGTGTATAGTATTGTTTTCTGGGTAGGTGTTATATACACTGTGGTGACTTTTTTAATGGGAGGTCTATTAGGATTAGTGCATCTCGATGGACATGTTGATACACATGTAGACACCCATTTTGATACCCATCTGGATACCCATATAGATGCTCATGTGGATGGCGGTGGTATTTCTCCTACCTTTACAGTTTTTCCTCTAAAACCTATAACCATTGTTTCTTTCTTAACTGTATTTGGCGGTATAGGAATGATTGGGACTCACAATGGTATGAATGTAGTACTTTTATTTGTAATGGCATTAGCATCAGGCTTAATCACAGCTTTTATACTATATAAATTTATAGTTGTACCTCTTTACAAAGCTCAAAACACAAGTGCATTTACACGCAAGAGCCTTATAGGAATGCAAGCTAAGGTTATATCTCCAATACTTGAAGATGGTTTTGGAACTATAGGTTATATAGTAAACGGAAGAAAATTTAATGCACCTGCTCAGCACATTGGAAAGAAAGCAGTAGCGCAGGGAGAAGAAGTTATAATATATGAAATTAAAGACAACACCTTCTTTGTACAACCGCTAAATGAGAAAAACTAAGTAAATATAAAAAAATAAAAGCATAAGAATATGTAAATATAAAAATATTTAAATATAAAAATAAAAAAAGGAGAGATTAAAAAATGTTTGACTTGAATTCATTATTTATTCCGGGGATTATTGTGGGGGTCATTTTATTATTGATCCTAAGTGTGTTCTCAATGTGGAAGAGAGTTCCACAGGACAAAGCTTTAGTTGTTACTGGACTTAGAAAAAGGGTTATCACTGGTGGTGGTGGATTTGTTATTCCACTACTTGAAAGAACAGACAGAATTTCACTTGAAAATATGCAAATTGAAACTAGAATTGATGGCGCATTAACTAGCCAAGGTGTTGGAATAGTTGCAGATGGTGTTGCTATTGTTAAGGTAAAATCAGATACAGAATCAATTTTGTCAGCAGCAGAGCAATTTAATACCTCTAATGGTCTTCAGCATACAATACAAGTTATTGAGCACACTACTAAAAACGTGCTTGAAGGTAAGCTAAGAGAAATTGTTTCAAAGATGACAGTTGAAGAAATATATAAAGATAGAGAAAAATTTGCTTCTCACGTGCAAGAAGTTGCTGCATTAGACCTTGCACAAATGGGACTTGAGCTTAAGGTTTTAACTATAAAAGACATATCAGATAGAAACGGATATTTAGAAGCACTCGGAAAGCCAAGAATTGCAGCAGTTAAGAGAGATGCCTTAATAGCAGAAGCAGAAGCTGCTAAGGAAACTAAGATTAAAACAGCAGAGGCGGTAAGACTTGGAGAGGCTGCTAAGATTTTATCAGAAACTCAAATCGCTGAATCGAACAAGGAAAAAGAATTAAAGGTTCAAGCTTATAGAAAAGATCAGGAAATAGCTAAGGCTACCTCCGACCTTGCTTACGAAATTGAGTCTAATAAGGTTAAAAAAGAAGTTACTGAAACCCAAATGCAGGTTGAAATAACTAGAAAGCAAAGAGAAAAAGAACTTGCAGATGCTGCAGTACAAGTTGAAATCACAAAGAAGGAAAGAGAAATTGAACTTGCTGAAAAAGAAGCGTTAAGAAAAGAAAGAGAACTTGAAGCTACTGTTAAAAAGCAAGCAGAAGCAGACAAGTATAGACAAGTTCAAGTTGCTGACTCAGTTAGATATAAGGAGATTGCTGATGCAGAAGCAAGAGCAAAATCTATTGAATTAGAAGGTAAGGCTAAGGCTGATGCTTTAAGACTTCAAGGTATGGCAGAAGTTGATATTATAAGAGAAAGAGGTAAGGCAGAAGCTGAGGCAATGGCTAAGAAGGCAGAAGCATTTAAGCTGTATAACGATGCTGCTATGACTCAAATGATTATTGAAAAGCTTCCTGAAATAGCTAAGTCTGTTGCAGAGCCACTTTCAAAGACTGAAAAGATTGTTATTGTTGACAGTGGAAATGGTGAAGGCAAAGGTGCTGCAAAGGTTACAGGCTACGTTACTGATATTATGTCACAGCTTCCTGCAACTGTTGAAGCTTTAACTGGTGTTAATATAATGAACCTTTTAAATAATAAGATTGAAAACAAAGAGCCAAAGAAGGAAGAAAAGTAATAGAAGCTAAAAGTGAAAATCACCATGATGAAATATCATGGTGATTTTTGAAACTATGGGTAAGGAGAGTTTGTCATGTGCAATATTTATATTTATTATTCTGTTAAAAGCTATAATAATGAAAATCCTGAGGTAACTTTAAGAGGAGATATTATAAAGGCAACTGGTCACAACTTAGTTATAAAAGATGAAGAAAGCTACGAACATATTATTCCAATGAATAATATAGTAGCAGCTGTTTATGATGGAGGATATACTTCAAGCTATTATACTCTTAAGCCTGTCTATCTCTATTACTCTGAAAAAGCCTATAATAGTTCAAGACCAGAAATTGAATTTAATGGTGAGGTTAAAGCTATAAACGAGCATAATATAATGGTTGCTGGAGAGCAAGGCGTAACTCATATAATTTCAACTTTCCCAATAATATCCTTTGTACATGAGGGTGGAACTCATTATGAGGTTAGATAAGGTTGATTGGTATAAAATCTATAAAAAGTGGACTATGAATTCGGGTGTATTTGAATATCTTTTTAAATCTTCACCATTTGTTACTGCAAAATATATGGAGAACTTTGAGTTGAATTTAAATAAAGATTTTTCTATAAAAGAAGGTTTAAGAGAAGTTCTGAAGAATAATATAAAGGCTGAAAAAATTCTGTTAGTAGATGTAGATGTAAGCCTTGGGGTCAAAATTGCAATAAATCTTAATAATGAGTTTAAAACAGTTCCTATATTAGCTTATAATTTTTTATTCCATCCATACGGAGTAGTTGGAAGCAAGGAACTTATTGAAGATTTGGTAGCAGCTTCAGAGCTGTTAGGTATTGTTGAGCAGCCTAAAGCTTATGCTTTTATTATAGACAGCAGCAGGTATATTGAAGATATAAATTTAGATGACCCAATGGTTTTTAATAATCAGTATGAGATTACAGATGAAGAAATGCCTGATATTAGCACTATAAGGAAATTAAACATTAAAGAAGTCAGTCTTTTATATAAAGGGGCTGTAAAGGAAGATATTGCTTCATATTTAGAGTTTTTAAAAGAAAATGATATTAAGATAAGCGCTATTGATTTGGGGGAATTACTGAATGAGTGATAAGGAAAAAGAAAGCAAAAATAAATCTAAGGCTGTTGCACTTGCCATGGCAGTTTCAATGGTAGTTGCAAATCCTCTTTTTACCACGGGATGTGAAAGAAAAGAGCCCAAAATTGTAGTAGATCAGGAGCAGTTTGAAGAAGAACAGGAGCAGGAACAAGCTGGTGGAGGGGGAAGCAGCAGCTATATATTTACAGGAAGAAGTCATACCTCACCTTTCATATTTCATAGTACTACAACTAATACAACAAGTGGAATAAATGCAGGTGATTCATCTTCCTATGTAGGCTGGAAAAGCTGGACTAAACCATCCTCTTCTACAACCATTAAAAGTGGAAGCTACTCTGGGGTAAGAGCATCAAGCTTTTCAAGCTAGGATTGAGGTTAAGTATGTATGATAAATTATCACACAAGCTTCTATTCGACTACTTTATGATGCACTCCACTAGAAAAGAAGATGTATACTGTACGGTGCCTTTTTATATTTCTAAGGAAGAACATAAACTGTTTAAAGATAGCTCGGAGACATTGAATTCCCTGGTTTTTAGAATTATGTCCAGCATAACTACTAATTTTAAAGACTTTCAGGAGTATATTCCTGACTTTAAATATAGGAATGAAATTCTAAATTTAAAAAGGCCTATGTCACCAGTATTTTGGGTAAGATATGATGGATTTATTAGAGCAAATGGTGGAGTGTTTTACAGTGAGTTTAACTATGATAAACCCTGTGCTGAAAGAGAGATAATAGCCACTGGAGATATGAAGGTTCACAATAATATAAATATTGATTATAAAAATAAGCTTAAGCTAGCATTTAACAGGCTATTGGATAGACAGACCAAAAAAGAAAGTTACAGGATAGCTCTATTATCTGATCCATGTCATTATGAGGAAACGCATCTTATGTTTTTACTTCGTAATGAATTAAGTTTAGAGAATGTAGAGTTTGTGCTTGTTGGGCCTAAGAATCTATATGTACTTGAAGATACAGTTTATGCTTTTAAGAGGCCTGTTGACATTATAATAAGATTATTTCCAACGGAGTTTTCCCATGAAATAAATGATTTTGATAAAATCCTTAAGGCTTTTGAAGAGTATAAGGTTGATATTGTAAATGATCCAAGGGTTATAATAGGACAATGTAAAAGTCTATATACTTATCTTTGGTTGCTTGTAGAAGATAAGGATGAGAGGCTTACTGAAGAAGAAATCAAAGCTGTCAAGGAAGCGCTTCCCCATACCGAAAAATTTGATTCCGATAAATTAGAAAAGGCATTACGGAGCAAAAATAAACTAGTGTTAAAACCTGTTTATGGAAGATACAGTATTGATGTCTTTATTGGAGCGCTGCTAACTGATAAAGAGTGGGGGGAAAGTATAAACTATGTGTTAGAAAGTAAGAAGCCCTTTATACTTCAGGAGTTTTGTGAGATAAGGTCAAGCGATGTCTATTATACCTTGGATGGAAACTTTGTATTTCCAACAAAGGGGTTTGCTAATCTGGGGTGCTTTATGTTGGAGGATAAACTATCGGGCTGTTGTGTAAGATGGAGTACCGATTACCTTACTACAGACGAATACACTTGGATAACTCCTATAGGAGTTAAAAGCGATACAATTCAAATAAATAAGCTTCAATTAGGCGAAAAACATAGGAAATACTTATGGAACAAAATAACTGAGAGAGCTATGTTTGAAGTTGATTTTACTGGAAGATATGCAAGAAGTATTGAATATGTAGCGCTAGATTATGTAACTATAAATAGGGATAAATATCAGGAACTTGTCGGCGCTACAGAGCAGCTTGCTAACATAATGCATAGAACACAAAATATATTATTTGACAACCTTGAGTATTTTTCAGATATTCTTGGCGTAAACGATGTGAAAGAAATTATAAAGCATAGGTATACAGATGAATTTCTTTTTCTAGGTAGAATGGACTGGGCTATGGATTGCTCAGGAAATCTAAAGCTTCTCGAGATAAATTCTGAAACACCAGCAGGTTTAGCAGAGAGCCTGTTTGTTGATAGTATAATTGCTGAAGAGCTTAATATTAGCTTAGAAAGTCCTAATAATACATTTAAAGAAAAAATTGTATCTCAATTTAGCAAGATTATATGTGATTATTCGAAGGTTATAAATATTAAAACCATAGGTTTGTTATCAAGTACCTACTACGAGGATTGGTATACAATAAATTCCCTATACAAAATTTTGAAAGATTTACCTTATGAATTTGTAGTAGGGAGCATCTATGATTGCAAATTAAGCAGCTCAGGAAAATGGACATTATATGGAAAAGAATTAGATGCAGTTTATAGATATTACCCTTTGGATTGGTTTGATAAAGAGGAAATGATGAATAAGAAGGAAGCTTTGAAGGATACACTTTCTATAAACCCTACTCACACAATTATTTCCCAATCGAAGGCCTTTTTTGCTGTAATGTATGAACTGTTAAAGCAAGGTTTTTATGAAGAAGAAGAAAAGGAAGCAATTATAAAATATATTCCTAAAACATCCTTTGACGTGGAGGAACTAGAAACCTATGACTATATGGTTAAACCTATTTTATCTAGAGAAGGTGATGGCATAGCTTTGGCTTGCGAGCTTCAGGAACAACCAGATGAAAATTATATATATCAAGAAAGAGTACAAACCTTGAACCTAGATTATCGTGTGCATTACAACATTGGAGAAAGCATTGAAGCTTTATACCCCATAATAGGTTGTTATGTAACTGGAACAAGCTTTGCAGGAGTTTATACAAGGTTAGGGGAGTTTGTTACGAGAAATGCATGCGTTTACACACCTACATTTGTAAGTAAGGAATACTTGGGGTGTAAGGATTAATAATCCTTGCATGCAAATTAAGAATACCGGGGGCGTAAGAATTAATAATTCTTATGTGCAAGTTAGGAATACTGGGGGGATAAAGTTGGCAAATAAGAAATATGTAAAAAAAGGAATGACTCAAAGATATAGCAGAGAAAGAAGCTCCTATACTGGATATATAATATCTGCATTAGCAATAGCAATTATAGTGCTAGTAGGTGCATTATCAAGCTGCGAGAGAGTGAAACATGTGGAGGAGCTGGAGGGATATACACAAACTGCAGAAGAATTTGTTGAAGAAGCAAATTTAGTTGATATAGAAGGATATCATGTTGGTACAGGTTTGCTGAACGGAATAACGCATGCAAGATTCCAAGTAGAAAAGAATGGACAGATATCTACTACTATTGACGTCACAAAAAAATTCTTTAATATAATTTATACAAACGAATACGGAAATGAGCAGAATAAAAATCTTGAGGGAAAAGTAAAAGCTTATAAGAGAACCTATAAGAAGAATAGCGATGAGAAGACCCATTACTACTATGTAATTTATACTACAAAGGATAAAGTCAATGATTTAGGGAAGTTAAAGTAATAAAAAATCCTTGGGAGTTATATTCCAATTGCTAATGTAGGATAATAAATAAAAACTATAAAATTAATTTATAAACAAAAGGAGAGAATTAATTATGAACGTGGGAAAAAAATTATATCCTGTAAAGCTCAATGGAAAATATGGGTACATAGATAATACAGGGAGTATCGTAATTGAACCGAAATTTGAATATGCAGAAGAATTTATTGATAACATAGCTGTTATTGGCATTGGGGATAATTTCGGATTTATAGATAAGTCGGGAAATATCTTAAGTACTCAAGAATTTAATGACGTATTTGAAAGCAGAGAAGGGTATACGGTTGTAGATGTTAACGGTAAGAAAGGCTATGTAGATGAAACAGGGAAGTTAGCTATTGAAGCAATCTATGACGATGCAAATGGTTTTGATGAAGGTCTTGCTGCTGTTCAAGTAGGCTATAAGTGGGGATATATAGATAAGACAGGAAAGTTCAAGATAGAACCTCAATATTTAGGAGCGTATAATTTTAGCGAAGGTTTAGCTCTAGTTCAAGATGGAGGAAAGCTTGGTTATATTGACAAAGAAGGAAATATGGTTATAGAACCACAATATGATAGTGCTTATGGTTTTTGCGAAGGTATGGCTGCAGTTGAGATAAAAGATAATTTTGGATATATAAATACTAAAGGAGAATTGATAATTCCAGCTAAGTACTCGATGGTTAACGACTTTAGTGAAGGTTTGGCATCAGTTGAGCAAAATAATAAGTTTGGCTTTATAAATGTAAAAGGGGAAATGGTAATTCCAGCTAAATATGATTGGGCTGATAATTTTTATGATGGTATAGTTACAGTAGCTATTGGAAATAAGTATGGATTTATAGATAAAGCTGGCAATGAAGTTGTACCTATAAAGTATGATAATATTGATTTCTTCGGTGAAGGACTACTTGCTGTTGAGGTTAATGAGAAATGGGGATATGTAGACGAGGACTTGAAATTTGTTATTGAGCCAATTTTTGATGAAGCTTCCAAATTTGATAATGGAATTGCAAAGGTTGTATTCGATAATAGAATTAGATATATAAATAAAAGTGGAGAATATATTTGGAAGGTTGAATAACCTGTAGATCTAGGGTGCCTGAGAGGGCATCTTTTTTTTATAAGTAATTTTTCATGGAAACTATTTACAAAGAGTGCGATTAGTTGTATAGTTAATTATATAAGTAACGAACCAATTAACCAGTATTGAATATAATATATTAAGAGGCAGGCTTTCAGGAGGTGAGATTATTGCTAGACTTAGGTTCAGATAAATCAATTTATATACAAATAGCTGAAACAATTGAAAATGAGATACTTTTAGGTAATTTAAAAGAAGGAGAACAAGCTCCTTCGACTAATCAGTTTGCAAAGGTTTATCAAATTAATCCTGCAACAGCAGGTAAAGGCTTGAACATTTTAGTGGAAGAAGAAATTCTGTTTAAGAAAAGGGGTATTGGCATGTTTGTTTCAGAAGGGGCAAAATATAAAATTTTAAAAAAGAGACAGAAAAGTTTTTTTGATGAACGAGTACCAGAGCTTATTAGAGAAGCTGAAAGATTAGAGCTAAATATTGAAGAAATTATAAGAGTGATTGAGAATTATAAAAAGGTGGGGAAGTAAATGTCCTGTGCAGTAGAATTTAAAAATGTAACGAAGACTTATGGCAGAGCTGTAGCAATCAAGAATGTGAGCTTAAGTTTGGAGGCAGGCAAGATATATGGGCTCTTAGGAAGAAATGGGTCAGGAAAAACAACTCTAGTAAATCTGCTTTGTACTCAGATTATAAGAGATAGTGGAGAAATAAATATATTTGGGCAAGAAGTATTTGAAAATGAAACAGCCCTTGAGAAGCTTTGCTTGGTTAAAGAAAAAGATTTAAAGATTGAGGATTATAAGGTGGGCAGAATTTTTAATATAGCAGGGATTCTATATAAAAATTGGGATGAAGATTATAAAGAGCAGCTAGTTAAAGAGTTCAAGCTAGATACTAAAAAGAAATATAAAAATCTATCAAGAGGGTTTAAATCAGTTGTTGGAGTAATTATTGGTCTTGCTTCTGGGGCAGAGATAACAATATTTGACGAACCCTCTTTAGGCTTGGATGCTGCTGTTAGAGAAAAGTTTTATAATCTACTCCTGGAGCAATATGAGAAAAGCCAAAGAACCTTTATACTTTCAACTCACCTAATTGATGAAGTAAGCAGTTTGTTTGAAGAAATAATCCTTTTAAAGAATGGAGAGGTTTTAATTCAAGGTGAAATGGCAAGCCTTCTAGAAAAAGCATGCTTTTTAAGTGGGAAGGAAGAAACAATAATGTCTTTGGTTTCAAAAAAGAATATTATCCATAAGGAGTTTTTCGGAACTACAGCAATTATAGGAGTACTCGATGAGTTTACCAGAGCAGAAATAGATGATTTAAAAAGTAATAATATAGAAATTAGTCCTATGTCTCTTCAAAAATTATTTATTTATTTGACCGAAGAAGCAGAAGGATAGGGGGAGAGGTTATGGAAGCTTTAAAAAGACAAATAAAATTTCAATTGGCAGATACTAGAAGAGCTATTATTATATTTTGGGCAATTGTAATAGCTTCAAATATATTGTTTTATTTTCTTAATGCAACAACTAACAATGGCATGTATGGAACGGGACATATGATAACTGTACAAAGTTCTAATGGACAGCTAGTTAATACAAGGTATTTAAATGTTGCTGGTTCAAATGTTATAGCTATATGGATTTTTATTATAGTTTACAATATGGTAATGTATTATGAGATTTTTCCAACAGCTATTGGATTTAGCTCAACAAGAAAGAATTTTTATTTAGGTGCTATTATTCACAACAGCATTCTTTGTCTTATAATGGCAGTTATTGAAGGAGTTCTATTAAAGCTTGATAGAGTAATTATAAAGGCTTTGGGTCAGAATGCATTAGATGAGTTTTTAATGCTTGATTTGAAATCGGTAAATATAGTATATATAATTATTGTCTTGTTTTTGATTTTTATATTACCTTGCGCTTTATTCAATCTTTTAGGAACAATCCTTTATAAGTGGGGATATAAATTTTGGTTAGTATTTTTAGCAGGCTTTATAATATTAGCAAATGTACGAGTAGAAGTACCTGTAAGGGCATTTAAAGCTGTGTCAGATTTTATTTTTAGATTTGATGGACTAATGACTTTTTCTGCAAAAACTATCTTAGTGTCAGCATTATTGTATGCTGTAGGTTGGATTTTTGTAAGACGAAGAGCTGTGAGAACAGGAAGATAGGAGACGAAAACCGTCTCCTTTTCTATTGTTAAAAATATCAATGCAGTAACTGTAATTCAACATTCATATAGATTACATATAAGGGTTTTGTGATATAATTTAAAAAATAGATTATTTGTAAAACTAATGAATAGGAGAAAGCCATGGATATTGATAATATAAAATATTTATATATAGATAAAGACGAAGGGCTTGAGGAAGCTTTAAATATAATAAGTGGCAGCAAAATATTAGGTGTAGATACGGAAACTACAGGTTTAGAACCAATAACAAATAAAATAAGACTGCTGCAAATAGCTGCAGTTGATAAGCCCGTACTAGTTATAGATATGTTTTTAATAAGTGAAGCAGCAAAGGAAAAACTTAAAGGTATTTTTAATACAGATAGTGTTAAGGTTTTTCAAAATGCAAAGTTTGACTTAAAGTTTCTTATGAATAATGGTTTTGAAATTAAAGGCCCTGTATTTGATACTATGCTTGCTGCACAGCTAATTAACGATGGAACAGGTCCTAGAAGTGCTGGGCTTGAATCGTTAGTTTCCTATTACCTTGGACTTAAGCTTCCAAAAGAAGAGCAGAAGAGTGACTTTAGTGGAAGCTTAAGAGAAGCCCAAATAGAATATGCAGCAAAGGATGCCGCTGTACTTCTTCCTCTTAGAGAGAGACTTATTGAAGAAATTAAGGCTGGAAAATTAATTGAAGTTTGCAAGTTAGAGTTTGATTGCGTGCTTGCTGTAGCTGATATGGAGCTTACTGGGGTAAAGCTTCATAAGGAAAAGTGGCAGAAGCTTTATGATAAATATGTGGAGGAGCAGAAGGAATTAACTAGAAAACTTACAAGGGAGCTTGATGAAGGCGGCATGCAGATGAATATGTTTGGCGAAGAGATAGGGGTAGGTATAAACCTTGATAGCCAAGCTCAGGTTATTAAAGCACTTAAGAAAAAAGGTATAGAACTTCAATCTACCACCCATGCAGAATTAGTTGAATATAAGGATAGGCACCAGGCTATAGAATGGCTTATAGAATATAGAAGGGTATCAAAGGCTATTCAGGGATTTTTATCACCTATGTGGCAGTATGTAAGTTCTGTGACAGGAAGGATTCATTCAAGCTACAGACAAATAGGGTCAGGTTCAGGACGATTTTCCTGCGGCAATCCAAATGTTCAGCAGATACCAAGGGGCAAGGAGTTTAGAGAGTGCTTTGTACCTGAAGAAGGAAATAAGTTCATAATAGCAGACTATTCTCAGATTGAGCTTAGAGTTGCGGCTGAGATTGCGCGGGATAAAACTATGATTGAAGCCTATAGAGCTGGTCAGGACTTGCATGCTTTAACTGCAGCTTTAGTAGCAAATAAAAAAATAGAAGAAGTTACAAAATCTGAAAGACAGGCTGCAAAGGCTATAAACTTCGGTTTAATATATGCTATGGGCGCTAAGGGGCTCCAAGCCTATGCAAAAACTGTTTACGGTGTGGATATGAAGCTTGAAGAAGCAGAGCTTTTTAGAGATAGATTTTTTAGAGCTTATAGCGGTATAGCCGCCTGGCATGCAAAAATGAAAAAGGCTACTAATATAAAGGAGATAAGAACCTTAAGTGGAAGGCGCTGCATCTTTGAAGGTGAAGCAGGAATAACAATGTTATTAAACACTCCAGTTCAAGGCACGGCAGCAGATATAGCTAAGAAGGCTTTAGGAATGCTTGTACCGGTGGCAAAAGGCTTGAACGGGCATATTATTGCAACTGTTCATGATGAAATATTGCTCGAAGTACCTGAAGAAAGAGCTGAAGAAGCAGCAATCAAGCTTAAAGAAACAATGGAAAAGGCAGGAGCTTATTACTTAAAACAGATTCCAGTTGTTGCTGAGACTATAATTGCTGATTCCTGGGCTGAAAAATAGAGTAGACGAAGGTAGGGTTTATAATGTATAAGGGTAGCACAAATTTAAAGGTTAGATATGCTGAAACTGATCAAATGGGTATAGTTCATCATTCAAATTACTATGTTTATTTTGAGGCAGCTAGAGAAGATTTTATACAAGGAGCTGGCATAAGCTATAGGGATATGGAAGAGCAAGGTATTATGATGCCTTTAGTTGAAACTCAATGCAGATATATGGAAGGAGCTAAATATGCTGATAAGCTTATTATAGAAACTAACATAGATGAACTAAGTCCAGCAAAGGTAGCACTTCAGTATAGTGTAATAAGAGAAGCAGATAACAAGGTTTTAGCTAAAGGAAAGACTATACAAACCTTTGTTGACAGTAAAAGCTTTAGAATAATTAATATAAAGAAAAAGTATCCTGATATTTGGGAGAAGCTAGAGGCCTTAAAGCAGGAGGATTAAAATTAAAGTGGCTGCCTTAAAATATGCTAAACCATATTTTGAGACAGCCACTTTAAATTGAAGTTAGCTGCATACAGTTATATATCTAACAAAATTACCTTTGTTTGTTTGACATCTATCTAAGACTTCAAACCCTGCCTCTATAAAGTGATTCTCCATATTTTCGAAGGTTATAAATACTGCCCTATCGGCAATTCTTCTTGTAGTATTAATTATATCCAGCTGTTCTTTTAAAGTAGTAGGATTAAACACTCCATAAGGGAGATCCACAATTGCTGCGTCAAATTTCTCTGTAATATCATGCATGCTGCCATGTGTTATAACGTCCTCATATCCGAAGAACTCAAGGTTATGTTTTGCATTTTCAGCAATGTAGGGATTTAGCTCCCAACCTTTTATAATAAAGCCCATATCCATGGCTTCTATAATAACCGTTCCAATTCCGCAGCAAGGATCAACTAATTTTAAAGCAAAGTTATTACGTGCTGCCATGTTAACTAAGGCTCTGCCAACTCTAACGTTTAAAGCATTTGAATAGTTAAAAGGCTTTAGAAAATGAGCATTCCACTCAGCTTCATTCTCTTCAAGTAATCCTAAGTGCCATTTTCCATTAATATTGGCAACCCCTAATAAATGCTTTGGGTTATGCACATCTGCCTCGCCTTTTATGTTGTAGCCTATCTTATATTCAATTCTTCTACGCTCGTCATAAGGAATGCTGCAGTCGTCAAGATTTATATAGCGAACCTTAAAATCATCATAAGCTATGTTTTTATCTATAACTAATTGTGCAAGCTCCTCAAGAGAATCAGCTGTATGCATCACTAGAAGACAGTGCTTAATAAAAGCGCTCCTAGATGGGGCTACATAGATGTTTGAGAAAAAAAATCTCTCCTCAGGATTTATATTAAAGAGATGCCTCATCTCCATCTTGCATATTTCAGCTTCAAAGGTAGGGTATTTAATTGTATAGAAATAAAGAGCTTCGCCCTGATTAATACTTTGCATTGGTAGGCCTCCATGTCTGGCTCATTAGCCGTTTATAAAATCTAATACTTCTTTAGAATTGAATAATTGTGATACTAGAGCGGTAAATTCCTTATACATCTTGTAATTAGCCAGTTCATTAAGACTAAGTACAAGACCTTCATAATACCACTTTTGTTCACTACAGCCTGCATTGAACTTTTTCCAAAGATCATTTCCTATGTTGTTGTAATCTTTAATCATGCTTCTAATATTACTTAATTTATCTGCACATGTCAAAAGCTTAACTTCCAATGGTGCATTTAATAAATAATCTATAGTATGTGTTTTTCTAGCCTTCCAAGAGGCTTTTTCCTCTTCTGGAGTAAGCTTAACAGTAAGCCCAATCTTATCAGGCTCAGAAGCAGCTGTAACCAGCATAGCTACATGCTCTCCAAAGTTTTCTTTTATAAAATCTAGGGTGACATTTGTGTCTTCTAAAGTATCGTGAAGAAGCCCTGCTGCAATTATATCCTCTTCAGCATTATTTTCTATAAGTATAACTGCAACTTCAATTGGATGAATTATATAAGGTATACTGCTGCCTTTTCTTTTTTGATTTATATGAGCATTCCATGCGGTGCTTAAAGCTAAATTATGCATCATAACCTCCAATAAAATATGACCTATAGGTTAGTGGATAAAAGTTACATTATATTAATTATTTTATAACGGAAACAAAACAATAGCTATACTTTTATATTTTGCTAAATGTATAGCCTGCTCATCAATAGCAAAATAATAAGCTTATAAAAATTAAATAACCTGAAGGTGAAGCAATATGACTGAAAAAACAACAAGAAGAGGCTTTGATGAAGAGGACTATAGATGGTTTTCAAAGGAGGCGATTCAAACACTTAAAAAAGCGCAGGAAGAGATCGAATGGCTTTTAAATAGAGGTTATAAGACGAATTCAATAATAGATATGATTGGAGGTCATTATCAGCTTTCAGCAAGGCAAAGAACGGCACTTCAGAGAGCAACTTGCTCTAAAGAACAATATGAAAAGCGAAAGTCAGCCATGCTATATGAAAAAGCTTATAGGGAAGGCTGTATTTATATAGATGGATTTAATTTAATAATAACCCTTGAAGTCGCTCTATCAGGCAGTGTCTTAATATTAGGGAAAGACGGTGCTTTAAGAGATTTGGCGGGATTAAGAGGAACTTATAGGCTTATTGATAAAACCGAACAAGCTTTAAAGCTAATAGGAAATAGTTTTAATAAAGCTAATATACCAAGGGTTAAATTTTTTCTTGATTCACCTGTCTCAAACTCGGGAAGACTTAAAACAAAAATTTTAGAGCATAGTGCTGAATGGAATATACCCGTTGAGGTTGAATTAGTACCAAATGCAGATACCTTCCTTTCCAAGTTAGAAAGGGTAGTGACTAGCGATTCTATAATACTTGATGAATGTAAAAGCTGGTTTAATTTATCAAGACAAATAGTTGAGGAATATATAAAAGATGCATGGGTAGTTGATTTGAATTAGTGTAATTTTATATATATTTACAACATAAGTTATTTAATGATACAATTATTGTATTATTTGTAAATTTCACAAATTAATGGCCGGTTATAGGGTTTTAACTATGAAACTAAACTTATACATGTCATAAAACAGGCAGCTTTAAGCCTTTTTAGGACATGTATAAGTTAATAGTTGAATTTATAACCCTATAGATAAATTATCTTAACTGGCTAATAAGAATAAAAGGGGGATAAGCTATGTTACTAAAAGAACTTACTCAAGCCTTTGGTGTAAGTGGTTATGAGAGGCAGATTAGAGAGGTTATAAAGGAAGCTGTTAAGAGCTATGCTGATGAGGTAACTGTAGATGCTCTTGGAAATCTTATCGTTCTAAAAAAAGGTGCTGGCGAAAACAAGATTAAGATAATGGCAGCTGCGCATATGGATGAAATCGGTTTTCAGGTTATGAAAATTGATGACAAAGGTCTTGTAAAGGTTAGAGGAATTGGTGGAATTCCAGTTGCTCAAACAGTATTTAACAGAGTTATATTTAAAAATGGTACAAGAGGTATTGTATCAAGTACAGTAAAAATTGATGAAATAAAAAATGACATTCATAAGCTTTACATAGATATTGGGGCTCAATCTAAGGAAGAAGCTTTAAAGTACGTTCAAGTTGGCGATGTTGCTTGCTATGATGGGGAGTATTTAGAGCTTAAGGAAAATAACGTAGTAGCTAAGGCTCTAGACGATAGAATAGGCTGCTATATGGCAATTGAAGCTTTGAGGAAGCTTGAAAATCCATATAATGATGTATATTTCGTATTTACAGTTCAAGAAGAGGTTGGCTTAAGAGGAGCTGTTGTAGCTGCTGAAAGAGTAAAGCCAGATCTTGGAATAGCCTTAGACGTTACTGTTGCTCATGATTTTCCTAATTCAGGAGAAGGTAGCAATACCTTAGGCGGAGGAGCTGCTATAAAAATTTCTGATGGTTCTGTACTTTGTGATGAGTACTTAGTTGAAGAAATGATTAAGTGTGCTGAAGAAAACAACATTAAATATCAAAGAGATATAATAGATGCTGGTGGAACTGATGCTGGAGCTATAAATAGATCTCACTATGGAGTAAGGTCAGCTGGAATATCAGTTGCAACAAGATATGTACATGGACCTAACTGCTTTGTTAACATGAAGGATACAGAGGCTTGCATCGAGCTTTTAAGCAAGTATGTAAACAGAGAATTTAAATTTGAATAAAAACTTAATCAAAAAGTGATGACCTTCAAGCTCTGAAGGTCATCTTTTTTATATGTGCTTATTTTTAAAGGCAAAGTAATAAATAGAATAGACAGCAAGAATAATTCCTAATACTCTAAAGCCTGTGAAGATATTAAACTTGGTTGAGAAGTAGCCAAATAGAAGACCGCAAGCTATGGCAGCAGCTCTTAAAACAAGAGACTGAAAAGATTCAACAGTGGCTCTTATTCTAGAATCTGTCCTGTGATGGAGATAGCCAAGTGCTAAAGGTTCTACAAGGCCAAAGGCTATAAAGCATATTACAAGAGGAATTAATCCAAAGTAAGATTTTATAAAGCTAGCGCTTAAAATGGACACTATAAATATTATTATAAGCATAGAAAAAATATTTTTGTAAGAGAATCTATCCTTAAGTTTATAAGCATATATTCCTGAAATGCTGGCAGACAGCATTCTTGCAGAGCTTATGACTCCAAATAAGAGAACAGGAATTTTTATTTCACTGAGATATATCTGCCAGAATTCATCTATATAGATGAATACTGAAGAAATAACAATACCAAACAGCAAAACAAACCTTATTGAAGAATGAAGCTTTAAAAAATTGAAGGACTCTCTTATGCATTCAGCATAACTTTGAGTTTTATCCTCTATAGGGATTGAATTAGGCTCACTTAAGAGAAGTGTGATCATAAAACATATTGAAACACTAATAAGAGACAGCAAATAGACTGAAACATATCCACTCTTATAGGCTATATAACTTCCAATAAGTGCAGCAAGCAGTGAAGCACTGTAATCGAAAAAACCAAGCCTTCCAGAAATTTTTTCAAAGCTATGCTCTTTGTTAAGCATTTTTAAAGAATCATAAACCAAGGCATTGCTCGTTCCGCTTGCTAAAGATTTTGCTATTCCAGAAACAGAAACCGCTAAGGCAAAATGCCAAAAGCTTGATGCGTTTATGAGTATGATAAACTCAACTATTACAAACAAGGAATTTATAACCATAAGCCATTTTTTACTCCATCTATCAGCTAGCGAACCTGTAGGAACCTCAAGAATAATCACTACAGAAGCATATATAATTTCTGTATATACTACTTGCTGAGTACTCATGCCTTTTGAAGCCCAATACAGTCTTTCGATAACGTAGGCAAAAATTAAATTATGAAAAAACCAATAACCATACATTAGATATATATTTAGCTTGTATTTATTTAATCTTCTATCCATTAATAAAACCTCCACTTTATAAAATGAATTGCTTTCTAGAAAACAAGGCGGAGGCCTTGAATAGAAGCTTATAATGCTATTTGCTAAAAGTTAATTAGGAGGCATAAATCTATCTCCTTTCAATATTAATACATAATTTAATTCTAGATTATTCAAAATGTTTAATCAAATAATTTCTTTGAAAATGTAAAGAATAATACTGAGGCAAAAAGATACTAGAAGGAGGGTTTTGCTTATGCCTAAATATGATGAACGTATTGATCCATATGCATCATTAACTAATTCCATGGAACCAACGCATATGACTGATGAGGCAAAACATAAGCTTTCCAATATGTTGTCCTCAATGTTTGCTGATAACAGTCAGACAAATTCAAATGACCAAAAGCTTCAATAAAGTATTTTAGGATTATAGGGCAGAAATGCTTTATAATCCTTTTTTATACTTGGAGAATTTTAAACATAAAGTATGAAGCATCATTAGAAGAAGGAGAAATATTTAGTGTTCTAATAAATTGAGGAACCTGAATAAGCTATTAATGGAATTAATTTAAGTGTAAGAGGAAAACAGTGAAAATATATATTCCAAAATTTTGTTTAGTTTTACTAATTGGTTCCTCGGGTAGCGGAAAGTCCACCTTTGCTAAGAAATATTTTACTGCAACGGAGATAGTTTCTTCAGACTTTTGCAGAGGTTTAGTGAGTGACGATGAAAATAATCAATTCGTATCGGGTCATGCTTTTGACCTGCTTCATTTTATAGTTGAGAAAAGACTTATACTAGGGAGACTTACTGTTATAGATGCCACAAATGTTCAGGAGAATGCTAGAAAAGAGCTTATTAAAATAGCAAACAGAAATAATTGCCCTGCAGCTGCTATTGCATTAAACCTTTCTGAAGATATATGCTTGAAAAGAGATAAGCTTAGAAAAGATAGATGTGTTGGTGAAAGAGTTATTAGCAATCACATAAGGCTACTAAAAAAGTCATTAGATACGCTTGAAACAGAAGGCTTTAAATATATATACGTATTTAAATCTCAGGAAGAAATGGAGGATGCAGAAATAGTAAGAATATAAGAATACAAGAATATATAAATATAAGAAGATATCTTGATATCGCGATATCAAGATATCTTCTTATATTTTTGATTTATTATTTAAGTTGAACAGTATTTTTAAGCTTAACGGTAAAGGTTTGACCTTTTTTCATAAGAACGTGTCCTGATTCATAGGGGTTGCCTTCTACAGTTATATAAACCTTGTCAACATTGTAGTAATCGCCCAGCGTATTTGTTATACTCTGTAAAATTAAACCCTCGTAGCCAGAACCAGCATTCATTTCAGATATAAGCTCTTTTGTAAAATCAACATAAACTACATTTCCGTTAAGATATAAGCTTTTTATCTTAACATTAGGACCTATCAATTTTCCCACACTTTTGCTTGGAGCTTCTTTAAAATATTTTTCAAAGACAGCTTTTGTTATGTCATTTGTTTTAAAGGTAAGCTTTCTTTGAGTGTAGTAAATTTTATCATCATTGATATTGGGATAATAGAATTTTACTGTTTGAGTTAAGGGGCTGTTTTCCTTTGCCTCCTTAAGAGTTGAAGATACTTCCATGCCTTTTGCGCTATAAATGCTTTTAACTAAGCCTGTATTAAGTGCATAGTAGTCTAAATCCTTAAAGTCTTTTCCTTCTGTTGTAATTTCTAAAGCTTTAAAGCTTCCCGCAGGAGTATCAACGGATACATCTACATTAGAAATATATCTTTTTCGTCCATCAGACAAAGTCCAGCTTGTTCCCTTTACTAAAGGTTCTTTTAATAGAATCTCACCTTTATTGCTTGCTTTTGAGGTGAAGTCCTCTCTAAAGTAGGCTTCTTCTTTTGAGAATATTATTTTAAGCTCTCCGCCTTTGTTTTCAATAACGTTAACAACCTCTGTACCGCCGTTATTTTTTCTTAGTTGAATCCTATCACCCTTAATATAGTCAGTGTAGATTGTATAGGAAGCATATTCGTTTCCTTTGCCTTCAAAGGTATATTTCATATTTTCTTTAAAGGGATAAAAATCTTTAATAGTGTACGTAGTAGTTTGGTTTGCACCCGGATTGCTATTTTGCTCGCTAGGAGCAGATGAATTGCTATTAGTCTGATTATTATTTTGAGAATTTGCAGGCTCCTTAATATTGCTATTGTCTATGGTTTGTTTTATTTTGTCACAACCAGAAAGAAAATTTAAACAAACAAGTAAAGAAATGATAGTAAAAAATTTTTTCATATCCTTAGCCTCCCCTTCTTTTAATTTATAATATGCAGACTTGTTTTTAATCTTGTACTTTTATTATAACATTAAGTGGTTGCTGCTTGGATGCTAACACTTAATAATATTATATTGGTTTCTATAAACGCAATAATTACCTTTTTATAAGAACTTGTATCTTGAATATGCCCAGTTAGAACTAAAATTAATCCAAAACACTGAAACTTTTCTAAAGCCTCTTGAGTTTTAAATTAATTTTATTATAAGCTTTGAATATTTATTATCTAATTAGACAGAATTAAGGATAGTATATTCGAGATGGAGTGGATAATATGTTTAAAATAAAATTCTTTAAGAAGCTTAAATTAAAAAAATTAAGTTTGATAGCTTGCACTGTATCAGCCTTTGTTGCTTTATTTTCCATATCATATAACTTAGGTGAAAGGTATTATGTAAAACGTCAAGCTGATAAGATGGATAAATCAGTTTTTAGAGTCACCTATACAAATCCACAAGACTATAAAGATGAAATAATTATCTATGATGCTATGCACAGAATGGCTAACAGTAAGATTGCTGCAGAAAAAAATGATAAGAGTGGAATGCTTCAAATAACAAAAACTCAAATTGAAGCAGTAAGAATTATTGTTAAACAGATGAATTATCCTGACAATAGTTATATACTTGGAGTTTTATCAAGATGGGAGAAAGGAGATTTTTCTCTTATAAATGATGAACATAATTATTTTTACAATAGGCTAAATGAAGGCTTGGGAACAAGCAGACCATAAAAAGCTAAAAATTACCTAATGGTTTATTACATAAGATTTATTATCCTAAACAATAATAAGATTATATAAGAATAAAAGGAGGGACTTTTATGGACGAGAAAAGAAATGATAATGCAGGAATGGGAATTGGAAGCATAATTGCAAGAGTGATTGTCTCGGCAATAGTTCTAGCAATAGTAGCTTTCTTGACACCTGGATTTACTATAAACGGCATTTGGCCTCTTCTAATAGCTGCAGTGGTTATAGCAGTTATAGATTACTTAATTCAAAAAGTTACTGGATTTGATGCAAGTCCTTTTGGAAGAGGTGTATCAGGATTTGTGGTATCTGCAGCAATTATATACCTTACAGGCTATATTGTTAGAGGTTTCCATGTAGGTATAATCAGTGCTATAATTGCAGCTTTAATAATTGGAGTTATAAATGCTATACTTCCAGGAAGAAAGGTTTTATAGTATATAAGTAAATATAAAATAAAGGCCTAAGTAATAGAGAACTTATTATTTGGGCCTTTATTTTTATTTACTGCTTTAATATTTTACTATATCTAGTATACTATTGGTAGGATAGCTTTTATCTAAACAAGGAGAGAATTAAATGGACAAAAAGAAATATGTGTTTAATAAACCAATAAGTGAAGTTGTAAGAAGCAGGGTATCTGTAAGAACCTATGAACCGATACAGTTTAAGGAGGATACTAAAGATAAATTAAAGCAGTATCTTGAGAATAGTAAAGGGCCTTTTAACGGAAAGGTACGTTTTAAGCTAATAGACAGCAGTGCAGCTTTAAATAGTAATATTAAACTAGGTACATACGGAATAATAAGAGGAGCATCAACCTTTGCTGTATCTGCAACAGAAAAGGGCGATGAAAATTTGCTTGACCTTGGCTATAGATTAGAAAGCTTTGTGCTTTATGCAGCTTCAATAGGGCTTGGCACCTGCTGGCTTGGAGGTACCTTTAAAAAGGGCGAGTTTGCTAAAGCCTTGCGCGTTAGGGAGGATGAACTTCTTCCTATAGTTGTACCTATAGGGTATCCAGCAAAAAGTGAAGGCTTTGTTGGTTCAATGATGAGAAAAGTTGCAGGCTCAAATAATAGAAAGCCCTGGGAACAGCTGTTTTTCAATGAGGATTTTAGCAAAAGCTTAAACATAGATGAAGCGGGAGCTTATAAGGAAGCTCTTGAAATGGTAAGATTAGCTCCTTCGGCTTCTAATAAGCAGCCATGGAGAATTGTTAAGGATAATGACAAGCTTCATATCTATCTTCAGCATACAAAGGGATATTCTGCTGCTCTTAGCTTCGATATGCAAAAAATAGATATAGGTATTGCCATGTGCCACCTTGATTTAGCTTTAAAGGAAGCAGGTATTGAGGGACGCTTTGAGAGATGTAATCCTTCAATAAAACCTATAGATAATCTAACCGAGTACATGATAACCTGGGTTAAATAAACACGGAGAAATCTACAAGTAAAAGAAATACCAATACTTTTGTTTGAAAAATTTGTTTACAATTTTCATTAATTTATAATTATATTATATAAGCACATACAAGGAGGATTTAGTAATGAATGTTTACGAAAGAAGTTTAAAATTACATGAAGAAAATCAAGGTAAGATTAGCGTTGCTTCAAGGGTGCCTGTAAAGAATAGAGAGGACTTGACCTTAGCTTACACACCAGGAGTAGCTGAACCTTGTAGAAAAATTAATGAAAACCCAGAGGATGTTTATAAATACACAAGCAAGGGAAATTTAGTTGCTGTTGTGACTGATGGTACAGCCGTTTTAGGTCTTGGAGATATCGGACCAATGGCAGGAATGCCTGTTATGGAAGGAAAATCAATTTTATTTAAGGAATTTGCTAATGTAGATGCATTTCCTATATGCGTGGCATCAAAGGATGTTGATGAAATAGTACAAACCGTAAAGATGATAGCTCCAACCTTTGGAGGAATAAATCTTGAGGATATAAGTGCACCAAGATGTTTTGAAATTGAAGAAAGATTAAAGAAAGAACTGGACATACCAGTATTTCATGATGACCAGCATGGAACTGCTGTAGTTACTTCTGCAGCCTTAGTAAATGGGCTAAAGCTTGTTAGCAAGAAAATAGAAGATATAACAATAGTTATAAATGGAGCTGGAGCAGCAGGTGTTGCTATTGCTAAAATGCTTATAAGCATGGGAGCAGGAAATGTAATAATGTGCGACAGAAAAGGAATAGTTTATGCTGGCTCACCAAACAACAATCCTGAAAAAGAGAAGATTGCTCAAGTTACAAACAAGGAAAGAAAGCAGGGTACACTAGCAGACGCGTTAGTTGGTGCAGATGTATTTATAGGGGTATCGGCTCCAAACTCGGTAACTGTGGAAATGGCTAAGAGAATGAACAAGGATGCGATGGTGTTTGCAATGGCTAACCCTGTTCCGGAAATTATGCCAGAGCTTGCAGCAGAAGCAGGAGTAAGAATTTATGGTTCAGGGCGTTCAGATTTCCCAAATCAAATAAATAATGTTTTAGCTTTCCCAGGAATCTTCAGAGGGGCTTTAGATGTAAGAGCCAGGGAGATAAATGAAGAAATGAAGATTGCCGCAGCCTATGCTATAGCAGACATCATATCTGATGAGGAATTAAAAGAAGAATATGTAATTCCGGATGCTTTTGATGAGAGAGTTGCAGCTAGAGTTGCTGAAGCGGTTTCACAGGCAGCCATCAAGACAAAGGTTTCTAGAATATAAGGAAATTATAATTTCAGATAAACTTAAAAGGCTTCCAACTAGGAGGCCTTTTAAAGTGCATGTCTTTATAAAAATATTCTATTTACCGTTGTATTAACCTAAATAATTCTTTACAATAATTAATGATGAAATTTACTAATCCATTATACATAGGGGGATAAAATAATGAAGGATAGTAAGGTGGTTCTAGTAACTGGAGCATCTTCGGGATTAGGTTTAGCGGTTGCAACACATTTAGAAAAAATGGGATACACCGTTTATGCTGGAGCAAGATCTTTTAAGGATAAAGATAAAGCCCAGATATCAACAAGCAGTGTGGAAAATCACAATAAAATATATTTAGACGTTACAGATGAAGAAAGTGCCAGTCATGCTGTAGATATGATAGTAAATAAGGAAGGAAAGCTTGATATACTTATAAACTGTGCAGCCTTCCTGGTTTTAGGTTCTGTAGAAGACACATCAGTAGATGAGTATAAAGGAGTGCTTGAAACAAATTTTTTGGGCACCGTAAGGATGTGTCAAAAGGTTCTTCCAATTATGAGGAAACAAAAAGAAGGAAGAATAATAAATTTCAGCTCAATAAATGGGCTTATGGCAACCCCGTTTCAAAGTGCTTATACAGCTTCAAAGTTTGCAATAGAAGGGATGACAGAGGCTTTAAGCATAGAGGTTCAGGACTATGGCATAAAAGTAACTCTAATTGAGCCAAGTGATCATAGATCTGGTTCTAAAAACTATAGACCACATGCTAAAAAAGCTGATTTAAAGACTTCAGCTTACTATGATACATACATAAAGGTAACAAGCAAATTTGCCCATGATGAAGACAATGGAAGCTACCCTGAAAAGCTTGCTGAAGTGGTATATAAGATAACTCAGAAGAAAAACCCTAATTTAAGATATACTGTAGGAAAGATTGATCAAAGACTATCAGCAGTATTAAAGAGAATACTGCCTGCTAGAATTTTTGAAAAAATTATTCGCGGATACTATTATTAAAATGTTATTTGTACAAACAGTTGAATTGGATATAATTATAGTTCAGCTGTATTTTTTTCGTACTTTTTGTAAAAATATAAGAATGTTGGTTGTATTATAGGAGAATATTGTTTACAATAGTTAATTGTGAAAAGGTTTCTAATGTACTGAGAATAGAGATCCAAATAATGTTTAAAGAGCAATTAGTAAGCAATTATAATTAAGCTTTAGTTGCTTAGTGTTTCTAACTAAAAGGAGGAAAATATGAGTTTTAATGCAATGCCCTATGGTCCTTTAGGATTAGTAGCTTTAGAGAGCAGCAGAGAGCTGGGTGAAAAAGTCGACTATCATCTTAAGCAAAAAAGGCTTCTTAAGGTTGATGAGAGCGAGTCTTTTTTAGTTACAACTGATGCTATAAGATTTTCAAATGGAGAAGGAAAAGTAAGGCTTGAGGAAACTGCAAGAGGAAAGGATATTTATATCCTATGCGATGTTGGAAACTACAGTTGCACTTACGATATGTTCGGAATGACTCATTTTATGGGGCCAGATGAACATTTTCAAGATATAAAAAGAACTATTTCTGCGATAGGAGGCAAGGCTAGAAGAGTTACTGTTATAATGCCTATGCTTTATGAGAGCAGACAGCACAAGAGAAAGGGAAGGGAATCCCTAGACTGTGCGTTAGCCCTTCAAGAGCTTGAAAGACTTGGAGTAAAGGATATATATACCTTTGACGTTCACGACCCTAATGTGCATAATGCTATACCTCTATCAACTTTTGAGAATTTATATCCTACTTATGAAATTGTTAAGTCCTTTATAAAGCAAGAGGATTTAGTTATAGATAAAACAAAAATGATAACAATAAGTCCTGATACTGGAGCAATGGATAGAGCAATCTACTACTCAAGCGTAATGGGACTAGATATAGGTCTTTTTTATAAGAGACGTGATTATACAACTGTTGTTAAGGGCAAAAATCCAATAGTTCAGCATGAATATATAGGAAAAGATGTTGAAGGTATGGATGTACTTATAGTTGACGATATGATTGCTTCAGGAGAATCTATATTTGATATTGCTACAGAGCTTAAAAAGAGAAAAGCTAAAAGAATATTTGCAGCAACAACTTTTGCTTTATTTACTGAAGGAATTAAAAAGTTTGATGAATTCTATGAAAAAGGATTGATCGATAGAGTTTACTCAACAAATTTAACATATCTTCCACCTGAGGCAAAGTCTGCTGAATGGTTTAGAGAAGTAGATATGTCTGAGTTCTTGGCTACTGTTATAGATTATATAAATAGAGACAAGTCTATAAGCCCATTAATTGATGCAACAGAAAGTATTAAAAAGCTTGTAAGAGAATAAGACAAAGCTCCTGAATTTTCAGGAGCTTTTTGTTTTGCCTAATCAGTCATCTTGCGGAGTACTGATATAAGCTCGTGCTTAGACATACGTCCAGATATAATAGTCTTTCTAACTGCTAAAAGAAGACTTTTGTAGGGTATTTGAGTTTCTCTTGACAGCTTTGATACTAAAATTTTAAGCTCTGCACTCATATCAATCTCCTTTCAGGAGTCTAGATCAATATAAAATTAAGGTCTTTAATCTTTCAAAGTTTTATATATTTAAATTATCGGTGCTAGTGAAAATAGCTTTAGAGTTTATTAGTTGGTAGGAGGAATTGCCAGCCTGCTGAAGAATATAATGTATATGCAATGTAAATTTCTATGCAAATTGGGGGCGATATTATGGAAAAAGTTAAAATTGATGAATTTATTAAGTATAAGTTTTTATCTGGAGTAAAGCATTCACCAGATGGAAAGAATGTCTGTTTTGTGCTTCATGAAACTGATTTGGAGGAGAATAAATATCTTTCAAATCTATGGCTTTATAATATTGAGAAGGAAGCATATTTCAAGCTTACAGCTTGTGATACAGAAAGAAGCTTTCTGTGGCTAGATAATGAAAATATAATGTTTCCTGATGTGAGAAACTCAAAGGATAAAGAAAAAAAGGAAAATGGGGAAGAGTTCACACAATACTATAAAATCAGCATTAACGGTGGGGAAGCTGCAAAATTTATCAGAATTCCTAAAAGTGTAAACTCAATAAAGCCTATAGTTGAAGGAAGCTACATATTCACTTCAGATTACAACATAGGTAAGCCAGATTTAAACTCCTTGAGCGAAGAGGAAAAAGCAAAGGAATTTAAGGCTAGAAAAGAAGAGAAGGACTATGAAGTTTTAGAAGAAATCCCCTTTTGGTCTAACGGCGGAGGCTTTACAAACAAAAATAGAAACAGGCTATACATATATGAAGTAAATTCAGGAGAGGTTAAGGCTATAACAGATGAATACACAAATGTTGAAAGCTTTAATCTAAATGAGGATAGGACTAAGGTAGTAATAGTTTCCTATGAATTTAAGGATAAGATGCCTCTTGTTAATGATTTAAAAATTTATGATTTATCAAACAAAAGCTTTACTAACTTAAATAAAGGAATAGAAATAAGCTATTCCTATGCGGGATTTATAGCAAGTGATGCCCTTATATTTGCTGGAACAGATATGAAGGAGTATGGGATAAATGAAAACAGCAAGCTATATACACTAAACCTTAATTCCAATGAAATAAAATGCATAACTCCAGATTTTGATGCAGCCATGGATAATTCTGTAGGCTCTGACTGTAGATATGGAGGTTCTGATTCTAAACAGCTTGAAGAAGGGTATCTATACTTTGTAACTACGGAAGGAGATAGCTCTTATCTAAACAGAATTGATAAGGAAGGAAATTTTGAAAGAGTTATTTGTGATGAAGGTTCAGTAGATGGAATAAGCGTTAATAGTGGCAGTGTTATTTATATTGGCATGAAGCCCAATAAGCTTCAGGAGCTTTATATTAAAAAGGAAGGTTTTGAAAAACAATTAACTAATTTTAATGAATGGATTCATGAAGAAAAGAAGATATCTGCTCCGGAGGCAATAAAAGTTGAGACTGAGCCAGGTGTAATAATAGAAGGATGGGTTATAAAGCCTGTTGATTTTGAAGAGGGCAAGAAATATCCAGCAATATTAGATATACACGGAGGGCCAAAAACAGTTTATGGAACTGTATTCTTCCACGAAATGCAGTATTGGGCAAATGAAGGCTATGCAGTATTCTACTGCAATCCAAGGGGCAGTGATGGCAGAGGAAATGAGTTTGCTGATATAAGAGGAAAGTACGGAACTATTGATTATGTTGATATAATGAAATTTACCGATGAAGTTCTTAGAACATATGATTTTATTGATGCTGATAGAATAGGGGTAACTGGAGGTTCTTATGGCGGTTTTATGACAAACTGGATAATTGGACATACAGACAGATTTAGAGCTGCAGCTTCACAAAGAAGCATATCCAATTGGATATCTAAATTCAATACAACTGATATAGGTTACTTTTTTGTAGATGACCAAATTGCAGCGACTCCTTGGAACAATCAAGAAAAGCTTTGGGAGCATTCACCGTTAAAGTATGCAGATAGGGTTAAAACCCCAACTTTATTCCTTCACTCTGAGGAAGATTATAGATGCTGGCTGGTAGAAGGCATTCAAATGTTCACTGCCTTAAAATATCATGGGGTTGAGTCGAGACTTTGCATGTTTAGAGGAGAAAACCACGAGCTTAGCAGGAGCGGAAAACCTAAGCACAGAGTTAGAAGACTTAAAGAGATAACAGATTGGTTTGATAAATATTTAAAATAGAATCCGACGTAAAAGCTATGAGTAAACAATACCCATAGCTTTTTATTTATTTAAAACTCTGTGTATTTTTTGTGTCTTTTTGATAAAGTTTTAGTAAAAGACAACGATATCAATGAATGTTTACTAAAATTACGATAATAGGGGGGGAATATAGCGATGGGAGTGAAATTTAAAACAGCATTAATAGTATCTTTGATAGTAATTATAAGTTTAGGCTCAGTTTCCGCTATAGGTTATGTTTCATCTAAAAAGACTGTGGAGCAGACAAATAATGATTTAATTACTAAAGTTGCAGAAAACAGGGGAAAGGAAGTACAGAACTTCCTTAATGATGCTGTTACAAAAGTTCAGGGGATTGCTCTTTTAGAGGGATTAGAAAATGTAAATCCTGATGAAGGAGTTAAAACACTTTCAAGAGTGTTTCCTCATTATAAAAATACCTTTGATAACATTTCTTTTGCTAATGCAGAAGGAACCAGATGGAACTATAAGGGAGAGCAAGATACTATTGCAGATAGAAAATATTTTGCTGATGCTATGTCTACAAAGAAGCCAGCAATTTCTGACGTTCTAGTTTCAAACACTACAGGAAAGCTATCTGTAGTTGTTGCGGCTCCAATACTAGATAAGGATAATAATGCAAAGGGTATCGCTTATGCAACTCTTAGCTTAGCAAAGCTTCAGGAGATGACAGAGAAGCTTAAACATGGTGAAAGCGGCTTTGGGTTTGTTTTTGATGATAGCGGTATGATTCTATCGCATGGTAAAAATACTGAGATTATTGGAAAGCTTCAGCTTGGAAAAGAAGATACAAAAGATGATCTTAAACCTGTTTGGGAAAAGAGAAAAGAGGAAAGTGGCAAGCAAATTGCATATACATTATCAGGACAGGAAACTTCTGCTCTAGTTATACCTGTGAAGATGAACGATAAAGATATATGGTATTTTGCTTTATCTGTAAGCTCAAAGGAAATTTTTAAAAGTGTAAATAGACTTAGTTTAACGTTTATAATTGTTTCTAGTGCTTTCATAGTTTTAGCTATGGTGATTTCTATAATATACAGCAGCAAAATTGTTGCACCTATAGTCAAGCTGAATAAAATTACTCAGGCCATTGCAGAAGGCGATTTAAGGGAAAGAAATATATCCAGCAGTAAAAAGGATGAGCTCGGACAGCTTTCTGATAGTATAGCTTTAATGACAAACAGCCTAAGAGAAATAGTAAGGTCTATTATTAACAAGGCAGAGCAATTGGCAGCTTCTTCACAGGAACTTAGCGCAACTACAGAAGAATTCTATGCTTCAGCTCAATTTGTTTCTGCATCAGTTGAAAAAGTTCAAGAAAATAACTTAGAACAAAATACAGCAATTGAACAGTCAAGCTCTGAGGTTCAAGAAGGGCTCACTATGATAAATAGCTTGTCGCAAAATACTAAACAAATTGTTGGAACAGTAGAAAGTACTGCTAAGGTTGCAGGAGAAGGGCAATTAGCTATTCAGGATGCTGTCAATCAAATGAATCAAATACTTAATGCATCAAGAAAACTTCAAGATTTTATTGAGAGACTTAGTTATAAATCAAATGAAATTGGATCTATAACAGGAAGTATTACAGGAATAGCTGAGCAGACAAACCTACTCGCTTTAAATGCTGCTATTGAAGCAGCAAGAGCAGGAGAGTCTGGTAGGGGCTTTTCCGTGGTTGCAGATGAAATTAGAAAGCTAGCTGAAAAGTCTCAATCTTCAGCAAGACTTATTAGCAAGCTGATAGACGAAACTCAAAAAGATACTCTATCTGCAGTAAATGAAATGAACAGCTTTTTAGTTAAGATAAATGAAGGTGCATCTGTAGTAGATAATGCAGGGGAAACCTTTAAGCGTATATCTATTGAGACAAAGCAAACTGCTGAGAACATAACTAATATGTTTACTTTGCTAGATAATGTATCCTATGGAAGTACAAAAATAAGCGAGGCTATTGCTCGAATTGAGCAAGCTTCAGTGGCTACTACAAATGAGATAGATTCTATTTCGATGAGTATTGGTCAGCAATCAAGTGCTACAGAAGAGATTGCTTCCTCCGCAGAATCTTTATCAAAGTTAGCAGAGGATTTAAATAGCATGATAACTAAATTTAACACCTAAATTATAGAACCTAATATTTAAATAATAAAAAAGAGATAACTCAAGCTGAGTATGCATGAAGTTATCTCTTTTTTTGTGTCATAAATATACAATACGGGGGTATAATCAAGATTGTAAGCTTGTGATATAAACGTTAAAAATATAACATATGCAACTAGCTAAGGCTTGTTATATCAATAACTACCCTGTTAATATTTTAATTAAGGTTTCGTTTATAAATTTGAAGAATATATTATACTAAGAAGGGGTATGCAAAGAAAAAGCATACAAAACTGAAAATTAAATAGAATATGGGAGGGTTTATTGTGAATATATTTAGATTTTTATTAAGCGAAGATTATAGGCTTGAATATTCAAAGAAATTTTCTGAGAGTTTAGTTTCGGAACAGGATAGTCAAGAGGCTGCTTATTCAGAAGTACAAAAAAGTAATAAGGCATAACTTGATAGATTTGCTGTAATAAAGGAGAGTGAAGAACTCTCCTTTATCATTCAATGGAGAAATCAAACGAAAATCTCCAATGTTATCGTTTTTAAAGCTAGTATAATAAAGTTAAGGTGGCAGAAGCAACCGATATGCTGCTTATTTATATCTTTAGATTATGTTACAATATTATAAGAAATATTATGTGCAGAACTTTATAACTGGGGGGATATAAATGAGAAAATTATTTGTAACTGACTTAGATGGAACACTGCTTGGAGAGAATAAGACGATAACAAAAGATAATTATAGGCAGATCGAAAAGCTTAAGGCTTCAAAGCATTGCTTTGCTATAGCTACAGGACGAGGCTACGATCTTGTTGAAGGTATAATAAAACAGTATCCTATGGATGTTGATTATTTTATATTGCACAATGGTGCTCTTATAGCAGACAAGCATGGGAAGATAATTAAACATGAATTTATATCTTTTAAAATTGTAAAAGCCATTATTGAAGGGTTTTATAATGAAGATTGGAAAATACATCTTGGAACTGGCTTTAAGAGTTTTAGATTTGGAGATGAAGGTAAAATAGCTAATCCTTACGGCGTAGAGATCGCTACTGTTGAGGAAATAGAAAATGAGAAAATATCAATGCTCGGTTTTAGCTACAAAAAGAATGATATTATTTATGTAGATAATGTATGCAGAGAAATAAATAGTAAATTTGGCTATGATGTAGTTGCCTATAGAAATGTTAACTATATAGACATAGTACCTAAGGGCTGCTCTAAAGGCGATGGTGTAGAATATGTGAAGCAAAGGGAAGAAATAAAGCAGATAAATACCTTTGCTATAGGAGATTCCTGGAATGATGTCACTATGTTCGATTCTGTTGAGCATTCATTTACTTTTAATAAAGTGGAGAAAGAGCTTAAAACCAAAGCAAGATATATAGTTGATTCTGTAGCTGAATGTATTGAAAAATATGTTTTAGAGAATGCTTCATAAAAATAAAAAAGACATTTTGCTAAGCTGCATTGTATAGCAGCAGGCAAAATGTCTTTTTTATTTATATATCCATGCTTATTCTTCCATCTTTTATCTCAACAATTCTGTCGGCTTTTTCAGCTATTCTTCTATCGTGGGTTATAACCACAAAGGTTGTATTAAATCTCTTATTTATATCTCTCATAAGATTATAAATATTTTCAGTAGATTCAGAGTCTAGGTTTCCTGTAGGTTCATCTGCAAGGATTATTTTAGGATTATTCATTAATGCCCTCGCTATGGCTGTTCTTTGCTGCTGACCGCCAGACATATTTGTTGCAAGGTTATTTTTTACTTTCGCAAGACCTACAAGGTCTAGAAGCTCATTAGCTCTATCTATGGTCTCCTTTGATGGTCTTGGTGAATAAATTCTATTGGGCATCAACACATTTTCTAGTGCAGTGAACTCAGGGAGAAGATAGTGAAATTGAAATATGAAGCCTATAGTCTGATTTCTAAGGTCAGCAAGCTGGTTTTTCTTCATAGTATCAGTTCTCTTGCCAGCTATAAAAATTTCTCCATCAGTTGGCTTATCTAAAGTTCCCATTATATTTAAAAGTGTGCTTTTACCGCTTCCGGAGGCCCCTATTATAGAATTAAAGGTACCTTCTTCAAAGGATAGGTTAACATTGCGAAGTACTTGGGTTTTTATTAAAGTTCCATAGGTCTTGTTTATATTTTTTAAGCTTATTATATTAGCCATTTTTAATCACCTCTATCGGATTCAGTCTTGAAGAACGTCTTGCTGGAATCAAAGCTGCTAAGGTTGCAGAAGCAAGTGCAATCAATGCAGAAAGAGCAATAAAGTTATAGTCTATATATAAACTAACTACTGGAGTTCCGTCTGGGTTTAATGCAAACTTTGTAAACATCAAGCTTAAAGAAAGTCCAAGTAATACGCCAAGTACTGCACCTAAAATTCCAAGCAGAAGTCCTTCAAAGAGGAAAATCAAACTTGCTGTTCTATCCTTTATACCCATAGCCTTAAGAATTCCAATTTGTCTTGATTTTTGAACTACTGTTATGGCAAGCACGCTAGCTATTCCAAGCACAACAGCAACTAATACAAATACTTGAATCATTATGCTGGAAACACTTTGTCCATTCAGACCGCTGAGAAGTTCTGCATTTTGAGCCTTCCAGTTATCCACCTTAACATTATCAGGCATTACTGCTGCTAATTCATCTGCAATAATATCAGCCTTGAAAATATCCTTAACCTGCATTTCTACTCCAGTAGCTTTATTGTCTAGAGAGAATAATCCTTGGGAAGTTTCGAGGGTTGTTAACATCCAAGACTTATTAATAGAGGCAACCTTGAGGTCATAAAAGCCTGTTACAGTTAATTTTTTAGGCTGTCCTGAGTTTGCTAGTATTTCAAGCTCATCACCAAGCTTAAGGTTAAGTTCCTTTTGAAGCTCCTTGCCTATAATAACTTCATTAATCTCTTTTGGCTCGCTGCCTTCATAAAGCCTATCTTTAATATTGTAAATTTTATCTGAAGCATCTAGATCCATCCCTCTAACTAAGACTGAATAAGTTTTGCTGTCATCTTTTATAAGTGCAGGTCCGTCAGCAGTAATAGAAAGATTTATAATTCCAGTGTCTAAAGCGTTTATTTTGTCTTTAATGTTTTTATAATTTTCGATAGTTTTGTCATTAGTATTTGAACTTATGGTTATCTGAGAGGAGTTCCCTATGGTTTTATTTATTAGGCTTTTTTGAAGACCTTGTATAAGAGAGCCTATAAATATTTGCACAGATACCCCAACAGCAATTCCAAGTGCGATTAGTGCAGTTTGTCCTTTGCTGGATTTTAAGAAACGAACTGCTATTTTAAATGGTAATATCATTGTCCATCCTCCTCCGCAAGCTTTTTTATATCCTCAAAGGAATGAAGATACATATCTGCTCCAATTTCCTTGTGTGAATGTTCCTTATGCTTAAAAGCGCTGCCTCCAACTAATATTTTAATTTTCGGGTCAGCCTCTCGTATCTTTTCAATGGCCTTACGAGCAGCAATTAAGCTGTAAGGATTTGAAACGCTTATAGCTATATAGTCAAGCTTGATATTTTGTAAAGCTTCTAAAAATTCTTCTTTAGGAGTATTGCTTCCTACAAAAGTGGCATTATAACCTAAAAGAGTGAAAAAATCTGTTATCATCCTTGCTCCTATTTCGTGATATTCCTCTGAAGGGCAAACCACTGCTATCTTTTTATTAATGTTGAGCTTATAGCTTTCATCTCTCTCCTTAATTACATAAGGGTAGCAGTTTTCAATAATAGTTCTTATAATAGAGCTTCTAACATGCTCCCTCCATATAAAGGCTTTATCAGTTTTATTTTGAACCATGCTGTTTAAAGAAGGAGCTAATATCTCTGTGTAAAGAGTTATTATATCTATTTCGTTATTCTTTAGTTTTGGTAAAATAAAATTTAATAAAGCGTTTCTGTTTTCAGTTTCAATGGTTTTCATAAATTCATTGTAATAGTGATGCATAAATAATCTCCTTTCAACTAATTTAATTAGATAATTTATATTTTTATAGGATAATAATTATTATGTAGTTATAATATAATAATATATCACTCTTTGTAATAAATCAACTATCTATTCTAAAAAATATTGAAAATATTCACGAGATGTGATATTTTGTTTTCAAGATATATACAAAAGGAGTAAAAATATGAGCAAAGAACTATCAAATCGTATTAAGGAGCTTAGAAAGAAAAATAAATATACACAAAAAGAACTTGCGGAGCTGCTTGAGGTAGGGCAAACTACTATAGCAAACTATGAGAAGGGGCTAAGGGTTCCTGATGCTGAGAAATTAAATAAGATAGCAGATTTATTTCAGGTCACTTTAGATTATCTTTTGGGAAGAGATGAAAATAAGCAGAATTTAAATAAAGAAGTTAAGCCAAATAGTATGGCATTTAAATCTATTGATGAAGTTTATAAAGTTTTCCTAGAAAACCTCTTGAAAGGATATCGAGAAGAAGCAAGAAGTTCTATTCTTGATCTTTATGAAGAAGGTATCAACATTGGGCAGATATATTTTGATATATTGGAGAAAGCGTTAAAAGAAGTAGGAGCTCTTTGGGAACAAGGTGTTATCGATGTTTGGAAGGAGCATCTTATATCTGAGGCAATATTAGATATTATGAGAGAGCTTAGGGTGAAGGAGAAGAGCATATATGGAAGAGTCCATTCACTGATTGCTTTGACTCCAGTACCTGAGATGCACAATATTGGACTTAAGATGATTGCAGATATGCTGGAGCTTGAGGGGTGGCATGTGGTTTATTTAGGTTCCAGTGTTCCCGCTATAAGCCTTATTAAAGCTATAGAGGCAGAAGAACCAGATTTGGTTGCTATTTCGGTCACTTTACCTTATCATATAGAAGCTGCAAAGCATACTATAGCAGCGATTAAAAATTATTTTAGGCAAAAGTCACCCAATATAATAATTGGCGGGGCAGCATTTGCAAATTGCAGGAATGTATGTGAGGAAACAGGGGCAAATTATTATGGAATAAATCTTGAAGATATTAAAGCTGCAGTCAGAAAAGATAGTAAGTAGTAAGAATTGAGATGTGTAGACCAAAATATAAATTTACTGTATTATTGGTTTAGACGAAAATATTATGTGCAGTATTGCTAAGAAAGTGAGAGGATAAAAATGAACAATATGTATGATAAAGTAATGGAATCAGTAAGATATATTGAGGAAAAGATTAACTTAAAACCTGAAATTGGTGTTATTCTTGGATCAGGACTTGGCAATCTAACAGATACGCTTGAAAACAAGCAATACTTAGATTATAAGGATATACCAAACTTCCCGCAATCTACAGTAAAAGGTCACCAGGGAAGGCTTGTTTTTGGACTTTTAAATGGAGTGAAGGTACTCTTTATGCAGGGCAGATTCCACTATTACGAAGGTTATAGTATGAAGGAAGTTACCTATCCTGTATATGTAATGAAAATGCTTGGTATTAAAAATCTTATAGTAACTAACGCCTGTGGAGGAATAAACACAAGCTTCGAACCTGGAACTCTAATGCTTATTAACGACTTTATAAATCTTATGGGAACTAATCCTTTGATAGGTGAAAATGACGAAAGATTTGGCCCAAGATTCCCTGACATGTCAGAGCCTTATGACCTTAAGTTAATAGAGAAGGCAAGAGATGCAGCTTCAGAGCTTGGAATTGACTGCAAGGAAGGTGTTTACGCAGGCTTTATGGGACCCTACTACGAAACTGCCTCAGAAATTGTTATGATTGGGAGAATGGGAGCAGATGCAGTAGGTATGTCTACAGTTCCGGAAACCATAGTAGCTAATTATTTAGGTATGAAGGTGCTTGGAATAGCATGTATAACTAATATGGCTACAGGAATACAAACCGTAAAGCACTCTCATGAGAGAGTAGTAGAAATAGCACAAAAAGCTTCTGTAAAGTTATGCAGTTTGGTTACTAAAATTATAGAAACTATTTAAAATATAGTTTTAGGGTAAAGAGGTTTAACAGAGCTGAAGAATTGAAATAGGAGGATATATATGTACATAGTTTTTGGCAATGAAGTAATGGAAAGTAAGGAAATGAAGGAAAAGATCGAATCTGAATCTGAGTTTAAAGTTGTTAAAGATATGAGCAAGGGCTCTAAGAGGGAAGATGTTTTAGCTTATAATTTAAGTATAAGTGTTGATGTTTTATATGAAATCATTCAAGAAGATCAGGATTTAGATGAAATGGCTGAAGCAGAGCTTACTGAAGATGATCTTTTTGACGAGTATCTTACTGTGGCAGAAGAGCTTGCAACAGATTTTGAGGAGATTTTGCCTGATGAAGCTATATTTGACATAAGAGCTTACAAATGGGATAAATCTGATAATGATATAAAATTAGTCATAGCAATAGCTCATGAAGAACTAGGAGAGGCTAAGCTTTCAAATGTTATGAAGACACTTTTAAAGCAAATCGAATAGGCAGAACGGATTTATTTTAAATAGTGCTAACTCATAGTGGCATTGTTTCATTTTATAAGGTAAATTGCAGAAAGGAATGCAGCATAAGATGAGAGATAAATTTAAAGCAATGGTAGTAAGTGAAATTGAAGGCAAGTATGTAAGAGAGATTAAAGAAAGAGAAATTTCCGGGCTTCCTGAAGGTGATGTTCTGATAAATGTTAAATACTCTTCCTTAAATTATAAGGATGCTCTTTCAGCTACAGGAAACAAGGGGGTTACTAGAAAATATCCACATACCCCTGGTATAGATGCTGCCGGAGTAGTGGAAGAGAGCAATTGCGAAGAGTTTAAAGCTGGAGATGAGGTTATAGTAACAGGCTATGACTTAGGAATGAATACTTCCGGAGGTTTTAGCGAGTATATTAGAGTTCCTAAAGAGTGGATTGTGAAGCTGCCTAAGGGGCTTTCACTTATGGAAAGCATGATATATGGTACTGCAGGGTTTACTGCAGCTTTATCTGTTTATAAGCTAATACAGTCTGGTGTTAAAAAGGAAGCTGGAGAAGTATTAGTAACTGGGGCAACAGGTGGAGTAGGAAGCCTTGCTGTAAGCATGCTTCATAAGCTTGGCTATAGTGTTGTTGCCGGAACAGGCAAAGCTGAGGCTAAGGATATGCTTTTAAAGACAGGAGCCAGGGATATAATCTTAAGAGAAGAGCTTGATGATAAATTAGGAAAAGCTTTATTAAAAACCAGATGGGCTGGAGTTATAGATACTGTTGGTGGAAATATTTTAGCTACGGCTCTTAAAACTACTAACTATGGCGGTAGTGTAACAAGCTGTGGTAATGCAGCATCACATGAGTTTTCTACCACAGTTTTTCCTTTTATTCTTAGAGGAGTTAATCTTTTAGGGGTAGATTCTGTTCAGTGTCCAATGGACTTAAGGTTAAAGCTTTGGGGTTTGATGGCCTCTGAGTGGAAGCCAGAAAATCTTGGACTTAATGTTGAGGAAGTAGCCCTTGAAGGCTTAGAGGATAAAATTAAGGAGATCTTAGAAGGAAAAATCATAGGAAGAACTCTTGTAAATATTAGTTTATAAGATTAATACCTGACCATATAAATTTGGTCAGGTATTATATGAATATACTGAGGAAGAGGTTTAATTAATGGACTTAAGAAAAAGAAATATAGTAATTTCACTTATGGTAGCAATGTTTTTAGGAGCGGTTGAGGGAACTGTTGTAACTACTGCGATTCCTACAATAGTAAAAGCTTTAAGCGGGTTTGAGCTTATAAGCTGGGTTTTCTCTGTATACTTATTAACCTCAGCTATTTCAACTCCTATATATGGAAAACTATCAGATTTATTTGGAAGAAAAAATATACTTTCAATAGGAATAATAATATTCTTAACAGGAAGTTTTTTATGCGGTATATCCGGAAATATGTATCAGCTAATAATTTTCCGTGCTATACAAGGACTTGGAGCAGGAGCAATATTTACTGTAACCTATACTATAGTTGGAGACATCTTTACTCTTTCAGAAAGGGCAAAGGTACAGGGTTGGTTAAGTACGGTATGGGGCGTAGCAAGTCTTGCTGGTCCTTTCCTTGGAGGTTTTTTAATAGAGCACTTGTCTTGGAATTGGATTTTCTTTATTAACCTTCCTTTTGGAATATTATCAATAGTGCTTTTACAGAAAAACTTAGACGAGCATACAGAAAAGAAAAAAGTCAAAATTGACTTTGCAGGAACCATTGTATTGTCTGCCTCTATACTAATATTTTTGTATGGGACAATGTCAAAAGGAGAAGACAGCAGTCTATTTTCTCCTAAGACTATAGGAGCCTCAATAGGTGCACTTATACTGCTCATTATTTTTTATTTTATAGAGAAAAAAGCTTCAGAACCAATAATTCCAGTTGAAATTTTTACAAGGATAAATATTATAGTTAATATAATAAGCTTTTTTATTGCTGCGGTTTTAATTGGCGTAGATGTATATATGCCTTTATATATGCAAAATGTTTTAGGCTTTAGCCCAACTATATCAGGGCTTTCAATGGCGCCTATGTCTATAGCATGGACAATATCTGGAGTGATTTTAGCAAAGGCTATACCGTTATACGGCGAAAAAACGGTAATTGGATTATCAGTTTTCATTACTTTATTAAGCTGTGTACTTTTAGTTACATTGTCAGTAGGCTCATCTATAGTCTTAGTTATAGTTTACGCCTCTATCATGGGCTTTGGATTTGGTGGAGCTTTTACCACGTTAACCATAGTGGTGCAATCCTCTGTGGGTTACAGTATAAGAGGAGCAGCTACTGCAACTAATGCGCTTGTAAGAACTATAGGACAGACTATAGGAGTAAGTATTTTAGGAAGTGTGATAAATTTAAGCATAGTTAAATACTTTAATGATATAGGCATAAAGGGGATTAAACCGGATGATTTATATTCTTCAACTGCTGTAAGCAGTAGTTTATCCCTAGAACAAATCAGAGGCTCTGTATTTTCGGGAGTTCATATAGTGTTTCTCATATTAGCTTCTGCCGCTTTGATTTGTTTGCTGTTGTCCTTTACGTTATCTAATAACTTAAAAGAAGAAGCTTAAAAGGAGCTTGATCCCAATGCAAAAAAGTAGCGGGGTCAGGCCTTTTTATATTGAAGGATTTAAATATTGTTTGTCGAATATAATTGGTTATACACTATATATAGGAGATGAACTTGATGGCTAGTGGACAAAATAGTACCTTAGAGCTAGTAATAGTAAATGCACTTAGAATACCAGGAGTAAAAGTAGATAGAACAGAGTTTTTAACAAAAACCTTTAGTAATTATGCTGAGCCATCACGACTTGGCAAGATTATAGAACTCGGGCCTGTAAATGCAGGTATTGATGTTAAAACTATTAATAGTGAAGCAAAAGCGCTTATAGATAAAAGAACTCTTCAAAGTTCAGGGGTTTCCTTCGCAGCAGGGCTGCCAGGAGGCTTTGCAATGGCTGCCTCTATACCTGCTGATACGATGCAGTTTTTTGGTACAGCTCTACGCATAGCTCAAGAGCTTGCTTATTTGTATGGATTTAAGGATTTATGGGAAAATGGAGCTATAGATGATAAAGCAGTTAGAAATGAACTTATAATTTTTATAGGTGTTATGTTTGGGGTAAGCGGTTCAGCTGCTGCACTTAGGGTAATATCTGCAAATATGTCGAAGCAAATTCTTAAAAAGCTGCCTCAAAAGACATTAACAAAAACAGTTTCCTACCCTATTATTAAAAAAATTGCAGCTCTTCTTGGGGTTAAGCTTACAAAGGATACCTTCGCAAAAGGATTATCTAAGGCAATTCCTATAATTGGAGGAGTTGTTTCTGCTGGCATGACCTATGCATCAATGAAACCAATGGGTGAGCGTTTAAGAAAAACCTTAATTGAATCAGTAAGCAGTTATAGCCAATCAGATTATAATAGAGACTTAGGTGAAGTAGGAGTAGATTTAGATAATTACATAGATGTAGAATATGAAGAAGCTTCAGAACAAAAGGAGGCTAGAACAAACATTACTAGCATGGCAGATGAAATAATGAAGCTAAAACAACTTTTAGACCTTGGAGCAATAACTTCTGAAGAGTTTGAAAAACTAAAAGCAAATTTGTTAAACTCTAGACTTTAATGAAAAGAGAATGTGTCTTAAATAACTTTAAGAGCATTCTCTTTTTATGTTTTAAAAATCATGACAAATTTGGAACAGTAAAATTGAGCCTTAAATGATATAATCATGATACATAGATTATAAGAGGGTGGATATGGTGGATTATATACAGCTTATTCAAAATAGTATTGATTATATAGAAGAGAATTTAAAGGAAGAGTTAAGTGTAGATAAGCTTTCTGAGCTAACTGGTTTTTCATCCTACCACTATTATCGTTTGTTCAATGCCTATGTGGGAATGCCTGTAATGCAATATGTGAGAAGGCGAAGGATGCTTCATGGCATAAGTGATGTTGTTAATAAAGGCAAGAAAATAATTGATGTTGCCATGCAATATGGCTTTAATACCCATAGTGGTTTTAGCAAGGCCTTTAATAAAGAATATGGCTGCTCGCCAAGTCAGTATATAGAGAATATAAATGGAAGCATACCAAAGAAAATAGATCTTATGGTGCTGAAAAAATATAACCTTTTGAAAGGGATAGTTATGGAACCCAAAATTACAACCAAGCTTTCTTTTAGGATTGCGGGGTATGAATTTGAAACAAGCTTTGAAAGCCAGAGAAATGAAAGAGAAATTCCAGCCTTTTGGGAACGTTTTGAAATAGAAAACTGGGAAGATAAATTATATGAAGAGGTCAAACCTTCGGTTCATGGAGAATATGCTGTATGCTTCCCACCTAACATGGAAACAGGCAAGTTTCAGTATCTTCTTGGAGTAACCGCAGAAGCTTATGATAGGCCAAGCGAGAATATTATAATTACAGAAATACCTGAGGCTTTGTATGCAGTGTTTACAACACCTCCTGCACCTTATGAAAATAGAGAGTTTTCAAAGGCTATTCAAGGAACCTGGAATTATATAATGTATGAATGGTTTCCTAATTCGGGCTATGAAATAGCACCGGGCAAGCCTGATTTTGAATACTACGATGAAAGATGCCATAATCCTTTAAGTTCTGTTATGGACATATATATTCCAATAGTTAAAAAGCAGTGAAGGGGTTGATTAAATGAGCAAAAAACTATCTCAAACCACAATTTATTTAATATATTCAGGTGCTTCGGCACTTTTCTTTTCTATGGTTTTTACAGTGAGTCAGCTTTATAGAATTGATACTCTACATTTAAATCCCCTTCAGCTTGTACTTGTAGGTACAGTTTTAGAAGCTTCCTGTTTTGTATTTGAGGTACCAACAGGTGTTGTTGCAGACATGAAAAGCAGAAAGCTTTCGGTTATTATAGGGCTTTTATTAATTGGAACAGCATTTATATTAGAAGGCTCTGTGCCGTTATTTGCAGCAGTCATAGTAAGCCAGTTTTTATGGGGACTGGGCTATACCTTTACAAGTGGTGCAGATGAAGCTTGGATAGCAGATGAGCTGGAAGGCAAAAGTTTAGATTGGGTTTATTTAAAAGGAGCTCAAATGAGCCAGTTGGCTTCCTTTATTGGCATACTTTTAAGTACTGTAATAGGTGTAAAGCTTATGAATTTGCCAATTATCATCGGTGGAGTTCTATTTATAATGCTTTCTGTTTTTCTAATGTTCTTTATGAAGGAGGAAAATTTCAAACCCGCTCCTGCAGAAGACAGAAATTCTTGGATGCAAATGAGACATACCTTCATGGAAGGGATTAAATTTATAAAAGGAAGCAAAGTGTTAGTTTTAATGATGTCTATAGCACTTTTGTATGGCCTTTATAGCGAAGGCTTTGACAGATTATGGACAGCGCACCTTCAAAATGATATAGGCTTTCCAAACATAGCAGGAATCAAGCCTATAGTTTGGATTGGAATTATAGATGGCACTGCGATGCTTATAAGCATACTTGCAGTTGAATATATAAAGCGAAGAATGGAGAAAACAGGGGAGCTTGATAGGGTTTGGATACTAACTCTAATTAATATACTTATGGTTGCAGCAGTGATTTTCTTTGGGTTTTCGGGAAATTTTACTTTAGCATTATCCATGTACCTTTTATTCTATATTTTAAGAACTACCAATGGACCAATATACAGTGCTTGGAGAAATAAAAATATAAAATCAGAGGTAAGAGCTACAGTTATATCAACCTATGGGCAGATAGACGCCTTAGGTCAGATTATTGGGGGACCTATTATTGGGTTTATAGCTTTAAAAACCTCAATTTCTGCTGCTATAGTAGTTTCTGGAATCATCTTATCTCCTGTAGTAGTATTGCTTATTATGGAGCGAAAAAAGTAAGAAAATGGAATTTGCTAGTGAATAAGTGCTTTCAGACATATAAGTCTCCAAAAATAGAATAAGTAATTTTAATTATATTATAAAAAACCTTGAATTTGCCAAATTTATATAATATAATTATGAGTGTAAAATAATAGAAATAAAACTTCATAAATCAATTATTTTATATTTGTATAATAGCAAACCCATCGAAAGGTGGAGACGCAAAGCCGTGAGTCTAAAGCAAGATTAATTGCCATGATTGTCAGGTTGCCGTTGATATAGGTTAACTTTTTGAGCTTTACTAGACAGGCACCTTTTTTGCTTGTCTTTTTTTAATAATTAAGTTAACTAAAAACAACTAATGTTTTATTAATTGAGGAGTGTGTGGGGAATTGAATACTAATGAAGTAAAAAAATGTTTAAAGAAAAAGTGGACAAACGAAGAAGTACAAATATTAAAAGATTTTTATAATGTAAAACCTATGGAAGAAATAATAAGACTTTTGCCTGATAGAAGCAGGGAGAGTATTATAAAAAAAGCTAAAGGACTTGGATTAAACTCAGAAAATAAACACTGGTCTGAAGAAGAAGTATCATACCTTGAGGAGAAGTGGGGAGTTATTCCTGTAGAAAATATAGCAAAAAAGCTAGGAAGAACAAAGAATGGAATTTTGCTTAAGGCACACAAAATAGGGCTTAGGGATCAGGTTATTGCAAATGGTGAATACCTTACTCCTAAAAATGTTGCTTCTGTTTTAGGAGTTGGAACGAGGACTATTTATAATTGGATGAACAGAGGTTATGTAAAATATAGAAGGTTAAAGGTTAATTCTGTAAAGAAATATCAGATTACTATCTATAACTTTAAAATATTTTTAGAGGAACATCAAGATAAATGGGATGCGAGAAGTTGCGATCTTAAGTTTATAAATACCTGCTTCATAACTTCACGAGATAAAGGAAGCTGTGAGCTTCCAGAATGGCTTTTAGCAAAGGTAGAGTCAGATAAGCTTAAGAAAGATATGTCGTCTCGAAAAAAGTGGACAACCAAAGAAGAAATGACTCTTAAGTCTATGGTTAACAACGGCAAAACTTATAGAGAAATTGCTACTCTTTTAAATAGAAGCTTTTATTCAGTTCAAGGAAAGATAACGAGCAGGATGAATGGTTTTTTGCAAGTTTAATCAATCAAATAGATTTATAACATATAGTATTTAAATAAATAGTTATATAAGAAGATGCCCATATGTAAAGGACTATTTTATTAGCAAACCTGCTAGTAAAGTAGTCCTTCCAAATTTTCACTCATTGTATAAAACCTTCACTATTAATATAATAATATTTAGTAAACTTAATTCTATAAAGGATTGATTAGATGAGAAACAAATTTGAAGGCTTCATAGAGGAGCTGGCTATGACAGAAGTTACACCTAATGTGTACAACCAGTACTCCTATGAGTATAAGGATAATGAGATTAGAAGAAAGAACTTACTGATTTATCTAAATAAGATGAATAAGATAAAGCCAAAGGTTATGCTTGTAGGAGAGGCACCAGGCTACAGAGGCTGCAGGCTTACAGGAGTTCCTTTTACAAGTGAGCATTTGCTTATGAATAATATGAATGGACTCGACTTATTTGGCAGAGAGGCTGGATACAAACTTGTAGAGGAAAAAGATAAGCTTCTTAAGGAAGCTACAGCAACTATAATATGGGATACTCTTATAAAACATGATATTATGTCACTTGCATGGAACGCATTTCCGTTTCATCCCCACAAGGAAGGCCATGGACAAAGTAATAGAGCGCCTCTAAGCAAAGAGCTGCTTATTGGGGAAAAGCCGCTTTTAAGAATGATTGAAATGTTTAACATAAAGCATGTTGTTGCAGTTGGCAATAAGGCAGAACAGACTCTTAGAAAGCTTAATATAAGCTGTCATAAGGTTAGGCATCCTGCTCAAGGCGGCAAAAATGAATTTATTGAAGGCGTTAAGGCTTTTAAAGCACTATACTTGTAATTTAATTAGGAATTGCTTAATATGGTTTAAAACTTAAATGTTGTATATAATTTAAAGTGAAATCAACAAAGGATGGTGCAAGCATGAGTAAAATAGGTTCAAAAGATGTGCAACAATTCATAAATGATAACCTAAGTGAAGAGTTTTTTAAAAATAACATTCCAAGCCAGATGTCTGCCTTTAGAATACTAGATATTACTGTATCAGTTAATGGAATGGATGAAGAGCTCTACAGACAGCTTCCAGATGCTAAGAAAAAGCAAATGGAAGAAGAAAATAGAGTTGTTGAAAACGAAGAGGATATAAATAAGCTTTACAATATGCTTAGAAAATCCCTTATACCTAGAACTGTTGCTATTATAGATAGAAAGTTAATGGAACATAAGGAAACAGTGATGCCTAAATTGCTAGAGGATTTGAAAAGAAGTGCCAATGATCTATTTATTGAGTCTGCGGCAAGAATTCTTATAAAGGCTGAAGACAATTACTCGAAGGAAATTGCCAATATCCTTCCTCATATAAAATACCCGTATACTCAGGCTGTTGCTTGTTATGTACTGGGAAAGATAGGCAGTGAGGAGCACATAGAGCTTCTATACAATTACTTTAATAAATTTAAAAGAGATTATAGGAATGAAGAATATTTTGAAGGTCCGCTGCTGGGGCTTCATGAGATGAAAAGAAGATTTGAATTTTAATAAAAGTGCCTGACCTCATGGTGAATTTGCCATGAGTCAGGCACTATATTTTTATGCTACATTTTTAATATCAATTTTCTTTCCTTCTTTACGCCATTTTCTAAATTCAGCTGCTGCTGTGAAAAGAACGTCTGTAGAGGAATTAAGAGCAGTTTCGCAGGAATCTTGAATAACACCCACTATAAAGCCTACCCCAACAACCTGCATAGCAACATCATTTTGTATACCAAATAAGCTGCAAGCTAGAGGAATAAGAAGCAGTGAACCACCAGCTACACCTGAAGCACCGCAAGCGCTTATAGCAGAAAGTACGCTTAGTATAATTGCAGTTGGAATATCCACCTTGATGCCAAGGGTGTGAACTGCCGCAAGGGATAAGATAGAAATTGTTACAGCTGCTCCAGCCATATTTATAGTAGCGCCTAGAGGAATTGATACTGAGTAAGTATCTTTGTCTAAGCCTAGTTTTTCACATAATCTCATGTTTACGGGAATATTTGCTGCTGAGCTTCTTGTAAAGAAGGCAGTAATACCGCTTTCCTTTAAACATTTAAATACTAGTGGGAATGGATTTTGACGTATAGTCAAGTAAACTATTAATGGATTTACAACTACAGCTACAAAAATCATAGTACCAACTAGAAGGAGTATTAGTTTTCCATAGCTTAGTAGTGAGCCGATACCGCTAGTAACGATACTGTCAAATACTAGGCCCATAATTCCAAGTGGTGCAAGGTTTATAACCCACATAACCATTTGTGACAGGGCATCTGAAAAATTAGAAATCATTGACTTTGTTGAGTCTGCAGCGTTCTTTAGTGCTAGCCCAAGAAGTACTGCCCAAGATAATATGCCTATATAATTGGCATTGAAAAGTGCTTTAATAGGATTGTCTACAAGATTTAAAAGTAAGGCTTTAAGAACTTCAACTACGCCTCCTGGAGGGGTAACGTCCTTAGCTCCTGCTGCAAGAGTTAAGCTTACAGGGAATATAAAACTTGTAATAACCGCTACAAGTCCTGCTAGAAAGGTTCCTAAAAGATAAAGTACTATAATCGACTTCATGTTGGTTTGCTGACCGCTTTTGTGTTGAGAAATTGCACCCATAACCAAGAATAATACAAGTACAGGAGCGATAGATTTTAGTGCGCCGACGAATAAAGAGCCTAAAATAGTAACAGATTTTGCTTGCTGTGGAACTGTAATTGCTAAGATAATACCGATAATCATACCTATGAGTATTCGTTTTACAAGGCTCATTTGATTCCATTTGTTCAGTAGTTTTCCCATTTCCTTTCCTCCTATTATTAGTTAGTTTAACGCTTATAACTACCATAACTGATTTTACATACTGTTATAGTACAGAATGTAACAGTAGTAGTGCGAGTAATGTTAGTTTATCATGAAAGTTATTCAGTGTGAACAGGAAATTATTAGAATAGAAAATCATATTAGAATTTTATGACAAGTTATCAATGCTTCATGCTGTGCAATAGTTTTTGAATTCTCTTGAGTTTACTAGAAATATAGGTTGATTAAATGAAATTTAAAAAGGTTTAAAGAATACAATATATGAATTTATTTACAAATAATTCTATTGATGCTATAATGAGAAAGTATTAAAATACATAGACGTTGATAATGCCTATGTACTAAAAGGAACAAGGAAGGGGAAAGTAAGTTATGACACCAGCTAATTGCTAATATTAATTTTGATATAAATTAATATGTATTTTGTAATGAGTTAAAATGCCTATTTATTTAGGTTTATTTGCTGTACTCTTTATGGAATAAGGCAATTTAGAAGGTAACTTACTTTACTGAAATTAAATATTATAATTTATAGATTATGCAGGTCATAGTGCAGGTTTTTTGGTGCACTGGATTTGGCTATATTATTTATAACTAAGTTATAATATAACTCGTATTTTCAGACTGTAGGAAGAGCTATCTTCTTACAGTCTTTTTACTTAAAAAAGAATAGTAGTTAATATCTTTTCATGCCTGTCCATGAGTGAGTTATTAGATGGATAAAGGAGAGAATTATTTATGTTTGAATTATCGTTAAATGGTGTAAAAAAATATATGGATGCTACCCTTGTGCTTAAAAATATAAGCTTTCAGGTATATTCAGGAGAGAAAGTAGGTATAGTAGGGGTAAATGGCAGCGGAAAGACCACAGTTCTTAAGTTAATTGCAGGGATAGAGCCTATGAACTACTGGCCTGGTTACCCTCAAACCTCGAGCCCAGGCTATGATGAAGGACTTATCATGAAGCCTAAAGAAGCAACTTGCGCTTATCTTGAACAAATACCTCAGTATCCTGATGGTGAAAAGGTTATTGATGTTTTAAATTTGGCCTTTGAAGAAGCACACAGCATAGAAAAGGAAATGCGCAAGTTAGAAGACAAGATGAAGGCTTTAGAGGGTGGTGAACTTGAGAAAGCCTTAGAGCAGTACAGTAAGCTACTCCAAGCCTATGAGCTTAAGGGCGGATATGATATAGAAGAAAAACTAAGCAGAATTTGCAAGGGTTTAAAGTTTGAAGACAGCTTTTTAAATAAGAATTTTAGCTTACTAAGTGGCGGGGAAAAAACTACAGTAGTGCTTGGAAGGCTTCTTATGGATAATCCTGATATACTGCTTTTGGATGAACCGACAAATCATTTGGATATGGACTCAATGGAGTGGCTTGAAGGGTATCTTAAAAGTTACAAAGGAATTGTAATTATAGTATCCCATGACAGGTATTTTTTAGATAATGTAGTGAATAAAATTGTTGAAATAGAAGATATGGAGGCTCTAACTTATAAGGGAAACTATTCTTCGTATGTTGCTCAAAAGGAAGAAAACTTAAGAATTCAGTTTGAACAGTTTAGAGAGCAGCAAAAAAAGATAAACTCCATGGAAAAAGCCATAAAGGATTTGAGAGACTGGGCTATGAGGGCAGACAACAACAAGTTCTTTAGAAGAGCTGCAAGCATGCAGATAAAGCTCGAAAAAATGGAGAGAATAGATAAGCCTGCTTTTGAGAAGCAGAATATGAAGCTTAATTTAAAAGCTGCACAGAGATCAGGAAATGAGACTATCAAGGCCATAGGACTATGTAAAAGCTACGAAGATAAGGTGATTTTTAAGAATGCTGATTTATTAATTAATTACGGCGAAAGAGTCGGACTAATTGGATCAAATGGATGTGGAAAAACTACGTTCTTAAGAATGCTTTTAGGTGAAGAGATACCTGATGCTGGCGCAGCTGAGTTAGGTGCTAGTGTGATGGCTGCTTATCTGCCTCAAAATATCACCTTTAAAAACGAAGAGCTTACTGTTCTTGAATGCTTTAGGGAGGATATTTTTATACTAGATGGAAAAGCGAGAGAATACTTGTCTAAGTTCATGTTCTTTGGGAACAGTGTGTTTAAGAAAGTAAAGCACCTATCCGGAGGAGAAAAAATTAGACTTAAGCTTGCTAAGCTTTTATATGAAGAGGTAAATTTATTGATACTGGATGAGCCTACTAATCACCTTGATATTGATTCTATTGAAACTATTGAAGAAGCCTTGGAGGATTTCAAAGGAACAATATTTTTCATTTCTCACGATAGATATTTTATCAATAAGATTGGTGAGAGGGTTATTGCTGTAGAGAATAATTGCTTTAAGAGCTACCTTGGAAATTATGATTACTATAAAGGCTTAAAGGAAGAGCTTAAGCAGCAGGAGGTCAAGGAACCCGTAGTAAAGGTAGAGAAAGTTAAGAAGCCTAAGAGTATTGATGAAGCTAAAAAGAAGGAAGCTGAAAAAGCTAAGGCTGAAGCAAAAATTGAAAATCTTGAAAGCGAAATAAATAGCATTGATATGGCTATGGCTGTTCCAGAATTAGATTATGAGGAGCTAAACAAGCTTTACAGTAGAAAAGAAGAACTGAGCAGGGAGCTGGAGGTAGTTATGGAGGCTTGGCTGAAAATTAGCAGTTAATTATAATTTTCAAGCAAATACGACAGGCTGTTAATTATGCACTATTGCTTGGAACACTATATTAATGTAAAATGAAATAAATGAATAACTCGATAATAGTAAAGTTAGCGAAAGCTAATGACACAAAGCTATAGGGACTACGGTGCTTAATGCACTACGTCAGCCAGCTGCCGAAGGTTAGCACTTGTGATGTGTTAAAGTGTAAAATGCTCAGCCTTTGCTGAGCATTTTTTTATTCTTTAAGCTTCATATTTTAACCTAGGCCATAGGGTTTTAATTTAATAGTCTAATCAGGAGGTTAAAATATGAATATTATTAAGCTTAAAAACACAATTGCAAAAGCTTTATGCTTTACAACCGTATTTAGCTTTACTATGTTAAATACAACCTTTATAAACAAGGAAGCAAATACTAACAATACTGTTCTTGCGGCAGAAGAAGCTCAAGTTGTATTTAACGGCTCAGTTTATGATGAAAAAGCTGAGTATTATCAATACTGTTTGAACAAGCTTGGCTATAAGGACTACGACAACATAGCGCTTGACACAGATGGATATTTTGGAGGCAAGTCTCAAAGTGCATTAAATAAATTTCTTAAGGATAACGGCTTTAGTTATTGCACTTCTACAGCCTTGGACAAGTTGATGGCTCTGGCTGAAAGTACAGCTAACAAGCCTTTTAATTCAGGTTTTGTATTGGACAAGAATAAGCTCATGCCTACAGCCTTTATTTATTCAAGCTTATCCAATATAAATAATTCAAAGGATCCTTTTTACTCAATGCAGGTATTAAAGGAGTTCCCTTTTATAATTACAATGAGACCGGATGAAATGTCCTACAAGTCTAAAAGAGTAGCTGAGTATATTAAGGCGAAAACCAAGCTGTTTGGATATGTAAACCTTGGTCCTGATAATCCAACAGCAATTAGAAGTGAATGGAGACAAGCTGATTTAAATAAAGTTAAAACTGAAATAGATTCAATTGCAGCAGCAGGCTGGTACGGAGTTTTTATAGATCAGTTTGGCTACGATTGGAATGAAACTAGAGAGAGACAAAATATAATAGTTGATTACATTCATAGTAAAGGTATGAAGGTTATGGCAAATTCCTGGTTTGTGGATGATTCACTAGGAAATAAAGTGGACAAGATTGCAAACCCAAAGGGATTACCGACTCATCTTAACTCTAATGACTGGTATCTAGTAGAAAGCTTTTTTAGTGACGGAGATTCCTATAGAGCAGACGCCTCTTACATAGAAAAGTATTTAAAGGTTAAGCAGTATAGAGACAAAATGAAGATAAATGTTGCTGCTCTGTCTTATAAGAGAGAGAGTGTGAGCTGGCAGGGGGCTTCTGAAGACATAAAAAATTCCTATATTTTAGCTCAGGTTTTAGGTTTTAACGGCTGGTGGTATGGAAAAACTGATAATGCCGATAATTTGCTTTATGGAAAAGATCCAAACATAAATCTAGGAAGGATTATTAGCCCTCTAAAGCTTAAAACAAATAATTTATATGCTGCAGAAACGGAAAGATATAAAATCGAATATTATGCTGGCAGCGTGCCTTCATTAAAATTAATTCCAAAGAAATAAAAAAGGGGCTGTCTCAAAATATGTTATTTCAGCGGTAATTTTATTCTAAACTATATTTTGAGACAGCCCCTTTTTATTCTATAGAAGTATAGCTTTTAGTTTTATAGAAAAGAACATCGTCTTTAACAGCACTTATATAAGATTCGTTAAAATAATTTTCCTCGTAAAGCAATAGTACTTTTATAGCATAATCTTTTCTTAGAGCCTTTAATTTATCTATTGAAGCTTGAACCCAATCTGAGGTGTCACTAAGCTCAAGCTTAGGGTTTTCTAAGCACAGCCCATCAATAAATTCGAAGGTATAGTTGAGTACTTGGTGCATTCCGTTGTTTTGAATTATTATTATATCCTCAAATAAACCTCTAATAGTATTTAACAGCTTTCTTGCGGAAAGAAGCATATCGTTTCTTAACCCTTCTGGCAAAACAGACCATTCAATATCTCCCAAAGTATCGAGAAATATGCCGTCATAGTTTTCATTTACTATTAGGTTGCCTATATGCTGGATTAGCATTGAACTCCATCTTTTAGACCCTATATTAAGAAGATAGGTTTCAAATTCTTCATTTTTTAAAGGGTTATCATTTACATGTATAAAATCTTCCTGCTTAAGAAGATTAAACATTGGAAAATGTTTAGAAATTTCTATTGCACTTACATAAGCTATCACCAAGGTGCCTTGCTTGTGCATTAAGTCTAAGGTCTCTTTAGTTTGACCTAAGGGCTCTACAATGGCTATATCATGCTTGCTAAGTTCTTCTTCTTTGCCTATGCCGTAATATAGAATATAATCCTTTGCGTTTTTAAATTGCTCTCTTCTACTAATCATTTTAGGTTAGCCCTACTCTTGTATTCAGTATATATAAAGCAGTCTTCACATTCGCCTCCGTGCTCTGAGCAGTTAACATCCTTATGCTCCCAGCAGTTTTGATTTTCGCTTTTATAGGCAGGACACTTAACGCATACGCTTTCTGAAGAACAGCGCATTTCAAAGCATCTTCCCAGAGGGGCTTTGCTGTCTTTGCTTTCTAGTTGTTTTCTTCTAAACCAGTTTATCAATGCATCAACCACCTGAGCATCTAACTGAGTGCCTCTTGCTGTTTTAAGCTGATTTAATGCCTGATCAAAAGGAAGAGCCTTTCTATATTCACGGCTTAATATTTTAGCTAGATAGGTTTGAATAACCGCTATAATTTTAGCGCCTAATGGTATTTCCTCGCCCTTAAGCTGTTCTGGATATCCAAAGCCATCTATGCGCTCATGGTGGTATCTTATGTAGGAAGCAATTCTAGGATTTCCTACTGTAGCTTCAATTATTGATGCACCTGCATCTGCGTGAAGCTTCATCATTTCATATTCTATTTCGTCATACTTGCCCTGCTTGGTTAGTATCTTATCAGACAAGCCTATAACCCCTATATTGCTTAGGTATGCAGCAAGAGCTATCTCTTTAGTAGCTTCCTTTGAAAGCTTAAGCTCTCTGCAGATAATTACAGCATATCGGTACATAAGCTCTGAATAGCCTATGGTATGTTTGCTTAAATTATCAACCAGCTTAGCCAGAGTCTTTAGGACATGGATATAGGAAGCTGATATTTTTTCAAAGCTCTTGTGGTTGTTTAAAATATCCACTATTCTTTGTGATAGAACCTTAAGAGCTGCTATTTGATAATCCTTCATATCTATATTGTCATTGTACCAAAACGCAGCCAAACCATTTCCTTTTTCGGAAGCTACCCTTACAAGCAGAAGCATTTCCATTTCTTCTGCTACAAAGTAAGGTGGTATTTTAAAATAATTTTTATTGCTCTTATTTAAAAATACGTATTGGTTATTAGAAACAAGCTCAAATAACAAGGAATGAGTTTTAGAATCGTTTATTAAATGGGTCTTTATGTTTTCATCTAAGCCAATTATTTCTTCCAATTTATACTGTCCATTCTCCTCTAGAATAAACAGGGAGCCATTGGCATTGATTGACCTCATAGCTACTTCTAAAATAACATTAAGCATGCTTTTTATATCAGTAAAGAAGGAAGAAACATTTTTTACTGCTTTTCTAGAAGAAACAATTAGCTTCATTCTGCTTCTCAAATCCTCTGTCTCTATTAAAGCTGTTAAAACAGGATTCATTTTGCTGCTAATATTATTCAATCTATCCTTATCACTAGAGGAAAGCTTTGAAACAGGCCCAATTGCAAGGAGGCACTTTTTATTTTCAAAAGACACTCCAATTAAGGGGACTTCGCCATATTTAAAGCTATCAATTTCCTTAGGAAGCATATCAACAGGCAAAGTATGAGGCATAAAAAAGCTTTCTTTTTTATAAGGCAAGAGTCCACTGTAAGCAGGGCTTATTTGAGCATTGCCATTAACAGACTGCCTTATAGCCTTTAATAAGTAGGTATTGTTTTTACTGTCATAAATATATAAAGCATAGGAGGGAGCAGCTATTAACGAAGGCAGTATAGAAAGCATTTCTGTTAAGTTTGCTTCAAGGCTGTCATTAAAGTTTAAACTGTTTAACAGCTTTTCTACACTGCTGTCTAAAGCTCTCAATCTCTTAAGCTTTTTTATCTTTATAAAACTAACTGTGCTTATCAAAATTATTATTAAGACTAAAACCAATATCAATATTGATAAGCTTAAACTGTTAAACATAATCATTAGTTTTTATATCCTCCTCATCCTTAGCATTACTAGTTTCTATAATTTCCTTATGTTTTATATTCATCATATTGTCCTGGCATATTTCCTTAACGGCTACATGCTGAGTGAGCTCTCTAAGCTGTGCATTTAAAGTCGATATTTGTACTGAATGCATGAAGCATATTATAAACAATATTAAAGTAGATAACAAGAATAACAAGGAAGGAGGGTAATCTATTCCAACTAAGCTGGATATTTCATCTAGCAATCCTGGAACAAATGAAGCTATTAAAATTACTAATGCTCCAAAAAGCCAGAGCAGAGAAGCTCTTTCACCTATCTTTTTCTTCACAAGAAGCTTAAGTATAATTAAGAAGCAGGATATGCCTAGCAACAAGATAAAAATTCGTAGTATGTTATTCAAGCTCTTCCCTCCTTTGCAGCTTGTGTCTAAGCAGTACAACATTTATACTTAGAAACATTTTAAAAAGATATATTATAGGCTTTAAACCAGAGTGCATGCTTGTACCGTGAATTCTTTTGTTTATCGAAATGGGTATTTCCTTAATTTTATAGCCAAGCTTAAGCATTTGGATAATAATATCTGAGTCAGGATAATCTGCAGGATAATTGCCCATTTTAGAATAAAATTCATAAGCTCTTTGCGAAAGTGCCTTAAAGCCGCAGGTAGGATCTGTTATTTTAACCCCTGTAGAGATAAAGATAATTTTTCTTAAAGCTCTAATGACTATTTTCTTTAAGAGCTCCACCTCCGATTCATCTTGCACAAGAAATCGAGAGCCAGATACGATATCCCAATGATTTTTGCTGATTTCTTCATAGAAATCCTTTATATATTTAGCATTATGCTGTCCATCTCCGTCAAACAAAATTACATATTTATAATTTTGTTTTTTTGCATATTTAAATCCTGTTTGAAGAGCAGCTCCGTAACCCAAATTATAGGGATGAGAAATTATTTTAACTTCTTCACTCATAACCAAGTCCCTTGTTTTGTCTTTTGAGCCGTCATCTACTATAAGCACATCCATATTTAGGCTTTGAGTTTTTATATCTTCTAATACTTTTAATATGTTTTTTTCTTCATTATGAGCAGGAATAATTATTAGTGTATCTGTCATGTTAACCCCTTCCCTTAAAGCAATTTCAAAGCTTTTAAACTAATTGCGTATGAAACTAAAGTAGTTATAACCACAAATGATAAGTAGATGAATTTTATTAAAAAGCTGCTACTTGATAAAAATGTATTCCATATAGTATCTGCTAAAAAACATATTAAAATTGTAGAAACATTAGCTAAAACTAGCTTAGTTATCCTGCTTATGCTTCTATTTAAACTATGCCTTAAGGATAGTTTGCTTATATAAATCATCATTAATGCGTTCACCAGTGAGCTTATGGCTGCTCCATAGCCAAGTCCCTTTATTCCTAGAGTTTTAACTAAATAATTATCTAAAACTATATTGATGCTTGAGGAAAAAATATATATTATAAGAGGTTTTTTAATTTTCTCCTCTGCAAGAAATCTCTTAAGACTTATAGCGGTTATACTTTGTCCTAGTATTACAAACACATAGCTAGAGAAAATTTCAGTGGTTATATTTAAGGAGTTAATATCAAAAGCGCCTCTTAGGAATAACACCTCAACTATTGGCAGCCTTAAGGCATAAAGCATTATTATTATAGGAACAGTTAAAACTAATGCCCACCATAAAGCTTTTTTAAACACAGAGCTTAATTCCTTGGTGTTTCCTTCGCTGCTGTGCTTAGACATGAGAGGAAAAACTACTGTGCCTATAGCCGATACAAACACCCAAATTGGAAATTGAGACAGCCTAAAGGTGTAGCTTAAGGCTGCTACGCTTCCAGCTTGAAGCTGTGAAGCTAAATACCTTTCATAATACAAAACAATTTGAGATATAAATAAAATCAATGAATAGGGCATAAACAACTTAAACAAGCCGAGGTTTAAATTTGTTTTGCTTTTAACATAATCCTCTTTATTTGCTGTCTTTCCCACTATATTAAAGTAAATAAGCAATATCATTGACATAACCGAGAGTAGTACAGAAAAACTTATAATGTATACTCCACTGCTTGTTGGTATTTTAAAAATATAACAATATATAATTCCAATTAAAAAGATTAAGTTAAAAATAACAGGTGCCAGTGAGCTTACTATAAATTTTCCACCTACCTGCATATAGGATACTCCTGTAGATACTAAAGGATAGAGTATTATAGTAGGCAGAAGTATTATAAATAGCTTTATGCTTAGTGCTGTTGTACCAGGTGTAAAGCCTTGAGCAAGAAGTTTTATAACACTGTTTCTAAAGACAAACAATATGAAGGCTAAAGCAAAGGTTATAATAGAAAAAACAAGGTTTGTATCCTTAAACCTTTTAGATAACAAATTTTTATCTTTACTAAGCTGTGCTCTTGTGAAAAAGGGTATGCAGCTTACACCAACGGCGCTGGCAATTAGGTTGTTGCCTATCATGTCCGTAATAAAAAAGGCTAGGGTAAAGGCATCAGACTTTTCAGTAGTGCCTAGGTAAGAAGCCATGAAAATATCCTTGCCTAGTGCTGCAACAGCTAATAACATGTTTATTAGAGTAATGATTACTACCAGGTTTTGTGAAATATCATTCTTAATTTTCAACTTTTGTTTCAGGTTTAGCTTCAAATAAAAAACCCCTTAAGAAAATTATTTTAATTCTATATATGGATAAACTCCATCCTCCACAACCTTTGATAAAGTATCGAATTCAAAGTTTTGTAGAAGATATTCAAGTTTATCTTTGGTTGAACTTAAATTATAGTAATGTGTAAACTTTATATGAGGCGGAACCTTTAGCCTTGGTTGCTTTACATCAAGCTCCCAAGGGTGGGTATAAATCATTCCGGAATTATTTTTGTTAACCTTATTTAAGGCATAATTTATAAAGCTCTTTGGCAGAACCCTGAGATATAAGCCGCCGCAGAAGGGCAGGCAAGCTTTTCCTAAAGGCATAACCGATGGTGGAAACTCAAGAAGGTTTAACCTTTTGCCATTTACCACAGGGTAAAAGGGAGTCCTTGGAGCATTCCTAAAGCCTGAGAGCGGAGTTGTAAAGGGCTGAATGCTTGAGTCGTACTTAAAGCCCAGCTCCTCTAAAACCTCCAAAGCCCACATGGTTTTAGGTACTATAGACCAGGAAGAAGACCTGTATATATTTATTTTCTTTCCCGTCATGTCTTCAAGTATCTCCTTAGAGGCAGCTACATCCTTTTTAAATTCTTCTCTATTTTGAGTAGTAACCATTTTGTGCATGTCGCCGTGAGAACCAATTTCATGTCCCTTGTTTATCAGTTCTCTAACAAGCTCCGGATGTTTTCTTGCCACATAACCTAGAACAAAGAAGGTAGCCTTCACATTATATTTGTCTAATAGCTCAAGGATATCTTTTAATCCATGATGAACTCTGTCTTCATAATTATTCCAAGAGCTCACAGGAAAGTTAAAGTCCATAGTGTGAAACCAATCTTCTACATCAATAGTAAAAACATTTTTCATAATTGTGCACCTATCTTTTAAAAATAAACTTCCACATATTTATATCGAACACGTATCTTAAGCAAGCGAGTATAAAGCCTAAAACAGGTAGCGGATCTTTAATATCTATAGTATCGTCTATAACCTTGTGCCTTTTCCCGGAGAAAAGAGGAGGATTCATGTTTCTTCTGCTTTTATTGCTTATAAAGTGAAATATGTCTCCGGGCAAAAGCCATTTGCACATCAGCCCTGTTTCATATTTAAGCACCTTTTCTACAAATTCCCCGGCTGCCAATTTGTATAGAAGCCAGGGGAAGTCCACTCCAGCTGCTATAGCCATTTGAAGAGAACCCCAAAACCTTGGGTTAATCTCCATGAATTTTAGCTTGTTATCCCTTTGGTCAATCATAAATTCAAGCTCCACAACACCATACCAAGGCAGCTGTTTCATAATGCTTAAGGCAGTTTCTAAAAGCTCAGGCATTTCAACGCTCATTTGAACTGTACTTGGCCCAATGTCTACTGGGAAATGTCTTATTTCCTTTTGAATAAAGTGTGCTATTAGCTTATGATTTTTATCATAAAGAAGGCATACGTCATATCTTTCACCAAGTCCTATATATTCTTGAACTACTGGAAAGGGCTGAGCTGAATGAGCTTCTTCATAAAGCCCTAAAAGCTCCTCCTCATCATGTGCTATTCTTATGCCTCGAGAGCCAGAGCTTTTTCTAGGCTTAATAACCATGGGATAATTCATAGTTGCAGCTAAAGCCTTTAAACTGCTCAGGCTATCAGGAAAAATAGTCTTAGGACAAGGTGCTCCTGACCCTTGAACTAGCTTAATTGCATTGCCTTTATCACAAGCTGTTTCGTAGCTTTCCTTGCTTGGAAGAGGTATAGTACACATTTTTGAAAGCTCATGTGAATGGTTCATAACCACTTCCAAAACATCATCGTCCATTGGAAAAACAACATCGCAGTCGTATTTTTTTATAGAAGCTGTTAGCCATTTGTAAAACTCTTCAGGAGCTTTTTTTGGACTAGGGTATACTAAGGACTTGCTGCAATACTTAGAGAAAGCTGAAATATTAAATCTAGTCTCCTCTGCTACAATTACATTAATTCCTCTTTTGCCTAGCGAACGTGCTGCAGCTAAAGTTTTTCTTTGCTGTCCATTTGTCAATAGTACAGTTTTCATATATTAAAACCTTTCTTCTATTGTCCCCATATTTTGCCCAGGGTTTCAGCTCTGGGAACCTCTTGGTGAATTCTATAAATTCTTATATTGTTGTCCTCGTAATAAATCGATAAATTTGAGTGATTAAGCTTGTATTTATCAACCCACTGCTGAAGTTCTTCATTTTGTTTTTCTCTCAGAGGATAATCTATAATAGCTGTGAATTGTGTGGTAAAAACCTTTTTTTCCTGAAAAAGAAATATATCTGGAGTTTTAGTGAAGGTTGCATCCTTTTTAAAAAACAGATATGGATTGGCACTATCATAAAACTCAGGATCATAATTCTCTAAAAAGTCTCCCATAAGCAGATGGTAGCCTTGCCCTGAAACAACAGCATAACCTTCATCCTGTGATACAATCATCCATTCTGTGGGCTTGAAGGCTTTGGTTATTTTAAAATACTGCTCTACATTGATGTTGCGCTCCATCTTATAAGGAATAATTGGAGCAGGCTTTATATAGAAAATGCTAAACAGCATAAAGCTTGCGGCTCCAATTAAGGAAATAACATTTCTTGCTGTTAAGTTCTTAAAGATGCTTATTACTGAATAAAAGGCCATGCCTATTATCACTGGTTCTGTTAAAGGCCAAAAATCAGACAAACGAGTGGCTACAACTACGCTTTTTGTTAAGTAGCCTCCAACATAGTAGATTAGAAAAGCTGTTATAGCCGTAAAAAACATAGATATATGCATAAGCTTTTCTTTTAGGTGCTTAAAGTTAAATAATAAATATAAAAATATAATGGCTAGAGAGGCTAGCCCTATTTTATCCATAAGGCTTAATTCGCGAATAACTATTGCATTAGAGCTTTCAGTCAAAAAACTTTCTGAGGAAGAATGAAATTTATTGCCGAACAGAAAACCGATTCCAATAGGTATAATAGAAACTATACCGCTTAAAAAACCTATAAGCATAACCTTATATATAGCTGTCCAATATCTCTTAAAATCCATAAGCATTGCTGTAAGAAGTATTATTGAAACTCCTGCTGCAATAAAAACAAAGGATATAGTATGAACAAGACCAGTAACCGCCACCCCTGCAAAGGCTGTGATAAAATCTCTTTTGCTGTTTGTTATTAAGTATCTTAAGAAAAAATATAAAGAAGGAATAACAAACACGTAAGCAAACTCCTGCGAATTTGTTGCCGCTTGTCTTTCTGCACCCCCAGAACCTAAAAGAGGAGTTATTAGGATGCCAAATAATATAGCGCTTACAATTCCAGCGGTTTTGTTTTTGCAAATTCTAGAGGTTGCAAAATACATTCCAACTGCAGTAAGTACCCCATTTAATGGTCCTGAGTATCTAAGAATGTAAAGCGGATTAATAAAAGCAAATTTCTGAAGAGTTGCCATATAAATGTGGAAGCCTTGTGGATAAATTCCGTCTACAAATAAAATTCTGTTGATAATTGACTTCATCCACTTTAGAGTTACATAGGAATCTGACATAGGAGGTGCTGCATTAATAAAGGCATCATAAAACCTTAAATAAGCTGAAAACACTAATACAGCAATAAGTAAAAGGGAGCTTAGTAAAGCAATTTTGTTTTTCCAAACTTCAGATACATGCTTCTTAAAACTATTGCACCAGCGTTTTGTTAAACCTCTAGCATCCTCCTTAAGACTCCTTACACGATCAAGATAATCATAGCCAAGAAGCTTCAGTTTAAATTGTTTATCCAATATGGCAGAAGGATTATCTCTAAAAAATTTCAGGTATACATATAAGCAGAGCAAAAATAGAAAAATTCCAAGGAATTCATATAATTTAATAATAACTAAAAAATATCCCATTATAATGGTAAGAAAGACCATTATAATGTAGTTTGATATAACATTTTCAAAAGCTGACTCATAATATTTTTTCAATATAACATTAGGAAAAAGTATGAACAGTATTAAAAATGCTAATATATAGTGGATTATATTAAACAGATGATTTTGAAGGCTTGAATACAACTAATCACCTCCTATAATGCACAATACAAATAATAATCAAGCTTCTTTAAAACCTTAATTACATAATAGAATGTGCCTAGACAAAAGACTATTGAACCAACTAATAGCCCAAAAACAGCAAAGTAGAAACCAAACCATCTGCTTAAAACAAAGCCTGTTAAAAAGTTGGCTAAAATAGAATAAAGCATTACTTTTGTTACTACAGTGGACTGAGATAAAGAAAACAAAATTACTACATTTGATAAGGCTACAGCTAAAATTGAATAGCCAACTAAGGCACAGACAAAAACAAAATAAGTAATATTGCTAAAAGCATAGCTTGATTGAAATATAGAGCTGCTTCCATTGTTGATATACATAACCAGCAGATATATAATAACTGAGCTTATAATTGCAGAGAAAAAAACTAAAAGCAGGTTTCGTAAATAAAAGCTTATATATTTTTGATTTACATTGCTTGCTTCGTTTGAGGAACTGTTTTTTTGCGCTAGTTCTAAGCTTTCCATAAGTCTGCTTACTGTAACCTCGCTTATACCCATAGGAAGCATCAGCATAAGTAATGCAAAGTCCAAGCCTAATTCATAGTCGCCTCTAAACCAAATTATATACGGCATATAATCGCCGGTTGTAGACCAAGCAAGAATTCTATCAATATATAAAAAAGTAAAATATAAAAATCCATAATAGAAAAAAGGCTTTAAGGAATAAAGCATAACGGACTTCCTAGGCATAGGTGGTGCTATTCCTTTTTCCATAAGCTTTTCATCTTTATTAAAGAAGTAAATTATTAATATAAGGCTTGTAATAGAAATAATTAAAAGTGCGATTATTTGAGAAAGAATTATATCTAGATTCAATACTCTAAATAAGATGTATACTAAAAAGATTCCAAAGCTTAATATTCCTGTAAAGGTAAGCTCCCTTTTTAAAAGATACGTAACTGTTATAGAAAGCCAGTTGGAGCTTAGGAATATATAATAAATTGCTGCAAAAAACATCATTTGAAAAGGAATATATTCATAAAACAAATTTAAAATAATAAATAATAAGGCTACTATAATGCAAACTATATAGCCTAACCTTACAAAGTAATATGTAGTCCGTTTTGCCATGTTATAAAAGCCTTGGTTTATATAAAAGAAACCTCGTCTGGCAATTACTTGAGTAAAACCTCCAACTGACATAAAGCTTAAAATTGTTCCTATAGCTATGCTTGTGGAAAGCTCTGTACTTAAATACTGATAGGACCATAGGGAGAATCTTAAGGTCAGCATGGCCAATACTGAAATTGCCATTGGAAGTGAGAATATTAAGCCTCTTAAAAAGCTTTTTATAACAGTCATTGTTTTAACCTTTAAGCTGTCTTTTATATCTTCTGAAAAAGGATGAATGCTTGCATTGTTATGAATCCTGTCCCAGATTATTTGTGAAAGCTCAAAAATATCTGCTGCTCCAAAGCTTTCTGCTGCTCTTGAATCATTCCAGCCTAGGGATTCTAAAATTGCAGCAATTTCATAATAGTCCTGAGGGGATATTGTCTTTTCCATAACTGTTTTCATAAGCATTTCAAGAGTTATAGAGTTTTCTTCCTGCATAATGTTAAAATTCTTATGTTCCATAATTATTCCGATGTTTCAGGAAGCTGCATATTAATTATAAGCTCTGCCAGCTTGCCTTCTCTGGTAGCTTCTTCAACTAAGGCTTCAGTTATAACAGAATCTTTTGAAGCCAAAAGCTTCCCTTCTTTATCCATCAAATCCTCCCCAACTATTTTCCCAACCACATATTTTAAACGGATATCCTTAACCTTGTCTGGCTGTTGACTATCCTCTATTTGTTTATGCTGCACCAAAGGCTTAAGCTTTGTATTTTTTTCAACGGTATCTGCGCTAGGGTAAAAATTAGAAGGCTCATATTTTTCATAACTAGCTTCTAAAATTTCCTCTAGAGAATCATCAAAATCTTCTCCCCAAAACCTTGAAGTGAAAAACTCGTTATCATCCATAATCAGGCTTTCTATAGTGCTTTCTTCATAAACCGGAGAGCCTATGGTTTCATTTTCTTCTGGTAAATCACTTGATGCGAAGTTAAATTTATTTTGCAGTTTTTCAAGTGTAGCCTTCATAAGCTGCTGCTGCTTAAACACAGTTTCAGTTTGCTGTCTAAGTCTTTCTAATTCCTTCTCAAGTTTATTGCTCTCGTCAGTTAAAACCAAAAAGGTTTGTTTGATAGCATCAGCTTCATTCTTAATAGAAGCATTTGAAGCATTGACACTTATAGCTTTATCTACCATATACACCCCTCCCTTCTAAATACTAAAAATTTATTATAATCCCATAGCAATAAGCTCTAATTTTGATAATTCGTTAGCTGCTTTCTCGTATTCTCCTGAGTTGTTATATGCTTCTGCTATTTTACCAAGCAGGAAGGGAACTGAAGGAGAATTGCAATCTATATTAATGGCTTCTTTAAAGGTATAAGCTGCATCTCTATAAAATCCGTATTCAAAAAGAGCTAGACCTCTTTCAATTAGTAGATGCTGCTGCATTTTTTTATGTTTAGCTTTAACAGGCAGCTTGCTAGAGTAGGCTTCTAATGAAAGCTGCACATAGCTTTTGTAGTAGGAATCCTGGAAGGCTTTTGTAGTAAAAAAATTTAAAGCCCTTTCTACAGCGTCTTCACTCATTGAAGCTCTTAGTCTTGAATCTGAAAGCAGTTTGATCATGCCATCAGCCAGCTTTTTTTTATTGCGAGGAGGAACAACTATACCACAGTTGTCTAAAGCTTCTTTAATGCCTCCAACATCTGTGGCAACCACTGGTTTTCCAGACATCATTGCCTCTACCACAGAATAGGGAAAGCCCTCTGAGATACTTGAAAGTACAGCAATGTCTCCCGACATATAAGCTTTTGGAACATCGCTTATATGTCCGGCAAATATAAAACTATCTCCAAGAGATAATTTGTCCTTAAGCTTTAAACATTCCTCGTAGTAGTCTTGCACTGTAACAGAACCATAAACTACAAATTTTACGTCTGGTATTTCTTTTTTTACAATAGCAGCAGCCTTTAGTAAAGTTATAATATCTTTTACGGGATCGATTCTAGCAACTGATACTACTGTAGGAGCATTTCTTTTTGATGCTTCCATGTTGGTGTTTAAAAAGTTTTTTCCTACTCCGTTGTATATAACCCTGATTTTATCCTGCTTTACTCCGAATCGTCTTTCCCATCTTGTATTGTAGCTGCACACAGGAGAAATTTGATCTGCGTAATAGTAATTTATATTTACTACTGAATGAATAAGCCTAATTAAAAAGGTGTTAAGGAACGAACTGTAGCCTCTGCTTGATAAGGACAAGTACTGTTCCCTTAAATAAACTCCATGTTCTGTCAAAATAAAGGGAGTATTATATTCAAGCTTAGCTAGGACACAAGGTATTCCGCAAAAAGCTGCCGCAGCAGAATGCGTTACATCTACCTTTGGTATTGGGGTATTCAAGACAGTCATAAACCTATACACCCAGCCGAGGCTATTAATAAGAGAGTAGCTTCCTGCATTGTCTAACCTATAGCTTTCGTCTTTGGAACGTTCCGCAATTAAGTCCTTATAGGTTTCCCAAGTAATTTCAGACTTGAAACTTTTTTTATAGTCATACTCTTTGAAATATCTATATAATTGATGAAGTGTATTGGCAAATTTTACTGGATTTTTTTCATAGCTTATAATCTCGTCTATTAAGTCGATAAATAAAGGTATAAATTTTTCTTTTATAATTTGCTCTGTAGTATTTCTTTGTGCAGTATAAATTTTAGAAAATGGTATATTCAAATGTTCATGAGGTTCTTCGGTTCCCCATAAAGGAACTTTAATAAGCTCCGTGTTTTCAGGCAGATTAAATTTTTGTGTAACATAAGGATTCATAATAATGCTGTAAACAACAAAATCCATATCCTTATTTAAGCTGCTAAGCAGCATATCACACCAAGTGCTGACACCTCCGTGATGAAAGGGATATGTACCTTCTGTAGTCATCATTACCTTTATTTTTTCACTCATAATTTTATCCTGCTTTATGTTTAATAGTTATTATTTTTTAGTTAAAAGTGTTTATTATAATACAATAATTATAGCTAACAATAGTATATGATTCAACAAAAAAAATATTAAATCCTTAATATTCTACAAATTATGACTATAATATTTTTAATAATAAGGCTTAGTTTTGTAATGAATAGCTTTTTAATACATATACTAAAGTTAACAAAAGATGAAGATGCGGGAGAGTTACTATATGAAATTCACATTAATTAGATCAACAATGGCTTTATTATGGGGAATTGGTGCGTATAAATTATCTGATTGGAAAAATTGGAGAAAGTATTATCCCACAATGCTGTTCTTTGCCTGTGGCGATTTAATCTACAAGCTAGTATTTTGCAATAAGCTTTTATGGGCATTTGAGGCTGATTTTTTAGTAGGCTCCTTGAATGAATTGTTTGTTATATTCACCGTGTTTTTTTTTACTACGTTGATATTTTTATCTAAATACCCTAAAAAGTTATCACATCAAATTATATACATAGTGATATGGATAGCAATTTATATGGTTATAGAAATATTTACAACTTCAATAGGAATGCAGAAAAATTATAATGGCTGGAACTTATGGTGGTCTTTATTACATAATTCTATTCAATTTCCACTATTAAGGCTTCATTATATTAATCCTTTCTTAGCCTGGATTATTGCATTTATGTTTCTTTTTTTTATAATGTCTAGATTTAATCTTCAATTTTTTATAGGAATGTTGTTGATTAAAGAGCTTTTGTTTAGATAATATGAAGGGAAAAGTAATAGTCAGCCTCTATGAGGAAATTTAAATTCATATAAAAGTAGCATTTGTTTTAATAATGAAAGATATTCTGAAAAATATTTCAAAAATATATTGATTAATTATTTATTATGGTTTAAAATGAAATAAATTATTAATAGAATTGCATAAAAATGATATACTATTATTAATAGCATTGATAGGAAGAGTAGTTATAATGAGGTAGTCAAAGCGAGTCAGTGGCAGTGAAAGACTGATACGAAACTTATAATGAAGAACATCCTTGAGCTTCCAAACGAAATTTTTAAGAGTAGTCTTGGACGGAGCCAAACCGTTATAGCTTGGACAGTATCGAATTATTTTCTACAAGCATGATTCCGTACTGATATAAGGGAGCTTTTTAGCTAATTTAGGTGGTACCGCGGAAGTATAAGTCTTTCGTCCTATTTTTATAGGATGAAGGGCTTTTTTTATTATTTAACTACTGGCCAGGGTTAAATATTATTATAGTAAAAGTCTATAGGATTAATTGAGAATATTTAAGCTTATAATAGGAGGAATAATTATGATGAAAGATGGATTGATAATACCAAAGGGATATAAAGCTTTATTAAATTTAAGGGAAACAGAAGTAGCTATTAAAAAGGTAAAGGACTTTTTTGAGGACGCATTGGCAAAGGAATTAAACCTTACTAGAGTGTCTGCTCCGCTGTTTGTTGTGCCTGAAAGTGGACTAAACGACGATTTAAACGGTGTTGAAAGAGCTGTAGCCTTTGAAATAAAAGCTGTTAACCATAGAAAAGCAGAGATTGTTCATTCTTTAGCCAAGTGGAAAAGAATGGCGCTGTATAGATATGATTTTAAGGTTGGAGAAGGTTTATACACAGACATGAATGCTATAAGAAGAGATGAGGATTTAGATAACCTTCATTCAATTTATGTAGACCAATGGGACTGGGAAAAGGTTATAAAAAAAGAAGAAAGAACTGAAGAAAAGCTAAAAGAAATAGTTAGAAGCATTTACAGAGTGTTTAAGGCTACTGAAGATTATGTATGCAGGGAGTATCCGTCTATCGAAAAAATTCTTCCAGAGGATATATTCTTCATAACTACTCAAGAGCTTGAGGATAGATATCCAGAGCTAACTCCAAAGGAAAGAGAAGATGCTATATGCAGGGATAAGACTGCAGTTTTCATAATGAAGATAGGGGATTTACTGGAATCTGGTGAAAAGCATGATGGAAGAGCTCCAGACTATGACGACTGGCAGCTAAACGGAGATATCCTGTTCTGGAATCCGCTGCTTGAGAGGGCTATAGAACTGTCATCTATGGGTATAAGAGTAGATGAAGAAGCACTTGAAAAGCAGTTAAAGCAGCAGGGCTTCGAAGAAAGACTAAAGCTTCAGTTTCACAGCATGCTAATGGAAGGGCAGCTGCCTTATACTGTAGGAGGCGGAATAGGTCAATCCAGAATATGTATGCACTTCCTAAGAAAGGCTCATATTGGAGAGGTTCAGGCATCTATCTGGGATGAAGAAATGATTGGCAAATGTGAAGCTTCAAATATTAGATTTTTATAATAGAGTAAAATTTTTTAGAAAATATATTACTTAAAAATAAACCCTCTAGGATGCAAAAACTCATATTCTAGAGGGTTCATTTTGTTTTTTTGCCAATTGACCCCTTTAAAAACCGCACTGCTCCTCGTATTGAATAATGAGGGAGTGATGATTGTGAAAATAAATGCATTAATAGAGCCTACTAAATATAATGAAAACAGACAGATTAAAGATACCTATGAAACTAAAAGGAAAAAAGAGAAAGAAGAACAGTTATCCTTCTCTGAAGTTCTTAAGAGAATGCAAAAATGCGGATAACAGGTGAAATGCTACATATAATATTTAATTGCCTAAAGCAAAGGGTTGTCTCAAAACATTATGACTAAAGCAGCGGAAACATAGCTTATATATTTCCGCGGTACTTCTAGCATAAATTGTATTTTGAGATAACCCTTTTTGTTTTGCACTAGTATAAGAAGGATTTTTACCTCTAATAAAGAATATATCTTGTGTACAAAAATCAATAATAAGGATAGACAGTTACTGTTTTTATAGAGGTGGGTTTAAAATATGATGGAATCTGATATAAATATTTTGGTAGTAGAAGATGATGCTGATATAAATGGTTTGCTTTGCAGGATATTGAGCAAGCAGGGGTACAAGGTAAGAGGGGCATACTCAGGCACCGAAGCTAAAATGTGCCTTGAAATGCAGGATTATCAGCTTATTTTGCTGGATTTGATGCTTCCTGGAGTTTCAGGTGAAGAGCTGATTGCCCATATAAGAAGTGTAAAGACAATGCCTATTATAGTTATCTCAGCCAAGGATTTTCAAGAAACAAAAATAGATGTATTAAAACTTGGAGCAGATGATTTTGTAGCAAAGCCTTTTGATGTTGAAGAGGTTACAGCAAGAGTACTGGCGCAGCTGAGACGGTTCATGGTGTTTTCAAAGGCAAAGGAAGAGGATAGCAATATTCTTAGGCATAAGGATTTAATGCTTAATAAGGAAACCATGGAGGTTACGGTTAAAGGAATACATATTTCCCTTACAGCAAGAGAATTTTCAATTTTGGAGCTTCTGCTTTCCTATCCTAATAAGGTGTTTACTAAAGCAAACCTATTTGAGCATGTGTGGAAGGATAATTACCTTGGAGATGACAATACTGTAAATGTACATATGAGCAATCTGCGTTCTAAAATATCTGCTGCAGATAAGGATACTGAATATGTTCGCACTGTGTGGGGAATTGGTTTTAAGCTAAGCGATAAAACTTAATACTTTCTTAAGGATTGCTTTAAGCTTTCTTGTATATTAAGTCTTATTATAAGACTGTACAAGAAAAGGAGGTTCAAATAAATGAATAATACAGTGCTTAAGACTAAAAACTTAACTAAAAAATATAATAGTCATCTTGCTGTTGACAATGCTTCTATAGAGATAAAACAAGGTGACATATTTGGGCTCGTAGGAAAAAACGGGGCAGGCAAAACAACACTGCTTAGAATGATAAGCGGGCTTACAATGCCTACAAGTGGTGAGATAGAGCTTTTTGAGGAAACCTCAAGTGAAGGCTTAAATAAATCAAGAATGAGAACAGGCTCAATAATTGAAACCCCAAGCTTTTTTCCTTACCTGTCAGCAAGAAAAAATTTAGAGTATTACAGAATACAAAGAGGAATTGTTGAAAAGAATGTGCCTGAAGAAGCTTTAAGGCTTGTAGGCCTTCAGGATACAGGAAATAAAAAGTTTAAGAACTTTTCCTTAGGAATGAAGCAGCGTTTAGGCTTAGCCCTTGCTGTAATGGCAAGTCCGGACATGCTAATTTTAGATGAGCCAATAAACGGACTAGATCCAACAGGAATAGTGGAATTTAGAGATATTCTATTAAGACTTAACAGAGAAAAAAATATAACCATTGTTATCTCTAGCCATATATTAACGGAGCTTGCTCAGCTTGCTACCTGCTACGGCTTTATTAATGAAGGAAGATTTATAGAGCAAATATCAGCCAGTGATTTGCAGGAAAAGTGCAGAAGCTCCATTTCAGTAAAGGTAGACAGCACAGAAAAAGCTTCAGCAATAATTGAGAAAAAGCTTGGCTCAACCAGGTATGAAGTATTAAGCGGAAATGAGATAAGAATCTTTGAACATATAGATAAACCTGAGGTTGTAGCTGAAGCACTTATAAATAGCGGTGTTAAGCTTTATTCTCTCAATCAGCTGGGAGCTAATCTTGAAAATTACTTTATTGATTTGATTGGGGGTAATAAGCATGTTTAATTATATAAAAGCTGAATTATACAGAAACTTTAATCGTATGTACTTTTGGATGTTTACAGGCATTATAGCAGCCTTGCCGCTTTTGTTGATTATAGTAAGCAAAGTAAACAGTATTTCTGGAGTGAATCTTTCTATGCTTCTTGATACTACTCTACTTATGCTTTCAATGCCTGTTTTCATGTTGGCAGGTATAATTGATATGGTTACTTCTGAAGAAAACAAGCACCAAACCATGAGAAATGTTATAACCTTTGGAGTTCCAAGACATAAATTTATTCTATCAAAGCTGATTGTTTCAGTAATACTTGCTTTTATAGCGGCTTTTATCATAATGACAGTTTTTTACGGAAGTACGGCAATTTTATTTGGAATCGATGAGGGAGTAGCAGCAATTCTTCCAAAGGTAGCTATAAGACTGCTTACAGCTATACCGCTGTGGATTGGAGCTATCTCTATAGGAACCTTCCTTGGTATTGCCATAACCAACAATACACTTTTTGGCTTTGCTTATGCTGGAGTATTTTTCTTAACTTCAAAGATAATTTTTGTGCTTTCATATTTTGTTTCTGAAAAATTTGCGAAGCTTAACAAGTATCTTATAACAACCAGACTAGCTGGCTTAAAAGCACCAAACTTGACTTCCAATGAGCTTTGGACTTCAGCGCTTATCGGGTTAGCTTACACTGTAGCTTTTGCAGTCATAAGCATGTTATATTTTAATAGAAAAGAAGTTAAATAATAAGAAAGGGTGATGTATATGGAGAAACTAATCATTTTTATGCTTATAGTTATTTTAATCCTAGTCGTCGCCCTTTATTTTTCGCTTAGAAAGAATATTAAGGGTGTGACTAATAGTTTAAGGCAAATCAACTCTACTAAGACAAACTCTAAAGTGCTAATTTCCTCAACAGATAATGAAGTAAGAGCCTTGGCTATGGAGATAAATAAAAGTCTTGAGGAAAAAAGTCATACAGAGGAAAAATATAAGCGAATGGATCATGAGCTTAGGCAAGCTATTGCAAACATATCCCATGACCTAAGGACACCCCTTACATCCATTATGGGATATATGCAGCTTATTGAAGCTGAAAGCCTGCCTCAAACTGAAAGAAAAGAATATATAGATATTGTAAAGAAAAGGTCAAAAGCTCTTCAAATGCTTATTGGAGGCTTCTATGATTTGTCAAGGCTTGAAGCAAAGGAGTATAAATTTGAGCTTAAAACCCTAAATTTATATAATATACTAGGGGATATTACTGTCTCTTACTATAATGATTTTGTAAATAACGGAATTGAACCTGATATAAACCTTGATGAAAATATAAAGCTTATAATTGGGGATGAAAATGCAGTTCGCAGGATTTTTTCAAACCTTATACAAAACATTCTTAAGTATGGAAAAAACAATGTATCCATTTCTTTAAAGCAGAGTAATGGATATATAAGTACCATTTTTAAAAATGATGCACCAGATTTAAATGATAAGGATGCAGCTCACCTGTTTGAGCGCTTTTTTACAGGAGATAGGGCGCGTACTGGGAAAAGTACAGGACTTGGCCTTGCTATAGCTAAGCAGCTGGTAGAACAGATGGGCCATAAAATAGAGGCTAAGCTTGAAAATGGAAACCTTAGTATAGAGATTAGGTGGAAAATATAAAAAAGTAGAAGGCAACTTTTTAGGCGCCTTCTACTTTTTTATACCTTAACCTGTTGTGCTAGTTAAAGTCTAACCCAGCAAGAAGGTATAAAATATGTGAAGCGAGCAGCTAATACAGCATATTTTATACCTTCTTGCGATGATTGGAGACTGAACTAGCACAACAGGCTAAGTTAAATTTATTTGTTCATGCCTGTGTATATGAACACTGCGTCTCTTAAGAAAGCTGCAGTTCCAGGCTGCTCCTTATCATAGTAAGCAGTAAATCTTTCATCATCCACATACATTTGAGCAAGACCAGCATGAGCCTCCTTGCTGTAATCATGCCAGTAGTAAGTAAGCCACTTCTTGTGCATTTCAGCAGCCTTTTGAGCAAGTTCTCCAGCTGGGTCTCCAGTTTTGAAAGCTTCAGCTAGAGTTTTACTTAAATCCTCTGAAAGCTTAGTAACCTCTTGGTACTCTTCTTCAGTCATGTTCATAAGCTTTGCATTTGACTTATTTACTGTATCCTCGCCATACTTTTCTCTTACTTCCTTGCCATACTTCTTTTCGTTATCTTCAATCATATTTTTCTTAAAACCTTCGAATTTTTCTTTATTACTCATTGTAATCCTCCCTTCGGTTAGAGCTATAGTTTTATCTACATTAGCTATTAACGCGTCCAATTGTTTTCTTTTTTCAAGGAGCTTCTCACGATGTTCTTTTAGTGCAGCTGCTCCATCAAAGTCCGGTGCAGTTACTATATCTCTAATGCTTTCTAAGTTTACACCTAATTCTCTGTAAAATAATATTTGCTGAAGCCTGTCAACCTCTGCCTGACCATATATTCGATATCCTGAAGAATTGATTCTTGCCGGCTTTAGAATGCCAATCTCATCATAATATCGTAATGTTCTAGTACTGACACCAGCTAACTTTCCTAGCTTTTGCACTGTATATTCCATGTGTATCGCCTCCTTACAGTTTCAATATACACCTTTACGCCGCGTCAATGTCAACGACTTTTTTAAAAAAATCTGATTCTGTTAAAGAATATTATTAACACCAGAATCAACACATAATCTTCCTATATAAGGCACTTTTACTGGTATAATTTTCTACTAAAGGCTTTACTGAGTTAAACCGATAATATAATGAAAAATTATAATTAGGGAGGCGTAAGATGAAACCGATTAATAAACTCAATATCAGAAGCCTAAAAGTTAAGCTTTTAGCCATCACAATCAGTATCGCATTAATACCAATTACCGTACTAGGCATATTTGCTTATACAACAGCAAATAGAACTATGACAAAAGAATTTCACAGGTCTACATCAGAAACAATGAAAGAAGTCAGCAGAGGTATTGATAATTATTTTTCGGGATTAGAAAGTACTATCGATATGCTATCAAATAATGTTAATTTCAAGGAAATTGATATTCATTCTGAGCGTGAGCCTTTTGCGTTGGGATTTTTAAAAGATGTCAAAAGCGCTAGGCAGGATGTAGCAAGCGTATATATGGCTCAACCTAATAAAAAGCTGGTAATTTATCCAGAAGTAAAATTAGGCAGTGATTTCGATCCCACAATTAGAGATTGGTATAAAAATGCCTTAAACAATAAGGGGAAAATAGCGTATACCGAGCCCTATAAAGATGCATCCACGGGAAAAATGATGATATCTGTATCTAAGACCGTAGAGAGAGATGGGACACTAGTAGGTGTACTCACTATGGACATTGACTTAGACAAGTTATCAGGCCTTTTAAGTCAAATAACAATATCTGATAAGGGTTATGCCTTTATAGCAAGCTCAAAGGGTATTATGATAGCTCACCCGGATAAAAGCCTTTTAGGCGGCAATACCGCTACTACTCTTTCATATTGGGAAAATGCTGAAAAGCAAGAGTCAGGATATCAAACCTACTCATACAATGGTGAAGAGAAATTTATAAACTACACCACTAACAAGCAAACTGGGTGGAAGCTAATGGCCGCACTGCCTGTGACAGAGCTTACTAAAAATACAAGCGTTATACTTAACATGACTTTGCTAGTTACTGTTGTGGTAGGTATCATAGCTATTGTTGTTGCTATACTAATAAGCACCTCAATTTCTAAAAAGCTAAATGTACTTATGAAAACCTTTGAACAAGCGGCAGATGGAGACTTAACTGTTGGTGTAGATTTTAAATCAAAGGACGAATTCGCTGAGTTAGGCAGCCATTTTAATATGATGATGATGAAGATTGGGGAGTTAATTTTAAACGTTAAATCTTCAGCAGATGTTATATTTAAAACTTCAGACACTATAAACAGAATGGCAACAGAGACAAGCTCTGCTATAAATGAAGTTGCTTTAACTATTGATCAGGTGGCGCAAGGAGCTTCCGAAACCTCGCAAGATATTCAAACAGGTGTTGATTCACTCGATGTGCTTGCCAGCCAAATTGATGAAATAGAAAGTCTTGCAAAAGACATGATAGCCTTATCAGAGCAATCAAATGGCTTAGGTCAAGAGGGATTAAAGGCTATGGGACTATTAACTGAAGCTACGGAAAAAACCAATAAGTCAACTGGAGTAATAGGCGAGGTAGTTTCAGACATGGACAGCACAACTAGCCAAATTGGCTTGATAACAGATACTATTAATAATATTGCAGCTCAGACAAACCTTTTAGCACTAAATGCTGCAATTGAAGCAGCTAGAGCTGGAGAGGCAGGAAGAGGCTTCTCTGTGGTAGCTGATGAAATTAGGAAACTAGCTGAGCAATCCACTTCTGCTACTAAGCAAATTCAGGTGCTAATAGAAGCTATAAAAAATAAATCCTCAATGGCAGTTAGGTCAATGGAGGAATCCAAAGCTACAGTAGTAGAGCAAAATAAAGCTGTAACCAACACTAAGGATATATTCAATAAAATATTAGAGTCTGTTATGAAAATGGTTAAAGAAATAGAACTAATTCAAAGCTCTGTTGTAGAAACCAACAAAGGCAAACAGGATATAGTAAGCAGAATGCAAAATATTTCTGCTGTATCTGAGGAATCCTCAGCAAGTGCAGAAGAAGTTTCTGCAACTACACAAGAGGTTACTGCAGCTATGCATGAGTTTGCAAACTCATCAGTACAGCTTAAAGAATTATCTGGTGAGCTAGAGCAGCAAATAAATAAATTTAAATTATAATTTGATTTTTTATATAAGAAGGTACCTTACAAAGCATTGTAAGGTACTCTTTTCATATTATTTTAATTTTGATTTTCCTGCCAATATATCATATAAAAAGCATTAATAGCAAAAAGGAACTCTTTTACCCTAAATTTTATAGAGTATAACTATTTAAATTGTACATACTGTTAATACAAGCTAATAATTTAGCTAATATATATACATTAAAGGAGGGTTTTAATATGGCAAGAAATAGAGTATTAGTTCCCGAGGCAAAAGCAGGATTAGACAGATTTAAGATGGAAGCAGCTAGAGAAGTAGGAGTTAACCTTAAGGAAGGCTACAATGGGGATTTAACTTCAAGAGAAGCTGGATCAATAGGCGGCCAAATGGTTAAGAGAATGGTTGAAGCATACGAAAAAAATCTATAGTATTAATATAAAATAATCAGTCATCGCGATATCGTGATATCTTCTTATCATGATTTCACGATGGCTGATTTTTATTTTTGCGAATGTAGGTTCGTTTTCTTCTTGACTCGAATGTATGTTCGAGATATAATTTATTTATAATAATGGTAATGTCTAAGAACAGTGTTGATTTTTGAATGGGAACTTCCTCTAGGAAACCGTTCGCTGTGCAAGAGAGTCTGATAGCTAATAATTTTGTATTAAGGAATGGAGAGTAGTTTATGAAGGTTTATGCTAAGCCAATCGAAATGGTATGTTGGTTTGAAAAAACAGGTATGCCTCATCCTGTCAGGTTTAGAATATCTAAAGAGGATGAGAGCGAGACTGTAATTAAGATTGACAGAATAATTACTGTAGATAAAGAAAGGCTGGCTGGCAATGAGATGCTGGTTTTCAAATGCCAGAGTGTGATAAACAACGTGGCTAGAATATTCGAACTTAAATACGAGCTTGGGACTTGCAAATGGATGCTGTTTAAGATGTGAATTAGGTATGGCTTTAGTGTACATAGGAGATTGGGTATATATGAAAAATTTAAGATTTTATAGATTTTTGCAGCAAAAAACACACTATATTTTTAATCGAATATAGTGTGTTTTTATGTGTTTAATTAGTATTTTAACTATTTATCTTTAACTATATGAACCTTTTCATTGCCATAAAAAGATACTCTATAGTAAGAGCTGCCAGCTTTGTAAAATATCCATTGTCCTGCTGGATTGATTAAGGTGACATTTTTATCATCACTCATTTTTTTAACGTCGGTACCGTCTGTCTTCATTCTATAAAGCTTGTTATAATCTGAGTTGTTTGAGAAATAGATATACTCTCCAAAAACATTCATGCTGCCTCCAGATAGTGCTGCATTTACTAAAGTTTTAGAGCTGCCATCTAAGTTTATTCTAAAGATGTTCCCGCCATTATCTGGTGAAACTGATGAAGCAGTATAATAAATATACTTATCTGTAACATTTAAGTTTCCAACCTGATCCTCACTAAGCTTTACAGTTTTTTTACCATCTACACTTGTTTTATAGGGCTTGCCTTCACTCGTATAGTATACCCAGCCATCTTTAACTTCAAAATTAGATATGTCTGCATTAAGCTTTTGGAGTTCTAGGTAGAAAGAAGCAAGCTTCTTGTCAGAGCCATCCTTATTTATTTGATAAATTTCACGTTTGCTGGAATCCTCTGATGCAGCAAGATAATAAATATAATTGCCATCAAAATCAAAATAATATATGTTTTCTTTTGACAAAAGAGTATTTTCTGTATTGTCTTTCTTAACCCTGTAGAGTTTTACATCTGAAGAGCTATACACGTTAAGATAATAAACCCACTGGTCGTCTACCTCAATGTACTGAGAATGAAGGTCGTTGATTTTTTCTTTGTCTGAATATCCGTCTGCAGTCATTCTATAGAGTGAATTGTCATCAGCCAGGTTCATATAATAAATCCAGCCGTCTCTTTCTACTGCTAGTCCATGGTTTGCCTGATTAGCTCCACCCTCAGAAGAAAGCACGTTAGTTTTAAATTTTTCTTTAATAGTTTCCTGTTCTGTTTTGTAAAGAAAGTCAATGTTATAAAGCTCTATATCATTCATGCCTCTTCCTTTGTATTCAGCCTGTGGATGATACCAGGTTGTCTCCTTGAAATAGCTGTCTAAGTCTTTATCGTTAAAAACATAGCCATGCCTTGCAAATATCTCAAAGCGTGCAAATTTTAAGGTGTTTACATCCCAATCCTTTACGTCTTTCTCAGTAATCTTTCTTAAATGACTGGCAGGCAATAAAAAGCCTTGCTTTTTTTCTTCATTTATTGTTTCAGTTGTTTTATCTGAAGTGATTTTTGGCTCTTCAACTGTTTTGACAGGAGAAATAGAAGCCTGCATATCTTTTGAAGAGTTGGACTTAAAGTACTTAATAGCTATAGCACCAACAACTATTAGCATTATTACGTTCAGTACTACGAGAATCTTTATAGTTTTTTTCAATTGTCATACCCCCATTGCTGATTGCTATTGTCTAGAAAGACTTGTTTTAGGTTTATGCAAAATTATCCTAAAACTCACTTTTTATTATCGATAGTTTTCTTGGAGTTTTTAGTGGGGTATGAAAAAATTATGACTGTGTTTAAGAATAATGTTGAAATTAAAAGGCAACCTTGAGGTTGCCTTCGACTTGTCATAGAAGAAAATTGTCAGTTAACCTAACTTAGCATATGCTCATTTTACTTAATATTACTTTTGTACTTCTTCAAGAATACAAAGTTGCATATTAGTGAAATGATAAACACTAAAACAAATATATATCCGATTGGTATTAATCCGAATGGCTCAACTAATGTCCCATCGGGCAAAACTTTTGACCCTATAACATTAAAGGCAATGAAACAAGTCATAGCTGCTAAACCCGAAACCAACATGGAACCTTTTGTGAACGAAACCTTCTTATCTCTTTTCCATTTTGCTGAAATATTTCCCATTACTTTTATCCCCCCATCTGAAATATTTGGGTTTTCTAAATTTACTTTAAGTTTTTCCAATTCATCTAAGCATTGAGGACAGTTAGTTAAATGCTCTTCTACTAACAAAGAACTTTCTTTACTACAAACTTTATCATAATACAATGGTAGCAAATCTCTAATAACTTCACATGATAATCTCATATTAACTTCTCCTTTAATTTTATTCTTGCACGATGATAAGTGACCCTTGCCCAGCTTTCAGTTTTACCAAACAATTCAGCTATTTTTAAAAATGATAAATCTCCAAAAAAACGCAATGTAAATACTTCTTTATACGGTTCTTCTAAATTATGGAGTAATTTATGAATTTCAAATGTACTTTCATCATCAACTATTCTTCGTTCAAAATCAACGTCAAAAACATCGGCTATATCTTCAACTCTTTCAAAATTATTTTGTCCTTTCTTTAAATATGAAAAATATAAGTTTTTAGCAATTTGGCAAAGCCAAACACTCATTTTACAAGTTCCTTTGAAGCTATCAATGCTTTTTAACGCTTTAAAAAATGTCTCTTGTGTTATATCCTCGGCAATACTCTCATTTTTAGTAAGGCATAACACATATCTATATACATCCTTGAAATATTCGGAGTATATTCCTTCAAATTCAGTCACATTCTCACCGCCTTTCATATATAGGACTATCAAATTTATATTTCGTTACAACATTTCACAAAAAAATTTTATGCTACCTATAAAATCAAGTAGTTCAATAAAGATCATATAAACTTCATTTTACAAAAGCTGTGGATAATAAACTTAAACAATCTTATTTTCAATTAGAGTGAAAAATTAACCCCTAAATCCTTCACTTTAAATCCTAAAAATGCAGCCTCTTTTTAGCTTCATATCTAAACCTCTTGTCTCCAAATATCAGCATAGCTAAAATAGTAACTATTCCATATAGGGCAGAAACTATACTTGGCCAGAGCTTGAAGTTGTAGAATAGCTTAATAATAATAGGCAGGCAGCATACAGCTGCAATTGTCATTTGGAAATAGTAGAATTCTTTTCGGGTTGTTTTTAAGCTTGCTACTATTATTGTAATTACCAAAGCAGTAGCAGAGGGAACAAAGGGACCAATGTAGCTCAAAGTCCAGCCTTTCAATGAGAAGGTAGTGTCAATGGCTATTAGTAAAATACTTATAATAACATTATCAAAAATCATCATTAAGGGGGTTAGCTTGCCCTTTGTTATTGGTATTCCAAATAGTATCCACAGCATCCAGACAGCAAAAATAGGTATTATACTCCAGTAGTATTTGTGGGGAGTAATTAAGTTTAAGCCAAACATAAATAGGGTATAAATAATTGTTGAAAATAACAGCCACTTAAACAATTTACCTCTCTCTTTTAAAGGCTTCTCACCTAGGTTTGGATACACATCTTTATGTTCACTATCACTTTCAGATAGATGCTTTCCACATAAGGGACAATTGTTGGTTATATTATTAGTCTCAATTTTGCAGCTCTCACACCTCAAAGCCCGCACCTCTTTCCTATTAATAATTGGCTTCTATATTAACCTTAAGACCCTTCCCAACTAAAAAATCAACAAACTTTTTAGGTACAGTATTTTCTCCTATGATACTGGAGAAGGAAATGCTGATTGTATCTTTAAAGCTTATTACTGCACAGTTAAAGGCATTTTGCTTCGGAGCACCAATAAGAAAATCAAACCTTTCTACCATATCAGCCATAGCTTTTGGCAGTTCAATGTTTCCAACATTAGACAGGGTAGAAGTTGTAATACGCTCACCAAACAATGAAAATCCAGTCTTTAAGACTATGTTTTTTAACATAAGGGGAGCTATTCTCATGGCTATATTTTTTTCTGTTTGTACGTTGCCGCTGAATTTACCTCTTAAAGTATCTATATCCACACCATCTCGAATTTGTTTGCTAACAACTTCACATATATCCTTTAGCTTTATCCTTTCCGCACTTCCTTCAGGAGTAAATTCCACATTTATATATGAAGAAAAGTTGCGCAGGGTTTTGGAGGGAAATCTCTTTCTAAGATTAATTGGTACTGATATTTTAATAGGCTTCTTTTCAGTTGAGTTATAAACCTTAGCATCCAATATGGCATATATAAAAAGAGCCGTTAAAAACTCAGTAATTGTAGCATCAAATTCCTTGGAAAGCCTATGTAAGTCCTTCACATCAACTAAAACATGAAGAGCTTTTAAGGTATTTTCCTTTATTCTGGTGCCAGGAATCTTAAAGGCTGAGTTTTCCTTCAAGCTCATTTCATTGTTAGCCAGCGCATAGTATTGAAAGGAATCAGCTGTTTCTTCAGGCGTTGGCAAGTCCTTATGATATAAAATGCCATAGTTCTCTAGCTCAAAAGCATTATCAATAGGCTCTCTTCCATTTAACAAAGTAAAATAGTTAAAAAGCAGCGTTCTTAAAAAAATGGTTGCTCCAAATCCATCAGTAATAGAATGGAATATTTCTAGAGATATTCTATGCTTGTAGTGTAGAACTCTAAATAAATAGCCACCATCCTTTTTCTCTGAAAAGGGTGAGGTGGGATAGGTATCTTCAAGCCTTACTTTAGGTTCAGATTCATTTGGCTCAAAGTAATACCAGAACAAACCCTTCACAATATTAACAGAAAAGGTTGGAAACCTCTTGTAAGTCATTGTAAGTGCTGCTTGAAGAACCTCTGGATTTACTTCCTCTTTTAAAACTGCATCAATTCGAAACATTGGTGCCCAATTTTTTTCTCTGATAGCAGGATATATTTTTGCGGCATTATCTAATTTGTACCATTTTCCTTCCATAACGCTTACTCCCTTTATATAGAATCCCCTAAGGATTTTAAGTTTAGTTTCATAGTTAAAACCCTATATAGGGTTTTAAATTCAACTATTAACTTATACATGTCCTAAAAAGGCTTAAAGCTGCCTGTTTTATGACATGTATAGGTTTAGTTTCATAGTTAAAACCCTATAATTGCATTTACAAAAATATCTGACAGTGTTTTTATATATTCTTTTAACATATTTTCATCTCTAAGGTCTATATTTGAAAAGTCTTTAAAAATACATGGAAAGATTCCCATGAAGAGGCTTGAGGCTGTTAATTGAATGACAGCAATTTTATTTTTCTCTTTATCAGAAGCAGGCTGCTTATTTACTTTTCTGCAAAGCTCCTCACATAAAGCATTTAATTTATTAATAAAGACACCATTATAATTATTATTAAAGAATGGCTCATATAGTACTGCCTTTACAATATTGGGATATCTAATAGTTCCTTGAAGAATATATAGAAGCAATTCTTCTACTATTTTTCTTAAGTCCATGTCCTTGTTAATAATTTCGGTAAAGTCCATCATGAAATCTTTTTGTATATAATCAAAAGCTTCTTCAATAAGCTTTTCTTTTGAACCAAAATGGTAATTGATAGCTGCACTGTTTACGTTGGCTTCTTTTCCAATACTTCTTATTGTTACAGCATTAATTCCTTCTTTTTCAATACACCCAATAGTGGCTAGTATTATCTTTTGTTTTGTAGAAAGCTCCATGCTTACACCTCAATTTCATCAAAAAAATAATAATCACATGATTTAATCAAGTGATTAAATCATGTGATTATTATAGCTTGTAAATTATTTATAGTCAATAATAGCTGGGAATATTCATTTTAAGAAGCTTAAAATATTAATTTAATTTCTTTATTGATGGAGCTAAGACTTTGAGCGTTAAGGATAATACCTTATATAGAAATGGCAACTAACAACATAAAATGTAATTATCATACAGTATTCTGAAGATTTTGTGAAGAATGTCTTTTTTTGTGGAAAATGTAACAATGTAATAGTAATATTGGTAAAGTGAGGTGTTTAAGAATATGGGAGATGAGAAAAATGAATATTCGTTTTAAAACAAGAGGAAAGTTACTTTCATTGATTATTTCTACAATTTTAATTTTTAGCATAGTTGTTAGCGTGATTATTTATGTTCAGTTTAACAGCTTCATAACTAACAGTACTCTTAGGACAAGTTCAAACCTAAGCATGGAATTAATCAATCAGGAATATAAAGGCGACTGGAGCATAGTGAATGACAAACTATATAAGGGAAGCAAATTAATCAACGATGATACTGAGATGCTTGACAGCATTAAAAAGAGAGCTAATGTTGAGTGCACAATATTCCTAAAAGACACAAGAATTGCTACAACTATACCTGATAACAATGGCAGGGCAACAGGAACAAAAGCAGAAGAAAAGGTTATAGATACCGTTATAGCTAAAGGAACTGAGTATGTAGGTACTTCAACTGTTTTAAATGAACCATATAAAGCAATATACCTTCCTATAAAAGATAAAAATGGTTCAAATATAGGTATGTTCTTTATTGGAATGGATAAGAAAGTTATAGGCAGTCAAGTAAATGAAATACTAATAAAAATTTCTAGATTTACGCTTATACTAATCCTAGCATCAATAGTAGGAATGATGTTCTTTGCTACTAAATTTATAGTAAAACCTCTCAACAATACAAAGAAGTATCTGGGATTGCTATCAAACGGCGATTTATCCTTTGATATATCTAATGAATACTTAAAGAGGGATGATGAATTTGGTGAAATTACAAATGCCATAAAGTCTACGCAGGATTCAATTAAAGAGATGATTAAATCCATAAAGCAAAGCTCTGAAAATATTGATACTCAATCAGAAACCTTAACTGCAGTATCTGAAGAAATGGCAGCAGCCTCAAGCAATGTAACATCAGCAATACAAGATGTAGCAAAGGGTGCAGAGAATCAAACAGAGCGTTTGATGAAGGTTTCAGATATAACAAATAAATTTGGTTCACAGTTAGAAAACATAATACAAGCCATCGAAGAAGTTGATAAGAATGCAAATGAAATTGATAATATAGCAAACGACAGCAATAGCAAGATAGATAATCTGGCACAATCAATTAATGCAGTTAAAAGCGCATTCAATGATTTCTCAGATAAAATATCAAACTTAGGAACAAAAATTAACAAAATAAATGATATTTCCAACCTGATAAACGGAATAGCAAGTCAAACGAACCTTCTAGCACTTAATGCGGCTATTGAAGCAGCCAGAGCAGGTGAAGCAGGAAGGGGCTTTGCAGTTGTTGCTGACGAAATAAGAAAGCTTGCTGAAGAAAGTAAAAGTTCATCCGAGACTATTAATTCTCTAATAAGTGATATATCAAAAAACAGCAACAGTATGGTTAGCACCTCAAAGGAAATGAGCGATGAATTATCAAGCGAAATGGAGATAGTGAATGCAGCTATAAAATCCTTTGACAGTATTGTTAATGCCATAAGAGCTATAATTCCTAAAATACAGGAAGTAAATAACTCTTCAACTTCACTGCATAAAGATAAAGATATAGTAATGGAAAAGATAGAAGAAGTTGCATCAGTTGCCGTTCAGATGTCCGCATCCTCAGAGGAGATATCAGCATCCACAGAAGAAGTAAGTGCATCAACGGAAGAAGTGGCGGGAGCTGCACAAAACTTATGCAATATGACTAGAGAAATGCTGGAGAATGTAAATAAGTTTAAGTTGTAGGGGAAAAGGCGTCCTTAGGGGCGCCTTTTAATTTTATAAAAATCTAGCGAGATTACATATTATAACATGATTTTACATAATACGCGTTAAATACATATTAAATGCTTATTTAAACAAATATTGACAAAAAACTACTATTAATGTAGAATTTATTTTGTATTCTAAGGGCAAAACTACTGAAAGGTAGTGACGCAAAGCTACGAGTCTAAAGCGATGATTCGCCATGATAGTCGGGTTGCCGTTCACATTATAAAATTGTTTGCAAAATAATTGTATTGTGGGTAGGTAGCTATTGTGCTATCTATCCATTTTTTGTTTTTTGATATTAGTTAAAAACATAGGAAACCGTTTTAAAGAAGCTATGATAGGGGGCATGCTTTATGAAATTACAATCAATAAGACAGTCTATAAACTTTTGTGACTTAACCTGTTGGTATCAGCCTATTTACGACGTGAAGAGCGATATACTGCTTGGATATGAAGCTCTTATGCGTGATAAAAAACGTATCACATTAGATCCAATGGAAGTTTTTCAGAATGCACAGCTATTAGGGGAGCACAATATACTGGATAAACATTTAATTATTAAGGCACAGCAGCTTTTTGGGAAGTTAAAGGAGTATTCTTTGTTTATAAATATCCTTCCTTCGACATTGCTGCAAAGAGATTTTATTTCTTGGTGGGATAAGCATTCAGAAAATATCCCTAATATCGTATTAGAGCTGTCAGAAACCGAACGTATTGATGACTGGCAATTGCTTAAATCAACTTTAGAACAATTGAGAGCAAGGAATGTAAAATTTGCTGTAGACGATATGGGAATGGGATATACATCACCTCAGTATTGGATAGAACTAGAACCGGAGTACATCAAGTTAGATAAATACTATCTTCTAAATGCGGTAAACGATAAGAAAAAGCAGCGGATCATTGAGAGCCTTATAAGAATGGTTGGGGACTCTGCGCAAATTATCATTGAAGGTATTGAGGATGCAGAAACCTTAGAATTAGTAAAGGGATTAGGCGCTTGCTATGCTCAAGGATATTTACTTGGTATGCCATCTCCAATCAATAAAATTGACAATAGTTTATCAGTTTTGTTATAAAGGCAGAATCCTTGAGGATGCTATTTTTATAGTAATAAATCAAAGGGACTTTCACAACATGAAGTGAAAGATAAGGAGTGTTAATTTAAATGATTAACGCTCCTTCTTATTAAGGATATATAATTATTTATATATTAAAGGATTTTTTTCTATAGTCTGAAGGCAAGCAGCCCATGCATTTACTAAACATTCTAGAAAAATGATGTGCTTCATTAAAACCTACTCTATTCATTATTTCAGATATTGGAAGCATTGTATCTCTTAGCATTACAGCGGATAGTTTAATCCTTAACTTAATAAGGTAATCTTTAATAGACATTCCTGTTGAGGCACGAAACTTTTCAGACAAGGTTGTTCTGTTTATATGGAAGATTTGTGTTAAATCCTCGATTGTAATTTTGTCCTGATAATTTGAATGCAAATATAGAAGCACTTCATTTAAATCCGCAGAACTATTGGGAAGGTGGAGTTTTTCCTCTGTTTGTAAATTGGTATACACATATTGTATTATAAACAATATTTCCAGGAAGAAAGAGCGGGAACGGCACACCCAGTAAAGACCATCGCAGGGATTTATCTCGTCATATAGCATTTTATAAAGCTGGGACACTCTTTTATACATAGCAAGTCCAATTTCAATATATGCATTTGCTTTTTCAGTCCTAAAGAGGAAGGGCTCCAGATAAAAATAGTCCTGAATATTTGTGAACTTATTAAATTCTGAAATGTCGTATATTTTTTCTAGGGTAAAGGAACTATCAATAACTGTCGGATCAAAATAAATAACGTGAGCATTCACACCGCAATCCTTCTAAGGAAAGACAAAAAAGCTGCTCATATATAAAATATAAACAGCCTTAAAAATTTATTGTTTAAGATAGCCCTTAAATTGTGCTGTCATAGCCTCTAGAGGGATGTTCTGATAGTTGCTTACCACTATTGCTACTATATCTTCATCCACCGCTCTTAGAATATAGCTTCTATAGCCTGAGGCGTTTCCATAATGCTCATAGCTTTTGTTTCCTTTTGAGTCTTTAAGTATATACCAGCCATAACCGTAGCTGTTTTTATTAGGAGTATATATCTTTTCATAGGATTCTTTGCTTATCAATTTCTGCTCTTTTAAAGCACTTTCCCACTTGATGAGGTCTTCCACTGTAGAGCAAAGAGCTACTGAGCCAAGGGAGTAGCCGATATTTGTTAGGTTCCAGGGCGTTTCTACCTTTTCTTTCTTCTCCGAGGAATATCCCGTTGCTAGATTTTCTATCCGTCCAGTATCATCTCTGAAGGAAGTATTATTCATATTAAGAGGCTTAAATATATCTTCAGTGAAATACTCATTGAGGGTTTTACTAGAAAGCTTTTCTATTATATAGCCCAGAAGAATATATCCTGTATTGCTGTATTCAAAGGTTGTTCCTGGCTTAGAAAGAAGCTTAACCTTCTCATCCTTGCCTTCTTTGCCAAAGTTTTTATAGGAGGGCCTGAACTTTCTGATGTCGAACTCCAAAGAGTGCTGAGGCAGGCCTGAAGTATGGGTTAATAATTGATGGATAGTTATTTCGTTTCCATAAGGAAAACTAGGCAGATACTTATCGATAGTATCAGTTACAGCTAAAAGCTTCTTTTCCTCAAGCTGCATTATAGAAGCAGCGGTTATTTGCTTTGTTAAGGAGGCTATATCAAATTTGGTTTGCTTTGTGACTGCAGTACCTTTTTCAAAGTCAGCTTTGCCATAGCCTTTATCCAGAAGTACAGTACCCTTTTTAGATATATACACATACCCGCTAAAGATATCCGTTCCATAAAAATCAGTAAACTCCTTATCAAGCTTTGTCTTAAGCTCTACAAGCTTTGGATCTTCTACAGGAGAGCTTGAGGTTTTGACACCAGATTTTGCACCACAGCCAGCAGCTGTCGTTACTAGTAGCAGCGAGGCCGTTATAATAGATATAATTCTTTTCATAATATTGCCGCCTTTCCAGAATAAATTAACCTTATTTGTATTCAAAAACTTTTATGGGATGCTTTCAGTTCCTATACCTCCTATAAAGAAAGGAAGTGGTATATTTTAGTTAATATTACCACAAATTGTTAGGATACGGTATATATTTTTGGCAGCAGGAATGAGCTTTTTGACAAAATGTTAGGCATTGACAACAGTGATATGTATACCCCTAATGTTACTTTCCTAAAGAGTGGGCAGTCAATTCAACTTTTTACTTTTTTCAGCCTAAACAATGATATGAAGCCTTATATGAATTATGACCAGATGATTTAACTTGTTAAGATAATAGCTGGATGTATGTAAGTGACACTATAGTATATTTTAACAAGTTTTATAGTGCTATAATTAATCTATAGAGAACTTATAAATTCAGGGGGTATAACCATGGAAAAATCCTTTATCGACGTTGTTAAATCAACAAAGTACAAGCTAACTGGCAATGGCCCGAGAAACTTTGGAGCACTTATGGAAGCCTTTGAAAATCTTGATCCTTCCACAGCTTCAGATATGTACGGAGCCGGAGCAGTTATAAATGATTTCGAAGAAGAAATGGCAAAGCTATTAGGAAAGGAAAAAGCAGGTTTTTTCCCAAGCGGAACAATGGCCCAGCAAATTGCTCTTAGAATATGGTCTGATAGATTAAATATAAACCAGGTAGCCTACCATCCTCTATGCCATCTGGAAATCCACGAACAGGACGGCTTAAAGGTGCTTCACAATTTAGGGAGTGTTCTTTTAGGTGAAAGCAACCGCCTTTTCACACTTGAAGAAATTAAAGCAATAAACGAGCCTATTTCAACTCTTTTAATCGAACTTCCTCAGCGCGAAATCGGTGGCCAGCTGCCTTCTTTTGATGAGCTTGTGGAAATAGCTGAGTACTGCAAAGCTAAAGGAATAAAGCTTCACTTAGATGGTGCTCGTCTCTTCGAAGCTCTGCCTTACTACAACAAGACAGCTGCCGAAATCTGCAGCCTCTTTGACAGTGTGTATGTATCCTTCTACAAGGGATTTGGAGGTATTGCAGGAGCTGTACTTGCCGGAAGCTCTGATTTTATAGAGGAGTCCAAGGTGTGGAAAAGAAGACATGGCGGAGACCTCATAAGCCTTTATCCATACATAGTAAGTTCGAAATTCAATATGGATAAGCGTATGGGTAAGATGAAAGAATATTGGGAGCATGCTGTGGAAGCAGCACAACACTTCAATAAGATCAAAGGCATTAAGACAGTTCCAGAGCTTCCTGTATGCAACATGTTCCACCTGCACATAGACCAGCCAAAGGAGACTCTTGAAAAGATACTTATTAACGTGATGGAAAGTACCAATGTAGCCTTAGTTCAAGGCCTAAGAGAACTAAGCCCTTCAAGCTGTAAGACAGAGCTTTCCTTTGGAGATTGCTATGGTCTTATTCCTAGAGAAGCATTAGACAAGGCTTTCGAGGTACTTGAAACTGAAGTTAACAGGCTGTAAAAATAAAGGGGCTAGCTCAAAATGATTACCTAAATCATTCTGAGAGCTAGCCCTTGAATTGTGCAGTCATGGCTTCAAGGCTTAAAGCGGGACGGCTGCAGGATGATTTGGCGGCTAAAATACCTGACGCAATTCAATCTGACCTTCTCCATATCCTTGCGGGTCCGGCATTCTCATGGCCCACTCTATAGCTTCTTCCTTCGAATTTACATCAATCAGAATGAATCCCGCAATTAAATCCTTTGATTCAGTAAATGGACCATATGTAACCACTGGCTCTTCTCCTGGCTTTGGATAGGAAATGCGCATTGCATTTGAACTTGGATGAAGTCCTTTAGCCATAACCCGTACTCCTGCCTTAACTAATTCCTCATTGTACTTTGTCATGGCTTCCATGAGCTCTGGACTTGGGAGATTTCCTGCTTCCGAATTCTTTGAGGCTTTGGCTATTAACATAAATAGCATGAGGGATCCTCCTTAGTTTTGAGTTATTTTTGTATGTATATATCTTAGCATATTTTTTATAGAAAATTCATTGGAGAAAACTCATAACTCTAAATTGAGATGTATAGAGTTTTAAAACTTAGCGGCTGCTTATGCTGAGAAGGAGTTTACGGGCAACAAATAAGTAATGAGATAAAACAAAAACTAAAATAATAGGTTTAGTAGCATCATATTAATAGAGAAATAATCGATGAATTATAGAGATATGGTGATTAATATGGATGACTATACTAAAGTACAACTATTAAGAGATATCATCAACGAAAGGGGGAGCAAAAACCTCAGAATTTATCCTTGGAGAGATACAGCCGATTCCTATATTATTTTAACTACTGAAATTATGCTCCACAGAACTAGAGCGGATAAGGTGGCAGAAGTATTTAGTACTTTTTTCAATGAATACCCTGATGCTTTTTCCTTATCAGAGGCAAAAGAGTCAAACGTTAAAAAAGTAATAAAACCGCTAGGCCTCAGCATTAGGGCTAACAGATTTATTAGTATGGCCAAGTATATATGTTCAAAGTTCGATGGGAAGATTCCTGAAGATAGAAATGAACTGCTAAAGATAAATGGAGTGGGTCAATATATAGCGGGAATGGTGATTATGTGTTCCTTTGAAAAACAGAGCTGGGCTGTAGATACAAATATAGCAAGAGTAATAGAGAAGGATATGGGATAAAACAATAGGCACTAGCTTGAGAAAACTAGTGCCTATTGTCTTATATACCAAGCTTGAGCTGCTCAAAGGTAACTGCTGCTTCCTCGGATTCCATAATATTAATATCTTTCTCACTTTTGAATATTTTATCAAGTTGATGGCCCATCTTTTCAATCAGACCAACAACCAAAGCATTACCCATGCAGAAGTATCTAAAGTTTTCCGGCATGCCTGTATCAGTCCAATTATCAGGAAATCCATTTAATCTTTCACATTCTATAGGGGTTAAAATTCTATAGTTTCCTGTGATGGCATCCTCTATAACGTGAGTACTACGATTCACACTGCCCTCACTTGTAAGCATGGTTCTTCCTGGGGAATCAAGATCATCAGGGAAACTCATTCCACCCTCAGAGTAGAAATATTCATAACCATTCTTGTCAACCCGTTGTATTTTTTTTGATCCCTTTAGATATTTAAATTTTTCTAGTTTATTAGCATCTTTATGAATAAAATATTTTTCGTCTACAACTTCAGTTTGTCTTATCTGCCCTAATGTTATCGGAGTGAACTCCTTTGCTTTTAACTCCATTGTGGTTATTTGGCCATCAAGCATTATACCTGAGTTCTTAAAATCAAACTTGAAACGGTCAGATATATCTACCATATCATTAAAATCCATGAGCTCAGTAGACAAATGATCTTTTAAAAACTTGGATGGAAATTCAGCTTGAAAGAAGCCTTTGCTCAAAACCCAATTATCTAAGCTATCCAGTTTTGATAGCTTAGTATAGTATTTAGTATTCTTATGAAAAGCAAATATAAAAGTTCTTCTTCTCTTCTGAGCAAAACCAAATTCAGCTGCATTAAGCACTCGCCACTCAACTGCATAGCCAAGTTTCCATAGACTATATAGGATTATACCAAAATCTCTACCACGCTGCTTTGCTGGAGACTTAAGGAGTCTATCTACATTCTCAAGAAGTATGAACGGAGGTCTTTTTGCTTTGACTATCCTATTTATTTCCCACCATAATACACCTTTATGCCCTTGAATTCCTAGAGCTTGTGTTCTAGCCACCGAATAATCTTGACATGGGAAGCCTCCAACAAGAAGATTATGGTTGGGTATGGTATTTTCATCTACAGTTCCAATATCCTCGTTTACATGATTGTGGCCCTTGCCAAAATGATATGCATAGCAATCAAAAGCATACTGATTTTTTTTACCAGGCTCCCATTGATTAGCGAAAACAAAATCCCAATTTCTATTATCATTTCTTCCATTTAGACCAACCCTGAATCCACCAACTCCGGCAAATAGCTCGCATACCGTCTTCTTCATTTTACACCTCTGTGAATACTTTCCTCATCCTTAGTTATATACATATTACGATAATTACTATTATAATTATAATATAAATAATTGTAAAGATCAATAGGCAAAATGGGAGGATAAAATGGGAGAAAAGGGAGCTATTTACTCAACTGAAGAGGAATTAATCGAGAAAGCTAAAAAACTCAAGGGCAAGAAATTTAAGGATATCGATAAAACAGGGAGAATTGCAAACCAGAAGGCGAAAGGAAGATTGGGACAGATAATCGAGGAAAGCCATTTTGGATATGAGATAAATTCAAGGGCAGAGGCCGATTTTAAGGAGCTTAATGTAGAACTCAAGGTAACCCCATATAAATTAAATAAGAACGGGACAGTTTCTGCTAAGGAAAGACTTGTATTAAATATAATTGACTATATGACTGAAGTGGACAAAGGGTTCTATACTAGTTCGTTCTGGCTTAAGAATAATAAGTTATTATTGGTTTTTTATAGATATGAAGAAGGATTGGATGTTGGGGACTACAGGGTTACGGATACACTTATATTTGAAGTTCCCGAAGAAGATCTGCCTACGGTTAGACAGGATTGGGAGTTTATAGTGGAAAAGATAAAACAGGGAAAGGCACACGAGTTATCAGAAGGGGATACCTTCTACCTCGGAGCCTGTCCAAAAGGGAAGGATAGTTCGTCTGTAAGACCTCAGCCGTATTCAGATATACCAGCAATGCAGAGAGCCTACGCTTTTAAGCAATCGTATATGACTCATATACTTAGGACACGTGTGCTAGGCCAATCTACAGAGAAACTTATAAAGGATGAAAGAACATCTATTCAAAGATATGTTGATAAAAAGCTTAGCCCTATCATAGGAAGAACACTTAATGAACTCTGCGAAGAATATGGACAAGTAGATAGTGCTAAGAATGTTGTGCAGCTACTTATGTCTAAGGTTTTTGGTATAAAGGGCACAGATTTATCTAAGATTGAAGAGTTCGAAAAGGCTAATATAAAGATAAAGACTATAAGGGTAGAAAATGATAACAAGATAAGAGAAAGTATGTCATTCCCTACATTTAAGTTTAAAGAGATAGTTGAGACACCCTGGGAGGAATCTGACCTTAAGAATATACTTGGTGAACAAAAATATCTATTCTTAGTTTTCAAGAAGGATGAAAATGATGAACTTGTATTCAAGGGTTATAGGTTCTGGAATATGCCATATCAAGATTTACTTGAGGTTAAGAAAGTATATGAGAGAACTGTAGATATACTCAAAGAAGGAGTCAGGATAGAGGAACAGGTTACTAAGAAAGGTATTATTAGAAAAAATAATTTACCATCCATGAAGGACAATCCTGTTTGCCATGTCAGACCTCATGGAGCGAATGCAGCGGATGTTTACGAATTGCCTGATGGTAGGTTGATGACTAAGCAGTGTTTTTGGCTGAATAACGGTTATGTACTGAATCAAATAAAAAACTTAATCGACTGACTATAAATTATTAACAAGACGGGATATAACATATAGATAAACATAAGCATCACATTGTATAAAACAGGGGGATAGGAATGAAATTTATAAGTGCTAAAACAATGTTAGAAGAGGCATATACGAGAGAAAACTTAGAATGTAAAAAGTATAGTAAAGAGGAATTGCATGAAAAAGAGATAGAAACGGAAATTGATAATATTAAACTGCAGATACCAGGTAAAAAAACAGATAAAGGCATATATGATTATAGATTGTTGTTAAGCGTAGATAAATATAATTATTTTCTTACTCATGCCAATATAATTATTGATCTGTATACTAAGATAAAGTACAATCGTACTTATGCTGAAAATTTATTAAACTTTGTCGTTAATATTGCAATTAATGGATTAAGCGATGAGAATAAACCGGAACAGTTTGGACTTGATAAATTAAAAACTAACCAACTTGTAAGAACAGACTACAAAATTATAGGCACAGAGTGTGTTCCGAATTACAATAAGAATTTCAATTTTAAAACTTGTGAGATAAATTTATTAAGAAGCATACTATTTTGGGTTACCCTGCAGGAAGATTTAAACTATCCTATAGAGAAAGGATGCCAAGGGCGAAGGTTAGCTTTTACCAGATTTGTTGAAGCTATCTACTGCGGAGAATATGATTCAGGAGATTCTATGATTAGGAATGTACTTAGTAGCAGTCATAACCATGGACAAAGAGTACCTGAGTTGATGGGGAGTCTGCCTAAAAAGTATGTTGATGCAATAAGAGCAATACAGAACATAAAAGAATAAGTAATTGTTTCATTTGAGAATACACGAGGATTGTTGTAATAATTAATAGGTAGCTTTAACTATAGTTAAAAATTGCTCAAGGGAGGGTCTTTGAGTAATTTTTTGTTTTTAGGTATAATTAAATGTAAGCTGATGCATGTAGTATTTGCTATTTTTATAAGGCATTATTTCCAGTAAAAAAATGCAAGGGAATATTAAAGATGAAAGGGTTTTATTTAACAAATTAAATAGATACCTAGTTGTGAGAACTAGAATTCAAAAGGCCATAATAGCAACCTTTGATTATTATGATTTTGTATTTGATGATAGAGTTCAGCAGAAATTAGATTCCCTGAAGCTATAGACAGAAAGCTTTTAAGCCCATTTCAATATTTTGCTGTTTCTGATCTAGTGGATTTGTCAACGCTTAAATGGACTCGAGGGGGCTATGACAAACAGGAGCTTGAGAAGGTTTATACCAGCAATGATATTAGAGTAAATCAAGTTGTAACAAGCCTCCATAAGTATGTTACGGATATGGAGGAGGTTATTGGACTAGGCTTTTGTGTTAGTGTTGAGCATGCTTACTACATGGCTGACAGGTTTAATAAAAATGGCATAGCATCAATAGCCTTAACAGGTGAGAGCAGCGACGAAGAAAGAAGCACTGCTAAAAAGAGACTTGTAAGCGGAGAGATAAAATTCATATTTACAGTAGACCTTTATAATGAAGGGGTGGATATACCTGAAGTAAATACAGTGCTGTTTTTAAGACCAACAGAAAGCTTAACCATATTCCTTCAGCAGCTTGGTAGAGGACTAAGACTAAGCGAAGGAAAAGAATGCTTAACAGTTTTAGACTTTGTAGGTCAGGCTCATAAAAACTATGACTTTGAGCAGAAGCTTAAAGCCTTAATAGGAAAATCAAAGCACTCAGTAGAATACAGCATTAACCATGGATTTTTAAACCTTCCAAAGGGCTGCTATATACATTTAGAAAAGCAGGCTAAGGAATATATACTTAGAAACATAAAGGATGCAAGGCTTACAAAGGCTAGTCTCATAAGCAAGATTAAATATTTTGAAGCTGACACGGATAAGAAGCTTACCTTGGCTAATTTCATGGAGCATTATGGCTATAGCTTAATTGATGTCTATGGGAAAAATGGAGACAGAAGCTTTAGCAAAATGAAGGTTGAAACTGGGCTTATGGAGAGCTTTAATAATAAAGAAGAGGAAGTAATAACTAAGAGATTTAAGAATTTGTTTCATATTAATTCTAGAGAGCTTATTGGGTTTGCAACAAGGGTGCTGTCTTTAGGCGAGAACATAAAAGCTGAAGTGTTTAGCGAAAAGGAAAAGCTGATGCTTGGAATGATTTATTACAGCTTTTATTTGGAGGCTCCAGAGAAGCTTGGATTTACTACTTTTGAAGAGGGACTAAGTGAGCTTTGTGTAAATAATAAGGAGCTAATGAAAGAGGCTTTGGAGATACTTCAATATAACTATTTGCATATTGATTTTGTTGATAAGCAGGTGGATTTGGGGGTTGAGTGCCCACTAGATTTACACTGCAGTTATAGTGTGGATCAGATTATGGCTGCCTTCGGCTATTTTGAGGAAAGCAAGAAGCCATCCTTTAGAGAGGGAGTTAAGTACTTTAGGGAAAAGAAGCTGGATGCTTTCTTTGTGACTTTAAATAAATCTGAGAAGGATTATTCGCCTTCAACCCTCTATGAGGATTATGCAATAAACGAAAGGTTATTTCACTGGCAGAGTCAGAGCAGGACTAGTGTGGAGAGTGAGACTGGACAGAGGTATATTAATCACTTGAAGACTGACAATAGGATTGTTCTATTTGTTAGGGAGAATAAGAAACAGGATGGTGTGACTTCGCCTTATATTTATTTGGGTGAGGTAGAGTATGTGAGGCATGAGGGTAATATGCCGATTAGTTTTGTTTGGAGGTTTAAGGAGGAGATGCCGGCTGGGATGATGGGGGTGGCGAATAAGAGTATAGTGTAAAGCTATATAAGTGAAACATGATTAGATGTTTCTGCATTGAATTTATGTTTTTACTATTTGTTAATGAGGTAGCGCTATTTAATTTCTGATTTATGCTGCATAACCATCAAATGACTCGATAGTGAAAATTAACTAAGAAATAGCAATAATACTATTAATAAATTTAATAGAATATTGTAGGAAATAGTAAACTGGCCCTACTCGAATTTGATTTAAGAGGTATTCTTAGTATCTATCAAATTGGAATAGGGTCAAGTTCTTGGTAATTTATTATATTAACATCGAATATATTTAATTAGGTAGCAATACAAGGAGCAAATTAATGTTCGATGAGGGGTTAGTAAATCGAATGCAAACGATGCTTAGACAAGCTATGAGAATTGCAGAAGCTAAAGGATTTGGTAACCTAACAAATATGAAGAAAATGTTCGTGAGTACACTTTTAAAGGATATACTTTGTATATTTGAAGAGAATGCTTCATTTACATTTAATCCTGCCTTTAAAAATACTCTATTTTACACTACAAAGGATGTTGATGCGCTAACAGTAGATATTTTGGAAGAATATAAGTCTGTGTTAAGTGAGCTAAGGAATTATGAATTTTCTATTGATGAAGATGAATATTTAAGTAAAGTAACACCAAGTGCATTTCAAGATTTATATTATAAGCTATATTACCTTAGTTTAGAAGATGACAATGAGAAAAGCAAACTAGGTGTTTACTATACTACAAAAGACCTTGCTGAGTATATTGCTATAGAGAGCTTACGTAGCTATTTCAATGAAATATGTAATAATTTAGGCGATAACGTTCGGTTCAAGTTGTTCCAAGGGGAAAAGAGTGGAGTAAATAATAGTATTACAAATGCTCAAGTAAACATTATTAAAGAATGTATCAAAAATACTAAGGTATTGGATCTTTGCTCTGGTTGTGGGCAATTAATAATATCTTTTCTAAAGTATATTGATAATTTAATAGGTATAGTAGACAGCGATATAGATATTATTGATTTTATTGAATCTAACATCACGGCCATAGATATTGATGAGTTAGCAATTAGCATCTTAAAATTGAGATTATCATTTTTTTCCTATATAAGGACTAAAAATAATAAGCCAATTGATTTAACAAACATATTACTTAATGATGCTTTAGATGTTGATAACTACAAAGGAAATACTTATGATATTATTATTAGTAACCCTCCATATGTATCAAGCAAGAACTTTAATAAAAAGATAATCACTGAACGGAAGTTGATATGTGAATACTATAATCAACACTTAAATTTATACGGTTACTTTTTTCTTGTTGGAATTAGTATGGCCAAGGAAAAAGGAGTACTTTCATTCCTTAATCCAAATACGCTATTAACAGAAAATTCTTTCGAAAAAGTAAGAGAGGCTATATACTTAAATACAAAATTTACAGAAGTGTTACAGTTACCATTAGATCACTTTGAAAAAAACTTAAAGCCAATTATTATAACGCTAACTAAAATACAAGAGTTAGAGTATGGTGTTATTGAAAGAAAACTTAATAATGGATCACTTGCTGATATATATAATTCATTAAAGATAATAAATCTAAAGTCAAATTATATATATAAGGATAATTTTGAGATAAGATTTTATCCTGAAAATATTGATAGAATTATTTCAAAGATGCAAAGTAATTATAAAGATAAATTGAATAAGTACCTGGAAATAAAACAGGGCCTAGATACAATTACAAGTGCTTCTATAATGGTGGGCAGCGATAAATCAATAATTAAGTATTTAATCAATATGGAAGATGTAACTAATAAGGCTACAAGAGATGATGAGATAGAGGGTATTCCAAAGTTTTACTACTTAGATAAAAAGATTGTAGTTAAAAGAAGAGGAGTAAAAGATTTTAATTTTGCTTTAGATACGAGTAAATATGTTTGGAAGTCAAATATCATAGTATTATATCCTATAGATTTTTCAACAAACTTTGATGTTGAGTTTTTTTTAGCAATATTAAATTCTAGGTTAATTGGATTTTGGCTAAAGAATAAGGCTTCACAATCTAAAGGTGAATATAGTTTAACCAAACAAATTCTTGAAGGGATACCAGTAGTGTATGATAAAATCTCATCAATAAATATTACTAGCAAAATAAAAGAGTTTCTGCATAGCAAGGACATTAGTATTATTCAGCAGATAGACAACCTAATATACCAACTGTATGGATTAACTGAGGAAGAAATAAATATAGTAAAAAATTATTATTAAGTTATTATGGCTAGACTATCAAAGGTCTAGCTAATTATATTTTTTGAATACTTTATATATATGTGTCAAGTATATACATGGGAAGGTGATTTTTATGGAAGAAAAAAATACGCAAAAGATGGGGCCAAATGAGTGGATTATATTAGACTTAATTATAAGAAAATCATTACAACTTAGTAAGCCAATTTTGGTATATTATTCAGCAAGCACAAATGCAAAAATGCATAAAGAATATGTTGCTAATATGTTTCCTAACGAAGATATTGAGAGAATAGGTAACTTAAACAAAGAGCAGTATCTTGGGATTCCTTTAATTAGAATCAGCTTTGATTATAACAATAATAGATATAAACTTTACACAATGTCAAGTTACGTAAAGAATAATGAAATCTACAAATTTATTTTAGATAATCAACATAAGATAGTAGAATTGCATGATGAATACATAGAAACTAGAAACGGTAGCAATGAATTTAAAAATAAATTTCAAAGAATAAAAGCTGCTAGAAATGAGGAATTAATAGAACTACAAGAATGGGCTTCATGTGTAATAAAAGTTTTAAATGCGTTTATATACACTGATAAGCCTAAGAAGTCTACTACTGTTAATAAATTTAGTGAGAGTTATTTTTATAGAGATAATCTTAGTGAGATAATGGGGATAGATGCTATTAATAGCATTTTTTCAAACGTAAAAAAGGAATACGTTGATTTTTATACTTTTCTTGACAAATGTAATGAGTATTACGGTAATTATATTGAATTATATAATCAATTATTTTATCAAACTAGTATCAAAAGAAATGGTGAGACAGAGTTTAATCGGAATAGACTAATATATGGTGCTCCTGGAACAGGAAAAAGTAGTAGGTTGAAAAGAGATGCAAGATATTTATGTAAATGTAGTTCACTAAATGAAAAAGACTATATAACAAGGGTTACATTTTATCCAGAATATTCATATGGACAGTTCGTAGGTTCTTATAAACCTGTACCTATTTATTCAGATGAATTTGAAAATATAGATGTATTTTTAGATGAAAGTAGAAAAAGCTCAATAGAGAATCCACTAAAACCGTATATTAATTATAGGGTAGAACCAGGACCATTTTTAGAAACACTTATAAAAGCGACAAATAATAAAGATAAAAACTATGTTTTAATTGTTGAGGAAATAAATAGAGGCAATGCAAGTGCAATATTTGGTGATGTATTTCAATTATTAGACCGGGATGATAATGAAGAAAGTGAATATTCTATAGAACTATCCCCTACTTTGATGGGTTATTTAAAAAGTAAAAATATCACTACTGTCAAATTACCATCAAATCTTTATATTTGGGCTACAATGAATTCATCAGATGAGAATATTGAGCCAATTGATGCGGCTTTTAGGAGAAGATGGACATTAGAGTATATAGACATAAATGAAAATGAAGCTGAAGCGGACAATTGGTATATTTCATTTCCATTCTTAAAATCACATACCAAATTTGAGAAGGAAAAAATATCAGAATCGGATAGAAAGATTAAATGGAATACATTTAGAAGGGAAATAAATAGAAAGCTTATCAACAGCGACAGTCAACTAGAAGAAGACAAACTATTAGGTCCATTTTTTCTAAGAGGAAATGAGTTTAATTCTGATAATGTGATTAAGAGTAAATTGGTAATCTATTTATATAAAGAGTTGATACGGTATGGAGGAACTGACAGCGTATTTGATACAAAATATAAATCGGTAAATGATTTATTGGAAGGCTATGATTCTAAGGAAAGAGTGTTTAACTTTACAGATGATGAACTTGTTAAAATGATTAACGAGAGTATTAACGTAATAAAAAGTGGCAGTAACGATATAGTGGAAAGCACTACAAATGAGTATAGTAATGACGAAGACAGGGAAAGACAAGTAGCAATTAGTCTTAATGGAAAGGAAGTCGCTGATATTAGTGTTGATGAAGAATAATTTTATGGTAATGATAGATGGGGAGAATTATGAATTTGATAGATTAAAAGATGAAAATGGCAAAATTCTATATGGTTTGATTGATTTTTTAAAAGAGTTTGAACTAGTCGAAACTACTCATCAACGAGCAAAATTAAAATACAAGATTAGTTTTGTCGGGGTAATAACCTATAAAGAGTATGTTATTATTGTTTTACCCAAATTTTATAGCAAACTTAACATAAAGTTAGACATCAGTCTTGAAGAAATTAAAAAAGAATTAGTTCAAACAATAAGAGTATTAAGAGCTTACTCTAAGAGCAGAGAAAGTAAAGCGCAGGATTTAGAGTATCTTAATATAGAGGAGTCAAATAATGAAATTATACTGGCTGATTATATTCTAACTGATTTCATCAAAAATGGGTTGATAAATATTAGAAATATAAAAGAAACAAAAAATATAAATGCAACAGTTAATTGGTCAAAAACAGTTGAAAAAACAGCTCCAATATTTTCAGATAATACGCCTATCTATATTGATAATATAAGTTATCATCATAAAAAAAATGATGTGTTTATATGGATTCATAAAAAAGCATTAATATACTGTCATAAGAAGTACTCAAAAATTCTAGGCTATAATATAAATATTAAAGATGATATTTGTAATAACATAAAGCTTAAAGATAAAGAAATTGAGAACTTACTAAGAAAGAAGATGCTGTTAACATACAAGGAGAGAGAGAAACAGCTACTTAAGGTTCTGTATATGTTATGGAAAAATATACAGAACAAAAATATTTCAAGCAGGATTAGTTTATATGGTGTTAGAAACTTTTATAATGTATGGGAAAAAGTATGTAAACATATTCTTAGTAGCGAGGATTCATTAAAAAATAATATTGAAAAACCAATATGGTTTACAATAACACCTTATGCAAAATGTTACGCTGAGAAGACTCTTATTCCTGATGTTTTAAGAAGATATAAATCTAATTTGTTAATTCTTGATGCAAAATATCGGAATTTAGAATACGGAAAAGTTTTCAACTTTATTCAAAAGGAAACTTATTATAAAATGTTAAACAATCCTGGAGTAGAAGAAGTACTAAAACAAATTGCGTACAAACTGATATTTGAGAAAATAAAATTAGATATTGGAGTCGAAAAAATTTATAATATATTTTTGTATCCTAAGGTGTTTAATGATAATAATATTTTTCAAATTATTGGTGGAGTTAACTTAGATTTTATATGGAGCTTAGAAACGGAATATGTTGCAAATGTTTATGTTTCCGCTGCTAAGGCGATGGATATGTATATAAATAAGGAAAGGCTAAGTGAGAATAGTGTTAATGAGTTTATTGAAACATTAAAAAGATTTGATGTTGATTATATTATTGCTAGTAGAAATAAATGAAAGATTATAAGCTCACGACGTACTGAAAATAGGTATATCAATTGTTATTAGTAGCAATTGATATAAGATGTAAATTTGTTAATTGTGCCGCAGGAAAATATAGTGAAAATTAAATTCAGAATATTATTGACTTGAAGCGTAATGAGACTAGCATAAAATCTCAACTTACGCTCCAAGTCCATAATTTTGTTCTGGTTAAAGTTCTTTAAATATAGATCAATCCGCATTCCTATACTTTAATAAAATTTATAATATCATACATATCTAAGTAATTGTATGAATTTGTATGATGGATTTTAAATATGTTCCTGGAGTAAAGGTTACATATATTACTAGTTAATAATTTCTGGTAATTACAATAAAAGCTTAAGATAACTTTCAAATACTAAAAAGGCTCTAACTTGTTTTTAGAGTCACAGAAATCTGAATATGTATAATTAAGTATGTCAACAATCTAATAGGAGGTACAAATTATGAGTAAGAACATTAGGGTCGGATCTAAAATATCTATTGTTGGGTTACTGCCATTTGAATTTAATAATTACTTAGACTACAGCCAACAGTACACTATTGTAAATATTAACTATTATAAGGCATACCCCATAACTATTTATGCTGATTCAAGACTGATATGCCTCACACTAGAAAATATTATGCTAATAGACTAATTCTTTCTTTAATATACTTCACTTCATTTTCATCATATTCACTTAGAAGCATACTTATAATTTGACCTAACTGAAAATTACTTTTAATCTTATATAGACATTTATCATGCTTTCCCACCTTGCAATACTGACACTGGGTTACTTTATTATCTTTACACGCAGTACTTAGTTCTTTTATGTTGTTATAAATCCTATCCGCATAAACGTGGAGAAGCCACTTACCCTTAGCAATATATCTTAAGTCTCCCATACTTATACTATATTCACTAGCAAATGTATCTAGCTCTGTCTTTTTTTTAAATATATTTTCTTTTAAAATATTAACATAATCTTTTGCGAATATCTTGCCGGGTTTTTGTTTATACCTTACTACACTTCTATAATTTTTATCACAAGCAAATTTAAGAGCCTCAAGGCTAAAGTAAAATAGATTTAAGTAATCTGCTTGCAAGTCTTTTTCAATAAATTCCAAAACGCTTCCATCAAGCATTTTCTGACTAACACTTGTAATAGCTGGTAATATACTAGTTAAACCATGTCTATTTGCCAAGTGGCTCTCATAGGAGTAATACTTTAGAATAAATAGAGATGTTAGATTTGGAATACAATTTCTATAAAACCTAGAGTCTCTATCTACAATTCCAAGTAAATAATTCTTATTACTTTCTTTCTGATTTAGAATTGTTTGAATATCTTCAATAGCTTTTATCACATTATCGCAGCCCTCAGAATAGCTATAAATATTTTCTACTGCAATAACTTCAGTATCTTTTTTTATATGTTCTGATAGCATTTGATAAAAGGAAATATCATCTGCTCCCTCCACAATGATAAAAGGAACTTCTGACATTATAGCTTCATTTAGCAATTCTTCTATAGTACTTTCCATATTCTCATGCATTTTAACTTCCTCCTAATCCAATTTCACCAGGTAGTTAGTGTGGTTTCTACCTATGATTGCACTATGGGAAGCGACTATTATTTGCGAGTCTGGAGCAACTTTTTGAAGTATATTCAGTATTTCTCTTTGCCACTTTATGTTTAACGATAACTCAGGCTCATCTATCATTAGGATATCTCTATGATTACCTTCAATTAAAAATATTGTTAAGAATGATAACAGATGTTTTTCTCCACTAGATAACCCATTTAAACCATGTGTATTTTCTTCGCTATTAAATTTTATTATTACTCCATCCTTATTAACAACAAGTTTCTTTTTACTAACTATTTGACTATTAAAGATAGTTTCCAGCGTATTAATTGACTCCAGAATCGCCTCTTCCTCCTTCAGCTCTTGGATCATTTTCACTAGTAAACTAAGCAATAGCTCATTGTTTTTACATTCATTTATTATCCTAGGTATATTGTTCCTCTCAAGGATGTCTATAATGTTTTTTTGAAGCATATTATCTCCTGTATCACGTAATGCCTCTAATAATTTGTCCCTATTTTCGATAAGTAAATCATGAAAATTTTGCGGGATATCATGGATTTTATTATTCTCTGACTCTCCTGAATAAATGGCATATGATAACGTCTCAAATAGAGCGTTTTGTACTCTTTCTATCTTCTTTAGATTAGCTAGCCTATATCTATTGTATATTAGCTCTTCTATTGTCTCCATGTCTAATTTATCTAATATACTATTTTTGCTAGATAGTTTAGATACTTTTTTTCTATTTGAATATGAACCTATTCTAAACTTATGCTGCCTATTTAGAAAATCAGCTAGTTGTTCAGAAAGTGAAGTCAACTCACGCCGTTCCATAATTCTATACCTTCTACCTAAACTTGTATTCATGAAAAAGTCTTCAATTTGCTCTGGTAGTACATTAACCGTATTCGTTATACCTCTATTTACTCCAAATAAGATTGAAGAGACATCTTTTATTTTACTATCATCATAGTTTTTCCAATTGTATTTTTGAATTAAACCATTATTTATTATTTTATATTTTCTTGCAAAGGGATCCTCATCTTCAACTAGATATTCTTTTCTAACTCCATCAAGGTCTTCATAATCATAATTCCTTTCAATGGTAATTCTTCTAGACTCACCATTTTCTGATACATAGAGTTCAATTACAGAAATATTTTCATTAATTAATGTTTGTTCATCTTTAACTAATATAGCATGCAGAACCTTTAAAAGGGATGTCTTACCACTTCCATTTTCCCCATAAATAATGGTAACAGCCTCATCAGAAAAGCTAACATCAATTATCCTATTCTTGTCTTTAAATCCATACAGTTTTATTCGTTCAAACCTCATATCAAATCTCCTAAAAATATTTATAAATGTTTTAATGACTTTTAACATCAAGTTATTAATGTTAAGAAATCATTGTCATTACTTGGATATAACTTTATAATTATCCTATTAACTTCATTTACTTAAGTAATATTCTCTATTTTTTTTCTAATTCCTTCATAATATGTTGTTATATAGCATAAATTAGCAGTTTTTTTAGTAAACAGTAAAATCTAGGTGATTTGTGGTAAAATGCAAAATTCACTCATTATTTAGGAGAGTGAAAATATAATAACTAAAATATATTTTAAAAAGCTCGTCGCTCCACTCCTCACAAAGGTGGCAGGAACCACCCGAGTTTAGTCTAAATTTGTTGCAAAAATGCTGTTAAGCCCAAAGCTTCACAGCATTTTTATTCTGCAAAATTCTAAACTCTCGAAGATTTTTCACTATAGTAAACAATACATCAAAGCAAAAAATAATATATAATATTATTAAAAACTTCACTGTAGAAGGAGCTGTCATATCAAATGGACTATGTAAAATACATAAGAGACAAAGTAGGAACTGATGCGATAAATTTAACTGGAGTTAATGTACTTATAATAAATGATAAGGATGAAGTTCTCCTTTAAAAGAGAGGCACTTTCCCATTTAAATGGGGGCTAATTGGAGGCATTAATGAGCTTGGAGAATCTCTTGAAGACACAGCAGTAAGGGAAGCCAAAGAAGAAACCAACCTGAATATTGAAGACCTAACCTTCTTAGGAACAACTTCCGGCAAAGACTGCTATATGGAATTTCCAAGCGGAGATAAGGCTTACTTTATAACAATAGGTTATTACACTAAGACCTATTCTGTGAGCTGAAAATAGATAATGTAGAAACGAAAGAATTGAGATTTTTCAGTTATGAAGAGCTGCCAGAAAACATACCAAACAGTCATAAGAAAATGCTGGATAAGTACTATTTACAATAAAATATTTGTTTCTTCAGTAAAAATAGAAGCAAAAAACTGTGAGGTCTACTAGACTTCACAGTTTTTATATTCTGATAATATGAATTAGCTCTAACCAAACAGCCCGCCAGTTTTCTTATTGCTCTTAACCTTGGTGGCACCGCCGCCTACAGACTTCGTACTTGGAATTAGCCTTCCACCTTTGGAGGAACCCTTTTTCTTCTTTTCTTCTATAAGCTTTTTCATCATCTCAACATTTTTGTCTGACATCAATATTCACCCTTTAATATTTATTTTATTCCTTCAGAAAGCGTCACACCACTAACACAGATTATATAAGGATTATCTTCTTTTGACAACCCGTCTAGGAAGACAATCGCAAATAAAATCCCTGCCAAGCTCCTTCGACTATATAAAAAGAAAAAAGAATCTTACATTTCATGGAAAATTTCTTTCAAAGCTGTATCTTTATATTTTTTCACACCACTATTTATAATATTTTTTTAGAATATTGCATAAATTTAAAGGAAAATGCTAATTAATATCGAATATTATATAAAAATTTATATTAAAAGGAGCTGGGTAAATGGAAAATTTAATGTTCTGTTATCAATGTGAGCAAACTGTAGGAGGTAAAGGCTGCACTAGAGTTGGAGTATGCGGAAAGACACCTGAAATTGCAAATCTTCAAGACTTATTAATTTATCAATTAAAAGGTATTTCCTGCTATGCTAAGGCTTTGATTGAGAAAGGAAAGACAATTGATAAGGAAATTGTTAAATTCGTAGAGAACTCCTTATTTACAACTTTAACCAATGTAAATTTTGATCCAGATGTTCATTTAGCTTTACTTAAGCAGTCGCAAAAGGTAAAGGAAGCTTTAAGAGAGCAGGCTCCTGAAGGAAATTACCCGGAAGCAGCCACTTACAATTTAAGCGAGACTAAGGAAGAGATGTTAAGGGATGCAGTTAAGGCAGGTATTATGTATGACCAAACCTTAAACGAAGACGTCCGTTCTTTAAGATCAACCATACTATATGGCTTAAAAGGTGTAAGTGCCTATGGACACCAAGCGAGGTTTATTGGCTTTTCAAGCGATAAGGTTGATAACTTCTACTTTTTAGGATTAGAAGCAACCACAGATGATTCTTTATCTGTTGAGCAGTTAATAGACGTAACTATGAAGGTAGGAAATGCAAGCGTGGAGGTTATGCAAACTTTAGATAAAGCAAATACTACTACATACAGTAATCCATCGCCTCAAAAGGTAAATGTTAATGTTAAAAAAGGACCCTTTATTATAATATCAGGCCATGACTTAAGAGACTTAGAAATGCTTTTGCAGCAAACAGAGGGCAAGGGTATCAACATCTACACCCACGGAGAAATGCTCCCATCACATGGTTATCCTGAACTTAAGAAGTATAAGCACCTTGTTGGAAACTTTGGTTCAGCATGGCAAAATCAACAAAAGGAATTTGCCAATATACCAGGTTGTATATTAATGACAACAAATTGTATGATGAAGCCAAAGGATTCTTATAAGGATAGGATATACTCAACCAATGTGGTAGGCTGGGATGGAGTACAGCATATCAAAACATTAGAAGATGGAACAAAAGATTTTTCTGAGATGATAAATAAAGCTCTTGAGCTTGGTGGTTTTGAAGCTGACGAAGAAGTGAAAGAGATACTTGTAGGTTTTGGTCATCATGCAACTCTATCCAATGCAGAAGCTATAGTAAATGCAGTGAAGGAGGGAAAGATAAGACACTTCTTCTTAATAGGAGGCTGCGATGGTGCAAAGCCTGGAAGAAATTATTATACTGAGTTTGCAGAAATTGTTCCAGAGGATTGTGTGATTCTAACTTTAGCCTGCGGAAAGTATAGATTCAATAAACTAAACTTTGGTACAGTTGCAGGCCTGCCAAGACTTCTAGACGTTGGACAATGCAATGATGCTTATTCAGCAGTTAGAATAGCTACTGCACTTGCAGATGCCTTCAATACTGATGTGAATTCACTGCCTCTTACAATTGTTCTATCCTGGTACGAGCAAAAGGCAGTTGCAGATTTGCTTGCATTATTATCCTTAGGAATTAAAGGAATGTATCTAGGACCTAGCTTGCCGGCTTTCCTTTCTCCAAATGTGCTTCAATACTTGATAGACAATTTTGACTTAAAGCCAATAAGCAATGCACAGAGTGACTTGGAGGAATCACTAAGGTAAGTATATAAGCTTTTAATGGGGGATGTCCCAAAATATGTTGGTACAAAAGCAGCTGAAATATATAAAATATGCTGTATGAGCATTTAGCGAAGCCTAGAAGGACTTAGCGAAAGAAAAGCCACAAACCTTAGTGTTGTTCGTTTGTTTGAGGTACGAGTTTTACGAAAACACTTGGTTTGTGGCTTTTCTGAGCTTAGAGCTTCTTGCACAGCGGTCAGCTCATTAAGCATCTTTTATATATTTCGGTGGTAATTTTATGCTAAACTATATTTTGATGCAGCCCCTTTTAAACATTTCTAAACCTTTTGTTCAAGCCTTTTGAATCTCTTCTTGAATAAGAACATTAGAAGAGTCCCATCAAAAATCCACTGTACAGCAGTTATCCACCACACATATACAACGGAAACCTTTAGTATAAATACAAGGTAGTACATAAGAGGCAGCCTTACAATCCAACTTGAGATTAGAGAAACACTAAAAGGAGTTTTTGTGTCTCCGGCACCCTTAAGCGCTCCACCAAATATCATTGACAAGGCCATGAATGGTTGCTCTATTGAGGCAACCATTAGGCACAAGGCTCCTAAGCGTATAACTTCTGCTTCATTGCTATTTATGAAAAGATTGATTAAGGTGTTTGGAAGCAGAAGAAATAATAATGAGCAAAGGGTCATAATACCAGTTCCAAGAATAGTACAAGTGTATGCATATTCTTCAGCAGCTTTGTAGTTTTCTTCTCCTATCTTATGTCCAACCAAGGTGGTTGCTGCAACAGCAAAGCCCCAGCCTGGCATAAAAGATATTGACTCTATGGTTGTTGTAATTTGATTTGCAGCAAAAGCTATGGTTCCAAGATACATTATAAAAAAAGTGCTTAACAGCCTGCTAACACTAAAGGAAGCTTCCTGCAGGGACGAAGGTATAGAAAGCTTTAATAGTGCTGTCAATTCCTTAAGGTTAAAATTGTGTATGTACTTAATTCTAAGTTTAATTTCTGATTTCTTAATGATATATATAAGCAGAATTACAAAGCCTGCAATTTGAGAAGCAGCAGTAGCTATAGCTGCGCCTCTTATACCCATTTCAGGGAAACCAAATCTGCCGAAGATTAGTATCCAATCCCAAACTATATTTATTACATTTACAACTACTGAAACATAAAGAGGGGTTTTTGTGTTTCCATAGCCTCTTAAAACAGCGCTAAATATATTTGCAATCATATTGAAAAAAACTCCAATAGAAACTATTCGCATATAGATGACTCCATATTGAATAACCTCGTCAGTAGCACCAGCTAAAGCTAATATGTTTTTGCTGAAGGCAAAAAGAACAAAGGCTATTAAAAAGGAGACAAAAGTACCTATCGAAACTCCCAAGGTGGCATATTCTTCAGCAAGAGCAAACCTCTTAGCTCCCACATTTCTAGCAACAAGCGAAGTAACACCTACGGACACACCTACTGAAATAAATATACCTGTCAAAGTGTAGGTTATTTCAGAACTTAGACCTACGGTGCTGACAGCAACATTTCCTCCGTATTTTCCAACCATCATAGTATCAAAAACCCATATCATCATATATAGTGTCATCTCTCCAACAGCGGGCAGAGCAAGAGACAGCACTTCTTTAACTGTTGTTTTTCTAAGCATAAAAATATCCTTTCAATCATAAATTTATATTTACAATATTAACCTATGTGAAGTTATAAAACAACTATATATAGTGTATTGGAACTTTTGCATTAAATATAATATAGTAAAATATTTGTCGACATTTGTTTAAATTTTGTGTAATACTGTGATAATATATAAATATAAAAACTTATTTCAAGGTAAATGAGTTATTTAGCTAGAAAAAACTTTCTTCTGGGAAGATTTAAAAAGCATGAAAAGGAAATATGAGGCGCTTTTTAATAAATGGAGTTAGTTTGGGAAAAATAAATTAAGTGACTATTAAAGATAAGATAGTGAAGGACGGTAGAAAATATGAAAGCAGAATATTTGAATCCCTTCTTAAAAGCCTTTGATAATGTAGTAGAGCAAGTTATAAATATAAAAGCTGAAAGAGGGAACCTTTTTATAAAAGAGGGCAGTGTTAAATCGGGCGAGGTAGTTATAAACATAGGTGTTACGGGTGACTTAACTGGAAGTGTAATACTTAATATGAGTGAGTGTGCAGCAAAGTTTGTCGCTTCAAAAATGATGTTTGGAATGGAAGTTAAAGAACTTGATGATATGGCAAAGAGTGCTATCTCTGAGCTTGGAAATATGATAGCAGGTAACTCAGCAGGCTTTTTCATGGAAATGGGAAAAAATATTAATATTACCCCTCCAAGCATGTATACTGGCAGCAATATGACTGTGTATGCTTACAAAGGCAAGACACTTTGTGTACCAATGAAAATTGAAGATCAAGTTGTAGAAATAGATATATCACTTTATTAATTTGCTGTTGTATTAAAAAGTCTGAAGCTGTTTTAAGCTCCAGACTTTTGGTTTATTCAAATATATTCATTGTGCTGCCAAACAAATCTTTGCTGGCTTTGATTTTTTCTTCGCTTCCAAGCACGCAGAAGTAGTTTTGTTTCATACCTTCCGAAATTACCGGTGCAAGTTTTCTTATTGCTTCCTTATTAGTGCTTAAAATTTCATTTCTTTCCTTCTGTACTGATTCATGCTTTATATTTCTAATATAGTATTCATCAGATACAATACCCTTCATTGCAGGGCTTAAAGGAGAATCTACCTCGCTTATTGTTCCGATTATATATTTAGTCATTTCACGAGTATCAGCATCAAAGTTTTGAACAAAATCTGCTGCCTTGTCATAGGCAACAAGAGTTTCAGAAAGATTAGGATCGCGGTAGGAAGTAAATACTGTGTTTCCACCCCATTGGAAGTTTGAGAAAGCACCGTAAGCACCACCTTGAACTCTAACTCTGTTCCATAGATAATCAAAGCCAACTATAGTTTTTAACACTTGAAGAGTTCCTGTATAGTTATAGCCTAAGTCTCTAAAGTTAAAGGCTTTTGCTACATATTGAACCTTTGAAGAGGTCATTAGACCTTCGTTTAAAGCTTTAGCTTCAAAGCTGTACTTGTTTTGCTCAGGCTTTTGGTCGCCTAATCTATCATATAAAGCTGTAAAGCTTTGCTCAAAGTCTCTATAATCCTTCTCATCACCGGTAAAGCTTAGCAAAACAATTTCTTTGTTAAATATAAGCTTTGATAAAAGTTTGAAGCTCTCAACTATTTCGTTAAAACGAGCATCAAAATTATTATCTAAATCAGCAATAAACTTATAGAAGGATAAGCCTATAAGAGTTTCCTCATATTTAGCAATTGGTGAGAAATAAGAACTTGCACGTTTTGCAGCAACAGTATGACCCCTTTGTAGCATTCTCATTTCCATACGAGACTTCATTTCTTGAAGTATTTCCTTTATGCGCTTTTTATCTTCATAAACTGTACTGCTTAGTATTTCGCCTATTATCTCCATTAAATCAGGAAGCTTTTTAACTAAAGCTTTTGCTCTAACAGAGAATTTTGGATAGAATATTTCGCTGCTTCCGCATTCTGCAAAAGCTTCTCCGGAGAAGCGTATTCCACCTGTATTAATATTTATAATGTTTGAAAGTTCTTCATAGCCGTATTTTTCTGTACCTATCTTTCCAAGTACAGAAGATAGAAGGCTGATGTACGGAAGTTTGTCTTGAGGCACTACTGTGCTGTCAAAATACATATTTACATAAGCTATACCGCTAGTGAATATAGGATGAACAAGAGTTTTTAATCCCTTTATAGATTTTTCCTCAAGTGGAAGCTCCTCAGATTTAGGATCGATATCCTCTAAAGAAAGCAGAGGGATTTTTTCTAAGGTTGCTTGAGAATCTGGTGTTTCTTGTCTTACCTTAAGCTTTGCGGTGTTATCTATTATCTTATTTAATTCAGCTTCTGATAAGCTAGCTTTGTAGTCAGCAAGCTTCTTTTTAAGTTCTTCAGCCTTTTGCTCCCCTAAGCCTTTTTTAGGATTAACTACAACTAGAGAGCTGTGAGTATTGTTTAATAAATACTGCTCAATTAGCTTTTCGAAATAATTTGAAGTCAAGGCTGTTTTAACCTTTGCTAATGCTTCTTCATACTCTAGGTGAAGCACTGGATTTTCTCCATAAAGCCAGCTGTCCATGCACTTGATTCCATAAACTAGACCCTTTGGATAGCCGTCAAATTCAGATTCTCTAAGCTGGAATTCCTTAATGTTTATAGAGGATTCTACAAGCTTTTTATCAATTCCTTTTTCTACTAAGCCTTTAAGAGTATCAAAAACTACCTTTTTAAATTCTTCTATTTTGCTTTCACTGGAGTTCTTAACTACAACGCTGAAGGTTGGCTGCAGTACACTGTTGTCAAAGGAACCGAACACATCCTTACCTAAGTTAGCATCAATAAGAGCCTTTTTAAGCGGTGCAGCAGGGGTTTCAAGAAGCAAGTGCTCTAGTATGTCAAAGGCATAGTAAAGCTCGTTGTTTGTTGCGTCTCCCACTATAAAGTTTAGGCTTAGGAAGGCCTTATCCTCTTCCTTTTCATTTTCTGAAATAGGATAATCTAAAACAACTTTTCTTACCTCATTAAAAGGCTTCTGATAAGGTATTTCGGATTCAATCTGGATCCTGTCAAAGTCTTTTAAGTATTCACTATCTATAAAGCTTAACTGCTCAAGTATGTCCATGTCTCCATATAGGAAGATATAGCTGTTTGATGGATGATAATATTTTTTATGGAAGGACAGGAATTGTTCTTGAGTTAAATCTGGAATTACCTCAGGATCTCCGCCAGATTCAAAACCATAAGGCGTATCAGGAAACAAAGATTCCTGAACCTTTCTCATAAGTATAGATTCAGGTGAAGAAAATGCACCTTTCATCTCGTTGTATACAACGCCTTTATAGGTTAATTCGCTATCTTTATCGTCAAGTTCATAATGCCAGCCCTCCTGCATTAATATTTCAGGAGTCTTATAAATGTTAGGATATAAAACCGCATCCAGATAAACGTCCATAAGGTTTCTAAAGTCCTTATTGTTTCTGCTGGCTACAGGATACATTGTCTTGTCTGAGAAAGTCATTGCGTTTAAGAAGGTATTAAGCGAACCCTTTATAAGCTCTACAAAAGGCTCCTTAGAAGGAAATTTTCTTGAACCGCAAAGCACAGAGTGCTCCAGTATATGAGGAAGTCCTGTGCTGTCCTCTGGAGGTGTTCTAAAGCTTATAGAGAAAACTTTATTGTCGTCTTCATTTTGAAGATAAAATAATCTAGCCCCGCTTTTTTCATGCTCGAATAAACTTGCAGTAGAGTTGATTTCATCAATATGCTTTTGCTCTAAAAGCTTGAAGCCATGATAAACTTTCGATGTTTCAAGTTTCATATAAAATAGCTCCTTTCTAAATTGCATTACCACATAAATTTATATTGTCCAAATTATGGGGCAATTATTATATATTCTATTTGCGGTAAAAAATTCCTCTAATCTTTGCTAATAAATTAGTCTATGTTTTAAAATAGTGTTGATTTATAGAGGGGCAATTTCATCTAGGAAGTCGTTCGCTGCAACAAGAAAGTCTAAGCTTTCCTTTGTTTTGAAGTCCTAACCCTTCTGAATTCCTTATACTGTGCGTAACGATTATTAATCGTTACGTACTCTAAACTCGCTACGCTTAAACAATAGAGTGGTCTTAACGGACTTCAAAAGTCGTCAAGCTAAGACTTTCTAAGTTTCGCTCAATGACTTCTACGATGAAATTGCCCCTCTATATCAACACTATTTTAAAACAGGCGTAAGTTTTGCAAAAGGCTATGTTAAGAGTACTGCTGAAGTAAGCAGGTGCTGTGATACCGTAGAAAGCATTGAAACAAACATTTATAAGACTTAACTTCTTTTATAGGAAGATGCGTTAAGAATCCATATTGGTGAAAAGTCTAAATGACTTTTCACGGGCATGTTTAGCCTGTGGGAACAGGCTGCGCTAAACTGCCCCGACAGAAGCGAAGCAAGTTTATTGGATTTAGCAGCTTCCTATAAAAGAAGTTTTAGTCTTATATGTGCAGTTGAAGCTTTCCTAGGTATCACAGCACCTGCGTAACTAGAGCAGTACTCTTTAACTTAGCCTAAAAGATATACACTTCTTTAATAAATTATTGTTTTATTGTGTTGAGTTTTTGTATACAATATAAGTTACGGGTATTTTTCTGCTTTAAAGCTGAAAGGATGAAATTTTATGTTTGAAATAGATGAACAGAACCTTAAAGGTAGCTGTGGAAATGTGATATTTGCAAGGGGACTTGATATGTACCTTAGAAATAAGGTGAGAAGGGTAGATGTAGAGATAGAAAGTGATGGAGAAGGTGCGGACAATGTTTTATCGCTGAATTCTTTGGTTGAATCTTCTTTTGGCAGAGATAATTACGAGGTTGAGGTTGAAATAAATGATAGGACCAGAAGAATCAAGTACTCCTGCGACTGTGAATATGCTCAAAGTTCGGAGCAAATGTGCAAGCATACAGTTGCAGTGCTTTTAAAGTGGAAAAGAGAAAAAGAAAGCATTATGAGAAGGAATGATTTTTTCACTAGTGCACGGACCAATCAGTTTATTGAGTACATGAAAAGTATTATGGCTAATAGCCATAGCAATCACAAAGAACTCAATATGGAAGTGAAGTATGAGCTTGATACCTTTGGTAAAAAGCACTCTATTGAGCTTAAAATAGGTGAAGAAAGAAGCTATGTAGTTAAGAATATGAGAAGCTTTCTACAGTCTATAACCAATGATGAAGAGCTTGAATTTGGTAAGAATTTTGCCTTTGACCCAAGGCTTCACGATTTTAATGAGATTGATAAGAAAATTATAGAATTGCTTATGGAAATATATGAGATAGATAAAAGTATAGCAGCTAACAATGGTGGTTTTGGCTTTCATTATGGAAGCTCAAGCGGTATTTTCTCAGGTAAGAAGGTTTACTTAACAGAATTACAAGCAAAAAGATTTTTTGATATTGTAAAGCATAGAAGCTTTGATGCAGAAATTAAAGGCGAAACACTAAGAGAAATATATATACTAGAACAAGACCTGCCGTTAGAGTTTGACTTGAAGCTTAAAAAAGACACTTTAGTAATTGAGCCAGGGAAAGAGATACCCCTGCCAATTACTGATGATGGAGCCTACTTTTTTTACAGAAACAATATTTATCATCCAAGCAGCCAGCAATCAAAGCTTTATTTACCCTTCTATAATGAGTTGATAAAGTCTAAAAATAGAACAATTGTGTTTTCAAAGCAGGATATTGATAAGGCAGCTTCTTATGTAATACCAACCATGAAAGCTATAAGTAAAAAGATAAATTTAGATAAAAAGCTTGAAGACAGATTTTTAGAGGAACCTTTAAAAATAGTTGCGTACCTTGATAAAGAAAATGAAGGAATATCCGCCAGCGTGGCTTTTGAGTATGGAAACCATCAAATAAATCCTGTAAGCGAGAAGGATACAATTGAGGATGGCAGGGTTCTTATAAGGGATATGCAGAAGGAACTGCAATTTATAGGTCTTATTAAGTCTATGGGCTTTTATGAAGATAGACCTAAATTTACTTTAACAAGCGAAGAAGCGTTATTGGATTTTATGTCAGAGGGAATTGGCAAGCTTCAGGAACTAGCTGATGTTTATTATTCTGAAAGTTTTAAAGGAATTAAGATATATAGCTCTGCTAATATAAAATCCAGTATAAAACTAAATGATGAGGATTTGCTGGAGTTTTCTTTTAATATAGAAGGGATTGATAGAAGCGAACTTAAAGAGGTTTTAAGTGCAATAAAACAAAAGAAAAAGTATTTTAAGCTTAGAAAAGGCGGGTTTGTTGCGCTTCAAAGCAAGGAGCTTCAGGATATTGGAAACATGGTGGAGTTTCTCGATATTAAAGAATCCGACTTAGAAAAGGACCAAATAATATTATCTAAGTATAATGCTCTATATATTGATCAAAATTTAAAGAGCAATAATATAACTTATGTTGAAAGAAATAAAAAATTTAGAGAGCTTGTTAATAATATAAGGGAAGTTCAGGAGCTTGATTTTAAAGTTCCAGAGCATCTTGAAGATGTCATGAGAGGCTATCAGAAGTTTGGCTTTAAGTGGCTTAAGACCTTGGCAAGCTGCGGCTTTGGAGGCATATTAGCAGATGAAATGGGACTTGGAAAAACCCTTCAAACTATAGCTTTTATTGAAGCTGATATTATTGAAAGTGGAAGTAATAAAAAACCGTCCATGGTAGTTGCACCAAGCTCATTAGTTTACAACTGGAAAAGCGAAATTGAAAAATTTGCACCAAGCCTTAAAACTTTAGTTGTGTCAGGCTCGAAGGATGAAAGAGAAGAAAAAAGAAAAGAGATTGAAGAGGCTGACGTAGTTATAACTTCTTACCCTTTAATAAGAAGGGATATAGAGGAATATAAGGAAATAAGCTTTAGATACTGCATATTAGATGAAGCTCAACAGATTAAAAATCCTACTTCCATAAATGCTCAATCTGTTAAAGAAATAAAGGCAGAAGGGTATTTTGCTTTAACTGGTACACCTATAGAAAATACTTTGACAGAGCTTTGGTCTATTTTTGATTTTTTAATGCCGGGTTATTTGCTTTCTCATGGGAAGTTTCTTAAAAAATATGAAACTCCTATTGTGAAAAATAAGGATATGATAGCACTAGAGCAGCTTAATAAACATGTTAAGCCTTTTATACTAAGAAGGCTTAAAAAGGATGTTGTAAAAGAGCTACCACCGAAAATAGAACATAAGCTTATTGTTGAGATGACCGAAGAACAGAAAAAGCTTTATGCAGCTTATATTGCTGAAGCAAAATCTGAAATTGACAGTGAGATAAGAGAGAAGGGCTTTAACAAAAGCAAGATAAAAATACTATCTACTCTAACAAGATTAAGACAGATTTGCTGCGATCCATCTGTTTTTGTTGAAAACTATCAGGGTGAAAGCGGCAAGCTTGAGGCTCTTGATAATATACTAGAGGAAACTATAAACGAAGGTCATAGAATACTTTTATTTTCACAGTTCACTACAGTGCTTAAAAATATTGCAAAGAGACTTGATAATAACAATGTTGACTACATGTATTTGGATGGACAGACTAAGATTGAAGCTAGAGGAACCATGGTTAAGGAATTTAATGAAGGCAAGTCAAATGTATTTCTAATCTCTCTTAAGGCTGGAGGCACAGGACTTAATTTGATTGGTGCTGATGTGGTTATACACTTTGACCCTTGGTGGAATCCAGCTGTTGAGGATCAAGCTACAGATAGAGCCCATAGAATTGGCCAGCAAAAAACTGTTGAGGTTATAAAACTTATTGCGCAGGGAACAATAGAAGAAAAAATATATAACCTTCAGGAAAAGAAGAAGGATATAATAAAATCGGTTATGAGTGAAGAAAGCAGTGAAGAAAGTTTGATTTCACAAATGACTCAAGAGGAAATTGAGGAGCTGTTTAAGCTTTAATTAAGGCGTATCTTCTTATCATGATATCAAGAAAAGAAGATATCATGATAAGAAGATATCGCGATATCTAGATTTCAAGATAAAAACTTATATTGTTAAGTAGTGTAATTCCGCAGACAGCTTTAAAAATAGGCAGTTTATATAAAAAATAAATCAACGATATTGACATAATAAGCTGTTTGGAATATTATAATATATAAATAAATGCAGTGATAAGAAGAGTAGCGAGTGAAAGTTTCTTAAAGAGAGCTGGGAAAGGTGAAAGCCAGCGGCACGGAAGCTTGTGAACATGGCCTTTGAGCAGATTGTCTGAAGTTAAGTAGGGCAGTACGGCAGCAACCGTTATATTGCAGGGTGATAAAAGTTCTTATAAATATCAAAGTAAATCGGCAATTTAATCTTCGTAAAAATCGTAGAAACATCGATATTTTGCTTGATTATATAGCTATTTACTAATTGAATTTATACAAACAGAGTCACTTATTGAGTTATCTATGGCGACATAGATATAAATTAGAGTGGTAACGCGTATATAGCGCCTCTATGTGGATTCTTCCGCATAGAGGCTTTTTATTTTTCTTGCATACCAAAAACAAAAATGGAAAAGATTAAAATATTATACGGAGGTTAAAGTCCTAAATGGACTTTAACGAGTAGTTTGCGAGCGGAGCGAGTGGTTTTAAACTACTCAGTGCTTCCGACTAAGAGGAGGAAAAAATATGACAAAGAAACCATATTACATCACAACACCAATATACTATCCATCAGCAAATCTTCACATAGGAAACACCTACACAACAGTAGCTGCTGATGCATTGGCTAGATTTAAAAGGCTTACAGGCTATGAAGTATTCTTCTTAACTGGAACAGATGAGCACGGTGAAAAGATACAAAGAATAGCTGAAGGCAAAGGGGTTACACCAAAGGCTTATGTAGACGAAATAGTAGCAGGAATAAAAGAGCTTTGGAAGCTTATGAACATAAGCTATGACAAGTTTATAAGAACAACTGATAACTATCATGAAAAAGCAGTACAAAAAATATTTAATCAGCTTTATGAGCAAGGAGATATTTACAAGAGCTCTTACGAAGGTCATTACTGCATACCATGCGAATCCTTCTGGACTGAAACTCAGCTTGTAAATGGAAATTGCCCAGACTGCGGAAGACCAGTTGAAAAGAAAACAGAAGAAGCATATTTCTTTAAAATGTCAAAATACGCTGACAGACTTATTGAGTATATAGAAACTCACCCAGAGTTTATTCAGCCTGAATCAAGAAAGAATGAAATGCTGAATAACTTCTTGAGACCAGGACTTCAAGATCTTTGCGTATCAAGAACTACTTTTAATTGGGGTATTCCAGTAGAATTTGATCCAGGTCATGTAGTTTATGTTTGGGTAGATGCATTATCAAACTATATAACAGCACTTGGCTATAACAACAATGTTGATGTTGAGCTTTATGACAAGTTCTGGCCAGCAGATGTTCACCTAATAGGAAAGGATATCTTAAGATTCCACACAATTTACTGGCCAATTATGCTGATGGCTTTAAATATTCCGCTTCCAAAGCAGGTATTTGGACACGGCTGGCTTTTAGTAGATGGCGGAAAGATGTCAAAATCAAAGGGCAATGTTGTAGACCCAGTGGTACTCGCAGAGCACTTTGGCGTTGATGCAATAAGATACTATTTATTAAGAGAAATACCATTTGGTTCAGATGGATTATTCAACAATGAAATATTTATAAAGAAAATAAATTCAGATTTAGCTAACGACCTTGGAAATCTTCTATCAAGAACTGTAGCAATGATAGAAAAATACTTTGAAGGAGTTATACCAGCACCAACAGCTAAGGAAGCAATAGATGACGAGCTTATAGGCTTAGCACTTGAAACTCCAAAGAAGGTTGAAGCTCATATAGATAACTTAAGAATTCCAGAAGCTTTAGCAGAAATATGGACACTAATTAGAAGAGCTAACAAGTATATAGATGAAACAACACCATGGATACTTGCAAAGGATGAAAGCAAGAAGGAAAGACTAGGAACAGTGCTTTACAACCTAGCTGAAACACTAAGATTCTCTTCGGTATTAATTTCTTCTTTCTTACCTCAAACAAGTGAGAAGCTTAATGAGCAGCTAAATGTTAACCTAACAGCTTGGGATACTTTATCGGCTTTTGATGGTACTGAAGCAAATGCTAAGGTTAAAAAAGGAGAGGCTATATTCCCAAGAATAGATGTGGAAGCTAAGCTTAAGGAGCTTGAAGCTTTAAAGGAAATTAAGGAAGAGCCAAAGCAGAGCATGCAGCCGCTTAAGGAAGAAATAACTATAGATGACTTTGAAAAAGTTGACTTAAGAGTGGTTAAGGTATTAGCCTGTGAGCCAATAAAGGGAGCAAAGAAGCTTCTAAAGCTTAAGGTTGATTTAGCTGGCGAAGAAAGACAGGTGGTTTCAGGTATAGCTCAATACTACAAGCCAGAAGACTTAGTTGGAAAGTATGTAGTATTAGTTGCAAACCTAAAGCCTGTAACATTAAGAGGGGAACTCTCACAGGGTATGATACTTGCAGCTTCAACAGATGATGACAGCAAGCTGTTCACTGTAAGCATCCCAGGTGAACTTCCAACTGGAAGCCAAGTAAGATAATAAACAAAGTATTTTAGACGCGAATAAATTTCGCGTCTATTTTTATAATTTTGGTATAAGTATTGGCAATTCTAGTGTTATTAATTGGACAAGTTGGTTATAATATATATAATAAATATCTAATTTGGGGTGCATGCTTAATGAAACATCTAAAAATAATTTTATCGGGAATATTAGCTCTTGCGTTAATTGGCACAGTTTACTATGGGAATATGCAAATTACTAAAAGACACAAGGTGCTTTCAGAATTAAGAGAAAATCTAGAGTCAATGCCAAAATCAAACAAGATTAAGGAAGAAAAGTTATCAGTTGAAGAAAAGACAGCAACTGATGCTGCTGTTGAACAGGGTGAAGAAAATAAGAAAGAAGCTGAAGAAGCAAAACAAAATACAAGCGTAGAAACTAATACTGTGAAAACTGATAACACAAAAACCACTAAGAAAAAAACTAGTACAACCACGAAAAAAACTGAAATAAATAATCCTCAGCAGGATAACGCAGCAAAAACTCCAAGTACATCTGATTCTAGCTCTGCTCCTGTGCAGAATACAGAACCAAAACCAGATAATTCAAATGAACAAACTGCGCAGCCTACAGAACCTCAACCGCCAGCTAAGCAGCCAGAAGAAAATTCAGGAACACCTTCAACGACGCCAACTGATAACTCAGGTAAGCCAGTGGATGGAAGTGGTAGCAATCCAACCGAAAATGTGACGCCAACAAATACTACACCGCCAGCAAGCAGCACACAAAACCCTACGGAAACTTCACAAGTTAAACAAGAAGGCACTACGGGGGGAAATGTTGTAAGTCAGTAAACCCATAATATTAGAGAATAGAACTTTGATACATAATTGGAACCTTAGTGCAATAACTTCTTAAAAGTTGAAATATCTCTATATTCTGTTATAATTTAATATAGAGACATGTTATCAGGAGAGTGGATATTATGAAAAGCAAACGAATCGCAACGTCAGGCTTTATTTTATTACTAACAGTGGCGCTTTTTTTTACAATTATAGTAGGCAATAAAAAATATGCTAAGGCACAACAAGAGCTTAGTACATTAAAGGAATCCATAACTACTTCAGTTCCAAAGGTAGAAGAAAAACCAAAAGAGGATGCTGAAATTGAAGAGAAAAGCACTACCGAAACTAAGATCAATGGTACTAACTCAAATTCAACTACTTCCGGCAATAAAACAAGTACAAGCAGTAAGACAAACACTCAGTCTCAAACAACAAAGTCAGGTTCGACAAGTACTCAAACTAAAACAAATACAAATACAAAAAGATAAGCTTAATTAGAAGATAATTCATTAATATGATGAATTATCTTTTTTATTTATCATAAATTCCCTGCCTCTTCTTAGGCAAGTAAACCCTTGATACTTTCAATTATTCTGTAATATAATTAACCAATAAAGAAGAAAAATGCTGAAAAAACAGTTATACATAAAAAATAAAGCAAGTATTGCTGGTTTTAGGGGGGGTGAGTGAATGAAGGGTTTTTTTAGAATTAAATCATGCTTAATTGCTATTATCTTTGCAATGCTAGCATGCAATTTTCTATACTTAGAAAAAGTTTATGCTTCGGATAGTTCATATTTGACAGGCATTAATGGTGGACAAGTATTTAATGAAAACAATCATGAGTACATGATTATCAATCAGATTATGACCTGGGAAGAGGCTAAAAGATATAGCGAAAGTAAAAGTGGATACCTGGCAACTATTACTTCAGAGGAAGAAAGGTTGTTTATACAAGAATTAACGGCTTCTCAGGGAACTTTGAATTCCTATTGGCTTGGCGCATCAGATGAAGAAAAAGAGGAAGAATGGAAATGGATAACTGGCGAACCTTTTTCTTTTGCAAATTGGGCTTATGGAGAACCTAACAATGCTTTAGGTAAGCATAGTGAAAATCATCTGGTTTTTTCAAAAAGCAGTGGACATTGGAATGACGAAAAGGGAACGAATCTAACTAATGGATTTGTAGTTGAGTGGGACTCTCAAAGGGACATTCAAAATGCAGATGTTAATATGGATGGGGCAGTAGATATACTTGACCTTGGATTAGTTGCCAAAAGATATAATGGGAATGAGCAAATATATGATATTAATAAGGATGGAGTAGTAGATATATATGACTTGGTAAAAATATCAAAAAAGTTATCCGTTCTTTACAAGGAAAATAACAGTATATCCATAGGGAATACTTTCGGTAATGCAATGAATTCGGGAATTGCAGCAAAGGATGATAAATATATTTATTATAGAAACGATAGCGATGGAGGGAAGCTATATAAAACAGATTTCCAAGGTATACTTTCAACAAAGCTAAGCGATGATGCAATTTATCACATAAATGTAATTGGAAATTGGATTTATTATAGAAATGATTCTGATGAAGGAAAGCTTTATAAAATAAGAACTGATGGTACAGACAGAATTAGGCTTGCAGACGACAAATATACAAGTCTCACAGTATCAGGTCAGTGGATTTATTATTCTAATGGCTCCGATGGGTTTAAACCTTATAAGATTAAGACAAATGGAGCTGAGAGACAAAAGCTGACAGATGAAAGCGTAAGTCTCTTGGGACTAGTTGGCACAGAATTATTTTATTTGAATACCTCTGACAATAATAGGATTTATAAAGTAAATGTAGACGGGACAAACAGAATTAGGTTATCTGATGATTCTATTTTCAGATATACAATATGGCAGGATAAAATATATTATATTAACAAAGATGATAATAATTTCGTATATAGAATGGATATAACAGGGAAAAACAAGCAAAAGTTTTGGGCAGAAAGTGTGCTAAATCTAAACACATCGGAAGGATATCTTTATTACAGCAGCGCAGAGGATGGAAGCCTTTACAGATTAAATCTACAAAGTAAAAGTAAATATAGAATAGGCTACGAAATAGCGACACAAAATGGACAACCAAATCCTTTAAATATAATAAATAATTGGATTTATTATGGTAATGGGGCTGATGGGGGAAAGCTATATAAAATAACTTCTGAAGGAGCCTTAAAACAAGCTGTAGACAACTATAAGGTTTATCAAAATAACTCTCTGGTTAAAGAATTTAACAATCAGAGTGAAGCGATAAATTATGCAAGTCAGCTTGATCATAGTAAGGTTGTAGGGGCAAACGCAAAGGTTGTTTGGCACAACTACCCTATGTACAAAGTATATGATGGGGGTGTACTAAGTAAGGAATTTCCTTCGGATAATCTTTTCAAGGTTATAGAGTATGCGAGAACGCTTACAAGCGGACGAGTGATTAAAATTGCCAGTGATGCTAGAGATGGAGATTTATTGTGGAGTAAAGGAAGATACAGAGTATTTCGCTATCAGGAATTGATGAAATTGTTTGATAGTGAAAATGATGCTAAAGCTTATGGTTCTACTATTGACCATGCTGCAGTTATTGATATGAATGGTCAAAATAAGTGGAATAACTACCCAGACTTTAAGGTTTATGAAAGCGGCAGGTTTTCGGGAGAATACAAGACCTTAGCAGAAGCAATTCAAGCAGCTTCAAGTAAAACAAATTCTACCGCCTTTAAAGAGGATAGTATTTTTAGCAGTCCTACAGTAGAAGCTTGGAGCAATAGATCAAAGAAATACTATGTATATAACGATGAGGTTTTATTAAATTCCTTTGATAGTGTAAATGATAGTTTAATCTTTGCTCAGCAAAGCAGTAATAGAACAGTGATAGATTCAGCGGGTATAACTTTATGGAATTCCAGCAATAGCCTAAAAGGCTTTGTTACCTCAGTTAGTACACCTTTAAATGTGCGAAGCGGAGCAGGAACTACTAATTCCATAATTGGAAAACTTAATTACTTAAATGGGGTTGAAATAACAAATGTGTTAACGGGCTGGTATCAAATAAAATATGGAACAGGCATAGGCTATGTATCAGCTGCGTATATTGAAATAGGTGCTGCACAAAGACGTCAAGATATAATTAAAATTGCCATTGGAATAACTTCTAAATTTGAAGGGGAAGGTTATACAGCAATTGCAGGTAATTTTGATGGACAAGGTTTATCTGTAGGTATACTGCAATGGAACATAGGTACTGGTACACTTCAGCCTCTTTTAAGAAGAATGGATACTGAATACAATCAAATAATGAGAAATATATTTGGAACTAACTATGACAGCATTCATTTAATGCTTGATAAAAGCCGAGCTGATCAATTGGCTTGGGCGGTAAGTATAAATAATTCATTAAATAAAATCATTGAACCTTGGCGTACACAGATTTATAATCTTTGCAGTACACCGGAGTATCAGCAGATACAAAGGGATGCAACGGCAACTTATACAAGCAAAGCTGCAAGTATTACTTATACCTATAATCTTAAAAGCACCAGAGCTTATGCTTTAGCCTTTGATATAGCAACTCAAAATGGTGCTGTAAACTCTACAGCTGCAGCAACTATAAGTCAAGCGCAGCAGCAGAGGCCTAATATGACTGAAAAAGAACTTCTCACTGTAATTGCTAATGCTGTAGCTGACGCTGCAAATCCAGCATATACTGAGGATGTTCGATCAAGAAAGTTATGTATTGTTAATGGCAGCGGTATTGTACACAGGACACAATTTTACCTGGACAGAGATTATGGTCTAAGTGATGAATCATGGAGATAAATATAGATTAAATTTTCCCGAAGCAGATAAAAGCTTCGGGTTTTTATCATTCAAAGCAATTATAGCTATTCCCCCTTGACTAATTCAGAGTAAAATAGTAGGATATACATATAAAATGAATTCAGAGTGGAACAATCGGATATAATAAGGATAAGTGGTAAAATTTGATTTAAATCACATAAAAATTTCTAATACTATTTTACAATAAAAGTAGAGTAAAATAGTCGGATATGATAATGAAAAAGGAGATATAAGGTCATGGAAAATAAGTTATTAAAAATAGAAAACCTAAAAACTCAAATAGAAGGCAAGGACATTTTAAAAGGATTAAATTTAGAAGTTGGCAAAGGTGAAGTTCACGCTATAATGGGGCCTAACGGAGCAGGTAAATCAACATTAGCGAATACTTTAATGGGGCACCCAAAGTATGAAATTGTTGATGGAGAAATGATATTTGAAGGTGAAATGCTAAATGAATTAAAAGCTAACGAAAGAGCAAAGAAGGGGTTATTCCTATCCTTTCAATATCCAGAAGAAATACCTGGCGTTACAGTAGAAAACTTTTTAAGAACTGCTAAGATAGCTGTAACAGGAAAGCCTTTAAAGGTTATGGCTTTTAAAAAGGCATTAAAAGAAAAAATGGAGCTTCTTGAAATGAAGGAAGAATATGCTCAAAGGTATTTAAATCAAGGCTTTTCTGGTGGAGAAAAGAAAAAGAACGAGATTCTTCAAATGGCTATACTTGAGCCTAAGCTAGCAATACTAGACGAAACAGATTCAGGTCTTGATGTTGACGCTATAAAAATAGTAGCTCAAGGGGTTAATGCTTTAAAAAATAGTGATAATTCAATATTAATAATAACTCACCACAATAAGATATTAGATTATTTAAAGCCAGACTTTGTTCATATAATGGTAGACGGAAAAATAGTTAAGACAGGGGACTTCTCATTAGCTAAGGAAATAGAAGCTAACGGATATGAAGCCTTCAAGTCCTCACTGTAAGGAGGCTGATTAAATATGGAAGAAAAGCTTAGAAAGAAAACTCATATAGATGACTTAGACAGAGGCATATACGACGTAAAGAATGAATTTAAATATAGCTATAAGGCAGATGAAGGTTTAACACCAGAGATTGTACGTCAAATTTCTATGGAAAAGAACGAACCGCAGTGGATGACTGATTTTAGGTTAAAGTCATTAGAATTATACAACAGCATTGCAGTACCGCCTTGGGGACCAGATATATCAGAGCTTGATATGGATAATATCGTAACCTATGTTAAGCCAAATACTGATATGAAGGGAACCTGGGAGGAAGTACCCGAGGATATAAAAAAGACCTTTGATTTACTTGGAATACCACAAGCTGAAAGAACTTCACTAGCAGGGGTTGGAGCACAGTACGATTCAGAGGTTGTTTATCACAGTATAAGAGAAGATCTAGTTAAAAAAGGTGTAGTTTATACTGATATGGAAACAGCAATAAAGGACTACGAGGATATAGTTAAAGAGTACTTTATGACTTGCGTTCCTCCAAGCGATCATAAATTTGCGGCACTTCACGGTGCAGTTTGGTCAGGTGGATCTTTTGTGTATGTGCCAGAAGGTGTAGAGGTTGATATACCGCTTCAATCCTATTTCAGACTTAATGCTCCAGGAGCAGGACAGTTTGAGCATACGCTAATAATAGTAGAAAAGGGTGCAAAGCTTCACTTTATAGAAGGGTGTTCAGCACCTAAGTATAATGTTAATAACCTTCATGCTGGTTGTGTAGAACTTTTCGTTAAGGAAGGTGCAAGACTTCGCTACAGCACAATAGAAAACTGGTCGAAGAATATGTATAATCTAAATACAAAGAGGGCTATAGTTGAAAAAGATGGTTTAATGGAATGGGTATCAGGATCTTTTGGATCAAAGGTTTCTATGCTTTATCCAATGACAATTTTAAAAGGTGAAAGAGCAAAAGCTGAATTTACAGGCATAACCTTTGCAGGAAAAGGTCAGCATTTAGATACAGGAGCTAAAATGGTGCATGCAGCACCTTATACTACTTCATCAATAAATTCAAAGTCTATATCAAAGGATGGAGGAATAGCGCTTTACAGAGGAGCTTTAAGAGTAGCGCCAAATGCGCATCACTCAAAATCCACAGTAACCTGTGAATCCTTAATGCTTGATAACAAATCAAAATCAGATACAGTACCAGTTATAGATTTAATGAACGATGAAGTTGATATCGGACACGAAGCTAAAATAGGAAGAATTAGCGATGAGGCTATTTTCTACCTAATGAGCAGAGGAATAAGTGAAGAGGAAGCAAAGGCAATGATAGTTAGAGGTTTCGTAGAACCAATAGCTAAAGAGCTTCCACTAGAATATGCAGTTGAAATGAATAACCTAATCAAGCTTGAGCTTGAAGGTACAATAGGATAGAAGGGGAGGGAAAATAAATGAATATAGGAAACAAAGCTCTAAATACCCTTCCAGTTATAACTTGGAGATGGCTAAAGGTTAACGAAGCAAAGCTTAAGGATTTCAAGGTTTCAGAAATTCCAGCGTACACTAAGCCTTATATTAGCTCTGAGAACTTTGAGGAAGTTATAGTTAAAAACATGAACTCAAATTTAAAGGTTTATGAAAATATAAAGTACTTTATAAATAAAGAAGAACACTATGGAGTATCAGAAGAATTTGTAGCACTTGGCGAAAAACATTACAATGCAGGCGTATTTGTTCATGCCCCAAGAAATACAAAAATAGATACACCAATAAGACTTGAGTATAAATTAGATGAAGAAAATTCTGCAGTAATTGATAATAATATAATTATTGCCGAGGAAAACAGCGAAGTAACAGTAGTTATCGACTACACAACTTCTGATGAGGTTGAAGCTTTCCACAATGGTGTAACAAAGGTTTATGCTAAAGACAATGCAGTGGTTAAGATAATAAAAATTCAGAGAATGAATAATAAATCCTATCATTTTGATTCTCACGTAGCCTACAGCGGCTACGGTGCAAAGGTTAATTGGATTCAGGTTGAGCTTGGAGCTAAAAACAGCGTAACTAATTTTATAAACAACTTAAATGAAGTAAGCAGTGAAGCAAATATCAGCTCAGTTTATTTAGCTGATGGTGAGAGAAATATAGACTTAAGCTATCTCATGAATCATAGAGGCAGAAGAAGCATAAGCAACATTGAAACTAGAGGAGCCTTAAAGGATAAGGCTAAGAAGGTGTTCAGAGGTACTCTTGATTTTAAGAGAGGTGCAAGCCGCTCAAAGGGAAGCGAAGAGGAATTTGCAATCCTTCTAGACAAGACAGTTAAATCAGATGCTATTCCACTTTTACTTTGTGAAGAGGATGATGTAGAAGGTATGCATGCTGCAAGTGCAGGGCAAATAGATGCTGATAAGCTTTTTTATCTGATGAGCCGTGGATTAGATGAAAGAGAAGCAAAGAAGCTTATAGTTGAAGCTTCCTTTACACCAATAATAGATAAAATTCCTCTGGAGGATTTAAGAGAAGCTATCGCAGAGGAAGTTCACAGGAGAATTGTAAATGCCTAACTTTAATGTAGAAGAATTGAGAAAGGATTTTCCTATCCTTTCTCAAAATGTACACGGCAAACCATTAGTATATCTTGATAACGCTGCAACAACTCATAAGCCAAATGCTGTGCTTGATGCTATGAGAAATTATCATCATCAGCACAATGGAAATCCACACAGAGGGGCACATTATCTTTCTGTTATGGCAACTGATGCTTATGAAAACACACGAGAAAAGGTTAGAAAGTTTATAAATGCTAAGTCTACTAAGGAAATAATCTTTACAAGAAATGCTACAGAATCTTTAAACCTTGTTGCTTATTCCTATGGAATGAACTTTATAAATGAGGGTGACGAAATAGTACTTTGCATATCAGAGCACCACAGCAATATAGTTCCATGGCAGCAGGTAGCAAAGGCTAAGGGTGCAGTGCTTAAATTTATGTATTTAAACTCTGACTTTAGATTGTCTATGGACGAGGTTAAAGCTAAGATAACAGATAAAACAAAATTAGTTGGAATTGCTCAAATGTCAAACGTTCTAGGAGTTATTTATCCAGTTAAAGAAATAGCTGAATATGCTCATTCAATGGGTGCAGTAGTTTTAGTTGATGGAGCTCAAAGCGTACCTCACATGAAGGTTGATGTTAGAGATATAAATGCAGACTTTTTTGTATTCTCAGGTCATAAAATGCTTGCGCCAATGGGCATTGGAGTGCTTTATGGCAAAAAGGAACTGCTTCAAAAAATGCCTCCATTTTTAATGGGCGGCGACATGATTGAATATGTAGAAGAACAGAAAACAAGCTATGCTGATTTACCTTTTAAATTTGAAGCAGGAACTCAAAATGTAGAAGGTGCAGTAGGATTATCAGCAGCTATAGATTATCTAGAAAACTTAGGCCTCTCAAATATTCATAAATATGAGCTTGAATTAACTGCCTATGCTCTGGAGGAAATGAGTAAAATACCATACATTAAAATTTATGGCCCAAGGGATATGGAAAACAGGGGTGGAGTAATATCCTTCAGTATAGAAGGTTGTCATCCTCATGACACTGCAAGCATAGTTGACACTTATGGGGTAGCAATAAGAGCAGGACATCACTGTGCACAGCCTTTAATGAAGCATTTAGGAGCGCCGGCAACTTCAAGAGCAAGCTTTTACTTCTACAACACAAAGGAAGAAGTTGATGTGTTCATAAACAGTATTAAAAATGTAAGGGGGTGGCTAGGTTATGGATCTTAGTCAAATATATACAGAGCTTATAATGGAGCATAGTCAAAGTACTCATAACAAAAGACACCTACATCATGCTGATGCTTGTGAGAGAGGACATAATCCTAGCTGCGGTGATGACATAGCTTTAGAGGTTAAGTTTAATGGAGATATTATAGAAGAAGCAGCCTTTACAGGCAGCGGCTGTGCTATATCCCAAGCTTCCACATCCATGATGATTGACCTTATAACAGGTAAATCCAAAGAGGAAGCGCTGGAATTGGTTGAAACCTTCATTGGTATGATTAAAAGAGAAATTACTGATGATGGACAGCTTGAAGTGCTTGAAGATGCTATTGTTTTAAAAAATATATCAAATATGCCTGCTAGAGTAAAATGTGCGGTACTCGCTTGGCATACCTTGAAAGAGGCAATAAATAATTAGCAGTAAAAGATTATGCAAAAGGCAGAAAAAGAAGCTGAAATATATAAAACCTGCTGTATGAGCTTATCATTAAGCAGGTTTTATATATTTCAGCTATAATTTTAATCATAACCAATTACTGAATAAATATAAAGTCATGAAGAGCATCTATTGTAGGCTTTTTATCCCACTTCATATAGTATAATCCGTCCTTAGGATTTGTATAATCATGAGCTGTACTGTCTGTCGGTATTCTAAATTGTACAGGTTTTGTTAACTTATTGGTAACTATATAAGATCCAAGACTTAGTATTTCACCTTTTCCCAAATTAGTTTCCACAAGTGGAAGAAGCTTATCTGTAATACTAACTAATTCAATAGGGTTTTTATCTGAAAACTTCCTCAAAATCTCTGAAATTACCCTTCGCTGTCTTTCAGTTCTTTCATAGTCATAGTTTCCAACATATCGTATTCTGGAATAAGCAACTGCCTGTTTTCCATTTAAGGTTTGGAGACCTGATTTTTTTATTGTAGTATATTTCTTTCCTCCAGAATTAGCCATACCTTTTTGATAGCCATTTATAAGATCAATTTCTTCAGCTTTAACATTAATTTCAACTCCACCTAGATAGTCTACTATTTTTTCCACATCAGAAAAATCCACTTTGACATAATCTTTTATATTCATATTAAAGCTTTGGTTTACAGTTTTAACCAAAAGCTGAGGACCGCCATAGGAATAAGCATACTTAAGCTTTGTATCACCAACTCCGTCAACATTAACAAGGCTATCTCTCATGATAGAGGTAAGTTTTAATTTTTTATTATACCTGTCTACAGTTGCAATTAAAATACTGTCAGCACTAAAGGCATTATTAACCTCCTTTGTTACATCAATACCCATAACCAATATATTAGAATAGTCCTTTTCAATGTCTGGGGAATTTTTGCCTGATGCATTTTTCAAAGCTTCATTGGCTGATTGTTTATAACCGTTCTCGTCTATACCCAGTGAATTTTCATCTAATTTTGCTGTTTTAAGTTTCCCAAGCTTGCTGTAGCCAAAAAAGCCAGCACCTAGGAATAGCACAAGAAACACAGCTGTTATAATTATAATTATTTTAGATTTTCTTTTCTTTCTATTAGCTCTAGACATAAAATAATCTCCTTTTACGTGTTAATGCAGCACAAATACATTATAAAATAGTTTGTGTAAAAAACACAGAAATATTTTTCAAAAGCACGAAACATAGTTGCGGCACATATTGAAAAGGATAAAATAAACTTTAAATGTTGACCAATTGCAGTATACTCCAATATAATGGTATAGTAAATTAATTTGAAGGGTGAAATAGTTAAAGGAGGACAGCAGATATAAAAGTAAACTTAAAGCGCCAGAACTTAAGAAGTAAAATTAAGTTGACGAGGTTGGGGAGTATCGAATCTTCGGCGGGTGCCCCACGGTATCGCACTACCGTTAACGGCTGATAAAGCTGAAAAGTGATTTTCAGTACAACATCAGTCTGGTGTTAAAGCCTTTCTTAATAAATAGATTGAGTCTTAGATTTTAAAACATACTATATCTAAGATTTGTTAAAGTTGTCTAAAAAATTAGGAATAAGAGAGGAAGAATATTATGTGCGGAATAGTAGGATATGTTGGAAAGAAAGAAGCGTCACCAGTTTTAATAAATGGTCTATCAAAGCTTGAATACAGAGGTTACGACTCAGCAGGAGTTGCAATCATTGAAAATAATAAATTAAAGATTTCAAAATGCAAGGGAAGACTTGCAAACCTTGAAGCAAAGCTTCAGCAAGAACCTATTCACGGAGCTGTAGGAATAGGTCATACAAGATGGGCTACACATGGAGAGCCATCAGATTTAAATTCCCATCCACATTCTAACGAAGATGAAACAATAAGCGTTGTTCATAATGGAATAATAGAAAACTATCTTCATTTAAGAGAATGGTTAACAAGCAAGGGCTATAAGTTCATGTCTGAAACAGATACAGAGGTTATACCTCACCTTGTAGACTATTATTACCAGGGAAACTTAGAAGATGCTGTAATGAAGGCTATATCAAAAATGGATGGAAGCTATGCTTTAGGCGTTGTCTCAACACATGAGCCAGGAAAGCTTGTAGCAGTAAGAAAAGACAGCCCGCTTATAGTTGGAGTAGGCAAGGATGAATTCTTTATAGCCTCAGATATCCCTGCAATATTAAATTACACAAGGGATGTATATCTTCTAAATGATAAGGAATTTGTTGTTATAACTCAAGACGGAATTAAGCTTCTTACAGAAGAAGGAGATATAATAAACAAGGATATCTTCCATGTAACCTGGAATGCAGATGCTGCTGAAAAGGGCGGTTATGAGCACTTCATGATTAAGGAAATACATGAGCAGCCAAAGGCTATAAGAGATACAATGACCTCTAGAATAGCTCTTGAAAAGCCAATAACCTTAGATAAGATAAGCCTAACTAAGGAGCAGCTTGAAAATATAGATAAAGTTTATATAGTTGCCTGCGGAACAGCTTATCATGCAGGCGTTGTAGGCAAGTATGCCATAGAGCAGCTTGCAAGAATACCAGTTGAGGTAGATATTGCTTCAGAATTTAGATATAGAAATCCAATAATAAATGAAAAAACTCTTATGATAGTAGTAAGCCAATCAGGTGAGACAGCGGATACTCTAGCTGCTTTAAGAGAAGCCAAGAAGCATGGAGCAAGAGTTATAGCTGTAACAAATGTTGTTGGAAGCTCAGCATCAAGAGAGGCTCATGATGTTCTATATACCTGGGCAGGACCAGAAATTGCAGTTGCATCAACAAAGGCTTATACAACTCAGTTAATAGCAATGTATATAATGGCTCTTTACTTTGCAGAGCAAAAAGGAACATTAAGCAGCGAAAGAATAGAAGAAATTAAGAAAGAAATGCTTCAGCTTCCTGAGAAAGCAGAAGAAACTTTAAAGCATAAGGATGTGCTTCAAAGATTTGCTTCAAAAACCTATATGCATAAAGATATGTTCTTCCTAGGAAGAGGTGTGGATTATGCAGTAGCTATGGAAGGTTCCTTAAAGCTTAAGGAAATTTCCTATATTCACTCAGAGGCCTATGCAGCAGGAGAGTTAAAGCACGGCACTATAGCTCTTATTGAAAATGGAACTGTAGTTATAGCTTTAGCAACACAAGATAACCTCTTTGAAAAGATGGTAAGCAATATAAAAGAAGTTAAGACAAGAGGCGCAAATGTGCTAGCCTTTGCTTTTGAAGGAAATAACGATATAGAAAAGACTGTAGATTCAGCTTTATATATACCAAAAACAGAAACAGTACTTGCACCAGTACTTTCAGTAATACCGCTTCAATTATTAGCTTACTACATGGCAGTTCAGAAGGGCTGCGATGTTGATAAGCCAAGGAATTTGGCCAAGAGCGTTACAGTTGAATAGTTAGGCTGGGTAGTTGGTAAGTTTTTTGAAATTGTTTATGCGGATTATAATTAATATTGTCACACATTATATTTAATCCTGTAACAAATTATGATAAAAAATATGTCACCAAATTTTAAGAAAAATAAGCTGAAACTCCCGTGTTTACGGGAGTTTCAGCTTATTTATTTTTAGAGCGTGATAAAAGTTACAGAAACAACAAACCTTATGATATATAATAATCTACAAGTTAGAGAATGATACATTTGAATTTAATGTAAATTTGTGAATAAAAAACGTTATAGTGCTAATAATGCATATTAAAAAATAAAGCTTCTTCATATCATCTTCATAACTGTATAATATAATAATCAATATCAGATGAAGATGCACATCAAAAGGAGGAAACATATGTTTAATTCGAAATATTTCAAACTTATAGGAAGCTCTGTGGTGTTAACTTTGACTCTTGCAGCCTGCAGCAGCACTGTAAAAAATAATACTCAAGCACCTAAAATATCAGAACAGAATAAAGCTGAAACTAAGGTAGAGCAAAAGGTTCCAGCTTATATATATACAGCAAATGAAAGTGGAAGTATATCTAAAATAGATGTAGCTACCAATAAAGTTGTTGAAACCTTTAAAGACGAAGGCTCTCCACATAATGTTCAAGTATCACCAGATGGTAAAGTTTTTGCTTATACATCTGCAGTTAAGATGGCAAAAGGTCAAACAGAACATGGTGCTATGAGCATGAATGGGTCAGCAGTATTTTATGATGTAGAAACAGGAAAGCAAATTAGGAAAGTTGAAGTAGGTAAGCATCCAGCCCATATAGTGTTTACTGAGGATGGAAAGTATGCAATAGTTACTAATAACGAAGATAATAACGTATCTATAATTGATGCAAAGACTTATAAGTTAATTAATAACGTTATAGTTGGAAAAGGACCACATGGTTTTAGAATTTCTGCTGACAGCCAATACGCATATATAGCTAATATGGGTGAAGATACAGTAAGTATTGTTGACATCACTAATATTAAAGAAGTTAAAAAGATAAAAGTAGGTAAGACTCCAGTAACTACTGGATTAACTAGTGATGGTAAGACCCTAGTAGCAACAGTTAATGCTGAAAACTATCTAGCCGTAGTAGACTTATCTACAGATAAAATTGAAAAGATAGCTGTAGGAGTAGGACCAGCACAGGTATATTTATCAACAGATGATAAGTATGCATTTGTTGCAAATCAAGGAACAGAGAAAGATCCTTCAAATACTATCACAAAAGTTAATTTAACAACTAAACAGGTTGTAGCTACAATAGAAGCAGGCAAGGGTGCTCATGGAGTAGTAGTAAGTCCTGATAATAAGTTTGTTTATGTAACTAATATGTATGAAGCAACAGTCAGCGTAATAGATAATGAAACAAATAAAGTGGTTGCGACCATACCAGTAGATGAAGAGCCAAATGGCATAAGTTTTAAAAAGTAGATATTTAGTCATATTAAAGACTTGGCAATTTAATTGTCAGGTCTTTAATATATTATAGGAAAAAATATTAATATGATAATTCAGAGTTTTAGGGAGATAATAAGTTTTGTGATAAAAAGTAAAAATACTAGGAGGAATTAATTATGCAAGCAACAATGGATATACCTGCTGTATCACTTATGCCAAAAGGAAACCCACATCAAACTTGTATAGACGCATGTATGAAATGTGTTCAAATTTGTGAAGAATGCTTTAATATGTGCCTACAAGAAGCAGATGTAAAAGCAAGAACAAGTTGCATAAAGACTCTTCAGGATTGTGCTGAAATTTGTTCTACAGCAGCATGTTTTATGTCAAGAGATAGTGGAAGTATAAAAGAAATATGCAATATATGTGCAACAATCTGCGAGAAATGTGCAACTGAATGTGATATGTTTAAAGATCAACATTGTAAGACTTGTGCAGACACTTGCAGACAATGTGCAACTGAATGCAGAAATATGGCTAAAATGTAATAGTCATTAGTTAAAGCAGCGTAAGTGTTACTCATTTAGGCTGCTTTATAATTTTTGCTTGATTAACAAGGAAAATATACAATAAAAGGAGAATAGAAGTGTATGTTAACAAAGGAGCCTGTAGAGCATGATAAAGGTCTAGACAACACTTTGGATTTTTTACAAGACGGTTATTTATACAAAAAGGTGTAGTAAATATCAGTCTGACTTGTTTGAAACTCATTTGATGGGGCAGAAAGTAATTTGCATGACAGGAGAGAAATTAGCAAAGTTATTTTACGACAATGAATGCAATTTTAACAAAGGAATGCTTGTTATTTTAGATTTATATGGAACAAACCATGATTCACAAATATGGGAGAACCCAGATGAATTTATTCCAGAGAGATTTAAAGAATGGAATGGTAACTTATTTGATTTTATCCCACAAGGTGGGGGAAATCCTTCTAATACACACCGTTGTCCAGGTGAAGGTATTAATATTGAAATTATGAAAGCAAGTATGGAGTTTTTGGTTAATAAGATTGACTTTGAAGTTCCGGATCAGGATTTAAGCTATAGTTTTGCAAAAGTGCCTACATTGCCTGAAAGTGGATTTATTATGAGTAATATTAAACGTAAAATGAAAATTGTGATTATATAAGTTAACTAAAACAAAGTCTGAGCATAATAACTCAGATTTTATTATTCTATCTTTTGCAGATTTTAAAAGTTAATCTCTAGCTTCTATGCGGGATCTAGAAATAAAATAGGTTATTATTACACCTAAAAATGAATGAGTAATCAAATCGGATATAATGGATGGACCACCCAATGACCAAGTTGGTATTACAGTACCTGATATTGAGAAAATAACATTCATAATAATCCAAAAAGAAACTCCCACAATTATTCCTGAAGTAAAGTAGTTAAAAATACTTTTATTATACAATATTAAAGATATAATCCAACCTGAAAAAGAAGTTGCTATTATATATATAATCCAACCTAATATGGTCGATGATCCTTCTGCACCTAAAAATAATCTAGAATATGATCCTACTGTATTTACAGGTGAAATACCTGACGTAAACAATAATTGATCGATGATAATTTTTATTACACCTCCACTAAAACCACCTACTAAACCAGAGAGTCCTCTTTTCATAAATAACATCTCCTTTAAAAGTTATTGAAATTATAAGTTTTTTCTGCTATCTCTTGTTAGTATTTTTAATTTGAAAGTTATTATGCCTATACTAATTTTAATTAGATCATAACATTATTACAAAAATGCATACCATGAATAACTGAGGAATTAAAGTGCAAAATATGGATGTATTGTTTTGTTAGGAGGGCTTTAGTTGGATATAAGTGTTTTTTTTGAAGGAAGTAAAGATTTATCAATATTTTTTACGATTTTAAGAACCATAATACTTTATATATCATTAATTATTGCTACTCGTATTATGGGACATAGACAAGTAGGTATTTTGTCAGGACACAACTACTTGGTAGCTGCAGGAATTGTAAGTTTAGCCACAGTTAGAATGGTTAATCCGGAGAGTTCATTAACATCAGGCCTAGTAATAGTATTTGTATATTCTGGGATAAATTTATTGCTATCGTTCATAGATTCCAAGCTACCTAAATTAATAGATAGAGGGTCTATAATACTAATGCAAAATGGGATATTGCTAAAAAATAATATGAAAGATGCACATATAACTATAGATAACTTGCTAGCACAGCTTAGACTAAAAGGTGCTCATAATCTCTCAGAAATACATACTATTATTTTGGAACCTAATGGAAAGATAAGTGTAATTAAGAGAAGTCATGCAGTACCATTAAATAGGAAGCAGATGAACCTTCCAATTAGAAATGCGACTTTACCATCTATCTTAATTTATAATGGGAATGTAGATTACAATTTATTGAAAGAAAAAGGACTAAATACTGAATGGCTTTTAAAAAAGATTTATGAAAGAGGTTTCACAGATGTTGAAGGTATATTTTTAGCTATGCTTGAAGCAGATGGCAGTCTGTACGTATCTGTATAACTTTTATTAAAAGGTAGTGAGGATATTGAGTTTATTAAAAAATATTTTTGGGTCTGCCGATAAAATTGGACCTATAATATTTTCTTTAAGATGTGTTGTGGTAGGAATTCTTTTATTTGCTCAAGGGAAAATACTGCCTAGAAGAGCAGGCGGGCAGTTTGCAGGATATGATTTCACTTTCTTTTGGATGATGGGAGGGCTTACAGCTGCACCTCTTTTCGAATCTAAAATAAGTGTAATTAATACTGTAATAGTTATTGTAGTAATGTATTTAATGCATTATTTTATATCAATTATAGCAGTTAAGAATAGAAGGTTTGCAGAAATTGTTTTTGGAAAAGCAGTTAATTTAGTTGAAGGAGGTAAAATACTTACACATAATATGGAAAAGAACCTTATACCGCTCGAAGTGCTACTGTCGGAAATAAGAACTGTAGATGCTTCTAATATTAATGAAATAGAAACAGCAGTTTTAGAAACAAGCGGACATATAAGTGTTCTAAAGAAATCTGATTATCAACCGGTTACTCCGATAGACTTAGATATGTCCACTGTGGGGTCAGGGATTCCTATTACTCTCATAAATGAAGGAAAAGTAATAAGTGAAAGTTTGAAGAGCCTAGGTTATGATATAAATTGGCTGGAAAACAAACTATATGAAAAAGGTGTAAGTAATATTAAAGATATATATTTTGCTATGATAGAAACTAGTGGCGATTTATATTATTCGGTTTATACTAAAGGCAAGAGAGGGAAAGGTAATGAATGAGGAACAAGACAAAATAAATAACGCTTTAAGTAATTTGATAAATGAGGAAAAAAAGGTTTCAGAGAAGTATGCTAGTTTGGCAAATCAAATTACTGAACCAAAACTTCAAAGTATAATGAAGAACATGGAACAATTATCACGAAAACACTACGCAACAATTTCAGAAATGTACAGTAATCAGAATAACTCTAATTAGAGGTGCAGCATGAATAATAACATAAATTTATTAAATGAAGTTTTACAGCAAGAAATGGATTTGCAGGCACTTTATAATAAAAATATGATGGAAATAACAAGCCCTGAGATAAGACAATTATTTACACAATTAAGAGATGAAAAGATGGGAAATATATCTCAGCTTCAGAAGGAGATTGAGAATTTAAATAAGAATCTTAATAAATAAAATATCTTATTTGGAAAATTAATAAATTATTTAAAGAAAGTTATAATTTTATTGTTTAAATTTCTAAGATTAACATCATATTTTCTTCATGTCTTACTGATATAATAATGCATGTATAAGTGCATAAAGATAGTTGAAGGAGTTACCATGAAAATTTTTAAATTAAAAATTTTTGATAAAGTAGTTATTGTAGTTCTCCTAATAATAAGTATTTTACCTACAGGACTTATAATGCTTGCAAAGTCTAATAAGGAGAATAGTACTATAGTTATTAAGGTAGAAAACAAAGTAGAAAAAAGAGTATCATTAAACAAAATAAACGAAAGCAAAACTTATGAATTTGGGTTTAATGATAATGTTGGATATATTGAAGTTAAAGATGGGAAAGTCAGAATGCTTGAAATGGATAAAGAAATATGTCCTAATGCCATTTGCTCAGATGCAGGATGGATAAATAAAGGATATCAAAGTATTGTGTGTCTACCTAATAATATTGTTGTTACAATTGAAAGCAGTGAAAATGAATTTATAGATGTACAAGCATCATAAAGACCTGGCAAGTTTTGTCAGGTTTTTACTATTCTTAAACGGTGACTACGAGTAGTTGTAATACCTTATAGCAAAGCTATAGTAGCAAGTTCAACTGAACCTATAGAGATTGATTGTCTAACAATTCCACTAGATTCATAAGGTAAGTGAATATCATTCTTTTGTCCAAATCCAAGCAGTTGAGAAAGGTAAATAACTTTTCCTTCTAAATTTTATTACCATCTACCATTTATAAAATATTTAAACATAAAATAACCTCCATAATTCCTCCATAATTTATATATATAATGTAAACATAGAAACAAATTAAATAAAAAGAGGAGAGATTATAGATGAAGAAAAAGGTTTTAGTTATCGTGACAACAGCGATATTAACTATAGGAGCAGTTACTGCTGTATATGCAAAGGAAAACAACAATCCCAATAATCTTGGATTTGGCAGAGGGACGATGTATCAAGATAATATAAATAATGATACTTATAAGCAAATGACAAATTTGATGAGAAAAAATGATTTTGAAGATGCTGCAAAAGCTATGGAAAATAGAGATTTCAATTCTATGAATAACTTTATGAATAACATTACTGATGATCAGTATAATCAAATGATAGACATAATGAAAAACAATGGTTATGAAGGCATGGCTAAAATGATGGGATCAGTAAGTAGACAAGAAATGGTTAATATACACAACTCTATGATGGGAAGATAAACTCCTTGAAAGAAGAACTAGCGTAACTTTGTCTGGTTCTTCTTTAACTTTTATGCGTTTGTAAAAAGGCATCTACAACGAGAGCATCATAAGAATCTGCAACTGAAATTATTATAGCCTCTAAAGGTATTCCATGTCCTTTTAATCCTGAGGAGTAGCTATCTCCATCAAAGCGTTCATGATGGCTTGGGGAGGTTTATTTTGGTTTCTACTGTTAACAATAATAGTTATAATTTCTATAGCAGTATATAAAATAACTACAAGTGGTAGAAACAATCAAAACAGAACTATTAATGATAATTCTATAGAAATATTAAAACAAAGATTTGCAAGAGGGGAAATTGATGAAAATCAGTACAAAAGAATGAGAGATACAATAGAAAGTAAATAAAATAATAAAGAGAAGTTTGGTTTGGGATAAACCAAGCTTCTCTTTATTATGAAGATAAATCTTAAATCAAACTGAGGTCTATATGATATTGTTAAGTTATATAGCTTATTAACCCTATATACATATAGTATCACCAAATTATAAAGAGAATATAAAGAATAAAAATTTTTAAAGAACAATTTTAGTGCAGATTATTTAATAGGTAACTCTACAATAAAAGTAGTACCTTGATTAATTTTGCTATGAGCGTATATCTTGCCACCATGAACTTCCACAAAAGCTTTCGTAATAGTTAGTCCTATACCTGAGCCTCCTGTATTTTTGTTGCGGGACAAATCACTTCTATAAAAGCGTTCAAATATATATGGAAGGTCTTTTTCAGGAATTCCAATACCATTATCAATTACTTTGATTACTACATTTTGATTCGCTTTTTTTAATGTTAAATGAACTTTGCCATTAGGCTTTAAGTATTTATGAGCATTTGAAAGTAAATTATTCATTATTTGTATGAACTTATCGTTATCTACTATTGCCATTATTTCTGGAGTTATGCTGCAGGTTAATTCATAGTTTTCTTTAATATAAAGAGGCTTAAAAGTATCTATTATTTTTTCTAACTGCTCGGATAAATTAACCTTACTTTTATTTAAGTTAAGATTACTCTGTTCAAGCTTTGCTAAATTTCGAAGATTATCTACCATTTTTGTTAGTCTTTCTATTTCTTCATAAAAGGCTTCAAACCTTTCAATAGTCGGTTCCCAAATGCCATCGATAAAAGCTTCTACATGAGTCTTAAGAGTGGTTAATGGAGTTCTAAGTTCATGAGCCATATCTGAGGTTAACCTCTTTCTAAGCATTTCTTGATTCTTTAAGGTTTCAGCTAAATAGTTTATAGACTTTGATAGTTCGTCTATTTCTTTAGTGTTTGCATCTACATTAGCCCTTACGTCTAAGTCTCCAGTTCTCATCTTGTTTGCAGTATCAGTAATTTTAACAAGAGGCTTTGAAAGCTGTTTGGAAATGATTACACTGATTATAAGACCAAAAATTAATGCTACAATAGCGGATAGTATAAAAGAATGATTTAATGTGTTTATAAACGTGACCGAGGCAGAAGATAAATAAGAGGTTCCAAAATATCCAATAGTTATAGTTCCTATTTTTTGATTATTTACCAGCAAGGGATGTGTTTCTTCAGTATATTTACCTATATTCATCTCGGAAGAATTATGCATCATACCTCTCATCATATTTTCCATCATGGGGTTATGCTGTAGGTGAGAATTTCCAGAAGTATAAAGCGTATTGTTATATAAATCCTTAATTTCAATATACATCTCTTGAATAAGTGCATATCGTTGTATTTCGTCAGTACTTGCCGTAGAAAGGTTTTTATTATTGCTATATATATCATCAATAATTTTTACTATATTACTTACCTTTGATTTATGTTCATCAACTAAATAATTTTTAAACTTTTTTTCTATAGTATAATTGGATATAAAGCTTGCCAAAATGATTGAACCTAAAACTGCTATAAGAAAGCCTAAAGATAATTTCTTCATTAAAGATGCTTTCATTATTTCCTCCTTTATTAGATGCTTTTGCAAAAGCTAGCTTGAAATAAATTTATATCCCATTCCGTAGATAGTTGTTATATATGTTGCTTCCTTAGGATTATCTTCTATCTTATGACGAATATTTTTGATATAAGTATCCACAGTTCTATCAAAGCCTTCATAGTCCATACCAAAAGCTTTTTCTACAAGTTGGTCTCTTGAAAATACTTGACCGGGATTTGTTAGGAGTATTGTTAAAACTTTAAATTCATTTGTTGTTAAGCTTACAGCTTTGCCTTGTTTTTTAACAATCATTTTCTTTATATCGACTTCTAAATCACCATTATTAAAGATTAAAATATCTGCCATAGGGGAAGCATCTCTGTAGGATCTTCTAAGTAGAGCCCTAACTCTCACTACAAGTTCACGTGCACTAAAAGGCTTAGTTAAATAATCGTCAGCACCCATAGAAATTCCTTCTATTCTTTCATTCTCATCTGCTTTTGCAGTAAGCATAATGATAGGTACAGAAGATGTGGCTCTTATTTTAGTGCATACTTCTTCTCCAGTTATCTTTGGAAGCATTAAATCTAAAACTATAAGGTGAATATCTTCTTCATTAAATATACTTAAGGCTGCCTCGCCATCCATGGCTGTAATTACTTCATAACTTTCTTTTTCAAGATAAGCTTTAACTACATCTACTATGTTTTTTTCATCATCTACAACTAATATTTTAAATTGATTAGTCATCATATCACCTCAATCTAAGATTGCTATCATTATATTATAGGTTATACTTATTAAAAAAACTAGGGAGCTAGCTCTCTAGTTTTTTTGTGAAAGGATTGTTTTTCTTCTCATATATTCTTCTTCGCTAATTTCACCTTTAGCAAACCTTTCGTTAAGTATTCTCATATTATCTTCAGACTTATTAGTGTAGCTCTTAAATAATTTGACAGCTAGAACTGCCAAACCTATGAATACTAATAGTCTAAATCCCATAGTCAAGAACATCCAGGTATAACTTAGGGGACCAGCAGAACTAAAGCCGTACCCTCCAATACCACCACACAACATGTTTCAATCCTCCTTTTCAACAGTTGAATTAATTGCTTTCTATGTGTTTAATTATATAAACAAATTGTGGAGGAATTATGAAGTAGTTAATGTTACATGAACTTTAATAAACTTTACTTTTCTTCATACAGTCTTTATATCTATACTATAGAATTTAATCATAAAAGAGGTGTGATATAAATGACAAGACATTCCTTCCTATCCGGTTATTTACTAAAATATATCCGTGTAAAAGGAAAATATCAATTGTTTGATTAAAGATTGTTGATTTTTGTTCATGATATATAGTTGCAATATACAACTGTTTAATGTTACAATTAACATGAGGTGATAATATGACTATAAATGAAAGTCATTTCTTAAGAGAATTGATTAGGATTCTTGTTAGAAATCTTGGAATACTTGAAAAAGGTGAAGCTACATGTTGCGGGGTTACAGTATCTCAATGCCATGCCATTGTCGAGATAGGAAGAGCAGAACAAATATCCTTAAATGATCTTGCTGAGTTATTAGCATTAGATAAAAGTACTATGAGTAGGACAATAAATAACCTAGTAGACTCTGGATTGGCTATTAGAGAATTACATGCTGAAGATAGGAGATTTGTATCCATTAAATTAACTAATGAAGGGATTAAAGTATTTGAAAATATAGAAAGTAGTATGGAGTATTATTACAACAGTATTTTTTCATCAATCCCTGAAGATAAAAGAGAACAGGTGCTGGAAAGTCTGCAGCTCATTATAGATGCTGCTAAAAATAATAAGTGTTGTTAATGGAGGAGTGTTATTATGGATAAAAGTATTAAAGGAAAAGTTAAATCCTATTATGGAGGAATTGCAAAGAATGTAAGCAGTAACTCCAAGGCTTCATGTGGCTGTGGCGCTGCATGCTGTGGGGACATCAGCGATAGCTCAAGTATTTACACGAAAGAATATTTAGAGGGATTACCAGAGGAGGCAGTAAATGCTTCTCTAGGTTGTGCTAATCCTATAGCTTTAGCAGCATTTAAGAAAGGTGAGACAGTTTTAGATTTAGGCAGTGGTGGAGGAATAGATGCCTTTATATCTTCAAAATATGTAGGAGAAGAAGGAAAAGTCTATGGCCTTGATATGACAGACGAAATGCTTGAACTAGCAAATAAAAATAAGAAGAAAATGGGAGTTAACAACGTAGAATTCATAAAAGGCTATATTGAGGATATTCCACTGGACAATGAAACAATAGATGTCATTACTTCAAACTGTGTTATAAATCTTTGTGAAGATAAAGAAGCTGCCTTAAGGGAAGCATACAGGGTTTTAAAACCAGGTGGAAGGCTTGCTATAGCAGATATAGTGCAGTTAAAGGAAGTCACAGAAGATATCAGGCATAGCGTTGAAATGTGGGTAGGATGTATTGCAGGTGCTTTGGATATAGATTTATATAAAGAAATACTTCATAAGGTTGGTTTTAAGGAAGTAGAAATTACACCAGTAAATTTATACACTAAGGATATCATAGATGATATTGCAAAGCAAAAGAACTTAGGTGATGTATATAGTCAAATAGATGCTGATCTATTAGATGGAGCTTTTGCAGGTGCACACGTAAAAGCTTATAAATAACGAGGTACAGTTATGGAATATAAAATAAGAAATGCAAATGTTAAAGACATCACCTGTATTACTAATATTTATAACCAAGGTATAGAAGACAGGATTGCTACACTTGAAACAAGATTAAGAGAAGATGATGAGATGAGTATATGGCTTTCTAGTAGAGATAAAAGACATAAGGTCATTGTGATTGAAGATATAAATGGAAATGTTAAGGGATGGGCTTCACTAAATGTGTTTAACTCAAGATGCTGTTATAGTGGTGTTGGAGACTTGTCTATATATATTGAACGTGATTTGAGAGGTAAAGGATTAGGGAAGCTTCTGCTAAGTTCTTTATTAGAAGTGGCGAGAGAAAATGATTTTCATAAGCTTACTTTAAGTACCTTTGACTACAATGAAAGAAGCAAAAGATTATATAAATCTTTAGGATTTAGAGAGGTAGGAACCTATATAAATCAGGGAATATTAGATGGTAAATTTGTAAATATAACTATCATGGAAAAATTACTTTAGAAATTGGAGGATATAGAGAAATCTATATCCTCTTTGCTTTAGATGCGTAATATGAGTGAAGATGTTATAACAACTAGGGAGTGTATGAGTATATTAACGTATATATAGAAAATAATATATGTAATGATAAAATAATTATTAAGTTATTAGAGGGAATGTTGACAGTACATAGATGATGTTCTATATTATATATAGATATATATCTATATAAGATAAGCGGAGCTTCATAATCTTTATGAGGTTAGTAAGATATATAGGGGTGATTGGATGGAATTAAGCTATGAAGAAAACTCTAAAGTTATTAAAGCATTATCTGATCCAAACAGGTTGAAAATAATTGACATTTTATCTTGTGGAGAAAGATGCGCCTGTGATATACAGGAATATTTTGATTTTACACAGCCAACTCTTTCACATCATATGAAGGTGTTAATGGACTGCGGTTTAGTCAACTGCAGAAAAGAAGGCTTATGGAGCTATTATTGGCTTAACAGCTCAAACTGTAATAAACTAATAATTTTTCTTATGAATCTTGTAACAGATACAGAAGAATGTATCTGTAAAGATAAATCAAACTGTAATTGTAAGAAAGAATAAGGAGATGGATTATATGAAAAAGATGGTTATTTTTGATCCAGCAATGTGCTGCTCAACTGGAGTATGCGGCCCATCAGTTGATAAGGACCTGTTAAGGGTTGCTACATTATTAAACAACTTAAAGAATAAAGGGATTGTAGTTGAAAGACATAACCTTACTAACAATCCACAAATATTCGTTGATACTAAGGTTATTAACACTATGCTTCTTAAAGAAGGTATAGAAGTACTTCCAGTTACCATGGTTGATGGTGAAATTATTAAGACTAAAGCTTATCCAACAAATGAAGAATTCCTACAGCTATTGGATTTGCCAGAGGATTTTTTAAAGCTTACTATAAAAAGGCCAGCTAAGGCTTGCGACTGTGGGGATGGATGCTGCTAAAATAGAAAAGAGGTTTAAAGATTAAAATCTTTAAAGGCAGTATAAGGAAGACAGGAGGGATATTAATGATTAAGAGCTTTAAAGTATCAGATATAAAGCTGACTAAATATTTATTCTTCACAGGAAAAGGTGGAGTTGGAAAGACTTCAACAGCTTGTGCAGTGGCGGTAAATTTAGCTGATGAAGGTAAGAAAATAATGCTTATAAGCACTGACCCAGCCTCAAATCTTCAGGATGTCTTTGGCACTGAGCTAAACAATAAAGGTGTAGCTATAAATGAAGTCCCCAATCTAGTGGTTGCAAATTTTGATCCTGAGCAGGCAGCTGCAGAATACAGGGAAAGTGTTGTAGGACCTTTCCGAGGGAAGCTTCCTGATGTTGTTATTAAGAACATGGAGGAACAACTTTCTGGTTCCTGTACAGTTGAGATAGCTGCTTTTAATGAGTTTTCAAGTTTTATTACTGACGAAAAAGCTGCAAAGGAATATGACCATATTATATTTGATACAGCGCCAACAGGTCATACCCTTAGAATGCTTCAACTGCCATCAGCCTGGAGCGATTTTATAAGTGAAAGCACTCACGGAGCATCATGCCTGGGACAGCTTGCAGGACTTGAGGATAAAAAAGAGGTCTACAAAAATGCAGTAGATACTCTGGCAGATGGAGAAAAAACTACACTTATACTTGTGTCAAGGCCTGAAGTCTCACCGCTAAAAGAAGCTGAAAGAGCGTCTAATGAGCTTCAGGATATAGGGTTAAATAATCAGATTTTAGTTATCAATGGCGTTTTGGAAGGACATGATGATGAACTTTCCAATGCTATTTTTCATAAACAACAAAAAGCATTGTCGGAAATCCCTGTGGGGATAAAAAGTATTGAAACCTTTAAAATACCACTAAGGCCATATAATATAACTGGACTTGAAAATGTAAGGGCATTTTTAAAAGATAACAGCATAAAACTTAACAGTGAGACCCTAAAAACAAATCATATGCCTAAGCTAAAGGATGTAATAGGTTACTTATATAACAATAATAAAAAAGTAATATTTACAATGGGCAAAGGTGGAGTAGGCAAAACAACTATAGCAGCTGCAATTGCATTAGGACTTGCTAAGAAGGGAAAGAAGGTACACTTAACGACTACTGACCCTGCAGCGCACTTGAAATTTGTACTTGATGAAAGCTATGGTATTACTTTAAGCAATATTGATGAGAAAAAAGAACTTGAAAAGTATAAAGAAGAAGTATTAAGCAAAGCTAGAGAAACCATGAGCGAGGATGATTTGGCCTATGTTGAAGAAGACTTAAGATCTCCTTGTACTCAGGAAATTGCAGTGTTCAGAGCCTTTGCTGAAATAGTAGAGAGGTCAGAAAATGAGGTTGTAGTTATAGATACTGCACCAACAGGGCACACTTTGCTTCTTTTAGATTCTACTCAAAGTTACAACAAGGAGATTCAGCGTTCACAAGGGGATGTTCCAGACTCCGTTAAGAAGCTTTTACCAAAGCTTAGAAAGGTGGAAGAAACAGAAGTTATTATTGTAACTCTAGCTGAAACTACTCCAGTTTATGAAGCTATGAGATTGCAAGAAGACTTGAAAAGAGCAGGCATTCACAGTAAGTGGTGGGTTATAAATTCAAGTTTCTACGCAGCTAAAACTACTAATACTATCCTAAGAGCAAAGGCAAACAATGAAGTTCAGTGGATAAATAAAGTGAATGAAATATCAGGAGGAAACTTTGCAGTTATAGAATGGATTGCAGAGGAAGTTAAAGGTGAACGGCTTAATGAATTAATAAAATAGAAATTTAATAGCTTAAAGCTCATTGGCATAAACCTATGAGCTTTTTCATAGAGAATAATTAATGAGCATAGATCAACTTAATCATAATGGAGGTTAAATTATGGAATTAGTTCAGATACTCAAGGATCTAGGAGATGAAAATAGGATAAGAATTCTAAATATATTACAAGATTAGTGAGGATACCATTAAAGAGTTCCCTTTCTTAAAAGAGATTATTGAGGAACATGCAATGAAGTTAAAACAGTGCAGTATTGATTATGAAAGATTAAAAAAATACAGAGACAGCAATCTAAGCAGCGATGACTTAAAGGAAGGTAAAGTTTGTTTTGAGTTTTAGCTATTATACTTTACAGTATCAGCTTAATCATTAATGATTATTATGTACAAATGATCAATATTAGGAGGAGATTATATTATGAAACCCAAAGTAGCATTTATATGTGTTCATAATTCCTGCAGATCGCAGATGGCAGAAGCCTTAGGAAAGATGTTTGCTTCAGATGTATTTGAATCTTACTCTGCAGGAACGGAGTTAAGACCTCAAATAAATCAAGATGCAGTAAGAATTGTAAAGGACTTATACAATGTGGATATGAATGAAACACAAAAATCTAAACTTCTTAACGATATTCCGGAAGTAGATATAGTAGTTAAGATGGGCTGCAACGTAGTTTGTCCATTTCTGCCTTCAAAACATGAAGAAGATTGGGGGTTGGATGACCCGTCTGGAAAGAGTGACGAAGAATTTATATGGACTGCAAAAACTATTGAGGAAAAAGTAAAAGACTTAGCTAAAAGAATTCAAAATAATGAGATTGACTTAACTGTAGAAAGAGATATCATATAGTTTTGAAAAATGGAGGGGTTATAAATGAAAGAAGAGAATAAAAAACATGACGGTATAGGATTTTTCGAGAAATACCTTACAGTATGGGTGCTTCTATGCATGGCAGCTGGAATTCTAATAGGAAAATTTTTACCTGGAATTCCTAATTTCCTCGAAAAAATAAAGTATGCCAACCAGAATATTCCTATTGCAGTCCTTATTTGGATTATGATTTACCCAATGATGATGAAGATCGATTTTCAATCTATCAAGAATGTAGGAAAGCGTCCATTGGGTATAGTTATATCCAGCGGAACCAGCTGGGCCATTAAACCATTCCTTATGTTTGGTCTGGCATCATTATTCTTTTATGTAGTTTTTAAAGCTTTTATCCCAACTGAATTGGCGCAAAGCTATGTTACAGGAGCGGTTCTATTAGGCGCAGCTCCTTGTACTGCAATGGTTTTTGTATGGAGCAACCTTACAAAGGGTGATCCTGCGCATACACTAGTACAGGTTTCCATCAATGATTTGCTTATAATTATTCTATTTGTGCCAATAGTTTCATTCCTTCTTGGTATTAATAATATATATATTCCATGGGATACCCTTGTATTCTCCATAGTACTGTTTGTTGTAGTTCCATTAGTTGCTGGTTTTCTTACACGTAATTACATGATAAAGAATAAAGGTTTGGATTACTTCAACGAAAAATTCGTTACTAAGTTTGATAATATTACAACTACTGGATTGCTTTTAACGCTAGTAATAATATTTACTTTCCAGGGAGATGTTATTTTAGATAATCCATTCTATGTTCTTTTAATTGCAGTACCACTAATTCTTCAAAATGTTATCACTGCTTTCTTTGCTTATTTTGTATGCAGATGGACAAAACAACCTCATAATATAGCTGCACCGGCAGCTCTAATTGGTGCCTCTGACTTTTTCGAATTATCAGTAGCAGTAGCTATAACAATTTTCGGTCCACTCTCACCAGTAGTGCTTGTTTGCACAGTTGGAGTACTTACTGAGGTGCCTGTCATGCTGATGCTTGTTAGTTTTGTTAATAAGACAAAGCATTGGTTCCCAGCAGAGAAAGTAGTGAAAAATAGTTAATAAAAGAAAAATTTAAGGATCAGCATTTTGCTGGTCTTTTCACTTTTAATTTAAAGGAGAGAATATTACAATCAAAGAAAGAGCTTTGCGCCAGGGTCTATGTTACAGGGGTTACCTGATCAGGATTAACCTTAGGGGTGGCTCTGAATGAGCAAAAAAAGGATGAGCGTATATATGAGACCAATGGCATAAAAATAATTATAGACAAGAAAATCAATAAGAATCTAAACTGCCCTATTATCTTCTTATAAATGTAAATATGTAGTTGACAGATATGAATTAGAGGTATAATATGAACATATACTCACATGCGTATATAGGGTTATTAAAAATATTACTACTGAAGAGGAGGATAAATAACATTGGATAAACTAACAGATTTCTTTAAAATGCTTTCAGACGAAACGAGGGTAAGAATTCTAGTGCTTTTATATCATAAAAAATTATGTGTCTGTCAGATGTGCGGAATAATGGAAGAGACTCAACCTAAGATTTCAAAGCATCTGGCAAAGCTTAGGGACATGGGTTTTGTAAAAGACGAGAGAAAAGAACAATTTATATACTACTATCTAAACTTTAGCAATAAGCTGTTTGAAGATGTACTAAAAAACATTTTAGACAATATAGATGACTACGATACAATAAAAAATGATATTAAACGATTAGGTGGTGCCGATGGGTATCTTTCTACTTGCAAGAGATAGTTTTTTTTAGCTAATGTAATATGATTATTAAATTTGGGATGGGTGAACAAAATGAGCATAATCGGTAATTTTTTTGGTTTTCTTAATGATCAATTATTAAAGATGACATGGCTTTCAGAACTGATAAGATTTCTTACGGAAAAGGTATTTGGGTTATCTATAAATGACAGGCTCGGAGGCAGCATACATTTCTTTATTTACGATACTATAAAGATTTTTATTTTGTTATCAATATTGATATTTGGGATTTCCTATATCCAAAGCTATTTTCCTCCTGAAAGAACAAAAAAAATACTTGGAAATATAAAAGGTATTAAAGGTAATATACTTGGAGCGTTACTAGGAACTATTACTCCATTTTGCAGTTGCTCAAGTATTCCAATATTCATAGGATTTACGTCAGCAGGACTGCCGCTTGGAACAACCTTTTCATTCTTAATTTCTTCACCGCTTGTAGATATAGCATCATTATTAATTTTAGCATCCTTCTTTGGTACTAAAATTGCTATAGCTTATGTAGTTGTAGGCTTAATACTTGCAGTTATAGGTGGAACTGTTATTGATAAGCTTGGACTTGAGAATCAGGTGCAAGGATATGTTCGTGAGATAGAAAACGTTGACGCTGAACATGTGGATATGACTCGCGAAGAGAGAATTTCTTTTTCTAAAGAACAGGTTAGAGATATTATAAAAAGAGTTTGGCTGTATGTATTAATAGGTGTAGGTATTGGAGCGGCAATTCACAACTGGATACCTCAATATATTGTAGAAAATGTAGTTGGAAGTAATAATCGATTTGCAGTACTCTTAGCAACAGCAGTAGGAATACCAATGTATGCCGACATCTTTGGAACGCTACCAATTGCAGAGGCTCTATTCAGCAAAGGGGTAGGCATTGGTACAGTATTATCCTTCATGATGGCTGTAACTGCTCTTTCACTTCCATCAATAATCATGCTCAGCAAGGTTGTTAAGCCAAAACTATTAACCATATTTGTTTCTATTGTAGCTGTAGGAATAATTATAATCGGTTATCTATTTAATGCTTTTTCATATATATTTATTTAATTAAAGGGAGGGTTAATTAATGGTTATCAAAATATTAGGAACTGGATGCGCCAAGTGCCATCAATTAGAGGAAAACGCAAGAAAGGCCGCTGCTGAATTAGGCATTAATGCAACAGTTGAAAAAGTAGAAGACATTAAAGAAATTATGAAGTACGGTGTAATGAGAACTCCAGCAATAGTGGTGGATGAGAAGGTAAAATCTTTTGGAAGAGTTCTAACGCCAGATGAAATTAAAAAGTATTTATAAGAGATTAAAAGGTCCTAGAAATAGGGCCTTTTAACATAAAATAAATGTTCTAGTAAAAGCAATAGACTTGCAAAGGAGTTGTTTTTGCATTTATAATAACCGGCAAGGCTACTGGAGTATCTGTAATAGAAGGAATGTCAACAAATTAAATCAGTAATTCTCAAAAAATGATTGGGTACATAATGTATAAACTACTGATTAGTCAAGGGTATAAGAGGTAGAGCAATTAAATTTTGTAGAAAAATGAAGGTATTTTTGTATTTATGTAGAACATATTTAAAATATTATTTTTTTGGAGGGATGAAGTTGAATATAAAAGAAAGTAAGACGTTCAATAATATAAGGATTAGAATTTCTATATTAATAGTGCTCTATAGTTTTCTTATGCTTGCTTTACCTAGAACTACTGGATATTTAACTATTATAGGAGTTATTGTATTTGGAGTTTACTTATTTGCAAAAAATCAAAAATTTAAAGAAAAGTCGAAGTTGGCAAAAACATTAACTACTATAGGATTAAGTTTTGTGATTATATTTGCACTAGGATTGACAACGCTTAGTCCTGAATCATTAGAACAAACCAGATCAGCAGCAGAAAAAACTCAGATTCAGAAGTAATTGGAAATACATGTCCTGCAAGCCTCTATATTTAAGGTATTGCAGGATTTTTTTGCTACTAAGGCATGATTATCAAATAAAGTTAACTTGTTATATTTTTAAAAATTTAACAAGTTAACTTTTCGTCCTGCTAGAGAAAAGCGCCACACTCCACTTAATACTTCAACACCATTCTTAAACCTAGACTAATTCTAAAGAGACAGGTTGCTATGTTTTGCACTTCTAATCAAATTCTAATCTTTCAGTAATTGCTCCTTATGTAACCTTCATAAGATTGATTGTAGCCCTGTTTTTTATTATTAGCGCTTATTCAACATAAGTAGTCAAGATGATACATATTATGCTAAGGTATTAATGAATTTTACATGAGTGGAGGAGACAAAATGAAAAAACAAAAGACATTGGGAATTATTACCGCTGTGGTATTTTTACTTACAGCACTGTCTATGAATATTAGTAGTGGAGGCAAAGTTAAAGCAGAAACCTCTAATATTCCACAATACCTGGAATATAAAAAAACGTATAACCGTTTTGTTTATCAATGGAAAAACAAAACCTTTCTTGCTGTGGAGGATGACAGCAGGCCCAATACAAGCCAAGGACAGTATCCTAATAACCTTAAATTTGTTGTAATTGAAAATGGCATTGAAAAACTTATCACCATTGATAGCAAATTAATGCCTAGTTCTTCTAGCGCTTCTAGCATTATTGGGGTGTATAACGAGGAGCTATACTATGTGTGTTTTGATTTCAGTAATAATACTAGGAGAGAGTATATTAGTAAGTTAAATTTCAATACAAATGATATTAGCAAAGTTATGGATGTTCCACAATCTAAAACTCTTAATTCCAGCAATTTTGCACATTCATATGTTAAGAAAGTAATTATGGACAAGACAGGGAGGTTCTCATTTATAAGAGAATATGCATCAATAGGTCTTGATCAGGAAAGTTACTTAGTATTTATAAATGCTGATAAAGAATATGTACTAAAAACAAGATATGTATCTGAAATACCTGAATTTATGAATCAAGTATGGGTTTCAGATTGTCTATTTGATAATGAAGGAAATGTATGGATAGAAGCTTTTAAGGAATACGATAAGAAAGAGGGCACTGTAGAGGCAATTAAAGCTCTAGAGGGTGCTTATAAGTCCGGACAGCTTAAGAACGAAAAGTTCTTATATAGGCTTGATTCTAATAATCAAGTTACAAAATATAATGTTGACAGCCTAACAGATATGTTTGGAGTGTTCAGCTATGCATTCTTTGATAAGGATAATAATTTTTGGGCTATGACGTCTGATTATGTAGACAATGTATCGAAGACAGATATACTAAAACTCAAATTTAATAATGGTGCAGTCACAGTTCTTGAAAAGCTGCCTTTAGTGGACATAACCCAGATGACTAGGGATGCTAACGGAAATCTATGGGCCATATCTAATGGTACAATTATGAAATATGAAAATGGACAAATGATTGCAAAATATCAGGCCTATAAGGAATTTCATAATGAGCGTATAAATGTTTACGATGATAATAATCTGCTAGTGTATGGCGATGAAGGATATACTTTAATTTCTAAATCTAGTAAACCTGCATCAGATGAGAAGCCTGTGGAGGAAAGTCCTAAAGAAGTTAAAGAGAATCCAAAATATGAAGTAGTAATAAGCGAGGACAAATCAAATGCAGCAGTTAAAATCGATTCCAATCAACTGCAAAAGGACGGAAAAAATCTTATAAACATTGCAGCTAATAATGCTGTGACTTCCTTCAGTGTAAGTATGGAGGCAGCGGCAATAAACGGCGGCAGCGGGAATTTAAGTATTGATGCTAACCTGCTTAAGATAGAAATGCCTTTTAGCATTGTTGATTATGAAAACTTAGGACAAGGTTCAACTGTAAACTTTAAATACACAGTAAAAAAGAATGATCCTTCCTTGAACAGTTTGAAAAGCATTGGAAAGTTATTTGATTTTTCGCTGTCTACAAATAATAGCGACCAAAGCCTGATAAAAGATATACATAAGTTCAACAGTGGAAAAGTTAAGGTAACAGTTAAGCTAACCCAAGAAGAGCTTAAATCATTGAGCAGTGACAATCTTTCAGCCTATTACTTCAACGAAAGTGAAGGAATCTGGGAGAAAATTGGTGGAAGCCTCGATAAGAGCAACCTGACTTTTACCTTTGAAACAGATCACTTTAGTAAATTTACACTAGGGCATACCGATGGAATGCTGCCACAAACAGGTTCATCCTTTGATGGTTTCACACTTGCGGTTATAGCTTTAGCTTGTATAGCTGTTGGTTTGAAATTAATAAAGAGAGAAGACCTTTCAATAAGAAATTAATTTCTTTTGCAGAATAAAGGATAGTTATCGAGATCTTTAGATCAGATACTATCCTTTTAATTTTAGACAAAATTTTCCTTTAGATGTATTGACAAATAAAACCATAAAGTATATTATGATATTAACAAGGTGTTATTAACAAAATGATAAAAAGAAATCGAGGTTATAACTATGGGAAACATAAATACTAAAAACAAACAAGGATTAACTGAAGAAGAATTTTTAGAGAAATATGATGCCGATGTATTCAAGAAGCCATCCTTTACAGTAGATATGCTCATTTTTACTGTTACAGATGAGGAAAAAGAAAATTACAGGAGGCTTCCTGAAAAGTCATTAAAAATCCTTTTAGTGAAGCGAGGAAATCATCCTTATATAGGAAAATGGGCGCTTCCAGGTGGATTTATCTCAGTTGATGAAAGTCTAGATGAAGCCGCAGCACGAGTACTAAAGACTGAAACAAATATTGATGATATTTATATGGAACAGCTGTATACCTGGGGGGAAGTAGGCAGGGACCTAAGAACCAGAGTTATAAGTTCATCCTATATGGCATTAGTTGATAGTAATAATTTAAATGTTAAAGTAGGAAGTGATGAGGAGGATGCAAGATGGTTTAATGTAAAGTATAACTTGCTGGAGGAAAAGAAAGTAGCAGTTGAAAAAGGATATATATACGAGAGAATAGTTGAGATAAAACTTTGGAATGGTAGTGAGGAATTATTCTCTAGGATTAAAATCACTGAAAATATAAATGGAACTGTAACCCGAGAGCTTATTGAAACCATAGGAATGGCCTTTGACCATGGCAAATTCATTGAATATGGCATCGATAGACTTAGAAAAAAAATTGAGTATACAAGTTTAGCTTTTAATCTTATGTCGGAGTTATTTACTTTGACTGAGCTTCAGCAGGTTTATGAGGTTATTCAAGGCAAGGAACTTTTAGCTGCGGCCTTTAGAAGAAAGATTGCAAACATGGTTGTTGAAACAGAGGAATTTACAAAAGATGCAGGTCATAGACCTTCTAAACTTTTTAAATATAATTCAGGTTGGAAAAGAGATTAGTCATGGCTTAAAAGATATAAGGATTATAACGAAAAATTAATTAGTGAGGGGATTATAATGATTTATCTTAATGGAGAAAAAGTTGAAATTAAGAAATTTCCAAACGGTGAAGCATTAATCAATGCTGAGAAATTAAACTTAGTAGCGGGAATAAATGAAATTAAATTAAAATTTGAAAGTGACCAGGATATAACCCATTTAATATTTTTAAAAAGTCATTTAGATGAGAAAAAAATAAAATGTAATTTAATTCTACCATACTTGCCTTATAGTCGAATGGATAGAACCGAAGGTACAATGGTGTTTACTTTGAAATATCTTTGTAGATTAATAAATGACTTAAGCTTTGAAAGCGTAACTATATTTGAACCTCATTCTGAAGTTTCTAGCGCATTATTAGATAGAGTTAATGTAGTTAACATGACTAAAATATTGGCAGAAGACCTTTTGAGAAAATTAGATAATGGAAAGGATGAGGTTTATTTAGTTTATCCAGATGCAGGGGCAGAAAAGAGATATAGAAAATTAATAAATTATGAAAAAGTTTTAACTGCAAGCAAAGAAAGAGACTTTAAAACAGGCTATATCAAAAACTTAGAGATTAAAAGCAGTGCAGAAGTAAAAGACTTTAAAGCTATTATAGTGGATGATTTATGCTCAAAGGGCGGCACCTTTATGCTTACAGCTTCTAAGCTGAAAGAAATTGGAGCTAACGAAATATATTTAGTGGTTACTCATTGCGAGAATACTATTTTTGAAGGCGAACTATTAAAAAGTGATTTAATTAAGGAAATTTATACTACAGATAGTATTTTAGATAAAAATCATGAAAAGATTAAGCTTTATAATGGGGGTATTGTATTATGAAAAAGTTATTAGTTGTTATTGACTACCAAAAGGATTTTGTGGATGGAGCTCTTGGTTTTGAAAAAGCGGTAACTTTAGAACAAGGCATATATAATAAGGTTAATAAATATCTTGAAAATGGTGATAAGGTACTTTTCACCTATGATACTCACTTTGAGCAATATCCTCAAACTAGAGAGGGCAAAAACCTTCCAGTAATCCATTGTGTTAAAGACACTGAAGGGCATAAGCTCTATGGAAAGCTAAAGGATTTTTCAAGGGCAGAAAATACTTTTCATAATGAAAAGAAGGGCTTTGGAATTTCACCAGAGGACATGATTAAAATATCAAAAGAAATAGGAGAAGATGTTAAGGAAATTGAACTAGTTGGAGTTGTTACAAATATATGTGTAATCAGTAATGTGGTACTCTTCCAATCACAATATAGAGAAGCAGATATTATTGTGGATGCAAGCCTATGTGCAAGCTTTGATGACTCGTTACATCATAAGGCATTAGATGTAATTGAAGGACTGCAGGGTAAAGTTATAAATAGACAATAAAAGTTATGGGGTGAGAATTATGTTAAATCCAATGTTATTAACTGATTTTTATAAAACCATTCATCATTTGTGCTATGCACCGGGAATGACTAAATTAGTAAGCTATTGGACCCCTAGGATGTCTAGAAAAGAAGACATGAATAAGGTTGTTATGTTTGGACTACAGCCCTTTATAAAAAAGTATTTAATACAATACTTTAATGAAAACTTTTTTAATAGGCCTAAGGAAGCTGTAGTTTCTGAGTACAAAAAACTTATTTCTAAAACTATGGGAACACTAGCAGCAGATACAAAACATATTGAAGCGCTGCATGATTTAGGCTACTTGCCTATACAGATTAAAGCAGTGGCAGAAGGAACAAGAGTAAATATAAAGACTCCAATGATTGAAATTACAAATACTCACGAGGATTTTCCATGGCTTGTCAATTATTTAGAAACCTTTATGAGCTGTAATATTTGGCAGCCAATGACTAGTGCAACTATAGCTTATAGATATAGAGAAATATTAGAAAAATATTTTGCTCTTACTGTTGATAATGGGGATATAAGAAGAGCTTGTGGGGATTTTAGCATGAGAGGCTTTAGTTCAATAGAGAGTGCAGAACTAAGCGGCGCAGCACATCTTCTGTCTTTTTTAGGAACAGCAACAATACCTGCTATAAGCTATTTAGAAGAGTACTACAATTGTAACGTAGAAGAGGAGTTAGTAGGACTTGGAACGCCTTCTACAGAGCACAGTGTAATGTGCAGTTATGGAGAAAATGAATTTGAAGCTTACAGAAGATTAATTACAGAAGTGTTCCCAAGTGGAGCTTTAAGCATAGTATCTGACACTTATGATTATTGGAAGGTAATAACTGATATATTGCCAAAATTAAAAGAGGATATATTAAATAGAGAGGGTAAAATTGTTATAAGAGGAGATAGTGGGGATCCAGTAAAAATAATTTGCGGAGATAAAAATGCTGAAAAAGGCAGTGAGGAGTACAAGGGCACTGTGGAGCTTCTATGGGACATTTTTGGTGGAGAGGTTAATTCAAAAGGCTATAAGGTTTTAAACAGTAAAATAGGAACAATTTATGGTGACAGCATAACTGTAGAAAGATGTGAAGAGATTTGCAAGGGCTTAGAAGAAAACGGCTTTGCAGTGAGCAATTGCATATTAGGAATTGGCTCATACACTTATCAGTACAACACCAGAGATACCTTTGGTTTTGCACTAAAGGCTACCCATGCTGTTATAAATGGAAAAGAAAAGTTTATCTTTAAAGATCCTAAAACTGATGACGGTAATTTTAAAAAGTCTCAAAAGGGAATGTGTTATGTATATAAAGAGGGGCAAGATATTTTATATAAAGATGAATTAACTATTAAAGAGCAAGAGGAGCTTAAGGACAATTTGCTGGAAGTGGTATTTAAGGATGGTAAGTTAATTAAGGATTTTTCCTTAGCTGAAATAAGAAATAGGCTTCATGGAAATTTCTAACGGAGGTGTTTATAATGAGGGCTAATTTTAGTGCAGAAAAGATAAGTAAAGATATTTTAAACTGGATTAAAGACTATTTTAAGGCTCAGCCTGGTGCCAAGGGTGCTGTAATTGGAATAAGTGCCGGTAAGGATAGTACCATAGCTGCAAAGCTTTTAGTAGAAGCTTTGGGTAAGGAAAGAGTATTTGGAGTTTTAATGCCTAATGGTGAACAAAAAGATATTTCTGACAGCCTGAGAGTTGTAGATATTCTTGGAATCAGCTATAAAACAGTTAATATTGAAAAGGCTTATAAGGGTCTATTAGAGGGCATTGGTGAAGAGACATTATCAATAGATGCAAAAATCAATATTCCGCCAAGGCTAAGAATGACCACCTTGTACGCTATTGCAGCAGCTTTGCATTATAGAGTGTGCGGCACAGGAAATAAATCTGAGGGTTTTGTTGGTTACACAACTAAATGGGGAGACAATGCATCTGATTTTAATCCTATAGGAGATTTGACTACTGAAGAAGTTGTAGCCATAGGGGATTATTTAGACTTGCCATATGAATTAACTCATAAAACTCCAAGTGACGGGTTAAGTGGAAAGTCTGATGAGGAAAAACTAGGTTTTACCTATAAACAGCTTAATGATTTTATTGAAAATGGAAGCTCCAAAGATGCAGAAATTGATGAAAAGATTATACTCAAGCATGAGTATAATAAGCATAAGGGTATTTTGCCACCGAAGTATAAATTAGGATAGTGTTTGGGTTCCCCCTTAGTTTTGGCCAAACCATATAACATCTAATGAATGTTTAGGGCTTCTCATCAAAACCAACGGGAAACCTGTCTTGTTTTAATAATTTAAATAATAGATATAGTTGTTATCTGCCAGCCGTTTTAATTATTGCTCTTTAACTAGTCGAGCTTGTACAACTAATCTGGCATCCTCAAACTCATAGCTGCAGGTTGATAAGGTTAAAATACTGTCATTTGCTGAAACTTGAACATTTGTGGAGTATATAGATTTGGATTTTATGCTCTTTAGAAAATTAGTATACTCCTTTGTGCTAGTAAAGTTTGGCTGTCTGTAATTGAAATCTGCAGGAGTTATGTATACGGAGAAGATTTCCCAGGTTTCCTTTCTATACTTGGTATCAAGGTATATAAATTTATTATCACTCAAAAAATCCTTGCTTCTAAACTTGCTTAAGTCTTTAAACATAGTACCATTCTTCATATGGTGACCATAAATAGTTAGATTCTTATCAGAAGTTTTTGCATCTTTTCCAAGCTTATTATTATAATCGAGAAATATAGCACCTGCGTCACTATATTTTTTTAAAGCGTCGTGGTTTAAATAAAATTCATTGTCTGAACCTTTTACAATAGGATAATCAATATTAGTGAGTGGAATATATATCCATGCAACTATATCCTTGTTTTTCTTCTGCAGATTTTCAAAGGTCTGCTGTCTCTGCTTTTTTTCTTGTTCTTCCTGAAACTGTTTTTTCTGCTGTGCATATATCTTTAATCTGGCTTGTTCTTTTAGATATTCTATAAAGTTATCTTCATTTAGTTCTTGGCCGATTTGCTCAGTGCTTGTGGATTCGCTATTATCAGCAGGCAAACTTGCCTGCTGATGTATGCTTTTAAGCTCCTCGTAGGCTGCTTTACTTTTGTAATTGGTGTATAAGTAACTTGAAATCTTATATGCAGAAAAAATAAAGATAGATAAGCATAAGGTTAAAGAAATTTTATGGAAATATTTATTCATATTTCAATTCATACCTCTCAACCATCTCTTCAGTTATATTAATATTATTTAGTTTGAGAGCTTGCAGTGCAGCTCCAACAGCAGGATCTAATCGTTGAGCGATAACAGAGATTGAGCTGTTAATGGATTTCACCTTTTGTATAAAACTATTTCTGAAAACTCCGGGCGCATTGCCAAGACTGCCGATTATGGCCACTTGAGGATTTACAAAACTAACTCTTTTATAGATTGCTTCAATAAGTAGGGAAAGCTCGGAGGTTGCCTTTTCTACAATATTTATTGCATGAACATCTCCATTATTTGCATAGCTGGTGACAAATGGCGCTAAACTCGCTGTTGTTGTTCGATTATGCCAAAGTTCATCTATCTTGTCAAAAAGCTTAGACCTGTCCATGTCTATTTTTAAAGCATTATTTATTGCTGTGATAAAGGGGGTAACTTCAATACGCCCATCTATAGCTCTGGCAAGATGCTTTAGACATTGTCTGCCTAAGTCGTAGGAACTACCTGAGTCTCCTTCTTTGTAACCAAATCCGCCTGCAAGCCATTCGTCTCCTTTTTCATTTCTGCCAAAGGCTACTGAGCCTGTACCTATAATTATGGCAATACCTTCTTTTGTAGCTAAGCCACCAGCTAAAGCAGTACGGGTATCGTTTTCTGAATGGATATAAGCTTCCTTGCTAAAAAAGTCCAATTTCTTAAGCTCTGCGCTTACATTTAAGCCATCCTGTTTGGTTACTATTCCACCAAGGCCTACATAAGCACCTTCAATTGTATATTCCTTAGTACCAAAGCTTTCTAGAATTGCTTGTTTAATATTTTTAATGGAAACCTCCAAAGAAACTGTATCTATACTGGACGGACCAGAGTTGCCGATGCCTATTATTTTACCTTGCTCATCCATGAGACATGCTTTTGTTTTAGTACCACCGCCATCTATACCTACAACATACATAAAAGTACTCCTCCTTTTGTAATCTAAACAAATTATAATATTGTAAGTTCATATAATCAAGCCAATGGCAATATAGGATAATTTTACGATAAAATAAACTAATTTGCTCTAAACTATAAAAATATACTTGAGTAAAATGGCTATATATAAGGCTTTCTGAGGCGTTAATAAAATTAAACGAGATTCTAATGGCAAGATAGGTTTATTTTACAACAATCAAATCTATATACTTGGACAAATATAGACACTATAATTTAGCTATAAAGAACTTGATCAAGTTTAAAAACACTAAATTATGTTCACTTAAATTCATTAAAATTAAATAATATTAAGGAGTGTACTATGAAAAAATTTAGTTTTGTAGCTATATTAATGCTTGTTCTGTTAACGTTTGCAGGATGTTGGAATGGCGAAGCAAAATCTAATGCCAGTATAACCTCTGAAAAAGGAAAGGGATCCAAAACTATAAGCTTTACTATTTTAAAGGATCATGTTAAAAAACCTGATGGAAACGGAACTGTAGAAGATAATTCAAAATACTTTCCTAAAGGAATAGGCGCAGTAACTACATGGTTAAAGAGTAACGTGCCTGCAGGATTTGACATAACTTTTGCTGAGAAGGCTGACTATTATCTCTATACTCTTTCGTACAGCTTCAATGATATTGCAGATTATAATGCTAAGACAAAGGCACTTGCAGGAGCAAATTGGGCAAAGTATGCACTTCAGGATGCTACCTTAACTGCTTCAGAAAAAGATGGGGGTTATGAGGTAACCTTTAAGGAAAGTGGAAAAACTACTGAAGCAAGCATTAAATGGGCATTAGATGGAATATTCAAAAATTCTCAAATCTTTGACCCAAGAGCTGGAAAACCAGATGCAGAGCCTGTTACTGAGGATACTATATTCAAGGTAATGTCAGAAACTGTTAAGGTTGGAGAAAAGGCAACTACTGTTCAATTAGATAAAAATTCTAATGTAACAGTTACAGCTACAGGTACTGTAAGCAAAACAGCAGCACAGACACCAACAGAAACACCTGGAAATGAAGAACCTGATTCAAGCAATCCTTCAACAGGAGACAATATTAATACATATGTTATATTAACATTTTTATCTTTAGTTGGAATGACAGTTGTATTTACAAGAAAAAGAAGGCTTAACTAAGTCGACATAGACTTGATGAATCTTCTCTGAGATATATGGTTCAACTCTTCTCTTCAGATAATGAAATCTGTATAATACATAGATTTGTGCTGAAGAGAGGAGTTACCTAAAGCGTAAGCATCGGAATTACAAGGAAAACAGCTTGGAGGGACGTGGCAATAATGCTAGAAGAAGTAATATTAGAAAAAGAAATCTTTATAGAATCAGAAATAAACATCCAACTTGAAAAAATATATCCGGTTTCAAAAATAATCATTGAGGAAATTAATAGTGTTGAGTCCGAGGGTTTAAAGCTCTTAAATTCATATGAAGGTGAAATATGGGATAACATAGACGCTATCGGTAAATTAGAAGATAACAGCTTTATTATAGATTTAAACAATAATACATTAAAAAACATAAAAGTAGTATTTAAAAATCCTTTAAACAGGGAGTTAAAAGTGAAGCTAGAAATAGGAGAAGGGTTTTACTGCGAGGAAGATAAGGAGTGGACTAACCTTTTTCATAGAAGGCATAAATGGGCAGGCTCCGATGGGATTTTTTCCGTAAACTTAACCGGAGGTGATAGCCCAGATTGTGATAATCCTAGAACCTTATTTGTTTTTGGAGACACTTTTGTAGGTTCTGTAGATAAGTTAACGGGAGAGAGACTTAAGCCTCATCTGATGCTTAATAATTCATTTGCTGTCATGGAAGGAAAGGTTGCTGACAGAGAAAAGTTGGAATTTATTATAAGGCAGGATGAAAAACTTAGCTATATATCTGCCATATCACCACAAACAGACAGTGCAAAAGTGGGAACTATGGGAAGCAATTTATGCTGCGAAAATTTCGAGGAGAATTCTGAAGGCTGGTTATCAGAATATGAGCCTAAGGAATTATGGATAGTATTTGACTTTCATAAGGAGTATTCACTGAAGTATGTGGATATATGGAATTATTATTTAAGAGATAGAGAAGAAATGTATGAAAACAGAGGTATGAGTAAGGTTAAGCTTTTCTACAGCAGTGACGGATATACTTGGGATGAACTATGCAAGGATCACTGGATACCAGTAGATAAAGCTGATAGAACTGCTGATGGAGAAAACAGTACATCAATAAAGTTGGGCATAAAAGCAAGGTTTATCAAGCTTGAAGGAACTGCTGTAATAAGTGAAGGGAATTTTGGTGGCATAAATGGAGAAGAAGCATTATTTGGCCTCAGAAAGGTCAGGTTTGTAACAGAGCAGGATCAAAAGCTTTTAGATGTAAAAGTTAAGGTCTCTTCAGAGTATTATTCCAAGATGCAAAAAAGTTGGTATTGGATGCAGGATGGAGTTAGGATAGGAGAAAAGATTTACTATATGCCTCTTATAATTTCAGAAGATTTAACCGCGCCTGAAGGTATGCAATTTAAAGTTGATGGTATTGCTATGCTTAGTCTTACTTTAAAAGATAACAAACCTGATTTTGAAAGCGTTACTCAAAAGGATACCTTTCTCAATAAAAATGGACTAACCTTTGGAGCAGGCATTATGTCTAATACTCCAGAGTCTAATCCTCTAAGCGGAGATGGATATATATATATTTACGGATACAGGAGTGTAACTGAGGATACTTCAGTTTGTCGGGGGCTAATTGCAGCAAGAGTAGAACCTGATAAATTTGAAAACTTAAATGAATGGAGATTTTGGGATGGAACAGAGTGGAACTTCGATATAATGAAGTCCAGTGTCCTCTTAAAACATATATCCTGTGAAATGAGTGTTTCTCCAATATATGATGGAAGTCTGAAAGGGAAATATATTGCTGTATTTCAGTATGATGTGAACTCAAGATATGTTGCATACAGCATTGGGGATTCTCCTGTAGGTCCCTTTAGTGAACCAAGAAAGGTATATTGCTGCATAGAGCCTAAGACTAATGATAAGATTTACACCTATAATGCAAAGGCTCATCCACATTTGTCTGATAATAAGGGATTGCTTGTGACCTATAACGTAAACACCTATAGCAATGAGTTAAATGATAAGGATGGAGGCATATACCGCCCAAGATGTCTGAGATTCAAGAGCACTTTGGACTAAAAACACAGCACGAAGGAGATGGAGGCATGAAGTATATTCAACACGAGAGCAACTATGATAAATACCCCGAAATTTCGATAAAAGGCTTCGATACCGAGGCATGGAGTGGCTACAACAGTATTCTCCAGGAAGTAAAGATCAGAATTGAAAAAAATAATAAAGCAAAAACTGTTGTGGCTATAGAATGTTATCCAGGAGTCAGATATGAAGAGCTTTATAAGGAGTTTATTTCGCATTTGGGGGCTAAACTTATAGTGAACTCTGATGAGGCTGCCTTATATGGGGATGAATTGACTTCTCTGATAGATAAAAACCTTACCGAAGACAGGGTATTTGGACTTATGTGCCACATGGATTTGAAGGAGTTATTTATTCAAGACAAGCTTGAAAACATTAAAAATAGGGTTGAGGAAGTACAAGAAGGGCTAGTAGTAGTTTACGGAGTAGGGGCTACGCTTGCAGTCGAAGGAGATATTCTGTTATACTGCGACCTAGCTCGATGGGAAATTCAGCAGAGGTACAGAAGCGGAGAAATAGGAAACTGGCGCTGTGATAATAATAAGGAAGATGTACTAAGAAAATATAAAAGAGGATTCTTCGTAGAGTGGAGATTAGCTGATAAAGTCAAAAAATCCTTATATGAGAAGATTGATTATTTGATAGATACAAATCAAAAAAATGCTCCAAACATGATAACTGGAAGAGCGTTTTTAGAAGGCTTAAGGGGAGCTGCATTGAGGCCCTTCAGATTAGTTCCTTACTTTGACCCCGGAGTATGGGGAGGGCAATGGATGAAGGAAGTGTGTAATTTAGACAAAGATAAAAGCAACTTTGCCTGGAGCTTTGACGGAGTCCCTGAAGAAAACAGCATCTACTTGAGGTATGGAAGCGTTAGGATTGAAGTGCCATCAATTAATTTGGTATTTTATCAGCCTACTGAACTTTTGGGAGATAAGGTACATGCACGTTTCGGAACTGAATTTCCTATAAGATTTGACTTTCTGGATACCATAGGAGGACAAAACTTAAGTCTTCAAGTGCACCCATTGACAGAGTATATTCAGGAGAAATTCGGTATGAATTATACTCAGGATGAGAGTTATTATATTCTGGATACTGAAGGGGAAACCTGTGTATATCTAGGTACTAAAGAAGGAATCAATAAAGAGGACATGATAAGTGATCTGCGCAGAGCAGAAGCTGGAGAGATTAGCTTCCCAGATGAAAAATATATTAATAAATTTCCAGCCCAAAAACATGATCATTTTCTTATTCCAGCAGGCACGATACACTGCTCCGGTACAAATTCAATGGTGCTTGAGATAAGTGCCACTCCATATATATTTACCTTTAAGCTGTGGGATTGGGATAGAGTTGGCTTAGATGGACTGCCAAGACCAGTGCATATAGGTCATGGAGAAAAAGTTATACAATGGAACAGAGATACGCAGTGGGTAAAGAAAAATCTAATTAATAGAATAGAGAAAATAGATGAAGGAGACGGATGGTTAGAAGAGCGCACCGGGCTCCATGAGCGTGAATTTATTGAGACAAGAAGACATTGGTTTAGCAAGAAAGTACTTAATAATACCAATGGAGGCGTAAATGTATTGAACTTAATTGAAGGTGAATGCGCCTTAGTTGAAAGTCCTTGCAATGTTTTTGAGCCTTTTGAGGTTCATTATGCAGAAACCTTTATAATACCTGCTTCAGTAGGTGAGTACACTATAAGACCTTATGGGAATAGTGAAGGCAAAACTATAGCAACTATTAAAGCCTTTGTAAGAACTTAATATAATTATAATATTTTGCGGGACAAGATAGTTTAATAAAAAGTATATCAAATTGCTCGAAAATTATACTATCTTGACCTGAATACCTATAAAAGTAGAAATATATTATAATTTTGATATAATTATTATTACAAAAGTCGAAATATGACCGGTATAAATTAATATATCTTGTTGTATTTGAATTTAAGTTTAAACGCAATTAAATATAATGTAGAAACAAGTTAGGTGGGATCACAGGATGTCGACTCAAGAAATTTATAAATCTGCAGAAAACAAAAGCATAAAGAAAAGTAAAGTAAAATTATTCAAGGTCAACGGTAAGAATGTGCTTTTACATTTAGTGCTTATAGCAATAGGTATTCTATTCTTCTTTCCATTCCTATGGATGTTGTCTACTGCGCTGAAGACACCGCAGGAGCTTATAGTAATGCCGCCAAAGCTGCTCCCAGAAACACCGCAGTGGTCTAATTTTATTGACGCTGTGACAACGATTCCATTTATGTTGTATCTGAAAAACAGCCTTGTAGTAGCTATCTTAACAATTTTAGGTGCATTATTTTCTTCTACTATAACGGCATACTCATTTGCAAAGCTTAAATGGCCGGGAAGAGAAATTTGGTTTACTTTAATGCTTGCTACCATGATGATTCCGATGCAGGTAATATTAATACCAATGTTTATAATGTACTCCAAGTTCGGTTGGCTGGACAGCTATTTACCTCTTGTACTGCCTGCGTATTTTGGTGGAGGCCAAGCCTTTTATATTTTCCTTCTAAGGCAGTTCTTTAGAGGCGTACCAAATGAATTGACAGAGAGTGCTGTAGTAGATGGAGCAAACCACTTCCTTATTTTCCGAAAGATTATGCTGCCGCTATCAAAGCCTGCTGTGCTTACTGTTGGACTATTTACTTTTATGAGTGTATGGAATGATTTCTTTGGACCATTGATATTCATAAGCAGCCCGGAAAAATCAACCTTGGCTTTGGGGCTGAGAGCCTTCCAGTCACAATTTGGAGGTCAATATAATTTGATGCTGGCTGCATCAATAATTGTAATGACTCCTACCATTATTATTTTCCTGCTTGCACAAAAACAGTTTATTGAAGGAATAAAATTTTCAGGAATTAAGGGATAAAAAGGAGGAATAGGATATGAAAAAAATAGTTAGTATTGTTATGTCGGCATGCTTATTGACAACTTTAGCAGGCTGCGGAAATAAACCTGCAGCAACAAATAATGGGGAAAAGGTTACAATAACCTTTTGGGATACGATACCTGTTGGAGATCCAAACTATCCTAAGGTTTCAAATTTGGTGAAAGAGTTTAATGCAAGTCAGAATAAGGTAGAAGTAAAACATGTAGGTTACTCCTTTTGGGATTACTGGGATAAGCTAAACATTATAGTAGCAGCAAAGAACGGCAGTGCTCCGGATGTTGGACTTAATACACTTGATAACTCAGCTGGAAGAGCTGAATCAGGACTAATATATAACCTGTCACCGTTAATAAAGAGAGATAACTTAAATGTGGATGAATTTTATAAAAGTCAGGTAGACTTTGGAACCTACAAAGGTGATATACATGCACTGCCTTTCACTGCTACTACAAGAATGCTTTATTACAATCTGGACTTGTTCCAGAAGGCAGGATTAACAGAGGCGGACGTACCTAAGACTTGGGATGAATTATACAAAGTTGCTAAGAAGCTGGATAAGGCTGGTGCTAATGGAAACATAGAGGTTATGGGGTTTGATCCTACAGCTGGTGATGCAACCTATCATAACTGGTTATGGGAAAATGGGCTGGATTTCTTTGATAAGGATTTGAATCCTGTTTTAGACGATGACAAACATGAAGCTGTATTAAGATGGATGAGAGATTTTAACAAGAACTTTACTTCAAAGCAAAAACAGGGCTTTGCGGATGCGAACAAAATGGTTGGACTAGATGCCTTCACTGCAGGACGTATGGCGATGTATATAGGAAGCGATGGACTTAATTATACTTTAAAGCAGAAAAAAGTTAGCTTTAAATACGGAGTTGCTACAATGCCTATACCTGAAGGGGGAACAAGAGTTAATTGGGGTTCAGGCTTCTCATTGGAGATGTTTAATAACGGTGATGAAAAGAAAAAAGAAGCTGCTTGGGAATTTTATAAGTTCTTAATGAAGGCGGAAACTCAGAAGAAATACTATGATATTTCAGGATGGCTTATGGCTAACAAAAAGGCCATGGAAGAACCTTCTAAGAGTGATCCTATTATTGCTAGGCTAGTTGAAGAACTTCAGTATGCAAAGGATAAGGTATATGTGAATTATGCACCAAGCTGGCACGCAAATGATTGGCAGCCATTCTACAAGCAGGCTTTAAATGAGGATAAGGATGAAGTAAGAAAGGCGCTTAAAGATGCGCAAGCCTACTACTTACAAAAGAGAGAGAACTATAAGACAACTCAGAAATAAGACTTGGAGTGATAAATATGCTTGGATTTAAAAACATGTCTAGATTGGAGAGACAAGAGGCAGTAAGCGGAATTACTTTTGCAGCTCCATTTATAATAGGAATGATAGTCTTTACCTCCTTTCCATTTATAGCATCATTATATCTGAGTTTTACCAACTACGATATGATAAGTACTCCTAAATGGATTGGTTTACAAAATTATAAGATACTTTTTACTAAAGACCCTCTGTTTTATACAAGTTTGTGGAACACGTTGTTCCATGTGGTTGTTTCAACACCACTGGGCATAATTGTAGGAATAGCCTTGGCCTTGCTTCTAAACAGCAAGGTTAAGGGAATATCCGTATACAGAACAATGTATTATTTGCCTAATGTAGTATCAATAGTGGCTATGGCATTTTTGTGGATGTGGATATTTCAACCTAATTTCGGGCTTATAAACCAAATTCTAGGTTTCTTTGGTATCGAGGGTCCGGGATGGTATATGGATAACACCAGCACCATAATACCTAAGCTTACACTTATACTCATGGGCTTATGGACAGCGGGTGGATCTATGGTAATATACCTGGCAGCACTGCAGGATATACCGGGAGAAATTTATGAGGCAGCTCTTTTAGATGGTGCTGGCTATTTCAGAAAGCTATTTAAAATTACTCTGCCTTTAATAACTCCTACTATATTTTTCAACTTAATTACTACAGTAATTGGTGGCTTCCAGATGTTTACCCTGTCATATATTATGACGAACGGCGGTCCTGGAACCTCTACCTACTATTTTGGCTACTATTTATACAATAAGGCCTTCAGTGACTATCAGATGGGTATGGCTAGTGCCATGTCATGGCTGCTGCTGGCAATAACAATGCTTATAACATGGATTATCTTCAAATCTAGTAAAAGATGGGTATTTTATCTAGGAGAATAAATTAAAGGGAGATGGGAAAATGAAAAAGCTTTCAAGATTAATTGTTTTAATTTTTGTGGTATCAATGCTGCTTACAGGATGCTGGAAGGGTGATATAAGCTCTGACACAGCAATGAACAGAGGTGGCGAAGGTACAAAGACTATTACTATGGAACTTCTAAAGGATAATCAGCCTAAACCTGATGGAAAAGGTAATGTAGAAGATAATTCACAATTCTTTAAGGGTGGCTTCCCAGCACTTGCTGCCTGGTTGCAGAAAAATGTTCCTGAGGGCTTCAAGGTTGATGTAAAGGAAGAAGCAACAAAATATGTGTACAGTATTACTTATTCCTTTAAAGACATAAACGAATACAACGAAAAAACTAAAAAGCTTATAGGTAACGCTAAATATGAGGAATTAGGTCTTAAGCCATCAACCTTAAATGAGGAAGAAGCAAAAGACAGTAATGGAAAAAAGGCATACAAGCTTACATTTACAGAGAGCAAAGATGTATTATACGCATCTTCAGCTTGGGCAGTAGAAGGTATATTTAACGATACCAATCTCTTTGATCCGGACCCTCATAAAACAGGAGCTATTGGTATGACTGACATATATCAGCTTAAGAGCATTAAGCTAAAAATAGGCGATACTACAAAGGATTTTGATTTAACGAAGGAAGAGAATGCAAGTCTTACGGAGGTATCCTTAGCAGGATTTGCGGCTAAGCCTGCAGATAAAACCCCACTTTACATAGGAATTGGAGCAGCGGTAATAGTGGTGATTGCAGTATTAACAGTTATAGCTTCTAAAAAGAAAAGCAAATAAATTATGGAGGGGCTGTTGCAAAAAATGTGCGGAGGTTTAGTGCAGTTTTGCAGCAGCCCTAATTTAAAAAAACAGGAGTGATAGCATGAACCTAAATGGCAGTTTCTATAAATATTGGAGTTTCATAAGTGATATTATCATATTAAATCTTTTATGGCTTGCAGTCACTCTTATTGGTGCAGGAATAACCTTTGGAGCTGCAACTTCTGCATGCTATGCGGTTATGAGCAAAATAGTAAATAAGAAGAACTATTCTGTGTTTAAAGACTTTTTTAGTGAGTTTAAAAGAAATTTCAAGCAGGCAACTATAGTATGGCTTATACTTGGTTCACTTGGGGCACTGAGCGCCTATAATTATAGTCTGGCAGTAAATACAGGTTCTTTTTTAGTTACTGTAATTTTCTACGCATCTGTATTTCAGCTTATTATTATTTCCCTTTATGTATTTATGGTAATAGCAGCCTTTGAAGGGAGCATTACAACATATATTATCAACAGTTTAATAATAGCAAACAGGCATATCCCTTCTACGATATTGATAATATCAAGTCTTATAGGAACTATATTTTTGACTTTCTATGTAAGCAGTTTCTTAAACCTGATTGTCTGGGGAATTTTTTTCCTGTCGAGCTCCTATTGGGCAAAGGGAATATTGGAAGGCTACAAAAAGAGCATTGCCTAGTATTTAAAGAAAGAGTAACCAAAATAAATATTACAATAGGACGGGATTAAAATGATATTTAATAATAGCAATATAGATGTACTTTACTACGAAGAAATAGTACCAACGGATTTAGCAAATAAAATATTTTATACTTTGTCAGAGATAGGACAGGTTGTATTTCAGAATTCTGTTTATTTAGATTTTCAACTAAAACAAAATTTTAGTGAAAAATGTTTTCTTTATATGCAGCTTACTAAAGGCAATGCAATAGTAACAATAAATAATAAAACCATGGGACTTAAAAGAAATGACTCGTTAGTTTTATCTACTGATATGGATGTACAGATTCTTTCGGATTGTGCAGAGATTGTCTATATCGTATTTAATGGACATGCTGCTGATGAATATTATAACTATCTGAAAGGCGACAAAAAGTTTGTTAAGTTTACAGATGATTCTAATATAGTAATGCATTTTTATAAAATAAAGGAATGTTTAACCTCTAATGAAAAGATAAACGAGGCCTATATTTCAGTTAGCTTATGCTGCATATTGGCAGAGGTTTATACTATTAATAATTTTAATGAAGCTATTGGAAAGCACGTTAATATGGTTACATTAGCCATAGATTTTATAGAGCAGAATTTTATGAAACAGATAACTCTAGAGGATATATGTAAAAATATTATGTATAGTCCCTACTATTTTTCACGGGTTTTTAAGAATGAGACAGGCATGGCGCCTTACGAATATTTAATTCACAGAAGACTTAACTATGCAAAGCATTTACTTATAAAAACAAAACTTGCAATAAGTGAAATAGGTTCCATATGTGGATACGAAAGCCCTATAAGCTTTAATAAAAGTTTTAAAAAGTTTATTGGAATTACACCTAAGGAATACAGGAAAAACAACAAGTTAAGCATGGAGGATCAATAATGTCTAACAAAATAAAAGTTTACTTAATGATGCAGACGCATACGGATATTGGATATACCGACAGACAAGAGAAAATAACAAGATATCACATAGATTATCTGAAGCAGGCCATTAGTTACAGTGAAGCTATAGCTAATGGTGCCCATCCGGAATGGAGCGGCTTTGTTTGGAATAATGAATCCTTTTGGATTATAGATAGATTTTTTAAAAATACAGATGCTTCCTGGCACAGTCGTTTAGAGGCTGCAATAAAGAGAAAGCATATTCAAGTTACAGGAAACTACTTGAATCTCACTGATCTTGCAGATTCCAAGGTACTTGAAAACCAGCTGAAGAAGGTTAAAGCTTTTGGAGAGAAAGTAGGAGTAAATATTAACTCAGCAATATCCATGGATATTAACGGCTGGAGCTGGGGATACTCTCAGCTTTTATATAATGCCGGAATACGAAGATTTTACACCTGTATCCACAATCATCATGGGTTTGTCCCTTTTAAAAGAAAACATACCCCTTTTTATTGGAAGACACCACAGGGAGATAAAATTCTTGTTTGGAACGGAGATGTATACAACCAAGGTAATGTATCAAAAATTACACCTGATGTAGAGGGTGTAGTGGAAAATGGCGAATATCTTTTAAAAGCTCATGTAAATGAAAGCCAGCTGAAGTATGCCAAGGAATGGCTGGATGACTACATGGAAAGTGTACGTCTGCAAGGCTATAGCTATGATTTTATACCAATTCCAACAAAGGGAATATTGGTAGATAATGCTCCTGCTAACCCTTATATAATGGAATCCATAAAAGCTTTCAATGAAAAATACGGTGAAGACTATGAGTTGGAGATGATAGGCATAAATGATTTCTTTGATATGGTAGAAAGTTTAAATTTAGAGCTGCCTGAGTATGAAGGAGATTGGACAGATTGGTGGAGCGACGGCTTCATGTCAAGCCCTAAGGCTGTAAAGCTATATAGAGAAGCACAGAAATTATACCGTCAGATACTGGAATTTAAGGGCAAGGGTATGCCTGTGAATGAAGAAAAGCTTGAAGCTCTAGAAGACAACATGATTTGTTTTTCAGAACACACTTGGGGATACTTTACCTCTGTTTCTGAGCCTTGGAATAGGATGACAACCATACTGGACTCCAGAAATGAGTGGTTTGCGGCCAGTGCCAACAAGCTTGCTTACGAACTACTAGATGACATTTCAGAGTACCATGGGGAATTTTTGAAGGCTATAGGAAGGCCCTTAAGATATAAGGCGGTAAATCCCTATAATTATGATAGAAAAGAAAGAGTTAAGGTTTATATCAATTGGTGGGATGAATACCTTATTAAAGAAGGCTATGAGGTTATAGATGAGGAGACCGGAGAGGTGCTTGTTCATCAGGAAATACTGGTAGATGAAAAGGCAAGAAGAGAAATTAATTTTAATGCACTAATAAAGGCAAACAGCAGTAAGATATTTGCTGTTAAGCCGAAGGTGGAGAGGCAACGAAGAATACCTCTGGATCCTTTATTTACAAGAGATACACGTTATGACTATATAAGTCCTTATCTTAATAATGAGATTACAGCAAATCAATTTAAGCTGGAAACCCCTTATATAAGAATAACCTGGGAAAAGGATTTGGGAATAAATTCCTGGTTTGACAAGGCTGATAATGTGGAATTAATACGAAGTGACAAAGTTCAAAATATGCTTACCCCTATTTATGAGGTAGCACCATGTTTGAATAAGTATCAATTTGCACAGTCTGAGATAAAGGAAATACGCGCGAATTTTGGAAGAAATCGAAAGCTGATAAGCTCTGAAAGATATGAAGGTAAATTGATTAATGTAAGAGTGCTTGCAAATGGACCTCTGTTTGGAAGAGTAGAATTGAAATATGAAATGCCGGGTTCTATATATACAACTATAATGCTTACTGCCTATGTAGATGAACCTAGGGTAGATGTTTCCTTTATTCTGGGTAAGGAGACGGTGTGGGAGCCGGAAAGCGTTTATCTTGCGCTACCTATATCTGCTGGAAGTACTATAGATGAGTTGTGGCTGGATAAAATGGGGCAACCTATGAGACCGCGTATTGACCAGCTCCCTGGTACGCTGACCAAATTCTATACTGCACACAAGGGTTTTGCTCTTATTAATAAAGAAAGAGGCTTAGTGGTTACTACTCAGGATTCCCCAATCATTTATATGGGTTCGCTTCACCCTGGAGAAATTGAGCTGAAGGATGAGAATAGCAAAAACAATGAGATACTATATTCCTGGAATATGAATAACTATTGGGAGACGAATTTTGCAACCTCTTTAGGAGGCTTCTATGAATATAAGTATATTTTTAGATGGGGAAAGGATTTGAATAGTGTAGATAATTCTCTCAAGAAACTGGAAGAACTGTACTATGAACTGCCAACCTTCCAGAGTCACTAAGGAGGTAGAAAAACATGATTTATGTATTGCTAATCATAATTATAGCTGTTTTGGCAGCGTATGCCGCAGCACAAGGCCAAAGCATTAAAAAAAGGGTTAAGGCTGCAGAACAAAAAGGCATGGAGGAGTTTCTATCGCTGCTTATTGACCAAGGGCATGAGTCCAGGCTTGAATGGTTCAGATTTTTAAACGCTTCAGTGCAAAAGGGAGGAGTGCTTTTTGTAGGAGATTCTTTAACTCAGGAGTTTCTGCTGGAGGAATATTATAGTGATAGTTTGGTTTACAACAGAGGAATTGGTGGAGATACTACAGAAGGACTTTTAAAGAGGATGAAGGAAAGTATTTATGACCTTGAACCTTCAAAAATGTTTCTCTTAATAGGAACGAATGATCTTGCAGTCAATGTATCCAAGCCTGAAAAAATAGTTGAAAATATTAAAAAAATAATTTTAGCGACCAAAGAGAAGTGCAAGAGTACAGAGATTTATGTTGAATCTCTGTATCCAACAGGTACAGAAGGTTATGATAACTTATCAGAAGAAGCTATCAAAAATAGATCAAACTATGCTATTGATGTAATAAATCAAGGGCTTGAAATACTTTGTGAGGAATTAAAGGTTACTTATATAGATATAAATTCAAAATTAAAGGGTAAGGAAGGCAGATTGAAGCCTGAGCTTACGAGAGATGGTCTACACCTTAGACCTGAGGGTTACAGAGTAGTTATTGATAGTTTAAAAAAATATATCTAGATGGAGAGAGCTTGAATATGGGTTACCTCAGTATATTAAGGTCTCATATTTGAGCTTTTTATTATTTAACAGGCAGGTGATAATAAGTGGCGAATTTAGAAGCTCAAAATAGAAAAATTAAAAAAATATTTTATTTTGCCAGTACTCATTGGGATAGAGAATGGTACAGGAGTTTCCAAGGCTTTCGATATCGATTGGTTAAAATTACAAATGGCATAATAGATACACTTCTTAAAGATGAAGAATTTCATTCCTTTATATTTGATGGACAAACCGTGGTTTTAGAGGATTATTGTGAAATAGAACCTGAGAAAAGAGAGGTTGTTAGAAAGCTTGTTAAAGAAGGCAGGCTTAAGGTTGGCCCTTGGTATGTAATGCCTGATGAATTCCTTGTATCAGGGGAAAGTATCATAAGAAACCTTATGCTTGGACATAAGGTTGCCTCAGAGTTTGGTGGCGAGGCTATGAAATATGGCTACATCTGTGATATATTCGGACATATTGCTCAAATGCCCCAAATATTTAACGGCTTTAACATAAAAGGTGCTCTTTTAGGACGCGGTACCAATAACCATACTACAGATATGCATTTTAGGTGGCAGGCTTTAGACGGCAGCGAATGCATAACATTTAAGGTGCCTGAGACTTGCGGTTATGGCAGCTTCTGGCTGGACGTCTGGATTCCGTATATATTAGGTGAGGATTTATCTCTTGATAATCTTGTTTCCAGAGCTATTAAATATGTAGATTCAGAGCTTGAAAGATCAAATGCACCGTTTATTGTACTTATGGATGGCATGGATCATGAAGGAATTCACGAAATGGCTCCATATTTGGTACATAAGCTAGAGGAACACTATAAATGTCCTGTAGTTTTTGAAGCTCTAGATAATATGGTTAAAGAGCTTGAGAAGTCGCTTGATAGCTTAAGCATCCGACAGGGAGAATTAAATGAGACTGCCAAGGATGTAGTTGAGCATAATATGCTTATTACCCATACTTTATCCAGCAGGTATGATCTAAAGAAGGAAAATGATGAAACGCAAATATTACTTGAAAAATGGGCTGAACCATATGCTGTATTAGCTAATTTAAAGGGATATAACCTTCAAAAGACCTATATAGACAGAGCTTATAATTATCTAATTAAAAACCATCCTCATGATTCAATTTGCGGCTGTTCTATAGATGAAGTTCATAGCGACATGCATTATAGGTTTAGACAAGCAAAGTCAATATGTACTGAATTAATAAATGATGCAATGTACAGCGAGTTAAGCAATTCAGCAAGGAAGAACGATTCTGCTGCATATATACTGTCGCTGTTTAACCCTATGCCATATGACAGAGAAGAAGTTGTCATGGCAAAAGTATATTTTAAACAAGAATATAAAGACAAATTTTCAGAGCAGGCTCCTCAAGAACTTAAGAATGCTTTTATCTTATTAGACCATAGCGGAAGAGAAATTCCATATACATTAGTAGATGTATATAGGGGAGAATATGTGAATGTACTTGACTCTAACTACCGTCAAAAGGTGGACAGCCATACTATTACCTTTAGGGCTGAAATGAAAGCCTTCTCAAAGACGGAATATAAGCTTGTTCCAAGTGATAAACCTACCAGATATTTAGGAAGATTATCAACCAGTTATAATACTGCAGAAAATAAGTATATACGTATGAGTATTAATGATAATGGCACTTTGGATATCTTTGATAAAAGAAGTGGCAATACTTATACAGATTTATTGAGTTATATAAGTGATGGTGAGATTGGAGATGGATGGTTCCACATTAATCCTACAGCAAATAGGGCCATAAGCAGCACTGGTTTTCAAACAAGCATAGAGAGAATTTATGATGGACAAGATAGTACTTGCTTCAGGGTGACTACTTATATGAGACTTCCTGAAGGGGTTAATAACAATACTCAGCATTGGCTGAGGTCAGAGGAAACAAAAGAGCTTAAAATCATTACCTATTTAACCTTAACCAGCACAGCAAGATATGTAGATGTAAAAACTCACATTGTAAACAATATTAGAGATCACAGATTAAGGCTCTGTCTGCCTACAAGCATCAATTCTGATACTTATTCCGTAAGCCAGGCTTTTGGTTTTGTAGAAAGAAAAATTGGAATCGACTACAGTACAAGTGATTGGAAGGAACATGAAAAGTACGAAAAGCAATTTGAAAATATAGTTTATAAAAAGAATATTGACGGATGTGGGATAGCTTTTATAAGCGCCTATGGACTTCATGAGTGCGGAGCCTTAGATGATGAGAAGGGCAGTGTAATGATTACTTTATATCGAAGCTTTTCCAAGACCTTTTTAACTAATGGTGAAATTGATGGACAACTATTAAAGCCTCTAGAATTTTCTTACAGAATAATGCCTTTTTCAGAGGGGATTAATGCGGCAGAATTAATAAAAATAAAGGATTCACTTCAGTCTGGCATAAAGTTTGATTCCTTTGCTGCTGAGGAGAATTATGAAATAAAGCAGAGTCAGTCTTATTTTTCACTTGAGGGCTCAGAAGTTATTATGTCTATTTTGAAGTTGCCTGAAGATAGAGAGAAGGATACTGTTGTAGTCAGGTTTGTAAATTACAGCAACAACCCTTCAAGCGCGGTGTTTACTTGTTGGAAGCCGATACTTCAGGCATGGGAAACTAACATGTTGGAGGAAATTATAAATCCTTTACAGGTTGAGGATAGGAAAATTAAAATGAGCTTTAGACCCTGTGAGATAAAGACTGTTAAATTGAAAGTAGAAATATAATATAAAAACAAGAGGTGGAAAATGAAAAAGTTAGTTACAGGTGTTATTTGCGCACTGCTTATTTTTAATGTGAGTGCTCTTAGGATAAATGCTGAGAACGATAAGGGACTAGAAGCTCACTATATATTTAATGAGGAAGATAATAAAACTGTTAAAGATTACTCAAGCAAGGGCAGAAATTTAAAAATTGATGGTACTGCCTCCTATGGAGAGGGTAAGGAAGGTAAGGCTTTTCAGTTTGATGGCAATACAGTGCTCAGGCTTTCAGCCACTAAGGCAATAAGCGGTACTGATATAACTGTTACAGCCTTTATAAACATAAAAGAATTTTATAAAAGTGATAATAAATTTACTAATTTATTTGTCAATGATGGCTTGAGCGCATTGGGAAAGGGAGCTTTTGACTTTTCCTTTGATGCAGAACATAAACTAACATCCTACATGTGCGGAAATTCCTGGACGGAAGGAGATCGTGTTACCGCTTCAAAGTCTCAGGAAAATCTTAATACCTGGATACATATTTCTGTTGTATACAATCATGATTCAGAGAAACAGCTTCTTTATATCAATGGACAAAAAATTTCAGAAAATAACATGGTAAAGGGAATTGGCATACCTATACAGATGGGCTATAAGCCTGGGGCAGGTAATAATGGCGGAGATTTTCTAATTGGTGGGTATGCTGATGGAAAGAAGAAAATAAGAAGCTTTAGCGGACTTATGGATGATGTCCGTATTTATAGCAGAGCCTTAGCTGATGACGAAATAAGTAAGCTTGCAAATGACAGTAAGGCACTAACAGAATATAAAAGCTCTGAAAAACAAGATGGCAGTAAGGCAACCCAGGAGGATGCCAAGCCTCAGCCTAAAGAGAAGGAAGTTGCAGTAAGCAGTGGTACCAAGGGTGCAATGCCATATGTTATTGCAATTATAGTCCTTAGTATTTCACTGTCAGCAATGGTCATTTATATAATAGCTTCAGGAAAAAAGAATAAAAGGGTGATGAAATGAAGAAGTATAAAAGCAGAAAACTTTTTTTTACTATGCTACTAGGGATGATTATTATGAGTACAAATATAAATGCAGCAGCACAGGAAGAAAGCAATAAGAAAATGCCTTATAAGGAGATAGGAAGCTTTTTGTCAGCAGAAAGTTCTTCACCATCATCTGCTTATGATGCAAAAAATGCAGCCAACAATTCGGGAATGAGTGGTACTGATAGTGTTATCCATACTCATACCGCAGAAAATGCTCAGGAAACAATGTGGCTATCGAAGGAAAATGAGCTTGAAAACAGCTTTATCTCCTTCGATTTAGGAAGGGCATTTCAAGTTGGAAAGATATTTGTGTGGAATTATAATTCTGCTGGAAATACAGATAATGGCCTAAGAAAGATTGATGTCTATTACTCCCTTGATGGTGAAAAGTGGAAGTCATTTAAAAATTTCGAATTAAAGAAAAGCAGCGATGAAAATAATATTAAGGCTACAAATCTTAATGATGGAAATTTAATTGACCTAAAGGGTGTAACTGCTCAATACATTAAGTTTGTACCTCAAAAGAAAGATGGAAATTGGGGTGGAAAGGCCTATGGACTTTCCGAGGTAAGATTTTATCAGTACAAGGAAGCAGCAGTAAATGGCTCTTATCTTACAGCTTCAATATATAATCCTGTAAGTTCAAAAGTTACAAAAGAACAACACAGGCTTGTAAATGGAGTGGGGTTATCGAATCCAAGCAGTGCAAAGGCTTTTCATAGCAACAATCCTGAGGATATGTATCTAGCTGATAAAGCTGGCTATATCGTGTTTGACCTTAAGGGGACATACCCTATAGGAGCTATGAATATTTATAATTACAATGAATCTTCTAATACAAAGCAAGGTCTTAAGGATGTAACTATTTCAACAGCTGTTGAGTATGGCAAGTGGGAAAAGCTAACTGATGCCTCACTTAAAGAGGCAGACGGGGCTAGTAAATTAAGTGCCACAGACAGCATTTCTTTTAATAACAAGGAAGCTAGATTTATAAGGCTAGATATAAAGAGCAATTACGGAGGAGATAAATACGGACTATCAGCTGTAAGATTTTATGCAGGAGATGGATATTATTCAGAACCAGCAGACGAATGGACAGGCTTATTTTCAAATTATCAGGGCTGGAGCGGCGCAGATGGTATATTTGCTGCTGCTTTAGATGGAATAGAGACGCAGGGCTTTAGCAAGAGATCAAGCAACAATAAAACTTATTTTAATTTTTCTGATACCTTCATTTCTAAAGTTAACCCTATAACTAGGAAGAGACAAGGTATGCAAATGCTTAATAATACTTCTGCAGTTTTTGAAGGAAATGACCCCTATTATGGTAAGATGACTTTTATTACAGAAGAAAATGGTGTGCCTATCAAACCAAATAGCGAAAGAAGTGGTTACTATTGGCTTGGAGATGTATTTATAAGCAACGGAAAAGCATATACATTTCCATTATATATTGAAAAGACCTCAAGTGGGCTTGGTTTTGAGCAACGAGGAGAAGATTTAGCAAGCTTTGATATAAAAAATGGAAATCTGGATCATTCAACTATAAGGTTACAGAATGATTTGGACAAAAGGTATCTTTCAAACTTTGATGGAGGCTCCATAATATTTGGCAGTGCAGTGCTTGTTAATACAAAGGAAGCAGGAGTTAAGAACCCTGATGGTTATATATATAACTACGGATATATGGATAGTAAGGGGGCAAAAAGACAATTGGTGGTTTCAAGGGTGAAAGCTGATAAAATAGAAGATTTTAAGAGCTATGAATATTACAATGGGCAAGCCTGGGTGAAGGATATTAAAGGTGTAAAGGGGTTAGCAGAGGATGTAGCACCTGAAATGAGTGTTACCCCTATATATACAGGGAAAAACGCTGGAAAGTACCTGCTTGTATATACCCATATGACAACAGGCAACAGAATTGTTGCTAGAATTGGCGACTCACCAGTAGGCCCATTTCATGAATCTCAGGATTTATACTATATAACTCTTGATTCCAAGCTTGGCGCGAATGCCTTCTCTTATAATGCTAAAGGTCATCCTGTATTATCTGAAGAAGGTGAGCTTCTTATATCCTATAATGTAAACTATAATGGTGATTTAGCAGGGCATGTTAATAATGCAGATTGTTATAGGCCAAGTTTTATTCGCTTGGCAATGACGGGGGAAGCAAAAACAGATACATACGATCCAAGTAAGGACAGTGGAGAAAATATGAGCACTAATTCACCACAAGAAAAGGACAAGACTGCAATTGTTTCTAAATCTAGCAAGCACACTGGATTAAAGATGGCTGTTATATTGCTCTCTGCTGCTAACATAGTAGCACTAACATATATTTTAACAAGAAAATCTAAAGGGTAGGAACCTTTAGAGCTATGCGTACTAAAGGTTAGAAGGCAATTAGAGCTTGGATTACAAATGATATTAAACCTAGGAATATAGAATGGGAATTGGAGTAAGAATATTAGAAAATAAAATTCTTACTCCTTTTTCTTTTGCCCTTACTCCTATTTTAGATATTATGCTTCAAGTACAAAATGAATTAATTTACCTTTAAAATCTCCCCATAATCCTTTTATAAGCACACCGCCATTCATTAAGGCAGCGCCGGAATATACTTCGTTTGTTTCTTCATTTCTATAGTAAGCATCCTTTTGCAGTCCCTTTAACCTAATTCTTTTGCTGTGATAGTTTGGCCTGTTTAAAACCTGAACATATGTTACAAGTACTTCGCTTTTATCTTTTGAAACATATGAGATGCAGTCAAACTCTGGGTTTTCAAACAAATTACCTATACGATACAAGTCACCTGTTCGAATTAAATCGTTATACTTATGGTACAATGTTACCTGCTCTGGTATCATAGCTCTATCCTCTTGTGGGATTTTCGTAACATCTAATTCATAGCCAAAGGTTCCTGAAAGCGCAACAAAACCTCTGGTTTCAAAAGGAGTAACTCTACCAACAGTGTGATTTGGAACATCACTTACGTGAGCTCCCATTGCTGATACAGGATATACTAGTGAAGTACCATGTTGAATCTTAAGTCTTTCAACAGCATCTGTATTATCTGAAGTCCAAATTTGAGGACTATAGTAAAGCATGCCTGCATCATACCTGGCACCTCCGCCTGAACAATTTTCAAGAAGCACCTGTGGAAATTCCGTGGTCAGCCTTTCCATAAGCTCATACACACCTAGAACATATCTATGCCAAATTTCTCTTTGCCTGTGTGGTGGAAGTATAGCATTGCCTACATCACTTAATTGGCGGTTCATATCCCATTTTACGTACTCTATATTTGCACTGTTTAAAATCTTTCTTAAACTATCATATATATAATCCCTAACTTCTCTTCTAGAAAAGTCTAACACGTATTGATTTCTAGAAAGAGTTCCAGTTCTGCCTTCAATATGTAAAGCCCAATCAGGATGTGCTCTATATAAATCAGAATCAGGAGAAACCATCTCAGGCTCAAACCAAATTCCAAACTTCATACCAAGTTTATTTACTTCATCTACTAGGTATTTAAGGCCTCCTTTTATCTTCTCTTCATTAACTATCCAATCTCCTAGTGCCATATTATCGCTGCTTCTGTTTCCAAACCATCCGTCATCCATAACAAGCATTTCAATACCGAGTTTTGAAGCTTCTTTTGCTATAGAAATTAACTTTTCCGTATCAAAATCAAAATAAGTTGCTTCCCAATTGTTTATTAAAATAGGTCTCTTTTTATCCTTATATTGTCCACGAATAAGATGATTTCTATAAAGATCATGAAAGGTTCTGGACATTTTTCCTATACCCTCATTTGAATAAACCATAACAACTTCTGGTGCTGTAAATTCCTCATCAGGCTCTAAGTTCCAGGCAAAATCCTCAGGATTAATACCCATTACAACACGAGTAGTATCAAATTGGGTCCCTTCAGCTTGAGCTATAAAATTACCTGAATACACAAAATTAAATCCATATACTTCACCGGCATCTTCAGTTGAAGTTTTATCCATTACTGCCAGGAAGGGATTCATTTGATGACTTGATTCACCTCTGGCAGAGGAAACAGCTTGTTTTCCTAAAGTTATACTTCTTCTGTTTATATGGCGTTCTCTTGCCCAAGAACCGTGAAGAGTAATCATATCCATATCAATTCTATCGAAATCCACACAAGCAGATAAAACCTTTGTTAGTTGTATAGCTTCATTAGAACAATTTTTAACCTGTACACTTCTTGTTATAACATCTAAATTTTCAAAAACAGTGTATATTAGGATGACTTCTAAATTTAAATGCTTATCTAAACAAGTTATCTCCAAAGTTGAGCATTCTTTTTCCTCTCCAAAGGTAGCCGGCAAGCCTTGTAAATTAGGCTTACCGCTGTAAATCTTATGGGTAACATAGTTAATCCCGCAAGCAGTTATACCTGATTTCGTCATAACTTTAAGACAGGACTCTCTAAAATCACCTAATCCGCTTGTAGAATATTCTGTAGGAAAACTATCTAAGAAGGACATTCTATTTCTATTATTTTTTGATGGCACAAAGGGCGATTCCTCGAGACCCATTAAATAATTCACATCATCGTCTGGCAATTTTTGTCCAAAATAAACATGTCCCAAAAATTGTTCTTCATCAACAATAGCAATTATATAGCTTGTATCTTTTGCATCAAGTTTAAAGGAGTTTGATTTTTCATTAAAACATATCCCCATAATTATCACATTCCCTTCTCAACTATTTTCTAGATATTTATTTAGACCTAATACTATATACTGGTATCTACTTTTTCATACCAAGGCAGTCTTTCTATAGGTGCGTCTACAGTTATAGTACAAGGACCTTGTACTACGGTTTTGTCATCACCAATCCATTTACCTCTAGGAAAAACAATGCTTCTACTAGTGGCTCCCTTCTTTAATACAGGTGCTACTAGTATCTTATCTCCAAGCATAAACTGATCTATTATTTTCTCGTAGCCATTTCCAGGGAAAACATATTCCATATGTCTGATTATTGGCTCTCCAGTTTTTGATGCTTCCTTAGCAAGTTCAACAATCCTGTCTGAAAAACGCACATGCAACTTTGCCATTTCAACGCAAATATTAAGCTGTTCTTTATCCAATACCCTCCATGGAGCTGCAGAAAACTGCATCATAGGGAATAAAGCGGCACATTCTACATTACGAATTATTAATTCCTTATCTAAATTATTACTATTTTCAAGGAAGTTAAGGTATTCTCCACCGCCAATCATATCAGGGCAGGTAAATGCATAGCCCATAAGGCCTTGAGCAAGTCCATTGGGTATAAGACTGCCAAGTCCATTGATTAGTTCCCAGCAGTGGCTTTTATCACTAAGCCGTTGTGCTAATGCTTTGCCTCCAAGCTTCCAGCAAGCTCGATATTCATTAAGCTCATAATCTAAACCTATTTTCCCCCAAGCTTCGGAATATTGATTACCGTTAATTGCTTTGCTTAATATAAAGCTGTCACTGAAATGAGCTAAATCACCTGCGTCAAATTTAAAGCCATCTACTCCATAATTAAGCATCAAGCTATTAAGCTGCAGCTTAAACCACTCAAGAGCAGCTTCCCTTGTAAGGTCTAGCATAGCACTGCGGCCATTCCACCATTCTACCATTGCAGCTTTACCAGCTTGATTTTTTACAAGATAGCCAAGTTTATCAATAGTTCTTGCTGTAAGGCTATCTGCGCTAACAAAGTTGCAAATCCAAAGCATTACTTTAAAACCCATTTCATGAAGCTTCGCAATCATAGCCTTAGGCTGGGGGAAGCGACCAGGATGGAAGCTCCAGACCCCATAATCCTCTTGCCAATTGTCATCGATTATAAGTATTCCTGGAGGCATACCGTTATCAATAATTGCTTTGGCATAAGCTAATACTTTTTCCTGTGTTGGTTCGTACATCATCTCAATCCAAGTATTATATTGTGGTGCAGTAAACATTAATTGGTCAGGATACTTTCCATCAGGTGGGAAGTATTTACCTGAGGCATCTAAAAAAGCTCCTCTTAAATTTTCATGACCGCTGCTTACTATGATATCACTACTGTTTGAGGTTATAATAAGTTTATTGTCTATAAAAGAAAAAGAAAAAGGTTCCTCGCACCAAACATATCGACCTTTATTTGATAATAAAATAGGAACACTCTGATTGTATAGCTGTTCCTTAGAAAGGTCCCTTTTAAAGTTTGTTTTCGTATAGGGCATAGAGACTCCATCTTGAACCGTTCCACCCCACCAGTATTCCTGTTCTAGAATATCAATTTCCATATAACTATTCATTTTAACTCATCCTTTTGCTATTTATCTTTAGTCAAACTTTCCACATACAAAATGTGGCTGAATTGTAATATTACTTTAAATTAACTCTATATAAGTACTTATACATGTATTATAATTATCTTAGCATCGGTTTCGGACCATAACAATATCAATATAATGCTGAATGGAGGGTAAAATCTTGCTGCAGTGTGATAGAGAAATGTTTTATAAAAATTTTAGCTATCGGTATATAAAAGGACCTCAATCTCCGCCAGCACAGGTGCATTCTTTAGGTTGGCAAATACAAAATTCAACAGAATATAATTTTGATGGTATGAGAAGACCTGATGAAGCAGGGAATTGCATTTTTCAGTATACACTATCAGGAGCCGGGGTCATTGAATTTGACAATGAGCGTTACATACTTGATGAAGGCTCTGCATTTCTTTCAACTATTCCAAGTAAGCATCGCTATTACATTCCAAAGAATGGGCAAAAGTGGGAGTTTATTTATATTACATTAACAGGAGAATACACTATTTCAGAATGGAGAAAAATACAGGACAATTTTGGAGCAGTTGTTAAGTTTAGCGAGAAGGAAGAGGTAATAAAATATTTATGGCAAATTTATTGGGATGCAGTTAACAATAAAATAACCGATGGCTATCAAACCTCAGGAAAAGCCTATGAATTTATTATGAAGCTATATACAAGTTTGAATGCACAGGCAACAAAGGATATGCCCAATAATAATACCCTTCATGAAGCCATAACCTTTATGAAGGATAATCTTCATAGGGAGCTTTGCCTAGATGATATTGCATTCGAAGTTAATATGTCTAAATTTCACTTTAATCATTTATTTACAAAGGCTATGGGAATATCAGCCTGGAACTATATCACAAAGCTTAGGATTGAGAAGGCTGTAGAATTACTAGTATCTACTAGTTTTACTGTAGAAGAGATAGCAAGTATGGTTGGATATTCCAGCTCAAACTACTTTAACAAGGTTTTTCGCAAATATATGGGTACATCGCCTGGAAGATTAAGAAAAACATACAAGGATGTGAGGGATATTACAGTAAGTTTATAAATTTAATCGAATAGCAGATTAAAAACCAAGTTTTAAGAAAACTACATTAAAATTTCATACAATTAGAGAATTACTAAGAGGTGAGGGTAAACGATGTCAAGAGAAAATATTTCATTAAACAGAGATTGGCTATACATAGACAATTTTAAGGAAGAATATATTGACAGATATTATGATGATTCTAGCTTTACAGCAGTAAATCTTCCGCATGCCAACAAGGAAGTTCCGTACAACTATTTTGATGAGAGATCCTATCAATTTATCTCTTGTTATAGAAAGAAAATTGTAATAGGCAGCGAAAACAAGGATAAGCTTTTATTTATAGATTTTGAAGGTGTCATGACCTATGCAAAAGTGTTCTGTAATGGACAATATGTTGGAGAACACAAAGGCGGCTATACTCCATTTTCTGTTGAAATTACTGAAAAAGTTAACTTTGATGAGGAAAATGTTATAACTGTAATGGTAGATTCTACTGAAAGAGCAGATATTCCGCCTTTTGGATATGTTATAGACTATCTTACCTTTGGAGGCATATACAGGGAAGTAAGCTTAAGGATAGTGGATAAAGTCTATATAAACAATGTATTTGCTAAAACCTTGGATGCTCTTAAGGAAGATAAAAAAGTATTAGCAGAAGTATATGTAAACAACCAAGGTAACTTAAAGGGCGATTTTAATTTGAAAGTTTCGCTTTGTGCTGACAATAAAGTTATAGCAGAAAAGGAAGAAGTACTAGAGCTTAGAGATGGATTAAATAATAAATATGAAATTATGCTTGATAAACTTAAAGCTATTAAGCTTTGGGATATTGATAGTCCAAGCCTTTATGAAGTTAAAATATCCATTGAAGGCTGCGAGGGTTATAAGGACAGCTTTAATGTAAGAGTAGGTTTTAGGGAAGCAGTGGTTACAGAAGAAGGCTTTTATCTTAATGGAAGGATGCTGAAAATCAGAGGACTCAACAGACATCAATCCTACCCATATGTTGGCTATGCTATGCCTAAAAGAGCACAAAGAAAAGATGCTGATATATTAAAATATGAACTTAACATCAATACAGTAAGAACTTCACATTATCCTCAATCGAAACACTTCCTTGACAGATGCGATGAAATTGGACTGCTTGTATTTGAGGAAATACCTGGTTGGCAGCATATAGGAAATGAAGAGTGGAAAGCTGTAGCCTGCGAAAATGTAAGAGAAATGATTACAAGAGATTGGAATCATCCTTCTATATTCCTATGGGGAGTGCGTATTAACGAGTCTCAGGATGATCATGATTTTTATTCAAGAACTAATGCTATTGCTCATGAATTGGACAATACAAGACAAACTGGCGGAGTTAGATATATACTTAACAGCGATTTCTTAGAAGATGTTTATACTAACAATGACTTTATTCATACAGGAAAAGAAATTGTTTTAAGGAATCAAAAAGCTATAACAGGATTAGATAAAAATGTACCTTATCTGGTAACAGAATATTGTGGACATATATATCCAACAAAAAGATTTGACAATGAGGAACGTTTAATAGAGCATGCGCTAAGGCATTTCAGGGTTCAAAACCGAATGGCTTTGGATAAAAATATTTCTGGAGCTATAGGCTGGTGTGCTTTTGACTATAACACCCATTTTGATTTCGGTTCAGGAGACAGAATTTGTTATCACGGTGTTATGGATATGTTTAGAATTCCAAAATTTGCAGCCTTTATGTATAAGAGTCAAGTAAGCCCTGAGAAGGAGCTTGTGCTGGAACCATTAACACTATGGAGTCGTGGTGAGCGTAATGAGGGATTAATTGTACCTCAAGTAGTTTGTACAAACTGTGAGGCTGTGGAGCTTTATGTTGAAGGTAAGCTTTTAGGAAAGTATTATCCTGATAAGGAGAATTTTGCAGGATTAGAATATCCACCGGTGTTTATTCATGAGATTCCTGGAGATTGGGGAGTTTCCTGGGGAGATGCTGAGTTCAAGGGCTATATAAATGGTAAGGAAGCAGTAAGCAAAATATTCTCAAGAAATCCAGTGCCAAAAGCCATTACTGCTGCTGCCGATGACCTAACATTACATTCCGGAGATATGGATTCCACAAGAATAACTTATAAGATTGTTGATCAAGCCGGAAATTTAGTACCCTATATTAACGAAAGCATTGAATTTGAAATATCCGGGCCAGGAGAAATAATAGGTCCTAAGCTTACAGCATTTATTGGAGGCTGCATTGCTGTATGGGTAAGAACTACTGGAGAAAAAGGAAGCATAAAACTAAAGGCGAGAAGCAGCAGGTTTGAGGCAGAGGAAATTATAGTAGAAGTTCTATAGCTAGTATTTGAAATAACTATACAGTAAATGAAGCTAATGCCTACATTTTATTTATGAAAATAAGGAAGGATATTATGGATAAGTTAGAAGAAAGATTAATAAAAGTAGTACCTTCAGCAAGACAACTTAAGTGGCATGAATTAGAATTTTACTCTTTTATTCATTTTGGCATGAACACTTTTTATAATTCAGAATGGGGAAATGGAAAAGAAAATCCAGCTATGTTTAATCCAACGGAACTAGATACGGATCAATGGATTAGTAGTCTTAAAGCAGCAGGTATAAAGGCAGCTATACTAACCTGCAAACATCATGACGGCTTTTGCCTATGGCCAAGTAAATACACAGAGCACAGCGTGAAAAATAGTCCTTATAAGCAAGGTAAAGGCGATATCGTTAAGGAAATGGCTGAGTCTTGTAAAAAGTATGGGCTCAAATTTGGATTTTATCTTTCTCCTTGGGATATGCATGATGAGAGATATGGAGATTCTCCCAAATATAATGAGTATTTTGTTAGCCAGCTTACAGAGCTTCTAACAGGGTATGGAGAAATTTTTAGTGTATGGTTTGATGGTGCCTGCGGTGAAGGCCCAAATGGAAAACGACAAAGCTATGATTGGCAGCGTTATTATAGCGTTATAAGAGAGCTTCAACCAGAGGCTGTCATTGCTATTTCGGGACCAGATGTAAGGTGGTGCGGTAATGAAGCAGGTCATTGCAGAGCATCAGAGTGGAATGTTGTTGCAGAAAAGTTGTCCTTACCGGATTACGTAGCAGAGAATTCGCAAAAGGAGGATGATGCTGAATTTAGAGAGAAAAAATATTCATTTCAGGATGAGGATTTGGGCAGCAGATATGCACTAAAGGATGAAAAAAGCTTGATTTGGTATCCTGCTGAGGTAGACACATCTATAAGACCAGGATGGTTTTATCATGAAGATGAGGACGATAAAGTAAAATCTCTTGAGCATCTCATGAATATATATTATAACTCTGTAGGTGGAAATGCATCGCTGCTTTTAAATATACCTCCGGATAAAAGGGGCTTGATTCATGAAAATGATGTTTTAAGATTAAAAGATATAGGCGAATACATAAAGAAAGCTTTTTCTGATTGTATTACTTCAAAGTCAAGAATTACAGCGTCTTCACAGCATAATGACTTTCCTTTGGAGAATGTAAAGACTGAAGATAGCAGTTTTTATAAAGCTTGTGATGGGCAGGAGAGGGTTACATTGACTTTTGAATTTGAAGCAAAGGAACTAGTCAAGCATGTAGTACTAATGGAAAAGCTAGCATTAAGTCAGAGAATAGAAGCCTTCAATATTATAGCTGAAACTGATTCAGGTCCTAAAATGATATATAAGGGAACTGTAGTAGGGTCAAGAAAGATATGTAAATTCCATGCGGTAGAAACAAAGAAGATAACTCTTAATATAATAGCTTCACGTATCAGCCCGACTCTTAGATATGTAGGAATTTACACTGACTAGAAATGGAGGCTTGTTTTATAATGTTAAGCTCTATGCAAAAATGCCAACGGTATATCCAAAACTAAGAATGGAAAACTTATATACAGATATATCTTATTAGGAGGAACTTTCATGAACAACTTCCTAACGAATAGGCAAATAGCATTCATTCTATACTGTATTATTATTGGCTACGGCATCATAAATATACCTAAAAATGCTGCTGAGATTGCTGGCACAGGCATGTGGGTAACATTAATTATTTTAACTGTTATTTTTATGCTTATAACATATATGATTACTTATCTTCAGTATGTTTATGAGGGTAAAACTATATTCGAATATGGCAAAGACCTTGTTGGCAAACCAATAACTTATTTGTTAACAATCATAATGTTGATTTATTTTTTAGTTCACTTTGCAATGATTATTAGATTCTATGGAGAAATTATTAAGCTGAATTTGCTTTTTAGGACCCCTATTGCTGTTATATGCTTAGTATTTTTTGGAGTAGTATGCTATGCAATGACCAAGGGAATTAAAGTTATAGCAAGGATATGTGAGATATATGGTTTCTTAAATTTAATTGGCTTTATATTTATTAACTCACTTTTAGTTACAAAGGGCAAATTTATAAATATTCAGCCTCTGTTTGTCAAGGAGGAATTAACATCTTATTTAAAGGGATTGCCTAAAATGATACCTACTTTTTTAGGAATGGAGGTGCTGCTTTTTCTTCCAATTAGTAAAGGCAGCAACAAAAAAATATTTAGGTATACAACTTTTATGATAGGGATTATTGGGATTATGTATATTTTTGTAGCTGAGTCTACTGCATCGGTAGTTGGAGTTGAGTATGTTGTATTTTTAAAAGAGTCTCTGTTTTCAGTAGTTAGAGGGGTTGATATATACTACCTTGAGTTTTTAAGAAGATTAGATGGGGTTTATATGATTTTCTGGACAATGAATATAATATGTGCCGTAAGCTTATGGGGGTATGGCATAATGACTTTTACAAGTAAGATAGTGCCAAAAGTTAAGACTAATTATATTGCAGTTGCTGCTGCTATCTTAGCATTTATACTTTCACAACTTCCTAAATCAAAGGAACAAATTGAACTGGCTCTTAAATACAATTCTTATCTAGGAATAGTAATCTGTATTGTGATACCAGGCATATTACTAGCCATTACGAAGGTGAAAAAATATGACAAGAGGATATAAAAAAGCAATATGTATATTTATTTTACCAGCCCTTTTATCAGGCTGCTGGGACTATAATGATGTGAATAAGACTAGCATCACACTATCTATAGGAGTAGATGATGTAAGGGATAATATAGAATTTAGTGGTGAGATTGCTAAGCTAGCCCCTAACTCGTCTGATAAGAAATCAGGAGACAAATCCTCTAATTTTTATAACTACATAGCTTTAGGAAAAACCTTTGAAGCTGCAAGAGCAGATTTTAATGCTAAAGTTTCTGCTGAGGATTTTTCAGGAGCACTAAGGGTTATTGTTTTTAGCAAAGAATATGCCCAAAAGAAAGGTATTGAAGCTTATATAAATCGTATTGCCTCCTCTCCTAAGTTTAGAAGATCTGTTCTTACAGTTATAAGCTCAGAACCACCGCGGGAGGTGTTTTCGGGCAAGGTTGAAAATGCGATAACTGTGGGATACGGAATTGAAGATACTATTAGATATTTAGATAAAAAGGGAGCTGCGTTATATAAAACTATACAGGAAATAAATTCTGATATGTCAGTTGAAGCTATAGGTTATTTGCTGCCATATATAAAGCGTGAAGGAAACACCGTTAAATATTTGGGTATGAGTGCCATGAAGGACGATAAATTAGTAGGAATAATCAATGAGAAAGATAGCAATGGATTTTTATTTGTGTTATCTAATAAGATTAACTACTCCGATACTTTTCCTCATCCTCGTAATGGAGATAATTTAGTTTCTATTATAAATAATTTTAGTAAAAGAAAGATAAAAACTAGTTATAAAGATGGCAATATCAATATTGATATAGATTTAAAGCTGAATTCAAAGATAGAATATGAATATTCTAATAATGATTTAATAACTAAAGATGATATAAGTAAGCTTGAAGAAATAATTTCAAATAGGGTAAAAGAAGATATAATTTCCGCAGTAAAGCGTTCTCAGGAGGAATTCAAATGTGATGTATTTGGTTTTGCTCGGTATTTTAAGGCAGATAATCCTCAGAAATACAAAAATATAAAATGGGAAGAAGAATATTTAAGAGCTACAGTTAATGTTAATGTGAAAGCTACAATTAAGACCACATCAGTATTTGATTTAGAGAAAAAAAGAAGAAGCTGAAGGAAGGATTCTTATGTCAGAGGAAATACATGAAATAAGGAATATAAATGACCTTAAAAATAATATTGCAGGGCTATCTGTAAGAAAACTAGTTGTAAAAGGCAAGAGTATTTATATAATGTATATTCCAGAGCTGACAGACAAGAATACTCTGTCGGAAAATATTATAAAGCCATTACTGCAGTATAATGAAAATCAGATTCTTACAGCTGACTTAATCATGAATTCAATTATTTATATAGATGATGTTTTTGCGGAAGCAGATATAAATAAAATGACAGATTATCTTACAGCTGGAAAATCTCTTATTCTTGTCTGTAGCAGCAATAAATATTTGGTGACTAATACATTTAAGGTTGAGAAACGAGGGATTGAAGGACCTGAGGTTGAGGGCTCCATTAGAGCTCCAAGAGATGCATTCAATGAAAATTTAACCTCAAATCTGTCTTTAATACGTTATAGAATAAAAGATTCTTCTTTAAAAACAGACTATTGCACTGTTGGAGTGCGAACAAAAACCTCTGTTGTATTGGTTTATCTTCAGGATGTTGCTAATCCAAAGCTGGTTGCAGAGATTAAGGACAAATTAGAGGCTATAAAGGTTGATGGCATCTTAGAATCAGGACATATACAAAAATATCTCTTAAGTAGCAGCAGCAATTTGTTTTCACAAATTGGTATAAGTGAAAGATCTGATTCAGCCTGCGCAAATATTTTAGAGGGAAGAGTATGTATTTTAGTGGAGGGCAGTAATTTAGCCCTGATTGCACCTAAAAATTTTATAGCTTTTTTAGATGCAGGAGATGATCATTATGACAATGTTTATTTAGGAAGGTTTATTAAGTTTATTAGATTTTCATCACTAATGATAACGCTAACTCTATCTTCCTTATATATTATTGTTGTTGGTTTCCATCCTGAAATACTTCCGTCGCTATATATTCTAACTATTGCAACTTCAAGAGTAGAAGTACCTGTAAATGCGGCTACAGAAGCTATATTAATGGAATTAGTAATAGAACTTTTAAGGGAGGCAAATGTAAGACTTCCAAAGCAAATAGGTTCCTCAATAAGCATAGTTGGAACGATTGTTATTGGTCAGGCAGCGGTTAGTTCTGGACTAGTTAGTCCCCTTATGGTAATAATTATATCGCTTTCTGCCATGGCCTCCTATGCAGTAGCGGACTACACAGTTATGAATACAATGCGATTGTTAAAGTTCCTGTTGATTTTTCTTTCTTCAACATTGGGCTTATTCGGATTTATTATGGGATTAAGCATAATATTAATAAAAATTACGTCTGTAGAAAACTTTGGAATGCCATTCACTTCACCAGTGGCTCCCTTCAAAATTAAGGATTTGAAAAATTATATTTCTTCAAATATAGTTACAACAAAAGAGAGACCGGACTTATTAAATACAAAGGATAAGAAAAGACAGGAATAACTATGAAAATATATTTGATAACCAGGTAGAAATAAGAGCTTTACTCTAGTTTCTTACCTGGTTGTTTTATTTAATTTAGTACTTGGGTGCAGCAAAATTAAATTATGATATAATAATGTATAAGTTTATCTAAAAATGTACTAAGGCAGGAGATTATGTTGAAATTTTTTAGAAATAAGGTATTCAGAAGAGTATTTATCATATATTCAGCAGTCATTATAACTGCTATGCTAACCCTATCTGTTTTTGTTACTCAGAGCATAAGAAAAACTTTAATAAGAAATCAGCTTTATCTGAATGAAAAGATGGTGGATGATGTTAACCAATATTTTAAAAATCAAAATGATGCTACAAAAAATATTGTGGATAGGCTCTACAGCAATAATGCTGAACTATGGGATATAATAAATTTTTTAAACTATGACTACGAAACATATATAAAACGGCGATTAGATAATTACTATAACTATGAAGGTTATATCTATGGGGGAGTAAATTCCTTTTTAAAAAGCAGCTTTAATTTAAACAAAAATATTGAAAATATTGTTTTTTATAGTACTAAAAGCGATAAATTTGCTATTTTTGATTCCTTAGGAACTATATCCTATGAATATGGTGTAAGTAAAAGTATGCATCCTTACGCAAGTGAGGAAAAGATGACACAAGATTTTATTAGCTTGTTAAAGTCATACGACAAATCTGGCAGTCAGGATTCATACTACTACACATTAAATAAAATAAAAGATCCGAATAAGTTGGATTCCATAGGTCTTGTTATAATAAAATACAGATTAAATTCATTAAAAGATATAATTTCAAAATACGAAGAAGCGGAGAACTATATTGTTGCAGTGAATAAAGATGGAGAGGTTTTATATGATTCTTCAAGCAAATATACGGGCAAGATTTATCCTTATATAAATATGTTAGAAGTATCAGACAAGCCTGTTTATCTTGATAAATATAGTTATGTAGATTTTGCTTCCAGCACTACAGGTATTAGTGTACTAGGAATTTTGCCAGTAGATAATGCACTTAAAAATAACTCATTTATAATTACTACAAGCTACATTCTGGCATTTATATTAATTATTCTCGCAGAGCTGATTGTGTTTTTCAAAATAGAGAAACTGTCTAATAGAGTGTACAACATAATACAGGCAATGAAAGAGGTTCAAAAGGGTAATCTAAAGGTAAAAATAAACACCGGAAATGAAGATGATGAATTTGCTTTGATATCTGATAGCTTCAACAAGATGTGCGAGAAGCTGGATGGATATATCAATAGAGTTTATCTTTCAGAAATAAAGCAAAAGGATGCAGAAATGCTGGCGCTTCAAAGCCAAATAAATCCTCATTTTTTGTACAACACATTAGAAGCTATAAGGATGAAAGCTGTAAGTAATAAGGACAGAGATACTGCTAAGATGCTTTATAATTTATCCGTACTTTATAGAAATATGGTAAAGGGAAAAACTTTTATAGCTATAAGTGAGGAACTGGAGCACTGCAAGTTGTACTTAGAGCTATTTAAATTTAGATATGCAGGAAAATTTGATTATTGCATAGATTTTCAGGAAGAGCTTAAGTCAAAAGAAATAATTAAGCTTACTCTTCAGCCTCTAATAGAAAACTTTATAGTTCATGGAATTGACACAGATAAAGATGATAATTATATTTTAATTACTGGAGAAAAAGATGATAAGGATATAATTATAAATATTGAAGACAATGGGAAAGGTATTGATCCTGAGAAAGCTGAAGAGCTTAATGAGAAAATGCAAAAGCTTGAACATAGTGATTCCATTGGGCTTATTAATGTTCATGAAAGAATAAAGTTAACCTATGGAGAAAACTATGGATTAACAATAAAAAGCAGGAGCCCTCAGGGAACTACTATCAGCATAAGGATTCCAGTAAAGGAGGTTGCAGTAAATGTATAAAGTAATGCTTGTAGACGATGAAATACTAATTTTAGATGGCTTAAAAGAACTTATTGACTGGGAAACTCTTGGACTTGAAATAGTTAATACTTCTCTTAATGGAGAAGAAGCTTTAAAGGAGTTTACTGAGGTTAATCCTGATATTGTAATTACAGACATAAGCATGCCTAAAATGAATGGGTTAATGCTAATAAAAGAAATAAAAGCAATAAGCGATAGGACAAGATTTATAATTCTTAGTGGATATGATGAATTTAATTATGCAAAGGAAGCAATTAGATTAGGCATAGAAAACTATATACTAAAGCCTATTAATGAAGAAGAGCTAGAAGCTACTCTAAAAAATACCATTGAAAAATTAAAGTTAAGTTCAAAATTACCTGTTTTAGAAAAAAAAAAGATTGAAATATTAAAGGAAAATATTTTATATAGGTGGGTAACTAACAATATCAGCTCCTACGAATTGAAGGAGAGAGAGTTTGTTTTAGACATAAAACTTGGACTCAGCTTTTATATGGCAGGTATTATCAACCTTAAAAAGTGCGATAATCATAAGACTTATGAAATTTACCTGGCTATAAAAGACTTAGCTGAAAAAATGTTAGATTGCTCAGTTTTTAGAGATTTAGACAACAATATAGTTATAATTTATGGCAGCAATGACTATGAGACTATAAATAAAGATTTTCAAGATATGATTGAAAGTGTTGAAACAATTTTAGAGGAAAAATATAGCATATTTTATTTCATTACTTTAGGCAGCATTGAAAACGGACATGAGAATGCACATAAGAGCTACCAGACAGCAAGTAAAATACAAGATTATTTATTGATATATGGATACAACAAAATTATTACTTATGATATGTTTAGCAGCATGGAAGGCTTTATAGAAGACTCACAGCTTGATGCCAAAGAGTTCAATAAAGTATTTTTGAGCAAGGATTTAGAAAGCGTTGAGACGTATATAGGTAAAATTTTTGATAATCTTACCACTCAGGCAAGGATAACTCCAGAAGGAATTTATGATATAGCAATAAAAATGATATTTTTGATAACTCAGTTAAGCGATGAACTGAAATTGCCAGGATGGGATAAGAAAGAAAATGTAAAAAGTCTAATTACTGAGGTACTTAGCTTTAAGACTACAGAAGAAATTAAGGAAGTAGTTTTATTAAAGAGCCGAGAGTTTATAAATTTGGTGAATGAGGAACAGAGCAGTATAAGTCCAATAGTTCAGCAGGTTATTTCCCATATAGATAAGCATTATGGTGAAGAACTTTCTCTAAAGACCCTGGCGCAAAAATATAACATAAACCCATCCTATTTAGGTCAAGTATTCAATAAAGAAATTGGTGAGTCTTTTTCAGACTACTTAAATAAAATTAGAAATGAAAAAGCAAAAGAGCTTTTATTAAATACAAACTTAAAGGTTAATGAAATAGCTGTAAAGGTAGGCTATATAGATACCAGCTACTTTTATAGAAAGTTTAGGGATTACTTTGGCATTTCGCCTAACACTATGAGAAGCTCAAAAAATTATAAACTGTAATTTTTACATTAAATCTGAATTTAGTCAGCTTTATGAGGCTTTTCTGACATGGTATAGTTTATCTGTGGATAACGTTTACTAGGGGAGGATGAGCAATGCGTAAATTTATCAAAACCTTTAAGGCTAATAGAGAACTGCTTTTGCTTGCAGCACCAGCTGCCATATGGTTTTTAATTTTCAGCTATCTGCCTATGTTTGGAGTAGTGATAGCTTTTAAAAATCTAAGGATAACAGGAAAAGGTTTTATAAAAAGTCTTATTGATAGCAAATGGGTAGGCTTTAAAAATTTCGAGTTTCTTTTTAAAACTAGCGATGCATGGATAATAACAAGGAACACTATTTTGTATAATTTGGTATTCATAGTGCTTGGAATAGTTATTCCGGTATGCTTGGCTATTATGCTTAATGAGCTTTTAAATAAAAGAATGGCTAAGATATATCAAAGTGCTATGTTTTTGCCATATTTTTTATCTTGGGTTGTAGTTAGTTATTGCTTATTCGCTTTCTTAAGTGTGGATAAGGGATACATCAACAGCTTAATTATTAAATTTGGAGGCAAGCCAATTTCCTGGTATAGTGAACCAAAATACTGGCCTTATATACTTATACTTATGAGTCAATGGAAAGGTATAGGTTATGGAACAGTAGTTTACCTTGCTTCTGTAACTGGCATAGACAAAACATACTACGAAGCGGCAATGATAGATGGTGCAACGAAATGGCAACAAATTAAATGCATAACTCTGCCATTATTAAAACCAGTTATAACTATATTATTTATATTATCTATAGGTAAAATCTTTAATGCGGATTTTGGATTATTCTATCAGCTTCCTAGAAATTCAGGACCTCTTTATCCTGTAACAAATGTAATTGATACCTATGTATATAGAGGGTTAATGTCACTAGGTGAAATGGGTATGAGTTCAGCTGCAGCGCTTTATCAATCCTTTGTGGGACTTATATTGATTTTGCTTTCTAACTATATAGTTAAGAAAATTGATAGTGAAAATTCTTTGTTTTAGGTGAGGGGGGAAAAGTATGTTATTTAAGAAAAAAGATAGTGTAGATTTTAATGAAAACAACAGATTTGGATCCATATCTAAGAAGTCAAATATAGCAGCAAATATTTTTCTGTCCGTCCTTGGTTTGTTTAGTGTCTTACCGTTTATCTTCGTAGTAATCATATCATTTACAAGCGAAGAAGCTTTGAGAAAAAACGGATATAGCTTTTTTCCAAAAGAAACTAGCCTTGAGGCATACAAGTATGTAATTGGTTCTACCAGCCAGCTGGTTAAATCCTATGGAGTTACTATTTTAGTAACAGTACTTGGTACAATTATAGGATTGCTGTTGATATCAACTTATGCTTATGCAATATCAAGAAGCAGCTTTGCATATAAAAAGTTCTTTACAATGCTGTCCTTTTTACCAATGCTGTTTGGAGGCGGTATGGTATCCTTTTATCTAGTGGTTACTAGAGTTTTACAGCTTAAGAACAGTATTTGGGCATTAGTACTTCCTATGTGTGTAAGCTCCTGGTACATAATTGTGCTTAGGACCTTCTTTAAAACTTCGGTACCGGATGCAGTAATAGAGTCAGGCAAAATAGATGGAGCCAGCGAGCTAAGAATTTTCTTTCAAATAGTTTTGCCGGTATCCTTGCCAGGCATGGCTACTATAGCTTTGTTTTTGACCTTAGGTTATTGGAATGATTGGTTTAATGCAATGTTATTTATAGACAAACCTACTTTAGTGCCTCTGCAATACATGCTTATGAGAATAGAAAACAGTATAGAATTTTTGACACAAAATGCTACTAAGCTCGGAGCTACGCAGGTTGCAGCAGCTGCAAATCTTCCAAAGGAAACTGCAAAGATGGCTATGGTTGTTCTAGCTACAGCACCTATAATTTTTGCATATCCATTTTTCCAGAAGTATTTTGTAAATGGGTTAACAATAGGAGCTGTTAAAGAATAGTACGGAGTTTTAAAAGTTGATTTTAATAAGGTTAGGAGAAGAAAAATGAAGAAAAAAACTATTATAGGACCAGCACTTCCTAATATTCCATGGGAAGAAAGACCAGAGGGATGTAATGATGCCGTTTGGCGTTATTCTAATAATCCAATTATTCCAAGAAATTTGCTTCCTTTTTCTAACAGCATATTTAACAGCGCTGTAGTGCCTTATGAAGGCAAGTTTGCTGGAGTATTTAGATGTGATGATAAAAGACGTGAAATGAGAATTCATTCTGGCTTTAGTGAAGACGGATTAAAGTGGAATATAGATGTTAATCCAATAAAATTCCAATGTGAAGATAAGGAAATAGGGCAGTTTGAATATGCCTACGATCCTAGAGTTTGCTTTATAGAAGATAGATACTATGTTACCTGGTGCAATGGATATCACGGACCAACTATAGGGGTAGCCTATACTCATGATTTTAAAGAATTTCATCAGCTTGAAAATGCATTTTTGCCTTATAACAGAAATGGAGTTATGTTCCCAAGAAAGATAAACGGCAATTATGCAATGCTGAGCAGACCTAGTGATACCGGACATACCTCTTTTGGAGATATATTTTATAGCGAGAGTCCTGATTTAGTTTTCTGGGGTAAGCATCGTCATGTTATGGCACCAAGAGGCTGGTGGCAGAGCACTAAAATAGGTGCTGGACCAACGCCTATAGAAACTACTGAAGGATGGCTTGTATTCTATCACGGTGTTTTAACCTCCTGTAATGGATACGTATATCATTTTGGAGCTGCACTATTGGATTTGGAGCAGCCTTGGAAGGTTTTATATAGAACTGAGCCATATTTAATGTCCCCTCAAACACTATATGAGTGTGTTGGAGACGTACCAAACGTAGTGTTTCCTTGTGCAGCTTTAGCTGACAGTGAAACAGGAAGAATAGCTATATACTATGGGGCTGCAGATACCGTAACAGGCATTGCCTTTACTCAAGTTGATGAGCTTATAGAATATATTAAAAACAATTCAAAATTATAGTCCTAATAAAAGTGTCCTATTAGATTAAGGTTTAATAGGACACTTTTTAGCTGATGAAAATGATTTATGGATATAAATATTAGAGTTTATTATAATAAAAAGGTGAAAATATACATATGAAATTTTCACAGTAAATGTATAATTAATACACTATAAAAAATATTTGCCCAAATCTATAATAAAACTGTAAACGATGAGCAATAAAAAGTTAGATGGAGGGAAGTACATGTTAAGATTTAAAAAACTAATGGCATTAACCATGGGAGTTTTAGTAGCATCATCTGTTGTACTAACTGGCTGTGGAAAAGAAAAGGGTTCAGAAACAACTAATAATTCAAAGGATAAACCAGTTGAGCTTACTTGGTATACCATAGGAGCACCTCAAGCTGATACACCAAAGGTTCAAGAAGAGATAAACAAGTATACTAAAGAAAAAATTGGTGCTACTATTAACATTAAGCAAATTGACTGGGGTGATTATACTCAGAAAATGCAAGTTGTAGTTAATTCAGGAGAAGAGTATGATATAGCATTTACTTGCTCATGGGCTAATGATTACTTAACAAATTCCAGAAAAGGAGCCTTTCTTGCACTAAATGATGAAAAGAATAATCTTTTAGATAAGTATGGAAAGGAAACCTACAATGCAGTAGATAAAAACTTCTGGGAAGGCGCAAAGATTGACGGAAAAATTTATGCTGTACCTACCAATAAAGAACTTGGTGTAGCTCCAATGTGGGTTTTCACTAAGGAATATGTTGATAAATATAAGATAGATGTTACAAAGATAAAGAAATTAGAAGACTTAGAGCCATATCTTAAGATAATAAAAGAAAAAGAACCAGATGTAGTTCCATTCTATATTACAAAAGACTACTCAGTTCCAAACTATTTTGATAAGACTGTTGAACCAGTTGGAGTAGCTTTAGATGATAGTGGATTAAAGGCAGTAAATACTTTTGAAACAGACGTACTTAAAAAAGAATTAGCAACAATGAACAAATATTACAAAGCAGGATATATCAATAAGGATGCTGCTACTGCTAAAGATGACAAAGCAGTTAAGAGATTTGTAACTAAAGCTGATGGACAGCCATTTGCTGATGCATTATGGTCAAAGGATTTAGGCTACCCAGTAGTTTCTACTCCTATTATGGATACTTATATAACAAATGGATCAACTACAGGAGCAATGCAGGCTATATCAGTAACTTCAAAGCATCCAGACAAGGCTATGCAGTTTTTAAATCTTTTAAATACAGATCCAAAGCTAAGAAACCTTGTTAACTACGGTTTAGAAGGAACTCATTACGAGAAAATTGCTGATAATCAAATTAAAATATTACCAGGACAAAAGAATTACTCAGTACCTTACTTTGCTCTAGGTAACTTATTCATAACTTATACTTTAGAGGGTGACCCAGCAAATAAGTGGGATGAATTCAAGAAATTTAATGAAGCCTCAAAGAAGTCACCAATACTTGGATTTAAGTTTGACACTACTTCAGTAAATACTGAAATAGCTGCAATGAAAAATGTTATAGACGAATTCTCAGCATCATTATATAGCGGAACTGTAGAGCCAACTGAATACTTAGATAAAATGAATTCTAAGCTTAAAGCTTCAGGCCTAGAAAAAGTTTTAGCTGAAATGCAAAAGCAAATAGATGCATGGAAGGCATCAGGAAATAAATAAGGATAGCTTTTAATATTGAATTTAAAAATCCCTTTTGTAGATGTAATTTTAATAAATTTATTTGCAAAAGGGATTTTATTTTAACAGGTATATTGCTAACCTAAAATGTATAAGATATAATATACGTAAACAATAATGACTTAAATGATATATCATTTACAAGTGGAGGAATATATGACTGAGGACAAAAAATCTCTTTACAGCCAAATAGTAGATTATTTGATAGGCATGATAGAGAATAAGGAAATACAGGTTGGCGATAGACTTCCTACAGAATTAGAGCTTATGGAAAAATTTAATGTAAGCAGAATTACTGCTAAGAGAGCTCTGGAGGAACTGAAAAATAAAGGCTTGATATATAGAAAAAAAGGTCATGGAAGCTTCCTAAGCAAGACTTTGGAAAAAGAAAATAATATTCAGCAGAAAATTATTTCTATGATCATTCCTTATGAAAATTCCACTGGAAGATTTATAGACTATATAAGAGGCGCTGCGGATTATCTTTACTCTAAAGGATATTTGTTGTCTATTAACTGTACTGATGGCTATGAGGCTAAAGAGAGAGATTTTTTAATAAGTATGTCAGGTATGGGGGTAAGCGGTATAATATATTATCCAACCAATAGAATAAATAACTTTGATATACTAAGTGCTCTTTATATGAATGAGTATCCAATTGTTCTAATAGACAAATACTTTGATTCCTTACCCTTAAGCTATTCTGTATCAGATAACTTTGCTGGAGGATATGAATCCTGCAAACACCTTATTGACCTTGGACACAGAAACATAGCCTTTATGTCTAGTATAAATATAGAAAAGGTATCTTCCGTAAGAGAAAGATTTCTTGGATATTGTAAGGCATTAAAGGATAACGGCCTTAAGATTACCAGTGATTTTATACTAACAGAGTTTTTAGATGGCATAGCCACAGAAACTGCAGGGGAGGTAAACATTGATTATACCCCAAGCCTGCTTGAAAAATTAATAGACAAAGAGGTAACTGCTGTAATAGCTGAAAATGACTACATTGCTCTTGACATTATAAAAGCTTTGGAAGCAATACAGGTAGAAATGCCTAATGATATATCATTAATTGGATTTGATAATATACCAATATTAAGTCAAATGAATATACAGTTAACCACTATAGAACAGGATTTTTATGAAATTGGAAGAAAAGCAGCAGTAATTGTTGTTGATGCTATAGAGGGAAAAAATCGTAAACAGATTAAAGAAATTACCCCAATTAAACTTATTGAAAGAAATTCTACTAGCAAGGCTGCTAGATAATTTATTAAAAGGAGAAAAATTATGTTTTATGCTTTGGAAAGAGTTCAAAAAATATGCTGGGAATTAAAAAACTATGTTTACACAAACAGACTTCAAATTAATGATTATAAGATGCTTGAAGGCAACTATATTGGCTTGGAAGCAATGAAGAATGCTTCTGGTGAATGGAAGGAATTCCATAAAGGCGATGAATGGGGAGGAAGAGACTATCACTGCTGGTTTAAGACAAGTGTTACTATACCTGAAGATTTTGCAGGCAAGGTAGCTGCTTTAAGCTTTAAAACCTTTGATGAAGGTTGGGATGCTATTAATCCTCAATTTATACTTTATATAAATGGAGAGCACATACAAGGTATTGATATAAATCACAGAGAAGTTATTATATCAGACAATGCAGAAGCAGGAAAAACCTATGAAATAGATTTACATGCCTACAGTGGATTAGTTGATAGAAAAGCTAAGCTGTTTGGTGAATTAGTTGTTATAGATAAGTCCCTAAGAGAGTTATTCTATAATCTTCAAGTACCTGCTTGGGTATGCGAAAAGCTTGCTAAAGAAGATAAGCGCAGAATTGATATGCTTACTGTACTAAATGAAGCTGTAAATATATTAGATTTAAGAAAGCCATTTTCAAAGGAATTTAATGAAAGTGTTGCAAAAGCCAACGAGTATTTAAGAGTTGAGTTCTATGAAAAGCTATGTGGGCATGAAGATACTATTGCAACCTGTGTTGGGCATACTCATATAGACGTTGCTTGGCATTGGACTGTAGCACAGACTAGAGAAAAGGTAGCTAGAAGCTTTTCAACAGTATTAAAGCTTATGGAAGAATATCCTGAATATGTGTTTATGTCTAGCCAGCCACAGCTTTATAAGTTCCTAAAGGAAGACCATCCTCATGTATATGAAAAGATAAAAGAAAAGGTTAAAGAAGGGGTATGGGAAACTGAAGGAGCCATGTGGCTTGAAGCTGATTGTAACGTAACCTCAGGAGAATCCTTAGTACGTCAAATTCTATTTGGAAAGAGATTTTTCAAGCAGGAATTCGGAGTTGAAAGTGAAATACTATGGCTTCCAGACGTATTCGGCTACAGTGCAGCTCTTCCACAAATATTAAAGAAATCAGATGTAAATTATTTTATGACTACCAAGATTGCTTGGAATCAATTTAACAAGATGCCATATGATACATTTATGTGGCAAGGAATAGATGGAACAGAAGTGTTAACACACTTTATAACTACAAAGGATCCATATCAAGATCCAAATTCACACTTTACAACCTACAATGGTCAAATACACCCAGGTGCTATTATTGGAGCATGGGACAGATATCAGCAAAAGGATATAAATAACGATGTGCTTGTATCCTACGGCTTTGGAGATGGTGGCGGTGGAGCTACTTATGAAATGCTTGAGGTAGGTAGAAGATTAAACAAGGGTATACCAGGATGTCCAAAAGTTAAAATGGCAACTTCAAAGGAGTACTTTAAGAAGCTAGAAACTAAAGTAAGAAAGAACAGAAGACTTCCTAAATGGGTTGGAGAATTATACCTTGAATATCATAGAGGTACCTATACATCAATGGCAAGAAACAAGAGAGATAACAGAATAAGTGAGAATTTATATGCTTCTGCAGAAAAAATGAGCTCACTTGCAATGCTTCTTGGCAAGGCTTATCCACAAGAAAAGCTAAACAAAGGCTGGGAAAATATACTTCTAAACCAGTTTCATGATATTCTTCCTGGTTCATCAATAAAGGAAGTATATGAAGTTACAAAAGAAGAATATAAGGAAATAATTAATAACGGCAGCGAAGTGCTTAACAGTGCATTGAAGACTATAGTTTCCAATATAAATTTAAATGAAAAATCTGTGGTTGTATTTAATACATTATCCTTTGAAAGAAATGATATAGCAAGCTTTACAGTGCCAGAGGGATTTGAAAATCCAGCTTTAATAGACGAAGCAGGCAAAGAAATAGTTTGCCAAAGAATAGAAGGAAATCAAGCTATATTCTTTGCAGAAGCGGTACCTGCATCAGGTTATAAAACCTACAAAATAGCTGAAGGTACAGCTAATCAGGAAACAGCGTTAAAGTTAAGCAAGGATGGAGCAGAGAACAAGTTCTATAAAATCCTATTTGATGAAAAAGCACAAATAAAATCCTTGTTTGATAAGAAGAATATGAGAGAAGTTTTAAAGGAAGGTCAAGTAGGTAATGCTCTTCAAGCCTTTGAAGATAAGCCAATGAACTTTGATAACTGGGATATAGACATCTACTACCAAGAAAAAATGTGGGAAGTTGATGATATACAAAAGGTAGAAGTAGTTGAGGCTGGTCCTGTAAGAGCTACACTAAAGGTTGAGAGAAAATTCTCAGATTCTACAATAGTTCAAAAAATCTATGTTTACAATGATATTCCAAGAATTGATTTCAACAACTATGTTGACTGGAAAGAACACCAAGTGCTTTTAAAGGCAGCTTTCCCGATTGATGTTAACACTAGCAAGGCTACTTATGAAATTCAATATGGAAGTGTAGAAAGACCAACTCACCACAATACTTCCTGGGATGTAGCTAGATTTGAAGTTGCAGGACAAAAGTGGGCTGACCTGTCTGAAGGAGAATTTGGAGTAAGCTTATTAAATGACAGCAAGTATGGACATGACATAAAGGACGGCTTAATGAGACTTACACTTATAAAGAGTGGTATAGAGCCAAATCCAACTACAGACCAAGAAGAACATTACTTCACATATTCACTATACCCACATAGTGGAGATTGGAAGGAAGCTAAAACTGTTCAAAGTGCATATGGCTTAAATGTGCCTTTATACACTGCAGTTGAAGATAAGCATGAAGGTAAACTTCCAAGAGAATTATCTTTAGTTAAGGCTGACAAAGATAATGTAATAATAGAAGTTATAAAGAAAGCTGAAGACAGCGAGGACTTAATCCTAAGATTATATGAATGTCACAACAACAGAAGCAGGGTTAATTTAACCTTATCAAATGAACTTGAAAGTGTTGTAGAATGTAACCTTATGGAGAGAGATCTAGAGCCTGTAGCTTTTGATAAAAACAATTTCAGCTTTGAAATTAAACCCTTTGAAATTAAAACTTTTAAGTTAAAATTAAAATAAAAACTTAAGTAAAAACTTAAGTGAAAAATAAAGAAGCTGTCAGAAAATATGTTAGCATAAAAGTAGCTGAAATATATAAAAAATGCTGTATGAGCATTTAGCGAAGCCTAGAAGGTCTTAGCGAAAGAAAAGCCACAAACCTTAGTGTTGTTCGTTTGTTCGAGGTACGAGTTTTACGAAAACACTTGGTTTGTGGCTTTTCTGAGTTTAGACCTTCTTGCATAGCGGTCAGCTCATTAAGCATATTTTATATATTTCAGCGGTAATTTTATGCTAAACCATATTTTTAGACAGCTCTTTTATTTTAGGTTCTGTTTAAGAATAGTGTTGATATGGAATAGGAACTTCCTCGTAGAAATCATTGAGCGAAGCCTAGAAAGTCTTAGCTTTCCGGCTTTAAAGGTCCGTTAAGAGCCGGCTACTGTTTAAAGCGAAGCGAGTTTAGTCGGCTTAGGACTTTTAAACAAAGGAAAGCTTAGACTCTCTTGCACAGCGAACGGTTCCCTAGAGGAAGTTCCTATTCAAAAATCAACACTGTTCTTAACCATAACCAAAAATTAAAAAGCAAGGTGAACAGTTTATACTCTGTTCGCCTTGCTTTTTACATCCATTTATTAAATTCTTCTTCTGTGGCAAGCACATAGTGAGTGCCTTCTACATGCCTGCTTGTGCCTTCAGCATAGTCTATGCCGCTGGTTCCATAGTCATAGCTTTCAGAAACTCTTTTCTTCTCCACAATTGGATTAGGATGAGGTATTGCCGAAAGCAGCGATTTTGTATAGGGATGAATTGGATTTCGAAATATTTCTTCAGTAGTTCCTGTTTCAAGAAGATAACCAAGATGCAAAACCCCGATTCTGTCAGATATATACTTTACCATGGATAAATCATGAGCAATAAAAAGCAGCGCAGAACCAGTTTCCGCTTGTATATCCTTCATTAAGTTTACAACCTGAGACTGTATAGATACATCCAGAGCACTTATAGCCTCGTCAGCTATTATAAGCTTTGGATTCATTATAAGAGCTCTTGCTATTCCTATACGCTGTCTCTGTCCTCCGGAAAACTGATGTGGAAATCTTGTGGCATGCTCCTTTGAAAGCCCTACCTTCTCCAAGATTTTATATACCATTTCCTCACGTTCCTCCTTGCTTTTATAAAGCTTGTGAATATCCAAACCCTGAGCTATAATATCAAGCACCTTTTTTCTAGGGTTTAAACAAGCCATTGGGTCCTGAAAAATCATCTGCATATTAATTCTAAGATGTTTTCTTTCCTTATCAGAAAGCTTTCCTGATATATTCACTCCATCAAAGCTTAGTTTGCCTTCTGTTGGGTCATAAAGCCTTATAATTGAACGCCCAATAGTTGACTTCCCGCTACCAGACTCACCCACAAGCCCATAGGTTTCTCCGGGAAATATTTCAAAGGAAACTCCATTAACAGCCTTAACAGTATGCTTTCTGTTTATTTTAAAATGCTGTTTTAGGTTCTTTACTTCAAGCAGAGGTTTCTTATTTTGCATACTCTCTCGCCTCCTTAAGCATTCTGTCTACTCTGTTTCTAAGGGCATCAGGCATCTCCACCTTTGGAGCTTTCTCATGCAAAAGCCAAGTGGCAGCGTAATGGGTGTCTGATATCTTAAACATTGGAGGTTCAAGTCGGTTGTCAATATTTAAAGCATAAAGGTTTCTTGGAGCAAAGGGATCTCCTACTACCTGACATGCAAGGTTAGGAGGTGTTCCTGGTATGGTGTACAGCTTATCGTCCTTTGTTTCCAAATCAGGCATAGCAGATAGAAGTCCCCAAGTATATGGATGTTTAGGCTCATAAAACACTTCCTCTACCGTTCCCTTTTCAACAATCTTTCCTGCATACATAACCGCCACATAGTCCGCAACCTTTGCAACAACCCCAAGGTCATGGGTAATGTATATAACAGAAATATTCATTTTCCTTTGAATATCCTTAATAAGCTCAAGTATTTTTGCCTGTATAGTAACATCCAAGGCAGTTGTAGGCTCATCGCAAATTAGCACCTCAGGGTTACAAGCTAGAGCAATTGCTATAACAACCCTCTGTCTCATGCCACCTGAAAGCTGATGAGGGTAATTCTTAATACGCTTCTTCGCATCTACAATTCCAACAAGCTCCAAAAGCTCAATAGCTTTTTTATAGGCTTCCTGCTTAGGAGTTTTATAGTGCCAGATCATCCCCTCAACTATCTGTGCTCCAATAGTCATAGTAGGATTTAAAGAAGTCATAGGGTCTTGAAAAATCATAGCCATACGTTTTCCGTTTATTCTCTGCCTAAGCTCCTTCTTTGAAAGCTTTAAAATATCAACCTGTACTTTTTCATTATTTCTATTATAAGTAAAGTTGATTGAGCCTGAGTTTACCTGTCCATTACTGCTTAGTATTCCCATGGCAGCCTTCATAGTAACAGACTTTCCGCTTCCGCTCTCTCCTACAATAGCCAAGGTTTCACCCTTGTATAAATCAAGCTTCACCCCTCTTATTGCATTAACGCTTCCCGAAGAAGTTTTAAAGGATATAGACAAATCTCTAATTGATAACACTTTTTCTTTTTCCATATTAAAACCTCCTACATTTCCTTCAGTTTAGGATCGAAAGCATCCCTCAGGCCATCCGCCAAAAGATTGAAGCTAAGCATTAGTATTGCAAGCACAAATACTGGCGGCATTATCATATAGGGATGAGTTGTAAAGGACTTAAAGGCATCGCTTATTAGAGAACCTAAAGATGCCATCGGCGCTGGTACACCTAAGCCTATAAAAGCCAGAAAAGCTTCAGTAAATATGGCGTTTGGTATGGAAAACATGGTATTTGTTATGATAGCTCCTAGTATATTAGGCAGAATCTCCTTAAAAATAATAAAGAAATCTCTTGCTCCTAAGGTTCTTGAGGCAAGAACAAATTCCTGTTCCTTAAGCTTAAGCATCTGAGCTCTTGCAATACGGCTCATACCTATCCAACCGGTTATCATAAGGGAAAAGGTAATAGTTAATAGCCCAGGCTTTAATACCAAAATTAGTAGTGTAACTATAACCAAGTTAGGTATTCCGTTTAGTATTTCAACAAAACGCTGCATGGCATTATCTACAGCTCCTCCAAAATAGCCCGAAATAAGACCATAGCTTAAGCCAAAGAGCATGTCGATAACAACAGCAATTAAAGCTATATAAAGAGAAATTCTAGTTCCCATCCAAGTTCTTGTAAAAATATCTCTGCCTAAAACATCTGTTCCAAACCAGTAATACACGTTCTCAAGTCCTGTCTTTTTACCATCTGACGCTACATATTTATTTATTTTCACAGTGCCTGTTGAGGTGCTTAGGCTTTCACTGCCATCAAAAATCCCAAGCTTCTCAACTGCTGGAATTCTTGGAGCAAGATTCTGATGGGTTATTGTTTGTGAAGCATAAGTATGCCCATTTAATCCTACCCCAATAACAGCCATAAGGGTTATGAGAACTATACACACAAGGCCAAATATTGCCCCTTTGTTCTTTTTAAAACGGTTAAACACATCCTTCCAATAGGATTGGCTTGCATAAACCTTATCAAGCAGTGATAAATTCTCTTCACCAACCAGTTCAAAATCCTTTTCTAAGAATTCAATATTGTTATAAGCTACCTTACTCATGGCTAACCTCCTTTGCAAGTCTTATTCTAGGATCAATAACTCCATACAACACATCAACTACAAGCATGATAGCAATATACATAGCGCTATAAATAAAAGCAATTGCAACTATAACATTGTAGTCATTTGATTGTATTGCAGTTACTAAAAGGCTTCCTATACCGGGAATTGAGAAAATCTTTTCTATTACAAGACTACCTGTCATAAGCCCTACAACAAGTGGAGCCAGTACAGTTATAACCGGTATTAAAGCATTTCTAAGCTGATGTCTTACTATAAGCCTTATGCCGCTTATTCCTTTGCTCTCTGCTAAAAGCATATAATCTGTGCCAAGCACCTCCAGCATTTCCGTTCTTGTAAAACGAGCTATGGTAGCTACAGTAAACATAGCCAGAGCTATAGTAGGCAGTACAGAGGATTCAAAGGGATTATCCAGTGAATAAAGCAGAGGCAGTGCCTGTAGCTTGTAGCCTAAGGAATAAGATAAAGCCAGCGCAAAAACATAGGAAGGCAAGCTTACACCTAAAACAGAAATTATTGTGGTTATGGTATCCCAAACTGTATTGTGCTTTAAAGCAGCAGTTATTCCCAAAATGAGTCCTACCAAAGTTCCAAGCAGCACTGCCTGACCTCCTATTCTTGTAGAAACAGGCAGCCTTGTTTGAAGCAGCGTAGAAATTGGAGTGTTCTTTGAAATTGTATAAGAAACCCCAAAGTCACCTGTAAGCATGTTCTTTACATAATTAAAAAATCTTATAAAAACCGATTTATCCAAGCCATATTTTGCATTTAATAGCGCAATCTGATCAGCTGTGAGTTTTTCATCATTAAAAGGAGATCCTGGCATAAACTCAAGCATTAAAAATAATATTAATAAAATTGCAAGCAAAGTAGCCACAGAAATCCCTATTCTTTTAAGCAAATACTTTCTCACTAACCCTTCCCCCTTCCTGTCTTTAAAAAATTACAGTGGCTAATAAGCTAACCACTGTAATGCAATAGTCAAATAAAACTTAATTCTTAACTGTATTTTTAAATACTCTTCCTATGCCAACTGAGTGGAACTCTATGCCAGAAACATTGTTTTTAATCATAACCGCATTACCCTTTTGATAAACCGGAAGTATTGCAGCCTCCTCCATAACAATGCCTTCTGCCTTCTGCAGCTCCTGCCATCTCTTCTTGGCATCTAAGGAAAGCTCCCCAGTCTTAGCAGATTTTATTATTGCATCATACTGTGCATTGGACCACTTTCCATTGTTGTTTGAAGAACCTGTAATCCACATATCTAGGTAAGTCATTGGGTCAGCATAGTCTGGGCCCCATCTTGTTAAGCCTAACTCGTACTTGCCTTCCCTCATCCTCTCAAGTCTGTTCTTCTTAGGCATAACTTCAAGCTTTATAGTAACCCCTGGAAGTGTTGTTTGTATTTCAGACTGTATGAATTGAGCTACGTTTTGCGCAGATTCAGTATCCTCTACAAGAAGAGTATAGCTGAAGGAAGATTTTCCAAGCTCCTGTTTTGCCTTGTTGTAGTATTCTAAAGCCTTAGCCTTATCTGCAGTAAAATAAGTGCCTGCTGTAGCACGGAAGTCCTTTCCATCAGGTCCTGTTGCAAGAAGAGCTGGTACTGCAAAATTGGCCTCAGTAGAACCATCCTTTAATATGTTGTTAACTACTGCCTTCTTGTCATAAGCTAAAGCTAATGCCTTACGCAGATTAATATTTTCAAGTCCAGAAACCTTTGTGTTTGGCGATATATACCACAGATATCCTGCAGGCACTGTATTAAACTCCTTATCACCTTTAAACTGCTCTACCTGTTCTCCAGAAAGGTTTGCCACATCCAAATCACCATTCTTGTAAGAAAGTATAGCCTGCTGAGCTTCCTTTATAACCTGGTATTGTATTCCCTCAAGCTTTACAGCTGAAGCATCCCAATAGTCTGCATTTTTCTCAAGCACTATAGAAGTAGCGGCCGGCTCATAGGACTTAATCTTGAAGGGACCGTTGCTCAATATAGTAGCTGCTGTACTAGCAAATTTATCTCCAGCTTGTTTATAAAATTCTTCATTAACAGGCAGGAAAGACGGGAAAGCCATTAAAGATTCAAAGAAAGTAACTGGCTGAGACAGTTGTACTACTAAGGTCTTATCGTCCTTAGCTGTTACTCCTAGCTCCTCTATCTTCTTCTTGCCTGCTGCAATATCATCAGCATTTTTAATTCCTGCAACACCAGCTATAAAAGCATACTCACTGGCTGTCTTTGGATCCACCAAACGCCTCCAGGCAAATACAAAATCCTTGGCAGTTACTGCTGCCCCATTTGACCACTTTGCATCCTTTAAAGTAAAGGTATAGGTAAGTCCATCTGAACTTTTTACAACCTCCTTAGCCATTGCTTTAATTGGAGAACCGTTTTTATCAACAGAATATAAACCTTCTGTAATTGCTGCCATAACCTCAAAAGAAGCACCATCAGTTGCAATCTGCGGGTCCATTGACGCCACCTCAACATCAAGCTGCACCTTCAAAGTTTTGCCTGTAGCTTTTGCAGTGTTTGCTGTAGTATTAGTACTTGCGGTTTTGCCCCCTCCGCAAGCTGCAAGCCCTAATGTCATTGACATCGCTAAAGCTACAGCCATCATCCTTTTAACACTTTTCATTTTGCCCCCTCCTATCAATCAAACATAGTACATTACAGTGAAGCTTTAACACTTCACCGAACTGTTATATATAATAATAATTGCAATTTTACTACTTGTCAATATTCAATTTACACAAAATTCATGTTTGTGTAAATGATAACGATTGCAAGCTTTTTGAGCTTTAATCCTTTCTAATTCAGCCTACATCAATACGTTTAAGAAAATAATTATTATCTGTTGCATGCTACTGCAATAAGATTTTTTATATGCACAATGAAATATTTTCACTTGTATTCTTGCATTTTAAAAACAAACAAATCAAACCTGGCTGCCATATGAATAAAACTCATCTGAGGCGCTTTATATTAAAAAATTACATAATTCCCTATAACTCTGCATAAATTTTCTATATTTTCATTTTTAAAGGTTATAAAAATAGATAAATATGTTATAATTGTAATAAATATCAGGAGGTGGATGCGAGAATATGAAAAAAATTAAGCTTTTTGTCTGTATATTCTTCCTTGTAATTTTTGCAGCATTTAAAAGCAGTTCAGTAAGCGCAGCAGAAAATATAAATATATTAGTATTACATTCTTATAACGAAGGTTTCTCATGGACAAAATCAATCTCTAAGGGAATCAGTTCAATTTTTGATGAAAACTCTACAAATATGAATATAAAATATGATTATATGGATTTAAAAGAAACCTCTAATGCTGATTATTTAGATAACTTTTTTAATCTTCAAAAGATGAAATATTCTCATATTAAGTTTGATGTTATTATAGCATCCGATAATGGCGCTATGGATTATCTACTTAAATATGGTGATAAGTTATTTCCAAACACTCCCGTAGTCTTTTGCGGTATAAACGAAATAAACGCCTCTATTCTTTTAAACAAACCTCAATACAAAATAGTAAAAGAAAATATTGAAGTAGAAGAAATGATAAAAAACATTCTATCAATTTTTCCTAATACTAATACCTTCAACATATATGGAAGTAATAGTGCCTCTGGAAAAAATGATTTCAATAATATCAAAAAAATTTCGAACAAATATATTAACGAATATAAATTTAATTTTTATGAAAACACTTCTATAGAGAAGCTAAAGGATACTATAAAAAGTTCAAATAAAAATACAGCTTTTATATTTGCTACTGACCCATTTTTAGATGAGTCTGAATGTTATAGATATATAAACGATGTAAAGGATAATATTTTTAAAAATTCTCCTGTTCCTCTTTTTTCTTTTTGGGATTTTGATTTGGGCTACGGAACCATAGGAGGAAAAGTTACCAGTGGATTTTATCAAGGAGAGGAAGCTGCAAAAATTGCTCTAAAAATAATAAACGGCTCTCCTCTAGAATCCATACCTCAAGTATCTGAGAGTCCCAATAAATATATGTTTGATTATACTCAATTAAAAAACTTTAAAATAAATCAGAGCATACTTCCAAAAGGCAGCATCATTATAAATGAAGATTATTCTTTTTTTCAAAAATACAAGAAATTAGTTATTGTTACGGGAATATTTTTTTTATTTCTTATCACTACAATTTCTCTTTTATCCATAATTATTAATCAAAAAAGAAAGAATGAGATAAAACTAAATAATAGTTATGAGGAACTAAGTGCAGTTTATGAAGAACTTGCTGCCACCGAAGAAGAGCTTAGAACTCAATATGAAGAACTACAAGAAAATGAAGAGATCATAAGAAATGATGAGGAGCGCTATAGACTTGCTATAGAAGGAGCCAACGATGCCATTTGGGAATGGAACTTATTGAATAATTCTTTCTTTATCTCAGAAAAATGGACAGAGATAACTGGCCATGATATATTTTCTAACTTTAATGATATATACAACAAATACATATATCAATTAGATAAAGCTTCTGCAGAAAAAGATTTAACTGAGGCTATAGATAATAATAAAATATATAAAAGTGAATTTAGAGTAATTGCAAAAGATGGTTCTATTAAATGGCTTCTAAATAGAGGAAAGCTATTGAGAGATTCTGATGGAAGGGCTGTAAAAATGGCTGGTTCTACTACTGATATTTCAGAAAGAAAGGCTAATGAGCAGCAAATCGAACAAATAGCTTATTTTGATGTGGTTACAAATTTGCCAAATAGATACTATTTTATGCAACAATTTGAAGGTATATTAAATTCAAATACTTTATTTAATAAAAATTCAGCCTTATTATTTTTAGATTTAGATGAGTTTAAAAGAATCAATGATACTCTAGGTCATGATAAAGGGGATTATGTTTTAAAAGAAATTTCTATAAGGCTTAAAGCTTCTTTACCATTAAATTCAATAGCAGGCAGGTTTGGCGGAGATGAATTTTTAGTTTTAGTCCCAGAATTTGATAATATAAAAGAATTAGAAGTGATTTCAAGCAACATATTAAATGTGTTTAAAGACCCTTTTATTATAGATGGTACATTAAATTACGTCACTACAAGCATCGGGATCTCTATAGCCCCTATAGATGGTGAAAACCCTGAAATGCTTTTAAAAAATGCTGATACTGCAATGTATAGAGCAAAGGAACAAGGTAAAAATCAATATTGCTTCTTCAGCTACTCCATGGGAAAGGAACTCATAAAAAGAATAACCATAGAAAATAATCTTAGGCCTGCCCTGGAAAATAAGGAATTCGAATTATATTATCAACCTCAAGTAAATTTATTTACTGGAAAGATTGAAGGTATGGAGGCCTTAATTAGATGGAATAATACGGAATTAGGTTTTGTTTCCCCTAATGATTTTATACCTATAGCTGAAAAAACAGGACTTATAGTCCCTATAGGTAATTGGGTATTAGAGACTGCCTGTAGGCAAAATAAAATTTGGATAGATAATGGCCATACTTATAATTCTATTGCCATAAATGTATCCAGTATTCAATTTATAAAACCTAACTTCTTAGATAACGTAAAAGATATATTAACTAAAGAGAATCTACCCAGTGTTTTCTTAGAAATAGAAATAACAGAGAGTTTACTTATGGACTCAACTGAAGATATTATTAATAAGTTAAATTATTTAAGATCTATGGGTATAAAAATTGCCCTTGATGATTTTGGAACAGGTTACTCTTCTCTAAATTATCTAAGACAGCTGCCTATAAATGTATTGAAGATTGATAAATCCTTTGTGCAGGAGATATGTGATAACGCTGAACAAAGATTAATAGTGGATGTTATAATAAGCCTGTCTCATAAGCTTGGCTATAAAGTTATAGCAGAAGGAATAGAGACTAAAGAGCAGCTAAAACTTTTAAAAGATATGGGCTGCGATATAGGCCAAGGCTACTATTTTAGCAAACCTGTTAATGCAGAAAACATGGAAGCTTTGCTAATGAGGAATGAAAAAACAACATATGAAACATAAATAAATGTATAGCTTTATGATTGCCAATTTGCAGCTGAACTACCGTTTTGGTAGTTCAGCTAACTTTTTATCATGGAGTGAAGTGAAGAGCTTGCTAATTACTGACTTTGTTGTTGTATGTTCAAAATTTAGCCCCTAAGCGAGCCACGGAATCCCTTACTCCATAGTAGCTTCCAACTTTGCTTGCACTTTATCCCACTCAAGACCTTCATGACGGTTCATGTTTTTCTCAAAACGTTCTTTCAACTAGAGTTAGGGATTTGGATTTATTAATCATTTCTGCAACTTTTGCAAGTTCGTTGATATCGTTAAGAATCACTGGTTGCAAACAACAAGACGCCTAATTTTTCACTTCTTGTTATAGTTGTTAATGAAGAATAGAAGAAAATGATTCATTAAAACTTACTCTTACTTTCTTCTTTCGTATATAATAGCCTCATTATAATTTATTGCATGAAATATTTAATAAATATTATTTTAACACTAATCCTAATGTATGTTTATAATCGCCCATCATAGTGTCTAAGTAATAGCTCCCAATACTAATCGGAATTTCGTAAACTACTTCTCCCCTAACTTCAGAACCCGAAGACAGCTTACCATTTAAAGAGTGACTCTCTATTTGCGTATTCATGTAAATATGTTTATCTCTGTCGTACAACCTAAAGGTTGTCTTAGCATCGATATTGATATTTTTGGCATCACCGTAACCATCAGCAGGCTTTCCTTGTCCGGACATATTCTTAACAGATATGTCTAATACAAGGAATACTCTTCCTTCAGCAGCATTATGCCCGTTTAATGATGTATATGCCTGCACCGAATTTAATCTATAGTTTATAACATCAACTATATTCCATTTATTTAAGAAAAATTGACCTTTATTTTTTATAGTATCATTAGTTATTGGCATCTTCTTATATGCCTCTGATGCAACGTTATAAGCTTCACTAGCATATTTACTCGAAGCACTAACCTTCCCCAAATATTCTATGGCTTTATCATATTGCTGATTTTTATAGGCCTCTACACCCTTCTTATAGTTATCTTCTGATTGATCCGTGGGGGTTGTAGCTTTACTATTTTCAGGCTGCTTTGGTGTATCACTATTTTTCTGGGTATTTGATGAAGCTTTAGTACCATCTATAATTGCATAATAATCTTTTTTAAGTACTTCATCATTTGAAAAATTCGAATCAACATAACTTTTTAACCTTTTCTTATCACTTTCAGTCAAATCCTTTTTTCTAACCATATCCTCAAACATACCAAGTTCATGAGGCGATAATTTATTAAATTTAGCGGATAGTATTCCCTTTTGTTCAGATGTGAGATTACTATTACCGCACCCAAAAAGTAAAAAACTTAATATTAAAATAATACCTAGTTTAAACTTCATAACCTTCAAACCTCCTAGAGTTTGTTTAGATTTATGTAGCGCCGCTAACTTACCTTAAACTGTATTCTACAAAATCACATAATATCCCGTTTCTTTAAAAAATTGAATTAGGGGGATACACTCATTATTCGTAATTTTCACGTTCCTCAGGTTCGTTGTTTTTTATTATAATCCCTGCAGCGCACTATTTCGGAATTTTCAATTAATTGTACCATATAATGTAAGATAGTGCATTATTGTACCTATACTATAAAGAAATAATTTAGTTAGGTTATTTCACAATGAATTCATATTGATAATTTGTTCCAGTTATCTCTATAATCAACCAATGAAATTCCACTCTTTATTCTATTAGTACTTTGATTATAATAATCTCTTTGCCATTCGCTTAAATTATTAAGCTTCCACTTTTTATATATTCCAATATAAACAATTAACTCTCTAAGTTTTAAGAATTCTGGAATTTTTTCAATCCAATAACTATCTAAATAGTTTTCACTATTGTATCCACTCATAAAATTACTCATAAATTTATCCGCCATTTCTTGACGTTCATTTATTGAATCATCTCCAAACACATATACAGTATAAAATAGTTGTATTGCTATATCTTCTACAAACCAACTATACTGACACTCATCAAAATCAAAAAGAGTTATTTGATTATCTGAAATACAAAAGTTACCTACGTTGATATCACCATGAATAAGTCCAAACGAATTTTGGTTACAATTTAGCAAATTTAACTTCTTCATTAGATCTTCATATGCATTTCTTATATTAATTTCAGTTTCGGGAACATACTTGTAGAGGTTTGTTAAATAATAGTTTTGAAACCAATTATTTCTTTTGATATTTGGAGAATTGTAGTTCTTAGATGCTTTATGAATTTTTCCTGTTATTTGACCTAACCGTTTAAACACTTCAACATTATTTAGATATTCTGGATATGCCATTTTTCTACCTGGTGCTTTCTCAAATAAAGTTGCAGTCATTTTAATTCCATCTCTATAAACTGTTTCCGTTAAATGTCCAGCTGTAGATTTTAGTGGTCTTGATAACGGAACTCCATGTTCAAAAAGATAAATACACCATTCAAGTTCACTTTTAATCATTTCTTCACTACGAGTAACAGAATCTGATATTCGAAAAATGTGCGGCTTGTCATTCTGAACAAACTCAAAAATTAAATTCTGGTAACCACCTGTAATGGACTCTAAGTCATCATGTCTTATAGCATATCTCTCCGCTAATTCGCTTATTATTTTTTTTATAATATCATCTCTAATATCCTTTTCCATATTGATTCCCCCTATTTTTATCTAGATATTTACACTAGTGTTCTTTGATATCTCAAATTAAATATCCTTGAATTAATGACGTATAACGTTTCGTATTGCCGACGCCGAGACACTTAGCCATACTTGGCTTGGTGTCACAGGTGTAGCTTGGCTATCCTTTCAAGTCAAGCTGAGCGGAAATATTTTGTTAAATGTAGTTTTAGCCACTGCACTTTGAATAGAACCTCTTATAATAAGCTTGAAATTTATTTCGTAGTTTAGGATTGTATATCAAAGATATGTTCATTTGGGAGGTTACTCAAGTTTTCTCAGCCCTTCAAAAAGCTCGTTATATGATTTTTGATTTTTGCATCTGCCATATGACAGCTCTTTATTATCACCAAACTCAAGAAGAAAGCACTTTGCCAATTCTTCTACTGTTTGTTCCAATGATATAAAGAATTGATTATATGCAAAATCATACGCTGATGTTCCTTTTTCAAAATTAGCAGTAATTAGAGATTCTGTAACTTGGTCAAGTGGGTACATTTTTAAATGAAACAACTCGTGAACAATTACTTCTTCAAGGTTTTCTTGTTTGGGATTAGCTCTATTGAGAAGCAGAACAGCTTTTCTATCATCACAATCAATCTTTATGTCTCCTGTTTTTCTCCAGTTAAAATCATCAACAAATTCAAGTCGAATATCCCAGTATGGAGATACCCTCAATTTCTTGCACCAAAATTCAAATGATTGGAATACTTTATTCTCATCACCTTTCATTTTTTTACCTCATTAAATATATAATTAGCTCGAAATTTAATACTATTACGTCTTATAAGAAAGTTGTGAATTAATTCTTGTTTATTATGTGAAAGAATAAAGTTCATCACTTTTTCCTATTTCATAATGACACTCAATTATTTCACCAGGTGCAATTCTTTCTGCATATGTCAATGTTCTTATAACCATTTCATGGCATACCATTATCACTTTATTATAATTAGCGTACTTATCAGCAACCTTTTTAACTCTACTTCTTAATGAATTTAAGTCTTCCCATCGTCTTGTCTCTCCGTTAGGATAGATACCTTTATGATTATTAAAATCTTTTGTTAAGTCTAAACATTCTTCAAATGCACGTAATTGAAAGGTTAAATCAGGCATCCATTCATGTAAGTCCATCTCTACTGTTATATCAATATTTGTCTTTTGAGAAATAATTGCAGCAGTCTGTAAAGCCCTTGTATATGGGGAAGATACAATAATATCTGCACTTTTTAATCTCGGGTCTAATGCTGTTGCCAATGCTTGTGCTATACCTTCTTTTGATAAAGGCGCCAAATCTTTGCCATGTCCTATATATCCTCTTTCATTACATGGGCTATAATCTGGTTGTCCATGTCTAACTAAATAAAATTGTGCCATATAACATCCTCCATTTAATTCGCATTTGTTTACTATTACGTCTTAAAAGAAAACTGTTCATTATATTAATCATTATTAGTCTTTTTCTTATCATTATTTATAATTTTTTTATGATTGAGATAAGCATTGATAAACATTAAAATGCTTGCGATCATACTTAAAACAATCGAAGGTGTTGATTTCTTGTCTGATACGTTAAGCATAAAAGATATTAAGAAACAAAATCCTGAAAATAAGCATAAATTACGAGATAATTTTAAATTCTTCACAAAAATCCCCCCATATGTTTTGTTGCACAATAATTCACAACTATTCATTACTATTGTATCTTAATTACAAAAACAATTCCAATATTTTCAAAGATTTATGTACTGAACTATAACTTTTATAAGCATTTTGCAGATGTAATAAATTTATTACAAGTGTTTTTTGTGCTGCAAAAACCTATGTAAAAATCAATGTATTTTATATATAAAATAGCCTTAATGCTCTGATATAAGCCAAAATAAAAAAAGTGCAAAAACTCAAAACTGTAGGCAAAAACGCCTACAATTTTGAGTTTTGCACCCTTAAAGCTTAAATCATTACTATAAGCAAGAGTATTTTATCTATATTTTCAAATTGACTTTATATGCTACTATCTTCAGTTTTTCTTTTTGAATATTTTAAAATAGTGATACCCTCTTCTATAACATACTCATATAGATGCAGCTTTATTGTCGGATTATTTCCTAAAAATAAAGGTCTTCCTTTGCCTAAAATTATTGGAACTATTCCAATAATATATTCATCGATAATATCAGCTTTAACAAAACTATCTATAAGCTTTCCACCACCAAATAGGAATATATCCTTACCTTCCTTTTCTTTTTCTTCTTGTATTATCTTAACTATATCTCCGCTTATAAAATGGAGATTATCCTGATTTTCAAGTTTTTGTGATGTTGCTACATATACTTTTTTATTTTTATATTCATTATGCATATTTTGGTCATAACAATTTTTGCCCATAACTACTATGTCAACATCTTCTAGAAATTTATCAAAATTGAGCTTGTTTTCAGTGTTTAATGCAGCGTCCCCATCTCCAACTATCCAGTCATAGCTGCCATCCTCTGATGCAATATAACCATCCAAACTTACTGCTAAATGTAAAATAACTTTTCTTTTCATATTATATTCCTCCTATAATCTAAGGCTATATTTTATTGTTATTATTGTTTGATTCATAATTAATTATAAGCTATAATAGTTGACATCCTATGTCATATAACAGGAGGAAATTTATGAGAGCAGACAGATTAATTTCTATACTGATGCTATTGCAAATAAATAAAAAATTAACTGCTTCTGAATTAGCAGAAAAACTTGAGGTTTCTATAAGAACTATTTACAGAGATATTGATGCACTTAGCGGTATTGGAGTTCCTATTGCTGCTGAGAAAGGTGTAAATGGCGGAATAACTCTTCTAGGAGACTATAAAACCTCACTTACCGGAATAAACAAAAACGAGCTTATGTCTCTATTAATTCCAACTAGTGATAAAATTTTAGAGGATTTAGGCGTGGAAAACCTTAAATATTCTACACTTCTTAAAATTTTAGGAGATTCTGCCCCTAATGAAGTAAAAGAAATCGAAAATATTCAAAATTACATTTATATAGATATGCATACTTGGAACAAGACTAACACTACAGTAAATACAGATATTCTTTCTATATTACAAAATGCTATATGGAACTCTAAATCATTAAAGATACTCTACAGAAAAGCAAATGAAACAAAAGAAGTAGATGTAAATCCACTTGGCTTGGTTTGCAAGCGAAGCATTTGGTATTTAGTTGCTATAAACAACGACATAATTAAAACCTATAAGGTTACCTCTATTGAGTCTGCATTCTTAATGGATTATACCTTTGTTAGGCCAGAGGACTTTAATCTTAAAAGCTACTGGAACACTTCTACCAGCAATTTTAAAAGCTTAATTCCTAAACATACTTTTACCTTCAAAATTAACCCTAATATCTTAAATCCTATAAAAGAAAGACAATTCATAACTATTACTGAAACTATTGTTAAAGATAATGAAATTTATCTTAAAATAACTTTTGAAGCAATATGGCAGGGCATAGAATTTGCTTTTGGATATGGCAAGGATATTGAAATTATTGAACCTATTGAAGCTATCCTTGAAATTAAGAAAAAAGCACTAGAAGTTGTTGCTTTATATTAAAAAAGTTTGACCTGAAATGGCAATTGGCCACCTCAGGTCAAACTTTGTAAATTATTTACTCTAAGCTCATCTTAGCCTTTGTAGCATTGAATTCCTGCTTTACTTCAAGCAGTTTACTAGCATCATCAATTAAGTCAAAAGCAGTTCCTGCTAATATTTTAGCTGCATATATCACTGCTGCATGACCCCTTTCTGATTTACCATCATCTAAAAATTCCTGTGAGTGAGATGAGGCATTTTCATCTACAAAAGAAATTCTTATGCATGAACCAGGTATAACGTACATAACATTACCGAAATCTGAAGAGCCTGTCTTCTCTCTAGCCGGCTTGATATTAGGTGCATTTATTAATTTAGCATTATTCATGACAACATCATTTAAGCTATATACCGGCACCTTGCTATCAAGGTCTTTCTCTCTTATAATCTCATAGGTAGTTCCTGTCATTAGTGCTGCACCCTTCACAATATCTTCAAAGCGTGATATTACAGATTTTAAGTATGAAGAATTATAGGATCTTAAGCTGAAGGAACCAGCTGCGGTTTTAGGTACAACATTATTAGGGCCTCCTGCATCAACTACTGTATAATGCATTCTTGTATCCTCAAGCACGTGCTCTCTTAAAAATTCAACTGCGTGGAAGGTTAACAACAGTGCATCTAATGCACTTCTACCTTGCTCCGGCTTCAATGCAGCATGTGCGCTTTTGCCATGATAGATTACTTTGATGCTGCTGGCAGCTAAGGACTTAACATCTACCTGAGTTGCAGGGCCTCCATGGGCCATAAGTGCAACATCTAATTCTTTAATATAGCCTTCATTCAGCATTTTTATCTTTCCACCGCCGCCTTCTTCCGCGGGAGTTCCGTAAACAATTAATTTATAGGGTTTACCCTTATATAATTCTTTTAGTGCTATTGCAGCCCCAACTATTGCAGGTCCCTGCAAATGATGTGCGCATCCATGTCCCATAGGCAATGCATCATATTCACACAAAAGCCCTATATTAGGTCCGCCAGTTCCGTTTTCATACACAGCCTTAAATGCTGTATCCAAGCTTCCCAAGCCTCTCTCAACAGTAAAACCATTTTTCTCTAAGTAATCTTCAAGCAGCTTACTAGCCTTATATTCCTTAAAGGCAAGCTCTGGATTATCAAAAATATAATCAGCCATAGCTATTAAATCACTGCTTCTATCATCGATATTCTTAAATAAATTCTCTTTCAATCTAATCTCCCCTTACATAGGACCATAATTTATTATTTGTGCAACTACCATTAAAACGCATCCAACTCCTACCCATATAAGGAATAGTCTCCACATAAATTTCATCCATCTGTCATATGGTATATTTGCTGCGCCAAGTATACCCATAAGTGCTGTTGATGTAGGCAGAACATAGTTTCCAAAGCCATCACCGAAGTTAAAGGCTAAAACTGCTGACTGTCTTGTAAGGCCTACAAGGTCTGCTAAAGGTACAAATAGAGGCATAACAGTATTTGCTAGTCCACTTCCTGAAGTTATAAATAAATTCATTATGAGGTTTGCTATATACATCGCCGCTCCCTGTACATAAGATGGTAAAAATCCTAACACCTGAGCCATGCCATAAATACATGTATCCATTATTTTACCTTCAGTTAGTACACTTGAAACTGAACGAGCTAGTCCTATAATAAGTGCTGCACCTATCATTTTTTTAGCTCCCTCTACCATGCATTTAGCAATCTTGCTTGGTGTAAAGCCAGCAAGAACACCCGCTGCTATACCCATCCAAATAAATACTGAAGCAGTTTCTTTTAAATCCCAATCAAGTTTTACTCCACCATAAACTATGACACCAAGAAATACAAACAGTGTAGTTATTACGAGCCACTTTCTTGTATCCATTGGCTTGTTAAATTCTTCAGCTTCAGACTTGTTTGTTTCATTAACTAAGTCCAAGTCGTACATTACACTTAATTCTGGATTAACCCTTATTTTCTTTGCGTATCTGATAAGATAAATATTAGTTACTATATAGAACACAACAAAGCAAAAAGCTCTGTAGCCTATGCCTGAATATGGTGCCAAACCCGCTATATTCTGGGCAACAATAGTAGTGTTGACATTCAAGGTTCCTGTTGAAAATCCTACGGCACCACCTAAAAGTATAATTCCGGCTCCTACAACAGAGTCAAAGCCTAAGGACCTAGCGAACATTACCATTACTGGAGCAAAGCCTATAAAGGTATTAACTCCTTGGGTTGTACAAATTAAACCAAATATCAAAGTAACTATAGGAATAAATATTGTTTCCTTTGATGCAAACTTTCTTGAAACCATGGCAATAAGCGACTGCAGTGCACCACTGGCTACGATTACATTGAAGGCCGCTCCCGAGAGCAAAATAACAAAAATAAGATCTGCTGTGCCAATGTAACCGCTAATTGCAAAATAACCTAGTTTAAAAAAGTTAACAGGTGATCTAGCTATAAGCTTAAAGGATAGGGGGTCAATTACTTGTTTTCCAGCAGCATTTTTTATTCTGGCATATTCCCCTGCTGGTATTATCCAGGTAGCAATGACTGCTGCCACTACAATGAATGCAATAACTACTAATGAGTGCGGCATTTTAAAGCTTTTTTTCTTTTTTACATCCTGTACTATCTTGGTATCGCTCATCCAAGTAACACTCCTTTATACTTTATGAATTAGCGTATATGGCCATATAGCTTACTGTAATTATACTGGTGCAATATTTCACTGTAAACGTTTGAAAAGTTATAAAAAGTATAAGCTAAACTTATACTTTTTCACTAAATATATTTTTTATTGAATTAACGATTTCCTCGAAGTTTGTAATTGTTGCTGAAACCTTTGAATAAGCTATAACTAATTCTGAATTTACTCCATTGTGCGGCACCTTATAGTATTCCACATTTTTTATATGTGACATATAGTTTATATAACTAGCTCGGTTAAAACCAACTCCAAAGTTTGCTGAAACCAGATTCATAATGGTTTCAATATTTCTTATTTCCATAATTTTTTTAGGAACCATTCTTTCTTTTTCAAACAAAATATCACTAACTTCTCTTAAACTCTGCCCCTTCTGAGGCAAAATAAAGGTTTCTTCCTTTAAATCCTTAAAATCTATATATTGAAAATCACCATTTTCCTCCCATTTTGCCATTCTTCTAAGCTTGCTAGTTGAATTAACAGCCAGGAATAAATTATCATCTAAAATATGCACATAGTTTAAATCTTTTCTTCTTTTCATGCAGCTATAAATGAGTATATCCACTTCATCATTGGCCATCATAGCTTCAAGCACAGCTGTATTTGATTCTTTAAATTCCAATTCTATGCCTGGATAGTTGTCTCTAAAATAACCCGCAATTTGAGCTACAATATATGGGGAGCGTCTCAGCTGTACTCCTACTCTTAACCTTCCAATACTGCCATTTAACAGATTCTGCAGTTCTATTTTAAACTCCCGTTCCAGCAAAAGCATTTCCTTTGCCTTCTCAACATACTTCTCACCTAAATAGGTAAGTGCATAAAAATTATCTTTTCTTATAAATAATTTAGTGCCTAAATTCTTTTCTAAATTGCTGATATACTGGCTTAAGGCAGGCTGGGAAAGAAATAACTTTTTTGCTGCCTTTGAAATACTTCCTTGCTCAGCTAAAGTACAGATATAGAGTTGTTCCTTTAAATTCATATTATCTCCCCCCTATATAAGTTAAACAAATATTGGATATAACAAATACATATACTGCTGCTAAATTAAGTTCTGCAATAATTAAATTCTGCATAGTTTTCGATATTCCTTCAAAGATTGCATATTTATTTATAGGAACAATTTATATGGTTAACCATATAACCATTTAGCCATATAACCATTTATAGATAAAATAGGCTTAAAAATTAATACAGGAGGTTTAGAAGTGAAACAGAAAATAGACAAATTTGATCTTGGCGATGACGAGGAAATTGAAGAGGATGGCTTTATTGAAGCTCCTATTGGCAAACCCGTAGCAAGCTTTGACTTTATGGCGGAGGCTGTGAAGCCTCCCCTCATTGACAACAGAAGGTTTAGACTCTCTGCCAATGTGCCTACTCCTTTAATTGACGGTGAAGGCTTTGATATAAAAAGAACCTACAAGCTCAGAGAATCTACAGCAAGAATGCTCAATGAAATAAAGGCAGTGCACCCAGATGTGAATGTTTATATGAATACTATTGTAGACGCGGCAATAAGGCATTATTATGAATTTATTTTCTCAAAACAGGAGAGTATTTAGATAGTTGGCTAGGTTTAAGAATAGCGTTGAAATCATGCACGTTATTTGTTCTCTAGGAAAAAGTTCGCTGCACATATAAGACTAAGACTTCTTTTATATAACTCTGCTAAAATTTTTAAACTCGCTTCTCTCAAACAGTAAAAATTTCTTAACGCAGAATTACATAAAAGAAGTCAAGTCTTATTGATGTTCGCTCAATGTTTTCTACGAGAACAAATAACATGCTTACTTCAACACAGTTATTAATCATATGCAAATAATTTATACTAAGTTTTTCTGATAATGTTATAATAAATATTATGCAAAAATAACTTTATGGGGGTTATGAAATGAATTTAGAACAATTCAAAAGCTATTGCCTGAGCAAAAAAGGAGTATCCGAAGCCTTTCCCTTCGACGAAGAGACCTTGGTGCTTAAGGTTGGCTCAAAGATGTTTGCCTTAACAAACATCAACAAGCCTATTCTTGAAGTTAACCTAAAATGCGATCCTTTCATGTCCCAGGATTTAAGAAAAGAATACAGCTCCATAAAGCCCGGCTACCACATGAACAAAACCCATTGGAACACCGTAACCGTTGATGGAACTGTACCAGAAGATAAATTGCTATTTTTAATCGATTTGTCCTATGACTTGGTTTTTAAAAGTCTTAAGAAGAGTGAAAAGCTAGCAGTGGAGAAGCGGTAGAGGCTTTGCTGCTGGCTTGGGGGCTTTGCAAGGATTTATAGCGTAGAGTATTTAGTCTATGGTAGTCGTTTGCTTCAACCTTCTTAAGACAAATCTAATGATCTTTTTTTAGAAATTATGATTTATGAACTCTGTATAACTGCTAATTAAATTAGAGCCAGCAATAGCTTATATACTGGCTTCTGTTTTCATCAAAAGTGAAGCCTTGTTTTTTAAATTCCTGAAGCAAAAATTTATCTACAGCATAGGGTGATTTTGATTTTAACTCATTAATTAATTCTGTATTGATAGAAGCCTTGTAGTCCTTAAATAGTATTTCATATTCATCTTTCAATTTAGTATTTACTTTTACTTCCTCTTCAAATTCCTTTGATAGCGCTTCAGCAACAACTTGTATAAACCTCTCTGCACTCATATTCTTTGACATATAACCTCTAATATAACCTGTACTATTCATTACTTATACCTCTCATTTCAATTTATTTTAGTTTTTTAAGCAAATAAAAAATCTTCTTACCCTAAGATAAGAAGATATCAATTCATCATAGTATCCACCTCCTTATCGCTGTTAGCAGAACCACCTTACTTAATAAGCAGGTTGGTATAGGGTCAACGAGCTAACTCTCTACCCTAACTCTTGATATTTGAGTGATGTATTTAGTTTTTAAATGGAGTTAATTTATTCCATTATTTAGATTTTACCATGTATTTTTAAAATTATCAATACGAATTATTTATATCCAAGCTTCTTCATCATAGCAGCAGTTCCTATAGTTTGTGTATTAATTAGCACATAATTGGTTTCTGAAGGTATATCAGGATTATTAATTTGGTTTAAATATTCTATGTACACCTCCATAAGCTTACCTATAATACTCTCGTATTCATTTTTATCAATATCAAGCAACTTCATTGCAAGTAAAATCTCACTGATATCAACCTTAAAACTTAAATTTTCAAATGAAGTTAAACTATTATTCCACTCGGAAGCAGATATTACCCCGAAGGCAAAAGCAAATCTCATAGCATTATAAACCCCAGTGGTATATTCGGACACAGGTATTTTCTTCATATAATCTGAATGAAAAATGGCACTTACATTATCCTTATAACTAGCTACAATTTCCGGTGAGTATGGTAAACCCTCAAATGTATCTATAATTCCTAATGAAACCATTGAGTTCACCATTTTCTGTGTTAAACTTAAATTCTGCTTTTTCTTTTTAAAAAAATTCATTACAACCCTTCCCCCAAACATTGATTTCAAACTTTATACTTATGCATTTTTTAAACTTTTACTTTGTGTCTAATTAATAATACTTGATAATTCACTATGCATTTAAACTGCTTCATCTAGATTATCACTAATAGCCTCAATAATTCCATTGTATAGATATCTCTCTAAATTATATTTATTGCCCCCTATTCTTTCGCTCCCGCTTCAATAAGCATATTATAGATATTTTCATAAATCTGATCATTATATTTGTTATAAAACTCATCATTCTTTAAGCGTAATATATTCATAAGAGGAGTCTTGCCAAATCTATCGTGAATATTTACATCTGCTCCAGAATTAATTAGCAGTCTACAAATCTCTTCATCTGCATAGTAGGTAGTAAAACAAAACAATGGAGTTTGTCCATTATCATTTTTAAGATTTACGTTTATACCATAATCAATTAGTAACTTACATATCTCAACCTTATTTTTTTTCTTATAAAATAAATCGTGTAATGCTGAGTGTTTATATTTATCTTGACTATTTACATCAACACCCATCTCAAGCAAATAGCTAATAAGTTCAATATTACATGTTCCTATAGCAATTAGCAGAAGAGATTGATTCTTATCATCACAAAAATCTAAGCACGCCCCATTTTCAATTAACAGCTTACAAACCTCTAAATGTCCTCTGCTTACTGCCCCAGCTATAGGTCTTGTTGTTATGCTGGATCCTTCTATACTGGCCCCAGCACCAATAAGTAGTTTAACTATATCAAGATGACCACTGGATGAAGCTGCATAGATTGGAGAGTCACTTCCGTTGCTGAATCCTTCTATATTCGCTCCAGCATCAATTAGCATCTTAACTATGTCTAGGTTACCACTAGATGAAGCGGTAGAAAGTATAGAGCTAAAGATATTTGCACCTTCATAATTAACATTGGCACCTTTTGCAATTAAGCACTTACACATTATTTCATTATTCGAAGATACCGCATAATGCAGCAATCTACCTAAGTAATCAACATGCAAATCTTTTACCATTGGTAGAGTCCTTTCAAAAATCTCTATGTTTCCAAGCCTTACAACCTCTTCTAACGTTTCTTTATCCGGGATCGCTCCATTTTTTAATAAGTAATCAAATAACTTCATATCTTTTGACCGAATCGCATAATTTAATGTAGTTGTACTTGGCTTTGCACCTGCCTTTATTAGAATACCGCATATCTCTTTATAACCCTTCGTTATAGCTAAAGCTATATTCCCAGAATCTACTTTTGCCCCATTCTTTATAAGTAATTCACAAATTTCTTTGTTCCCATTTGCAATAGCACAGTCCAGAGGTGTATACCGACCAGTTGTATAATCTAAATCCACCCCCTCAATTATTAATTCTCTACACTTTTCATAATCCTCTTCCTTTATAGCATTAATGAGGTATTCTGATCTCTCTTTTTTAAAGAACAAAACAATAAAATCTTCTTCTACTAAATTTTCTAATTCTACTAAATTTAATAATTTAAATATAAAGGGCGAATATTTTGTTCCAAAATACTTTTCCGTCAGCTTTAAGTCTTTATATAATCTTAAATCATTTTTTAAGATATCTATAGCATCCTTAATATACTGTTTATTTAACTTTATAGATTTATTATTAGTTATACTCTTAAAGACAACATAGCTTCCTTTAAAACTAGATATACTCATATCATTATACTTAAATTCAACTTCTAGTGCTTTATCAATTACCTTTTCCGTCTTTTTACTTGCATCGTCATATGTAACTTTGTCAAGCAACTGCCTTACTCGAACAACTTCTTTCTTCTTATATTCATATATAGCTGCTGGTCTTCCACCAGTTTCATAATACTTCGTGAAATATACATCTGTCATTCGTCCATCTTTAACTTTAAAGCTAAGGCTCCGACTCATGTCTTCATCACCTTCTTCGTATATATCCTCAAAGAAGTCATAATCTTCATCTTCTCCAAACGCATACATATAATTATCGCTGCCTAGTCCATTCTCATCAAAAATTTCCTCAACTATTTCTTCTTTTACTTTTCTTCCCTCATAAATTAGATATAACTTCTCCACACACCACGCCCCCTTACATATATTTACATATTTATTTTATCATAAAAAAAGCAACTACAACCATAATTATTAATATATGGTCGTAGCTACTTTTTATAGATTTAACTTATAATTATTCTAAACTATCTTTTCTATCAGATTATCAATACTTTGTACATCAATGCCACTGGAGCCAAACTCATAAGTAATAATCAAGTTTCCGCCTTCATTAATTGGCTTTATGCCATTTCTTTTATACAAACCCAATTTAGCATTCCACCTTCTCTTATAATTTTCATCATTCATTAACCCGCAGTGTTCCCAGTAATATTTGTCTCCATAATCATTTTCAAAAGTAAAGTCTGGATATTTAGTACTTCCGTTAAGCTTTAAAGGCTGTTCATAACTATAGCTTATTCCATGTGCAATAAGCCTCTCTGAAATTATAACTTCGGACTTGGACCTAAATAAATCACCCTTTGAGTTTCTGTGAACTAAATTAACATCTAAGAATGTATGCCTTTCCTCATTATATATTGGGTCAGGCTCAACAAACAAATTTGTTAATCTTTGTGCCGTTTCTGAAGAATTATCTAATGTATATTTTTTCAGCTCATGAATATTTTCCTGACATAGAAGTACAATCTTCTTTTTTTGCCTTGTTAGTGCTGTATAAATAAGTTCTCTAGACAAAATCCTACAGTTTTTAGGTATTACTAATATTACAGTATCAAACTGACTTCCCTGAGCCTTATGTACTGTAATTGAGTAGGCTAACTCTATTGGATTAGTGTCATTCTCATCTGAAAAATCTCTATAACTAAAACCATATTTTGCTCCAAGCTGAGATGAAAATTCGATATTTGTGAAATCCTTACTCTTAAAGCCATCTACTACAATACCTATCTCTCCATTAGCTAGATAACCTTTCCCCGCATCCTTGGGAAAACAATCTCTTCCGTGATTCATCACATTTATTACTTTATCTCCATAAACCACTTCATCATTGCCTATAGGTTTAGGTATTTTTCTTCTATTGCTCTTACTGTACTCCAATGTGCTGTTTCTAAAAGTATTATGTATCCAATGATTTATCGAATTACAGCCAAAGGCAGGGTTTCTTACTGGAGATAAAATTTGCCACTCTTCAATTTTCTCAGCTGAACCAAGATTAAAATAGGTTTTACCACTTACTTCTACTGCTCCAAGTGATTTATTGAAGCCGTTAATATCTTCCTCATTCTGAAGTTTAAGTTCTTCTATTAATACTTTCATCAGCTTATCATTAAAATCTTCCTCGCCATCAAATTCTACATAGTCAATATATTGAGTTGATTTCCTGCTTTCTAGTAAATCAAATATTTCATCTTCAGCTGGACTTAATAATTGTCCACTAAACCATCTTGCTAGAGCAATGTCATCCCTTTCCTCATCTTTATTATCCTCTTGTCTTTTTAAAACGGTAAGTTCACCACATAGGGAATCCTTTGTCTTTAAATACTCAACAATATCTACAAACGGTCTTCCAGCTCCTATAGGTGGTAATTGCCTTATGTCTCCAACAAATATGATTCTTTTTGCCTTCTTAATGCATTCTAAGAGAGCTGCCACCATATCAACTGTAAGCATAGATGCTTCATCAACAATAACAGTTCCATAGCTTCTTTCGTCAGACTTTCCCAGCATCTTATACCTGAAGGTTTTCCAGTCAAATCTTTTGCTTTTTGTTAAGAACTGAGCAATAGTATAAGCTTTTATATTAAGCTCTTTGCTAGCTTCCTCTATCCTAACTCTTGCTTTACCAGTAGGAGCTAAAAGTAATACCTCTTCATTTTTTATTTCATCAACTGACAAAAGAACATCAATAACAGAAGTTTTACCTGTACCGGCAGGTCCAATAAGAGTGGATATCTTGTTTTGAGAAAGAATATCTAAAGCCTTACTTTTTTCTTCTCTCCCTAATTTTTCATTTTCTCTTTTATACCCTCTTTGGAAATCCTCAAGCTTACCAAATTTCTTATCCATTATCCTGAACCAATTAAAATTTAGTTGATATTTTACTGATTTAGCTCTTTTCTCAATTACCGTTCTAATGAAAGTTTCCATACTATATAGCCTTTTTAATTGATAAGCCTTTGTTCCATTTTTTAGAGGTATTATGTATATTTCATCCTGGAAATAGCTTTCAACTGAATTAAGGATATCTTCATGTATAATACACTCTGGTCTTATAGATAGCCTTTCAAATCTTTGTCTTAACTGCTCAACTGGCAGCAAGGTGTGTCCTTCATCTGCTGTCCTTTCTAAAATCTCTATAATAAGTGCTCTTATTCTTCTTTTATCCAGACCGCTATCTAGATAAGATGGCTCTTCAAGTGGAAATTTATTAGCTATTGCTTCAAATGGAAATATACCCCTATCTATAGTTCCAATACTTATGGGATACTCGCCTTCTCTAGTTACCTCAAATATCCTATAAGGATTTTCAATAAGATCATCATCCTCACAGTTTATGCCTTGCTTCTGTCTATTTGTCTTATCAAGCAGCATTGCTGCTTCACTGCTACTTATTTCAAATCGGCTTAGAAGCTTAAGATACTTTTTTCTGTTATTTGGCATAGTCTTCCATATCTCACAAAGGAACTTAGGTATGCATTTTATAATATTTCCAGTTAAGTATTTGCTAGGGTTGTTAAAAACATAATTTAAATACTCCCATGGATCTTCGTCTTCATTTATTTTATCCTGAATGTCCTTAGCAACAATATTTCCTAGAGGAATTCCTAATGCACACAGAACAGAACCTAAGCCAGGATAGGCTCCTCTAAACCTCCAAATCTCTTCAAGTATTTTGTCAATCCATTTTATTTGATTCGAAAGGTCTATTTCTATATGTTGCTCAATAGTTTTTAATGTTTTTAAACAATTTAAAAGAGATTCAATAACGGTATCGTTACTCATATGTTCCGTTCCATAAGAGTACTCATCAAATTTGTCATCAGGAGCAAAGGCTACCATTTCTTTTATAGGAAAGTTAATATTTTTTTCTGCAAACTTTACAACTTCATCATAAGGCATTAAAAAACCATCCTTGAAGTCTGGTCTTATGGAATGTTCTATGTTTCTTTCCCAGAGGACAGACTTCATATCCTTATCCTCAGTATACTTGTATTCTACACATTCCCCTACCTTTAGCACTCTTCCAACTCCAATTATTACTCTTCTTGAATCCTCAACAAAGGGCACTTCTTTTGCGTAGAAAATACAAATGGATTCCTGTGGTTTAATGTGTCCAAAAAATGTATCAAGCAATTCCTTTTGATTTTCTCTTGCCTGAACCCAGCTTGTACTAAAACCTAAATTTGGTTCCCAATACTCGTCTAAATTTAAACCATATGAACTCTTGAACTCACCTAAATTACTCTTTAGCATCCATCTATATGGTACACCAACAGCTGAATATGGAGGATATTCAAACTCTGTAGGCAAAAAATGTTCATGTGTTTTTTTCTTCATAGAAGCATATGGATGAACCTTGCTTTTAACCAGGCTGAAATCAGCCATAAAGCTTCCTCTCTCACCAAGACAAGGAGGAATTTCATTTTCATCAAGTTCAGAGAAAGCCCTTCCTTTAATTTCATCTTCTTTGACTTCATCCTTACTAAGTAAAATATTTTTCAATCTTAAACATGCTAGGTTATTCTTAGGGTTTTCACATACACATCCCTTCCAGCCGCCGTCATGCCATGGAACTCTTAATGATACATGGCGTAAACGATATTTATCTTGCATTTGTCTCACCTCGAAAAATCAATATATACAAATTATACCACTACACAAAAAAAGTAGCACTAGATATGACATATCCAGTGCTGATTACAAATAAATTTTTATTTTAACTAATCGCTTCTCTAATAAACTTTGAAGGGTCATTCTCAGGTGCTCTAAACTCCATATCCGTTCCTAGCGCCTTAAAGTGCTCTTTAGCACATTTAATCTTTGCCTGTTCTTCTGGTTTTAAAAGCTCCAGGATATTTGTTCCCTTAGTCTCTACCACGAAATAAAGCTTTTCTTCTCCATCCTTTTCAAGTAGCACTGCCCAGTCTGGATTATAACTTCCTAGTGGTGTGTCAATTTTAAACCAGTTAGGAAGCTTTACATATACCTTTACATGCTCATCTGACTCAAATCTCTTTGCAAACTCATATTCAATATCTGAATCATAGAGAACATAATTAAATGGTGACTTTGTGCTTTCAACAGCATTTTCCTTTAAATAAGCCAGGAGCTCTTCATTATTAAACTGTTCTATAGTATAGAAGTCCTCTCCTTCAATCTTGTGATACTTAATACCATCTACTATAAATAATCTTATTTCTCTTTTAATTATATCCCATACTGCATCTATAAACTTCTGAGGATTTCTTTTAAAATCATCAAGTCTTTTAGATTTAACAAGTATATCAATTATGGTTTTTCGAGTTAAATTTATTTTATTTTGAAGCTCAGTAATGATATCCGGAAGAGTTATTTCATCCCTAACCTCATCTCCAAAACTTTCTCCAAGTATATTTGCTTCAACTCCAGATTCCTTATGAATAGTAATACCATACTTTGACGTGTACCACCTTGGATAATGAATTACTGGCATTGTCTTTATCTTCTCAGTGCAGTTTTCTATTAACTTGTTACTATCGAAGTCTATAGAGTAAGTAGTCTTATATTTTATTCTGTCCCATAACTCTATAAAGCAAGCACTTTCTAAAATCCCTTTATTAATCTCTACCTTCTTCTTATTACTTCCGTCTTTAATCTTGAGTCTATCTATTCTACGTTTTAATTCCTGTGCAATAGGTGCTTGCCAATTACTAAATTCATAAGGTAAAGCGAAAGCATTATTATCTAAGTCGGTTTTAAGTTTTTGTTCAATTTTACCTTTGTCATTTATATACTTATTTTCCTTCAAGAAGTTATATAGTTTTTCTGAGTTCTCATAACCTAAAGGTACTGCATTACCTTCAGCATCTCCGTAAGCAAGGCTGACAAACATATGCTTTTCAACCACACCAAACTTAACTCCAGTATCTTCTTCAATCTCTGTCTGTAGATTTCTAACAAAGTCCTCATAAGATTCATTAGCCATAACAGTAAGTACATTTACATTATAGTCCTCAACTCTCTTACCAGACTGCTCTACAGCAAGTCTAAGACCTCTCCCTATCTCTTGTCGTCTTTTAATATATGTTCCTGCTGAATCCTTTAAAGTACATATCTGAAATACATTAGGATTATCCCAACCTTCTCTTAATGCTGAGTGGGAGAATATAAATCTTAACGGCTCATTTAGACTTAAAAGCTGCTCTTTATTTTTCATTATCTTATTATACACATCATCATCTGCAGCTGTATTACCTTTTGTATCCTTTACTCTACCTTTTTTATCTTCCGCAAAGTAACCATCATGTACTTTCTCTACCTCAGTTAATGTATCTATATCATTAAACAGTGTTCTATACTTTGGCTTATTGATAAGCTTACTATACTCTTCTTCAAAAATCAAAGCATATTTACCTTTTAGGGGATTCCCTTTACTATCATACTCTCTATAATTTGCAACTTTATCTATAAAGAACAAACTTAATACCTTTATACCTTTATGATTTAATCGAAGCTCTTTATCAAGATGCTGCTCAATAGTTTTCCTAATCTGATGTCTTCTTAATTCATCTTCCGAAACTTCCCCCAAAACATCCCCAAGATATATTAAGTTTCCATTAATCTCTATATATTCTTGGCCTTCCCCCCAGCTGATATCATCTACAAGGTAACCTTCATAGACATCTCTACCTCCGGAAATCTCTTTTAAGTCATTTCCTAGGGTTACCCACTTTGCTACTTTTTTAGGTTTCCCCTTATCTACAACATCAATTTCAATCTTAGCCTTATGGGGTGCAACTTCCATTAGCTTTACATAAGGCTTATTAAAGGATTCTTCTTCCTTTACAGATATGACCTCTATTCTTTTAACAAGCTTATTCTCATAAGCATCAACGGCATCTAATCTATAAACCATATTATATTTATCTACATGTGTTGCAGAGTATCTCAGTGTACATAGTGGCTTAAGTGAAGCTATAGCCTCTTTTGACTTATCAGTGGTATCAACACTTTGAGGCTCATCAATTATAACTATAGGATTTGTCTGCGATATAAACTCAATAGGCCTATACCCCTGCATTTTATCATTGGCTCTATGAATAACATTAGCCTTATCTTCCTTTGAAGGATCAACAAAGCTCTTTCTAAAGGCATCTATGTTAATTATCATTACTTGAATTGTGTTTGAAGTTGCAAAATTTCTTACCTCACCAAGCTTAGAGGAGTCATATACAAAGTAATTAAAAGGAACATTGTCAAATATGCTTTGAAAGTGCTCTTTGGTTATCTGAAGACTCTTGTTTACCCCTTCACGAATAGCTACAGAAGGTACAACTATAACAAACTTTGTATATCCATAATTCTTATTGAGTTCATATATACTCTTTAAGTAAACATAAGTCTTACCTGTTCCAGTCTCCATCTCTACAGTAAAATTCATACCTTCAAGCTTTTCACTTCTAGGGAGATTATTATTCATCTGTACCTGTTGTACATTCTTAAGCACTTCTTCATAAGTAAGGTCTAATCTATTACCTATACCTAACTCTGTTTGAAGAACACCGAATAATTCCCCGCTATGAACAGTAAAATTAGACTGCTTAGTGCTCTGACCTTTAAATATATTAACTATGGAGTTTACAGCGGAATCCTGATAGGGTAGATTGGAAATAAACTGTAGTTTCATGCTATACACTCCTTACATTAGTTATGCCTTGCTGCTTTAAGTTCTGAATGGCATTCATCTTTTCTTTATCATTTTTGAAGCCTTTCTCCTTAAATATAACTTTCACTTCATCACTTCTCATAAATTCTGATTTAAGTCCTGGTATTTTATTCAAAATATCTTCTGTTATACTATCTTCCAGGCAAATAATTAGAGCACCTTCACTTATGTTATAGATAACCTTATCTCCAACCTTAACGTCTTCTATAGGAGTTGTAAGTTCAAAGCCCATCTTAAGAATTATTTCAAATAATAAATCTTCATTAGTTCTTCCTTCTTTAAGACTATCTTGCATATCTAAAAGATCTTGTTCTAGCTCATTATAGTCTGGATTCCATGTTTTAATATTAGAATCATCCAGCTTAAATACTTTAAAACCTATATCTAAATTATCAATCCCTTCTTTATCTTTATTTTCCTCTTTTATCTTTTCTCCAGCCCTTCTTATTCTTTCTTTGCCTATTTCACAGATATTTTTATAGCCTGCTTTATAAGCATCAGAACTTTCATCCGTTAGTTCAGGTAATTGAATCATAATAAATTTACGGTTATCTCCGTCTTCACTGTTAATTTGAAATACTGCATCAGCTAAGGAACTAGTCCCTGAAAAAAAGTCCATTACGTAATCATCATCTTTAGTTGATAATTTAAGCAGTGATTTCAATAATCTAGTAGGCTTAGGATTATCAAAGGTTCCTTTTTCCTGCATAAGAGATTCTAATTCAGCACTAGCTTCTTGATTGTTACCAAATCTTTCATGAGTAAAGAAATTAATAGCCGCTTGCCCTTCTTTCATTGCTTCTGATAAATAAATCTTGATTCGTGGATAACCATTGCCACTATCCGTCCAATGCACTCTGCCTTGCTTCAATAGTTCATTAAAAGTACTTTCATTGCCATACCATACTTCATCGAATACTTTACCAGTTGGAGTTGAAATTTTATATTTGCTACCTCCACGTCCAACTGCAGCCTTCCACGGGTTGGTTGCCCAAGGACCATTAGGATCATTGTCGCTGTTTCTATATTCAGAAATTCTATCTTCAGTAAGTGGTAAGCCATAAAAAGCTTTATTAGCTTTTAAAGAATTGGAGTTTTTTGCGTAAACAACTAAGAACTCTGCTACTTTTGCAATCATCTTAGTCTTATCATTAGGTTGATTATGACGCCTTCGCCAACTCACAATGCTTTCAAAATTATCCTCACCAAATATCTCATCACAGATTTTTTTTGTATTGGTAAGCTCATTGTCATCTATGGAAATAAATATTACTCCATCCTCAGTTAATAAATTCCTTGCCAATTTGATTCTCGGATACATCATATTGAGCCAATCTGTATGATATCTACCGTTCAACTCAGTATTTGCTTTTGTAGATTGACCTGTTACTTCCTTATAATTTTTAATATTATCTCTAAAATCATCTTTATACACAAAGTCATTCCCAGTATTATAAGGAGGATCTATATAAATCATCTTAACCTTTCCAAAATACGATTTCTGAAGCAGTTTTAAAACTTCAAGATTATCACCTTCAATGTATAAGTTCTCTGTACTATCCCAATTCTTACTAATATACTTATCTGGCCTTAATGTCCCCATAGTAGGGGTCTGTGCTAGTTTTACAGCACTTGTTTTACCATTCCATCTTAACTCATATCTTTCTTCTCTTTCATCAATGATTGTACCTAGAAGTAGCTTTAATTTTTCAAAGTCTATCTTCCCTTCAGTAAAAGCTTCTGGAAATAGTTGTTTTAGACTTTGAATATTTTCATCCACTAAATTCATTGAACTTCCGTTCATCTTCTCCATCTTAACACTCCGTTCTTATTTCATTTTCTAGTTTCTCTATTGTTTGTTTTATCTCTTTAGCTTTAACATTTAAAGCCGCCTTTTTATTAAACTGCGTTTCTTTTCTTATAGCTTTTATTATCTTCTCTAACTGTAACTCTAGTTCCTGCAGCTCCGCTATTTTGATTTTCTTTAATTCTAGATTATCATTATTACTAAGCTCATTAAAGCTATTAAAATGCTTTCTGTTATTGTACACATATATACTTTCATGAATCTTCTTATAAAACTCATAAAAGTTGATATAAGATAAATTAGAAAGTTTAATTGAATTAATAAACTCCTGCTGCTCTGACTTCACATTACTTAAATTAATCCATTCAGTAGAATTTATCTCTTCTATTACAACTTTATTATTATCAGCTTTATTAAGCCTTTTTAGAGCTGTAAAGACATTAATACCATCATTATATTTAAAAATTAATACTGCTGGATTAGGTATTAATTCATTAATTATCTCTGCAATACTATCTTCATGTCCTATGTTCCTAAATAATACTGTTATAAACATTATACTTTGATAGCTTACTATTTCATCTTCATAGGATGGTACATTTATGTTTCTGGAGTTGAGTATATAAGAGACTTCAATCTTCTCAACACTTTCTATGAAAAGCTTCTTTTCATTCTTATTGAAATCTCCTTGTTCATAGAAAGCTTTTTTGTCTATCTTCTTACTTACAGGTGTTATAGTATTTAGTTCTAATTGTTGAAATATATCCATATTCATCACCTTATAATCAAATATGATATAACTTCAAAATCTTCAATAGTAACAGCTGTATCACTCATTAAATCACTTAAATCACCTAAGGAGAATATACTCAGTGTTGTCTCCTCTTCTATTTTACCACTTATAGCCTCTACAGCTTTTACTAATAAATCTTTATACTTCTCCATCTTCTTGCCAAACCTTGTTTCTTTATTAAAATCTGCTACCATTTTATCAAGTATAAATTCTTTTTTACTGCAAAGTGAGCGGTATAAATCTAATATCTTCTTTACTTGATTAAATCCATATAATATTTCGCCAACTTCATTAACATAAACAATATAATAAGGATATAATGGGTTTTCTTTTAAATCATTCTCATCATAGTTTAGTGCCTTTAAACAGAAGATAACTCCTCTTTGTACCTCATCCTGTATATTCTCATTATCATTAGTAACTACTGAATAAATACCCTTTGGTGACTCTGAAAGTGCTTCCTTGTTGTGTTCAAGGTAATTTATTAAATCCATTCTAAAGTCATCCATTGTGAAATCTGTTAGAGAAATATTACCTGAGACATCTTCAAGGTCAATAACTTCATTTTGAAGCTGCTCCAGCTGCTTTCTTCTGTATTCTAAGTCTTTCATCTCATTGCCTTTTTCATCTATAACATCTTCTTCACCTGTACTTGAGAGGTTAACCATAGCCATTCTTTCTTTTACCCTGCCTACAAGGTTTATATACTCATCTAGTTCTATAGATGGCCAGAAATTAACAAGCTGTATATATTTATTTTTACTCCCTAGTCTGTCTATTCTTCCAAACCTCTGTATTATTCTAACTGGGTTCCAATGTATATCATAATTTACGAGATAGTCGCAATCCTGTAAGTTCTGGCCTTCTGATATACAATCTGTAGCAATTAATATATCTATCTCTTCAGTAATATTAGTGTTTAACTTATTTCTCTCTTTAGATACAGGTGAAAAGTTTGTAAGAACACTATTAAAGTCAGTTCTGTCTAACTTCAATGTAGTCTTAGGATTTCCAGAGCCTACTACAAGGGCTGAGTGTATTCCATATTTCTGTTTAACCCAGGTGCTTATATTTTCATATAAATATCCTGCTGTATCAGCAAAGGCTGTAAATATAATTAGCTTTTTGTTGTTTTTATTTATTTGATTATTAATCTTATACTCTATTTCTTTCTTTAGGTTATTAAGCTTCTTATCTCTCTTTGCATCAACTTCCTTTGCTTTTTGAAGGAGGGATACAAGAACTTCCTTATCCATTTCAAGATCTTGCTTCCACCTAATAATATCCATATCCCTTAGAAAGACTTTAATTATATCTCCAATAGCCATATCCTCTATATCTTCATCATAGGATTCAAATTCATCCATCCTAATGGAGTACTCATCAGATATTGACTGTAATCTTTCAAGTGTGAAATCGATCCTGCTTATAATATTACTAAGAGTGATTGCAAAAGAGTGTACCGAGCTTTCAAGTCTCTTTAGAAGACTTGCTTTCATTAAGTATATAATGCTGTTTTCTCTATCGCTTTGCTTAAATACACCTTTCCCTTCTCTAACCCTTGTATCATATTTTTCATTGTAGGCATAAACCCTTGTAGGCAATATATATTTCATTGGTGAATACACAGCGAGTCTAAGCCTTAATATATCATTATTTATTGTCTGAAGTGCTGGAAAATCATTATACTCATCAATATCACTTTTAAGGTTTCTAGGCTTTAATCTAGTTGGAAATTCTCCTATATCTTTAACGTCGTAATATTTTTCAATATGTTTTCTTGAACGAGCAATAGTTAAAGAGTCAAGAAGCTTAAAATAATCCCAATTAAGCATGTCTAAAAGCTTTTCTGTGGTTCTTTCTTTCTCATCCATCTCTGACCACTTATTAAACTGTCTTTGAGCCTTTATTATTGTTTGAGATATGCTTGGTATACTAGCAGCTTTAAAAAGAGCATCATCCTTTTCCTCTGTTATAAAGCTTATCTGGTTCTTTAAATCCTGTAGTTTATTATTAACTGGTGTGGCTGACAGCATAAGTACCTTTGTCTTAACTCCAGCTTTTATAATCTGTTTCATAAACTTCTCATATCTAGTTTCTCTGTCATTTCTAGCTACATTGTTTCTAAAGTTATGAGATTCATCTATAACAACAAGGTCATAATTCCCCCAATTTACATAGTCAAGATCTATATCTCCACTCTTTCCACCTTTTCTTGATAAATCAGTATGATTTAAAAGATCGTAAGAAAATCTGTCATTAAGAAGGATATTTCTTTTGTCGTTACGTCTATAAATCTCCCAGTTCTCACGCAGCTTCTTCGGTGCCAGTACCAGTACTCTGTTATTTTTAAGTTCATAATATTTGATGACTGCAAGTGCTTCAAAGGTTTTACCGAGTCCTACACTATCAGCTATAATACAGCCTCCGTAAGTCTCTATTTTATTTATAGCACCCATTACACCGTCTCTTTGAAAGTTATATAACTTATTCCATACTATAGTTTCTTTGAAGCCAGTCCTTGATTGTATAATTTCCCTGCTATCATTCTCTTCTAAAAAATTCTTAAACAAATTAAATAGAGTAACAAAATATAAAAACTGTGGTGTATTGTCTTTATATAGAAGCTCTATCTTCTTTACTAAATTGTCCTTAACGTCCTTTAAAGACTTCTTATCACTCCAAATAGCATCAAACCACATCTTAACCTTATTTACTTCTCTTTCATCGTCTATGAGACTGTTAACATAGTTATAATTGGCTCCCCCTATTCCAAGTCCTGATGTAGAGAAAGGAGATCCTCCTAATAGGGCTACGTCCTCATCATCCTTATTATCAATTAAATATAGGTTTCCTTTCATTCCTTTGCCGTTATAAAGTTTTACTTCTCCCTTTTCTTTAATCCACTCTACAAACTCCTTAGCAATATAAGATTGATTCAAATTGCACTTATATGCATTTTCATCATCATTCCCATAAATTAATGCTTCATTTTCTTTAATCTTAAACTCCATAGTATTGTTGTTGGCTTCTATAAATACCGGGTCAGTAAATATAAATCTAAAGTGTTCCACTTTTGATAATGCTTCTTTAAGCTCATTAAAAGCATACAAAGTCATATGAGCTGCTGCAATGGATACTTTGGAACCTTCCTGTATATTATCCTTCAGCACATCTCCTACAAGGCCTGTCCTTTTATTATCAATAAATTTATTAGGCATAAATCTTATCCCCTCGAATCTATATAGTCATCTGTTCTATTTTCTCGTCTATTATGTCAAACACTTTAGTTACAAAATATTCCTCTTTTATTACTTTATTATTATTATCATAATGTGCTTCGTACTCTAATTGGGCTTCTAATAAAGTTCTTGGATTAATAGAAATTTGCCCATCATGAACCTTGTCCATAAAATCTTTGTCCAATACATATGCTTTTATTTTCTTATTAAAAATGAGTTCCCATTGTGTATCTCCTATTAAATCAGGTTTTCTAATGCCTAAAGTAGTTCTAAAAGCGCTTTTTATTATCTTTACATCTTCCTTTTTCAAAATTTCAACAGGTTTACTCATGTTATCAAAGTCTTTCTTTTCTATCTTTACTTTAGTTTCATCTTTAGACTTTATCTCAATAAAATCTCTTTTATTGGATTCAAATAAGTGTCTAATTTTTGAATCTGTTTCAGTATCATATAAATTATAAACATTAATATTAAATGAGGTGCTCTCGCAATCCTTATTTTCAATCTTAACAAGCTCGCTCCCTACTTGTACGCTCTTAGGTGAACTTCTCTTAAGATGTTGCTTCATTTTCAGTAGATTGCAAAATATATCAAGACCATTTTTTGCCATGCCTACGTTATCTGGAGTTATTAAAGAAGGCATCATACCTATTAGCGCACTTAATTGTAATACAAAGCTTCCTTCGCTAGTGCCCTTTACTTCAATCTTAGTTATTGAGTTGAAATAAACTCTGCTTGAAATGTGTTCTACAAGCCCAGCTGTAGCAGCTAGTGAATTGATTAACTCATATGAATCAATGGAATTTTCCCCGCCAAATCTAATACTAAAATCAATTGTACTTTCTTCATTTGAATTCCCCAAGTTTTACATCCCCTTTGGTAAGTAAAATTAGTATATTATTACTATTTTCTACATTTATTATTAAAATCCTTTCTTAATGGACAATAAAAACAAAAAACTTGCATTATTGCAAGCTAATAAAAAATTTATTATAAACCACCACATATTATCGCATAAGCATGCTCTACATTTATTTCAAATAATCCCTTTTTAATCACAGTTTCTCACCCTCTCAACCCATCCATCATTAATGATAAATTCTTTTCTACTAGCGTTTTTATTTGAATTCGTTGAACATGCTTCTAACAAATTAATATCTTTTTCTAATTTATTTAATCTCCCCAGACAGTCATCTCTCCCTTTGCTGCTTCTTATTTCTCTTACTAAGATCTCGCTGAGAATTCGTATAGCTTTTTGTACTCCTAGTTCTGGTATTATTTTATCAATAAGTATCCTTCTCCTGTATTCATCAGAAGTATTAATCAACACATACCCTAATTGATAAATTCTAGCAATGTCATAGGATGTTACGTTATCTGATATTTTTCTCATAAAATCCCTCCTAATAATTTATATAAAAAAAGATAGTCATTCAGACTATCTTAAGTAACCTACAGTAAAAAATTATTTCTATTTAACACATTTGTATTTTACATCTATATATACAAATTTTTAGGATATTACTTTCCACATAAAAAATATTTTTAGTATAAATTAATTTAAAATGAGTTTGCTAATTACCTGAAACCCCTGATTAGTTGCAATCTGATACAAAGGATATATGCATTGCCTCATCTTAGAATTAAAGTTCTCATGTGAACTATGCCTAGAATAATCATAGGGGTTATCCAATCTCATCACATCTATATACTGCTCTAATGCTGTCTCTATCTTATTATCACATAAATATGAAAAAGCTTTATATTGAATACTGCAAAAATCATTAAAATAGCTTTCAAACTGTAGCAAATTATCGCTCTTCTTACTATTTATATTTTTAAACGTTGGAACTAGATTCCACATCTCATCATGCAAAACAAAACTCCACGGTATAAAATGATCTATACTTAAGCTTCCATATTTCTTATAGTTTACACTGTCAAAATCCTCACCTGTATATATGTCCTTTATTTCAACATTAGTGATAATTTGATTCCACAACTTTGTAGCATTATTTAATTTCCTTGTTCTTGGAGCTTCAAGCTTAAAAGCAATGGCAGGGACATTTGGATTTCTCTTTTGAATAAAACATACTAATTTAAAGTATATCCACGACTTAATCAATTTGTAATTATCCTTTAAGTACTGTCCCCATCCTTCATTTAAGACAATTTTATCTTTTTCTCCTTTAATAATCTTATATAAACAATTGTTATTATCCTGAGATAAATATGTAATCATTTTATTTTTAGAACTATCCTTAACCCCATAAAGCTCCTCTGCGAAAAATGGGGTTAACAGCCTATAAGGGACGTTGTAAGTTAACTCTTTCATCATTAACTTTAGCTCTGTATCTTTACTTTTGATGATATAGTCTAAGAGCTTTCCATCATCATAATTGGTTGAAAACTTTTCCTTTTTAAACACATAGTTCACAGGTTTGCCCAAATTGTCGAATCTTCCAAAGCTAAGCTTAAATTGAAGTATCGGATACCAAGCATTTACTATCATTCTAGCTACAATACGCTCAAAATCTATTTCTTCATGTCCTATACTAACTTCATCTAAGATACCTAGCAGCCAGTACATCTTGTAGCTGGCAACTACTCTATCATCATCAAGGAGTCTACAAAAAATTCTAGAACTTACTTTATCGCTATATGGTACATTGTCTTGTATATCCTTTGGCAAAATTAATCTTGTTGAATTATCTTGTTTATTTGTTACACTCATATAAAAGAAAATCTCCTCTTATTTCCATTTTAGCTTACTAATTATGTCTTATACCATTCTTATCTAAGATACTATTCAATAGCGACTTTTTATTCTTAAATGCCTCATCAAAAGCTCTAAATTGCTTTTGTAATTCGTTGCGGTTGTTAACATTATTAGTTTGAAAATATTTAACTTCGTTTTGCAAGGCAGTTAAAATTAACTTATATGTGTTTTGTAGTTCAGTCTTATAAATTGTTAATTCATTGGGACTAGATATTTCAACTACCTGGCTGATGTTATCATTTATTCTATTTTGATAAACTATTATGTTATTCAAATACTCCTTGGAAGTCATCGTCTTGCTATTATAGGAGTTAATATCGCTTGCTCTTTTATTTAGATCACTTATTATTTCATTTTCAATTTTACTTACCTGGTTTAAATAATTTATAATTTCTTGTTGATTGCTTATAGAAAGGTTGCTTCCGATACCTTTAGATGTAGATACGTTATTATTTTTCTTGTTAGCTTCCATTTTATTTTCTGCAAAGGAGGATAAGAAAGCAATTCCCAGCACTATAATAAAAAATATGCATATAGCCGAAAGTGATCTTCTTGCAAACTTTAAAACCCCTTTCAGTACTCCGTTTTCTCTTTCTTCAATCTCTGGATCATGAATATGATTTTTTCTTAGATAGTTATAATACATATCTTTATTTTCTTTTTTCATTTTCTTTAAGCTTTCTTTCATCTGCTTATGAAAATTCTTTTGTACGCTGTTCATAAAGTTTTGTTTCACTCCTCAAACTAATACTTATGTATTATTTCCTACTTTTCAATACTATTTATAAATCTTTGAGCTATAATTACTGCTCACTAATACACTTTTTCTAAAACTATACCTTCCTTAAATCCACCACGTTCAGCTTTTTTCTCTTCTCTCTTCTCAATTAAATTTTTTTCTCTGTAGCCTAGGCCATCTGCAAGACTAAATAACACTTCCATAATATCCGCCAATTCCTCTAAATTGTCTTCTTCTAAAAATTCTTCTACTTCTTCTCGAAGCTTATATTTAAGAAGCTCGTACTTATCTTCGGCTCCTGCTCTTCTAATAATGCAGCTCCTGCCGCTCTTAATTATGATTTCTGGTATGTTATCTCTGACTAATTTATTATAAATCTTGACCTTTAAATCGTGATTTTTCCCATATACCCAGTTATGCATAAACTCCCAATCCCTAACTGTACCATCACTATTAAGGATATTTAAATAAACTCCATCACCTTTTCCAACCTGATAAATTGCATTAGCTGATCCTTCTTTCCCTGCCATTTCATTATTCATACAGTATTCAATAAAAATATCTCTTCCAATTCCTATTTTTTCAGCAACATAAGCAACTATATAAATATCGAAGGGATTTGCTCCAAGGGTATTAAAATCACTATTTATAATATGTGTCCTTATAGCTTTTATTTTCTCTTCTTCAGTTCCTGCTAATAGTACAGTTTGTATTGCACCTATATTGTAATGCTTATAACAGCTTTTTTCCCATTGCTCTAAATTTGCGAACTCACCAGATTCTTGTGTTAACTTGTTTACCATATTTTTAATATTACAAACTGTTGGTATTATTCTTTTAGAGTTTATTTTTTTACCTCTTAACTGATCTGGTAATGCAAAAGCACTATATGTATTTGGCATTGTAATACTATCCCCCTATTTACCCTTAAACTTATCCTATGCTGCATATCTACTTTTTTAATGTACAGCTTTGACTAAAATCTATTATGGGCTTAATAAAATAATTTTCTTCCAAATCTTCTTAAACACTCACTTATTATATTCTTCACAAATCTGTTAATTCCTTCAATTTTATACAAATGCCGCATGAACTATAGAAAACTTTATTTTCTATTCAGTGTATATCTTATAAAAATATCTTTAAAGTTCAAATATTAAATTAGTCACTCATATTCTTCGTTTCAACAGGTAAACTATATGTATCATACTCACCAAGGAGGTCTTCACTATTAAAAACAAAAGTAAACTACCTCAGGATGAACTAAGACAAAAGGTCGATGGCTTCAGCTTAGACAACAAAGAGGACAAAACAAATGAACTTAGCTACAAAACCACAGACCAAGGTGTATACTATCCACCAGATGATCATGCAAAAAATAGTTAAAGTCAGAGGTTTGCTCTTCTAGTGTTGCATTAAAGTAAAACTTACTTCTTGACAGCGCTAGCTGGTAATATTTAAAACTTAAAAAATAACCTCCTTATGTTTTAATGGTTTTGCCTAGAAACCAAACATAAGGAGGTTTTTTCAAGTTCAAAAATAATAATAAATTAGTTTTCCATAGGTTAATAGCGGAAATGAGGTGCTTTTCTAGATAAAACCATACGAAAGTATGATGGAGACCATCGAAGTAACCATTTTGACACTAGGTCACATCTCTATTCTATTTAATTATTTTTGTTAATAGATAGATACTACCTAAATGCAACACCAGAAGGTCTAAGCCCCTGCCTTTACTATTCCCATAAACTATCCATGAGTTTTCTCACTCTCTCTCTACGTGCATTAGTTTCTTCTTCATCAAAAGTTGTGTTTTCACCATTTATTATTAACACATCTCCCTCTTTAGAATTTGAAGGGAGCTTACTTTTTTCTATATTAATCATTTCCTCATCTTCTTTTTCGCATACAGCGAAGTTACCTTCAAACCTGTCAATTATAACTTTCATCCTATCACCTTCTTCCCTCTATTATATTGTATAATCGATTTATTTTCAGCAAATATATTAATCGATTAATCGATATTATTCGATTATACTCGATATATATGTTTGTTATTTCAGCAAACTAATAACACCTATAGTGTATTTTAAGAAGCTTCACTAAGCTGGTTAATTATATGTCATCCTTAAAACTTAACCGGAATATATATAATAATAGATAGTAATTCTTAGGATAGTGATATATTAACATTATGATTACTAATGCAATTTTTCTTATACCCTTTTTACTTTTTTCTATACTTAATATAATCTATGTAAGAAAGAACAACAGGCTTGGAATATTTGTTACTAAACCTCTGCTCATGCCACTTTTAATGCTTTTTTATTTACTAAACGCATCGGTTATAAATTATTCCATACTAGCTGCTCTAGCCTTTGGATTTTTAGGTGATGTGTTTTTGTTACAAGATGTAAATCAACGCCGTATCTTAGCTGGGATTGCTTCTTTTTTAACAGGGCATATTTTTTACATTTCTACATTTGCAGGAAATTATTACAACACTCTAGATATCCCGGTATGGTCCTTATTATTTCTTCTCCCTTATATTGGTGGGGCACTATTGATTTTAAAAAAACTTTTTTCCTCAATACAGTTCATAAAATTGCCGGTTATAGTCTATATGAGTGTAATTTTATTAATGAGCTTTTCAAGTATATTAAGAGTTTGGACTGTTTCTTTGTTATCTTTTCTTCTAACTTTTGCAGGGTCTCTGTCCTTTATTTTATCTGATTCCCTGCTGGCTTTTGATTTGTTTACTGTAAGACCTAAGAAAAGCGATACAGCAGTTATGACAACCTATATTCTTGCACAGCTATTGATTGTTTTGGGTGTATTATAAATCAGTATAAAGCTAAGGAATAGTTGTTTCCAAGAGACGCAGGCAAGACATTGCGTGCAGCCTTCCTTCTAAGAAACACTAATTCACAGCTCAAAAATAAAAAATAAAGAACAAAGCACCCTAGAATTTAGGTGCTTTGTTCTTTTATGTATATAAGCCTTTATTTTACGCTTCTTAAATTACGCTTAATTTCTATTATTCTGTTATCATTGTTCACAACCTTAATGGAGAGGTTGTTTACATCAACCTGAAGGTTGTCAGTTTTGTCATTTAACTCTTCTAGAAGCTGAGAGTTTGCTTTGTAGCCGTCAAACAAGGCATCAAGCTTTGGTGTGATTTCCCCGTCTATTTTATTTTCTATTCTTCTAAAGCCGCTCCTAGTTTCTTCTTTAAAGCTAAGCATATCTCCTTTAAAGCCAGTCATATCCTTTCTAAAGCCAAGCATATCTCCTTTAAAACCGGTCATATCTTCTTTAAAATCAAGCATATCTTTTTTAAAACCAGTCATTTCTTCCTTGAAGCCTAGAAATTCTGCATATATTTTTTCCAGCAAAGCAAAGGTTTTATCTTCCATGTTTTTCTCTCCTCTTAGTCTTAGCTCCTAGGTAGCTTAAGTTAGTCTAATTATAACAAATATATTTGTATATTACTATTCTTGACATTAAAATTAACTTTATGCAAACATATGTTCTTTTTCGGTGGCATCTCACTGAATTCCAGAAACTTAACTAATATATTGCCTACTTTGATACCCCAATCATCATTTCACTAATCTTTACATTAGGATTGCTGTACCTTCCCTTTTTCTCCATGCTTTTGCCATACTGCACAGCCTTCACAGGGCAGAGGTGGACGCAGGCAAGACATTGGGTGCAGCCTTCTTTCCAGGCTGGCTTTTTGTCTACCTTTATGATTTGGGCGTTGCAGACTTTTTCGCATATGCCGCAGCCTGTGCAGCTGTCTGTGGCGTAGAACTTTTTAATATCCTTGCCACCTTTGTTGAAGCCGGGATTTATTACAGAGGTTAGAATAAAAGGAATCATACCCTTTGTAATTTTAAATACGCCTTTTGTTCTGCTTTCAATTGTTTTGTTTATGTCCTTTAAGGTTTCCTCCGCAGCTGAAAGCTTTTTGTTTTCTACTTCCTTGGAATCTACATTAAACATAATAATATAATTATTTGGCATTTGAAGTGAAAAACCGCTATCTAAGTTTAAGTTCTTTTTGTTAAGCTCTGACTTAAGCACTTTCATTGTATTGCCTATGTTGTCTCCACAGGTTGCTACTGAAAAAGTGTAGTTGTCCTTATAGCCATCTAGCTTCATTTTCCTTATAAAGCTTAAAACCACTTCTGGAGGTCCCCAGGCATAGACAGGATAAACAAAGCCTATGGCTTCATTTTCCTTTAAGCTGTATTTAAAAGAATTTCCTGCTTGGTTCATTTCTGAGGCTATTGAGATTAGCTTTTCGCCATTATACTCTGCAATTTTCTTGGCTGCATATAAAGAGTTTCCGGTACCTGAAAAGTAAAATATCATATTTACACCTACTATATTTATTTTTTAAAAGCGATTTCCCCATCTATCAATACACAGGTGGTTTTAGCCTGAATATCAAAAGGATGCTTATCAAACACAACAATATCCGCATCTTTGTTTACTTCTAAGGAACCTACTCTGTCTGCAATTCCAAGTATTTCTGCTGGGTTTATGGTTATTGCCTTGAGTGCGGCTTCTTCGCTTAGTCCTGCTCTTACTGCTAAAGCAGCGCACATTGGAAGGTGGTGTACAGGAATTACTGGGTGGTCTGTCATTATGGCTATTTTTACACCTGCATTATGTAATACAGCTGCGGTTTCAAAGGTCTTTTCCTTTAGCTCCACCTTGCTTTTGCTGCCAAAGCTTGGGCCAACTATTACTGCTAAGCCTTCCTTTGCTAGTTCGTCTGCAATTAAGTGTCCTTCTGTGCAGTGCTCAAGAGTCATTTTTAAGCCAAACTCCTTTGCAATGCGGATGGCCGTGAATATATCATCTGTTCTGTGGGCATGAGCCTTCACATTTAACTCACCTTTTACAACGGGTATAAGGCTTTCAAGCTTCATATCAAAGCTAGAGTTCTTTTCTTTGTTTTCCATATAGTTTTTTGTTTTAAAAAGGTATTCTCTTAGTATAGCTGCTGTTGCCATTCTGGTTGATGGAGCTTGCTTTTTCGCGTTGTAGCATCTCTTTGGGTTTTCGCCAAAGGCAACCTTCATGGAGGCAGACTTCTGAACTATCATGTTGTCTATTCTTTTGCCCTTTGTTTTAATGGTTGTAAATTGTCCCCCTATAACATTTGCGCTTCCAGGACCTGAGCACACGCAGGTAACTCCATTTTCATAGGCTTCCGGAAAGGCTGTATCAAAAGGGTTGATTGCATCTATAGCTCTAAGCTGTGGAGTTGCTGGATCTGTTATTTCATTTCCATCGTCTCCTTCAAAACCAATACCTTCTTCCCACATGCCTATGTGGCAGTGAGCATCAATTATTCCAGGCATAATAAAGCCGCCCTGTGCATCGATTATTTGGCAGTTTTCAGTAAGGCTTATGTCCTTGCCTACTGCAACAATTTTTCCTTCCTTAACTAAAACTTGTCCATTTTCAATTGGCTCCCCAGCCATTGTAAGTACTGTTCCATTTTTAATTAATATCATTTCATCCACCCCTTATAATTTGTAAATCATATACTATTATATTTCGCTAACAAATAAAGATTCCCTGCTTGCTGCAATATAAGTTAATTAAAAATAATTAAAGGCGGACTTTACTCCGCCTCTTAAGCATACTTGCAGTTTTGAAACCCTGCATTATTTCGTTTCCTTTTTCTTATACAAGCTTTTATAGTCCCCTGAAAACTCAATTCCCGCAGCAGAACATTCATCGCTTAAAATAACACTGCTGCTTTTTTTATCATATAAGATTACTGTAAGCTTTCCCTGAAGAGTTTCTCTGGCTATTGGAACCATGTTGTCGTCTCTAGGTGCAAGCAAGTCAATAAAGTCTTCTTCCTTGTAGACAGCTTCAATTCTAAGCCCATAGTCTTTATTTTCTGTTTCTAAAATTATTTTTTCTTTTTCACAGTTAATTGCAAGTGAGCTTCTGTTTATGGTTGTAAATTTATAAAACCTGCCTTTTGCATGTATTCCTATTAAAAAACCTGTGAAGCTTTTAATTGGAAAGGGTATATGCCCTATAGAGCAGGTAAGGGCTGTTTCCTCCTTTTCAAAGGAGTTTCCTTGAACCCATATGTAGGAATAGGGAAAGGCTTTGCCCCAGTTTTTTTCAATATATACCTTTCCGTCTGTGAAGTCCACATCATTGCCATTAATATTTAGCTTTCCTTCAATATGACCATCCACAGCACAAACCTGACTGTAGCACTGCATAAAGTCTAGGTAATTGTAAAAGCCCATGCTGCCAGGATTAATTGCACTATCGGGCCATTTTATAATATTTTTAAAGACAAGTCTTCCATAAATTTTCTCGCCCTGCTCCTTTAGGTTTAAGTTAATCTCCTTTAGCGAAAATGTACTTCCATTTACCTTTATATTAAATTCATTAGATTTTGCTTCAAACTGCTCTTTCTTAAAGCTCAAATATTTAAAATCAGCTTCATGTCCTTTTACTACCTGAATAAAGCTGTGAGAGTTCTCCTGTTTTTCTGAAAGAAAGATTCCAGGTATGAAGCAATAGGTATATTCTTTATTTGGATCTACTATTTTAAAATACCAGCCTTCGAAAAAATTAGTGTTTTTATCTTTACCATGATATACATCAGGGTTTCTTATAAATTTTAGCATAAGTCACCTCCAGTCTTTATCATTGACTAAAAGAGGTGTTTTATATACTTAGAAGCTGAAACTGCTGCCAAGGAATTTGGTGTCAAATTCATAACAGCTGAATACAAATATATTGATAATGGCTTATTAATAATACTAAAATCTATAGTTTCGTGATTCCTTAGGAGGTATTTTAAAGATGAAAAAGGCTATCGTCACCGGGGCTTCTGGCTTTGTGGGCCAATGGCTCATAAAGGAGCTTGCTTCACAGGATGTTAATGTAATTGCAGTAGTTCGTAACGAGCGTTCCGATATAAGCTCCCTTAGAAAGTTTAATAATGTAAAAATCGTAGCTTGTACTCTCGATGAGATTGATAAGCTTCCTTCAAAAATAACTGAGGAGGACATAGATGTATTCTATCATTTTGCTTGGTCGGGTACTTCCGGCTCTGATAGAGGTGATGTAAAGCTTCAGCTTAGTAATATAGAAGCTGGCTGCTCTGCTGTAAAAGCTGCTGCTGAAATAGGCTGCAGGAAATTTATTAATGCTGGGAGCATTATGGAATATGAGGCAATGCAGTATGTCCCTGCTGATAGCTCAAAGCCTGGGCTTGGCTATATATATAGCACAGCAAAGCAGACAGCAGATTTCATGGCAAAGACTCTGGCGGTTGATTTAAAGTTGCCCTATATAAATGGCATTATTTCAAATATATACGGTCCCGGAGAAAAATCACCTAGGTTTATAAATTCTACTATAAGAAAGTTTTTAAATAAGGAAAAAGTAAGCTTTACTCATGGAGAGCAGATGTACGACTTCATTTACGCTTCTGATGCAGCTAGAGCCTTTTATATGATTGGAGAAAAAGGAAAGCCTTATACAAGCTACTATATAGGCAATCCTTCGCCTGAGCCTCTTAAAAATTATGTTATAGCCATAAGAAATATAATTGATAAAGCTATTGAACTTAATTTCGGTGAAATACCCTTTCAGGGTGCTTTACTAAAATATGATGAGTTTGATACAAAAAAATTGCTAAGGGAATTTGGATTTGAGTCGGAAGTAGCTTTTGAGGAAGGCATTAGAAGAACATCAACTTGGCTTCAAAATTAGCAAGAATAATACTAGACAAAATAAAATAATGTTGAGGGATAAAAATGAGTGCATTTTCGTTTGAAGAGACAAGGTTTAAAGGAGTATATTTAATTACCTCATTTTCAACAGAAGATAACAGAGGGTATTTTGTTAAAGACTTTGAAAAATCCATATTTGAAGAAAATGGGCTTGATATAGACTTTTATGAAAGCTTTGAGTCTTTTTCCTGGAGGAATGTTATACGTGGACTTCACTTTCAAACCAGCGAACCTCAGGCAAAGCTGGTACGTGCAGTGACAGGCAGTATTTTTGATGTTATTGTGGACCTGCGTAAAGGTTCTGAAACCTTTGGACAATGGGCTGGCTTTTATTTATCGCAAGGAAACAGAAGAAGCCTTTTTATTCCAAAGGGCTTTGCACATGGCTTTTGCGTGCATTCTGATACCGCTATAGTTTCCTATAAATGCGTAGGCAAGTATCATAAGGGTTCTGACAGCGGAATTGTATGGAATGATAAGGATATCTCTATTGACTGGGAGATTGAAAAACCTATCGTTTCAGAAAGAGACCGCTCCTTATTGACTTTCAAAGGATTTATTGAGAAGTTTCAAGCATTATAAAAATAAGCTAGCGGCTAAATGCCACTAGCTTTAACTTTAGTTTATTTTAAAGGATATTCTCCCAAACCTCGCAGCCTTCAAAAGGATTAGCTGTTCCTACATACAAGTGTCCATTGGTTGACTTAAATAAAAGTCTGGCTCCATAGTTGTCTTGGTTGCCGAAGCCATTGCTGGTAACGGACTCCCAACTTATTCCGTCTGATGATTTTAATAAGTCGAAGCCGCTGTAAGGGCTGGAAGATGGAAGTCGAAGCACCTTGAAAAATACAACAAGCCAGTCAAAGGTACCTAAATATAGCTCTCCGTTATACTCCACAAGCTGCCAGCAGTAAAGGTTGAAGAAGTTACCTGCGCCAGATGGAAGCAGACTTATAGGTGTACCTCTAGGTCCTGGTGTTGTTGGAACTGTGGGCTGATAAGGTTGTCCACCAATAACTAATTCCCATCTGTCATCTTTGTTTATTCTAATTAAATCGAAAGGCTTGAAAGCCTCAAGGCTAAAGAGATTTTGAGCAAAAAGCGGGAACATAATAGCACCTACATAGAGATGATCCTTAAAAACTCCTAAGGTAAGCGGTATCATATTAATGGAGTCTCCAGCACCTTTATCAATTACTAGCTTCCATCCATTAACAGCTGGTTCAGTTCCTATAGTCCTCCAAAGTTCAAAGCCTTCTTCAGTAGTATTTCCAGCATAGATATGCCCATTGAAGCTTTCCATTATTGCAATTTGACCTGTAGGGTTTCTATTTGGATCAAAATTGTCGGAATTTGAATCTGCTGTTACTCTAAGCCAGTTTCCCTGTGGGAAGCCTGCTGTTGGCGGAATATATTCATAGATAAAAGCTTCTTGAGTTGAAGCCCCTTCAGCTACAGTTGACATATAAAGCTTTCCATTTGTGTGAATTACCATAGACCTTGTGGAGGTTCCCTCAAGAACATCATTAGGCATTTCAATCCAGTTTAGTCCATCAACTGATCTATAAACCTTTACTTTCGGAGAAGAAAATGCACCGGCGTAAAGTGCTGTACGTCCCTGTGGGTCGGTGTATCTAATCATAAATCTGAAGCCTGATACACCTTCAGGTGCTTTAAAAACTCTAGTCCAACCAGCGTTTGGAAGAGCTTTGTTATAGCGCCAAATTTCTGCTCTGTTGTCTACAGGGTCGGGTACAATATCTTCTGGTATTTGAAAGCCAGGTATTCTTCTCTGTATGGCCAATAATACACCGTACAGAATGTTTCTGCCTGTACCTACATAAAGATATTCCCCAAGCTCAGACATTGACCAGGCGTAGTTGTTTTGCATGGCATTGTTTTTATCTGTGTCAAAGCCGTTTATTGGTGTGATTTTGTTAAAGTTATCTAGAGGCATATTGTCATCTCCATTAAAAATATTAGAAGCTTGTCCAACTTCTAATACACAATATGCTAGACTTATAAATTTGACTATTTCTGTGTTCTAATTTTTATCATAAGTTAAAAATTCCTTAGTATCCAATTCATATGTACAAGCATAGTATTTAATGAACAGGGCTCTAAGCAATAAATTTGAATACATATGAAAATATGAAAATAAAAAACAAAAAGAGAGGTAAGAAAATGAAAGCAGTAATACTATGCGGTGGGAAAGGCACCAGAATGAAGGAAGAAACAGAATATAAACCTAAGCCACTTGTTGAAGTTGGGGACAAGCCAATGATTTGGCATATAATGAAAATCTATTCTCATTATGGGATAAATGATTTCATTTTGTGTTTAGGTTATAAAGGCTATATGCTTAAACAATATTTTAAGGATACGCTTTGGATAAATAATGACTGTACTATGCAGACTAGTAAAAGTCCAAGCAGTATTGAGTATCATACTACAGATAAAAACAATGAAAAGTGGAAGGTTACTTTAGTGGATACAGGCTCAAACAGTTTAACAGCTACCAGATTAAAAAAAATACAAAAGTATATTGATGAGGAGGATTTCTTCATGACCTATGGAGATGGCCTTAGCAATGTAAATATTAGAGGCCTTTTAGATTATCATAAGAGAATGGGAAAGACTGTTACACTTACTGGCATTCATCCTGAATCCTCCTATGGAATTATTGATGTGAAAGATGGCTTAGCAAAAAGCTTTATTGAAAAACCCAAAACTGCTGACACTGTTAACGGAGGCTTTATGGTTATGAATAAAAAAGTGTTTAATTATATCCCGGAAGAAGACTGCATGTTTGAGGAAGCACCTATGAGAAAAATTGCAGCTGCTGGAGAATTGGCAGTTTTTAATCATGAGGGCTTCTGGACTGCTATAGATACTATTAAGGATATTGAAAGAGTTAATAATTTATGGGACAAGGGTGAAAGACCATGGAAAGTATGGGAATAGAAAATTCAAAGGATTTGCTTTCAATATACAAGGACAAAACTGTCCTTGTAACTGGACACACAGGCTTTAAGGGCTCCTGGCTTTCTATATGGCTTCAAGTTCTTGGCGCTAAGGTTATAGGATATGGCTTGGACCCTATTTCAAATGAGGACAATTTTTCTGTTTCACATTTATCGGAAAAAATTACAGACATTAGAGGAGATATAAGAGATTCTCAAAAGCTGCAGCTTGTGTTTGACACCTATAAGCCTGAGATAGTTTTTCATCTTGCTGCCCAGCCTATAGTTAGGCTGTCCTATGAAAATCCTAGGGAAACCTATGAAACTAATGTGATTGGGACTTTAAATGTTTTGGAGGGTATTAAAAACTATCCTTCTGTTAAGGTTGGAGTAATGATTACAACAGACAAGTGCTATGAGAATCTAGAGCAAATTTGGGGCTATAAAGAGACAGATGCTCTGGGTGGATACGACCCCTACAGCTCCAGTAAGGCTTGCGCAGAATTATTGATTGCCTCCTATAGAAGCTCCTATTTTAATCCAAAGGATTTTACGACCCATGGCAAGGTTATTTCAAGCGTTCGTGCTGGAAATGTTATAGGCGGTGGAGATTGGCAAAAGGACAGGATAATACCTGACTGCATTAGGGCTTTATTAAAAAATGAGCATATTGAGCTGCGAAATCCTAGTGCAGTTCGCCCATGGCAGCACGTGCTTGAGCCGCTCTACGGATATATGCTTCTGGGTGCTAAAATGTATAAGCATGGAACTCTCTATTCCGGCTCCTGGAACTTTGGACCTGATTATGAATCTATCGTGACTGTAGAAACAGTTGTAAATAAGCTTGTTAACAAATGGGGAAGCGGTACTTGGAAGGATATTTCTAAAGAGCAAAAGCCTCATGAAGCAAATATACTAAGGCTTGACTGCACAAAGGCAAAGGTTTATTTAAAATGGCAGCCAAAGCTTAATATAGATGAGGCTATTGACTATACTGCTGAATGGTATAAAAACTATAAAACTCAGAATCCTTATGATTTGTGCGTTAAACAAATAAAGCTTTATGAAAATCTTTTGGGGATGGATTAAGGAGGCCTGGAATGAAAAGCAAGAAAATAATTATAAATAGTACTCTTAATGTTAATCCTCGTCTTAAGGAGGATACACAGAGACTAACCAAGGAATGGATTGACAAGAGAATTGATATTTTCTACGATTACACACTCAAGAGCTTAAAAGCTCAAACCAATCAAAACTTCACCTGCTACCTTCGCTATGACGATACCACTGAAGCTTTTGTTCTTGATGCCTTAGACAAACATGAAAAGCTTCCTGACAATGTTAAATTTATTCAGACTACAAAATATGATGAGCAGCTAGCTAAGGAGCTTAAAAATTATGAGTTTGCTTATTTTATAAGACTTGACTCAGATGACATGTATCACAAAACTTATGTTCAGCAGATGTTTGATTATAACCCGCAAAAAACTACTGTAGCATTAATTAATAGAAATGGTTTTATCTACGACTCTATTAACAAACAGGTTGCAAAGTGCTACTGTAAGGCTGTAACCTTTTATACTTTTATATACAAGGTAAAGGATTATCTTCAGGGTAATGTATTTAATGCTGACAGCACGGATGTAGACAATGAGCAGTATATAGCACTAAGGGTACCTCATGAGTTTATTACAAAACGCAACTATTTGTGGCATACCCATTCTGCAAATACTGTTACCAAGTTTGAAAACTGGTTTACCTTTACCACGGAAAGGACAGATAATCCTTATATAGTAAACGAAATATTAAAAGATTTTATAGGTATTCCTGAAAAATAAGAAAGTGTGCATTGCGCACACTTCTTTTTTAGTCTAATAGCAGTACGTACTCTCTTGAGCAGCGTCATCTGGATTAATTATTTTTACATATAGATAAGATATCGGTATAGGAATTGGCTCACCGATCTCATCAATATAAACGTCTATCCAAAGGTGGTTGCTTTCCAGCCTTAAGATTCTAGCAGTAGTTCCTTTAGGTATTAATATCCCCCCTATTGCATAAAAGTCGTAAATTATTTCACAATCCATATTTCTTCTCTCCCCTATAAAAATTTGCTTGTCCCTTATATTGCCATAGTATGCACCTTTAATTTAAACGTTCATAGCCTCACCAAAATTACTGATGCACATATACTGGTATGGAAAGAGGACAAGACTTTGCCTTGCAGTTAACTTATAGACATGGAGGTATAACAATGGCAGATGAAAAACTACTGAAACAAGAGATTATGGACAAGGTTAAAGAAATATACAAGTTAAGAAAAGCTAAAGAGACCTTTGTAAAGGGTAAAACTAGAATCGGTTATTCCGGACGCTGCTTTGATGAGAAGGAAATGCTGGCTGCGGTTGATGCTGTGCTGGATTTTTGGCTTACTCTTGGCCCTAAGGGCATAGAATTTTGCGAAAGCTTTAAAAACTATCTGGGAAACAAGCATTGCCTTGTAACTAATTCAGGTTCTTCCTCAAATTTATTAGCAATATCAGCCCTGTGTTCTGACAGCATAGCTAACCCAATAAGGCCTTGGGATGAAGTAATAACTACAGCAGTAACCTTTCCAACTACCTTGAACCCTATTATTCAGAACAAGCTTACACCAGTATTTGTAGATATAGAAGAGGATACGTACAATATTGATGCCTCTCTTATTGAAGCTGCTGTTTCAAGTAAAACTAGAGCTATTGTATTTGCTCATACTCTTGGCAATCCTGCAGAAATGGATAAGATAATGGCTATTGCTAAAAAGTACAAGCTTTATGTAGTTGAGGATACCTGCGATGCCCTTGACTCTATTTATGAGGGTAAATACTGTGGGAGCTTTGGAGATTTTTCAACCTTTAGCTTTTATGCAGCACATCATATTACCATGGGTGAAGGCGGCGCATTGTGCACAAATTCGTCTGAACTTTATAGAGCTGCATTGTCTTATAGAGACTGGGGACGAGCCTGCTACTGCCAAACTGGAGAAAAGAATCCTAATGGCGCCTGCGGACACAGATTTGACTTTAAATTTAAAGGCTTGCCTGAGGGCTATGACCACAAATATGTCTACAGCAATATAGGCTATAATTTAAAGCCCTTGGATATTCAGTGTGCAATAGGCTTAGAACAGCTTAAAAAGCTGCCTGATTTTACTAAAGCAAGGAAGAAAAATTTCAATTTATTGTATGATTTTATGAAAAAGTATGAGGATAAATTTATTCTACCAAGATCCCTTCCTAAAGCTGATGCCTCTTGGTTTGCTTTTCCATTAACCATTAGAGAGGATGCAGGGTTTACAAAAAAGGCTCTGGTTACTTTCTTAGAATCCAAAAACATTGAAACAAGAATGCTGTTTGCAGGCAATATTTTGAATCAGCCGGGCTATAAAAATATTAATCACAGGATTTCTGGGCAGCTTACTAACTCTGATCAGGTGCTTCATAAAACCTTTTTCCTTGGCGTGTATCCCGGAATTACCCAGGAAAAGTTAGAATATATAACTGACTGCATTGACGAGTTTTTTAAATAGCTCTTGGAGGAAACATGGATACAGAAACAGTAATTTTAGGTGGAGGTATTTCCGGTATTGCTGCAAACTATTTTTTAGGCAAGGATAAGGCAGCCATCATATATGAACAACGAGACAGCATGGGTGGGCTATGCGATAACTTTTCTATAGGAGCTTTTAAGTTTGATACAGGCATTCATCTATCTTTTACAAGCTTTAAGGAAGTAAGGGAGGTTTTTGATATGACTCCCTACTACACTTATAGCCCTGAGCCAATGAATTATTACAAAGGACTTTGGCTTAAGCAGCCTATTCAAAACAACCTTTTTCCACTAACTCCTGAGGAAAAGGTTAAGGCTGTTAAGGATTATATATATAAACCTGTACAAGCTGATGATTTTGAAAACTACAAATGCTGGCTTTACAGCAAATACGGCAAATATATAACAGAACATTTTTTTCTTCCTTATACTGAAAAGTACTGGTGTGAAAGGGCAGAAAATATGGAGACAAGCTGGATAGGTAATAGGCTCTATTTGCCTGAAATAGATGAGGTTTTATATGGGGCTATGAGCAGCGCAACCCCTAACAGGTACTATGCTCAGGAAATGAGATATCCAAAGGAAGGAGGCTACAAAGCCTTTCTGAAACCGATGCTTTCCAAAGTAAATATCAACCTTAATAAAAGAGCAGTAAAGCTTGACAGCAGTCACAAGCTCGTTGAGTTCGAGGATGGTAGCAAGGTTTATTATGAAAATTTAATCAGCAGTCTTCCTCTTCCAGCGCTTATTAAGATAATGAAGGATGTTCCCAGCGCTGTTAAGGAAGCCTCTGAAAATCTTTCAGCTACCTCTTTAATTCTAATATCAATAGGGCTTAACGTACCACAGGATGAAAGCAAAAGCATTTGGTTTTATATCTATGATAAGGATTTTCTTCCGGCAAGAGCCTATTATCCAGGGTTAAAATCCAAAAGCAATATACCTTCCCACCAAAGCTCTCTTCAATTTGAAATATATTATTCAAGAAGCAAACCATTAAGTATGAGAAAGGAAGCCTTGGCTGAACATTTGATTCGTGTTATAGAAAAATTAAAACTGGCTAATAGAAAAGACGTGCTGTTTGTTGATATAAAAAATATACCCTATGCCAATGTAATATTTGATAAAAAGCTATATTTTAATAGAAATTTGGTTCGCCAGTATCTGAATAATCTTGGAATCCAATCAATAGGAAGGTTTGGCGAGTGGGACTACCTGTGGAGCGATCAAAGCTTTATGAGTGGAAAAAAGGCAGCTGAAAAGCTCCTTAATATGTGATTTTTTCACGACTTAGGAGGAATAAAATGAAGGAAAAAAGTATAATTGTCATGGTTCCTTTAAATATCTCCCATTACTATGAAACTGGTAAGGAAGATAAAAATCTTCAGGAATTTGGAAACCATCTTAATAGAGAAAAAAATGATGAGGAATGGATTTGCAACAGAATAAAAATATTTATGAACTATACTCTCAAAAGCCTTAAGCTGCAAACAAATCAACACTTTAAAGCACTTGTAGTTTACAGCGAAGCTACAAAAGAACTTGTGCTTCAAGAGCTCAATAAATATGACCCTCTTCCTTCAAATATAAAGTTTATTGAATTTAGCTTGCTAGAGGATGAGATAAAAAAAACTATAAAGAAATCCAAGTATTTTTATTTTGTAAGAACTGATTCTGACGATATGTATCATAAAACCTATATTCAAAGGATGCAGGATTACACTCCTGAAAAATATACTACAGCTCTTATAAATCCCTATGGCTATTTATATGACTCAACCAACAACAAGCTTGCTAAGTGTAAAGCCAGGGTTACTTCCTGCTATACTCTAATATTTAACTCCAAGGACTATCTTGAAGGCAAAACCTATAATGTGGTAACAGATCAGATAGACTCTCAGATGTGGTTTGCCTGGAGCTATTTTCCCCGTGAAATTTTGATGGGAAGGAATTATGTATGGCATGTGCACTCTAAAAACACAATAACAAACTTTGAGCAATGGTTTACTGATACCTGGGTTGAAGAATTAAAGGATATAACTACTGATGAGGCAGAAATTGAAAAGGTATTAAAAGATTATATATAAAAATGAAAGCCTATGAACATATATCATAGGCTTTCATACTAAGGGTTATACATCTTATAATTTGACGAGTCCTCGCCAACTATTCTATCAAGCTTCCAGTTGTAGCCCTTTGCACTGTCATACACAAGGTAGTAGACTGCCACAACATTAGTGGTCTTTTGCTTGCTTCCGTCTTTATAGGTAACACTTCCATAAACATATTTAGCATTGGCAAGGCCTTTTGGAGACGCAACCTTATCAGTCTTAAAGCTCTTTGCTTCTTCTGGTGTTATTTTATGGCTGTTTGAGTACCAGAAGAATATATTATTTGATTCTATTTCACGGTTTGCAATACTTGAAACTATAAAGTCCTTTGAAATTTCATTTACTGTAACGCCATCAACTACAGGCTTTGTTTTTTTAAGCAAGTCCACTTTAGTGAAGGATACTGCAAAGGTATAGTCTGTTGATAGAGTAGACTTAAGTTCCCCTGCTTCATTTTGCTTTTTTACAGAAACATTAATAGTTCCATTTTGTGCGTCAAACCTTTTATCTCCCACATTAATGCTTTTAGTAAAACTGTCACTTACATAAAAACCTTTTCCTCCAAATACATCTGGATGGGTTACCGTTTGATTGATAGTATCCTTTTTAATAACCTCAAGAAGCTTATCCTGAGAGAAGGCTGGTGATAAAGCCAGAGCAAAATCATCACTGCTGTTTCTTTCAATGGATGCCACTTTCCAAACTTCATCTTCAAAATTAAGCTGACATTTTACTTTTCCGGAAGCTGCCACTAGGCCGCTGTCTATAGCTGCATCTATCATCACTTCTTCTTTGAAATTATCATAATCTGGTGTTCTTGAAGCTATAGCAAGGGTTTTAACATCTTCCCCGCTTAAGGATTTTTCTGCACCAGAAACATTTATATTTGCTTTCTTAACTTCCTCTAGAATCTGCTTTTCATCCATTCCTACCAAGGGCTTTACAGCAGTTTCTCCAACAAGCTCTATTTTATCGCTAATAGTCCACTTGTCCTTTCCTTCATAAATGTATTGAAGCGATAATAAAGTATTAACTTCAAGGCTGCCATTGTTTAGGACTACAGCTGCCTTGATATCGTCTTTTTTCTCGCTTTTGTTAGTGATTCTTTCCTTAATACTGAAGCTCTTAATATAGTTTTTCTTAATTTCAAGGTTTGTACCCTTCGGAAGTACTATTGTCTTACCTGTAATGTCCCCTTTTATTCTTCCTTCATCAACAGGCTGTCCAATTAAATATGAGTATCCAAAGGCTCCTACTGCTATCATTAAAACTACGGTTGCTATTGAAATAACTAGTTTTCTTTTTTTAAATATTGCTTTTAATTTTCCGAAGAACTTGTCTTTTTTATACCCTTTTATCTGCTCCTCTGTTATTGCGGGCATAGTTAAAGTATCGAATTTTTCTCTTTGTTTAGACTGTTCTACTGTTTCAGTTATTTTTTCCTGTTCCTCCTGCTGCAGTTCAACCTGTTCTGTTATTACAGCAGTTGGCTCTTCTATCTTTGTTCCGCAGTAAGGGCAAAACTTTAGACCATTAATATTGTCAAATTCGCTTTTACAGCTGTTGCAAATCATTTGTACCTCCTGTATTCCTTTTTTGCACATACTAATTATTAATTAGTATGCCTCCTGTATTCCTTCTTTGCACATACCAATTATTAATTGGTATGCCTCCTGTATTCCTTTTTTGTACGTAACAATTATAAGCTATTATGCCTCCAAAACTTATCTAAATATGTAGTTAAAACTCAATAATATAAAAACATTGTAACATATTAGCTCTATCTTGAGAATAATGATGTTTATGCCGCTTCATAAAAAATTAATAAAGTTGCCTCTTTGTCGTCATAAACTGATTTTAGAATAAGGTAACGAACTAAACATAAGGAGAGATTATATGAAGCTATTTTTAAATTTTGGTTTTGCATGGATATCTATTTTATTAGCAGTGGCTTTAAGCATTGTATATGTACTTAGAAAAGCAATTATTATATCTAAGGGCAAGAATTCATTTTTTATAAAGTTAAACAAAAGTCTTAGAAAACACCATAAAATTATGGGAATGCTTCTAGTTGCTGCAGGACTTATACACGGTTATTTTTCTTCAGAAAAGCTTCTAAGCCTTAACTTAGGAACAGTAGCTTGGGTGGTGTCTATTCTTTTGGGCTTAAATTGGATGCTTAGAAAGTCCCTGTCAAAATATAAGGGTTGGATTTTTTATCACAGGCTTTTGACAGCAGCATTTATACTTACAATAATACTCCACATAGTAGATGTAGGCGGAATCCAGGTTCATAAGCTTTTATTAGGCACTGGCACTGCTTCTGGGCAAAAGGTTTCAGTTGATGATTTTAATAATAAAATACAAGGAGCAACCTTCAAGGATGGTACCTATGAGGGTGAGGCTGACGGCTATAGACCTGGACTTAAAGTATCAGTTGAAATTAAGAATAATACAATTACTTCTATTGAGATTGTTTCACATAATGAAGTTAATTCTAAATTCTATCAAAAGGCACTTGATGGTGTTCCCCAAGAAATATTGGACAGTCAGAGTACTTCTGTAGACGCTGTTTCAGGAGCGACCTTTACTTCCATTGGAATAATGAACGCGGTAAATGACGCTTTATCGGAGGCTTTAGTTAGCGGTACCCTTCCTGACAGCAAGACTTTGCCTCAGAATCGTGGACATGAGAAAGGCCCCGGCGGCGGCAGAGGTACTAGTGGAGAGAGAATTCCCGGCGGAAACAGTGTACCTGGGGAAAAAAGAAGATTTTAAAATTAAATATAGTGCTGTATAATTGGTTTATAGCTAATTATTTCTTAAGGAGTATTTTATGAAAAGAAAAAGACAGTTTAGGATTATTGCTTTTCTAGCCTTTGCAGTATTAATCGCTTTTGCAGCAAACTGGCTGTTTAGCTCCTATAAACCAGCTGATGAGGCTGTTGCGGTTTTTAACAGCAGCAATGTAGAGGTTTCTTTAGACAAATATATTACCTTCACTCCAAAAAACAAAACACCTGATACAGCGCTTATATTTTACCCTGGCGGCAAGGTGGAGCCTGAAGCCTATGCGCCTCTATGCAGCAAGATTGCAGCTCAAGGCTTTATGGTAATAATTCCTTCCATGCCCTTGAATCTAGCCGTATTAAGTCCTGAGAAGGCTGATGAGGTTATTAAGGCTTATCCTAGCATAAAAAATTGGGCTGTTGGAGGACATTCTCTAGGTGGAGTAATGGCTGCCAGCTTTGCTAAAAAGCATTTAAACGAAGTGAAGGCTCTAGCTCTTTTTGCAAGCTATCCTCAAAACAAGGATGATTTGTCTTCTGCAGAGCTTAAGGTTTTATCTGTTTGGGGCAGCGAAGACGGCTGTGCTGATATAGGCAAAATAAAAGCAGCTGAAAATATTCTGCCTAAAACCTCAGTATTTAAGGAAATTTCCGGAGGCAATCACGCTCAGTTTGGAAGCTATGGATTTCAAAAGGGCGACAAGGAAGCAAAGATTTCTAGCTTGGAACAGCAAAGCTTGGCTGTTCAGTATACAGTAAATCTTTTAAGCGAAATATCAAAATAGAAAAAACACATAGGTAATTCCTATGTGTTTTCCTTATCCTCGTCGTTTATGTCTAAAAGCTCGTGGTTTCTAACCAGAACTGGTCTGCCTCTCCAGCTGAAAGCTCTATCCTTGTACCTTCTAATAAACTCTTTATTAGATATATCTTTTATTTCGTCGTATTCCAGCCTGTGTTTTAGGTTTTCTCTAAATTCTTTTATTGGTGTCTCCTGAATATTTCTATTGTGCGGACAAACATCCTGACAAACATCGCAGCCCCATATCAATTCATGCTTTTTAAGGATTTCAATATCTTCCTCGGTTAAGTCCCTTTTCTTTTGAGTTATATAGGATCTGCACATTAAGGGATTTATTGTGAAATCACCTAGAATACACTGACCAGGACACTTCCTTACGCAATTAAAGCACTGGTAACAGGTTCTATCCTGAGGTTTATCAGCTTCAAAGGCATAGTTGTTTATGATATATCCAATAAAAACATAGGAGCCATACTTATCTGTTATTATATGATTATTGATTCCAAAAAAACCCACTCCAGCCTTGTAAGCTAAATATCTGTCGCTGAAGGGGCCTGTATCTACAAAGGCTTTATAGTTGAACCCTTCTATGTTTTCCTTTAGAAAAGCCGCTATTTCCTCCAACTTAGCCTTTGCAATATTATGATAGTCCAAGCTGTAGGTGTATTTTGACAGGTTTGCATCTTCTTTTTTCCCTATGTAGTATGGAAATAAACAAACTATAATAGATTTAGCATCCTCTAAGGTGAGTTTAGGGTAGATTCTTTTTTCAAAGTCCTTTTCTTCGAAGCCGGTTATGTAACCTCGAGCTATTTGTTTTTTCCAAATTTCTTCAAAATCATAAAATGGTTCTGCCGCTGCTATACCCACATGGTCAATATTTATTGAATTACAAAAGCTTATGAGCTTATTTTTCATATGAATGTCGGGTAGACAATACCGACTTTCACCTCTCTTTCAATATAAAATGAGGGGGAGTTTATTCCCCCTCATAAGAACCCTTATATCCTTTGATTAGCCTCGGATTATTGATTTATATACCGTTATCTTCAAGTTCAAAAGCTAAGCTGTCGTCTACGAACAAAATAAAATCACTTATAGTTTCAAATTCACCTCTGCTTAAGCTTTTAAAATTGTTAGTGAGGTAAAATACTATTATCTTTTTAAACACCTGACATTCTTTAAAGTTTAACTCTAGCGGATAGCTTTGCTTTTCAGGCTGTTCCTTATGCATTGCCTCAACCTTGCTCTTTATGCTTTCTACTGCTGCTATTTCTTCATCTCCATAAAATACGGACCATATTCCATAGCCTGCAGCTTCATTTATTATTCTATGCAAAACTTCAAGGTTTTGTTTTGCTACTCCAAAGGTTACATTTATCATTTTTATTTCTCCTTTTATCTGTACTGATTTAGATCACTTGACTGCGTAATTCAACATTACACTTGAACATAGCTATTACCTAATATAATTAATAGAATTCTCTTTTCTTGGCAAGGCCTTTGATATATTTACCTTTTTATAACCGATAGCCGCCGCATGAATTTGCTTGTAGCCTTCTGGAATTCCTAATTCCTTTAGATATTCCTTGCCTTCCTCACTGTTTAAAAGATATGCAATAAATCCAATCCAGCAGGAGCCTATATTTAAAGCTTCTGCGGCTAGAAGCATGTTCTCCATTGCTGCTGCACAGTCTACTGCAGCATAATGATTTGTGTTGTCGCCAGAAATCAGTATAACAGTTGGTGCATTGTAAAACACATGGAACTTTTCATTTTCCCCAACTCTTTTTACATAGTCATCCTCCGACTTTCTAGCTAGCTCTTTGAAGCTTTCACTAAGGCGATTCAAAAGTTTTTTATTCTGAACTACTGTAAAATGCCAGGGCTGTTTGTTTGTGGCGCTGGGCGCGTAGATGCCTGCTTCTAATATTTCCTTTAGTTCTTCCTCGTTTATTTGCTCTGGCTTAAATGCTCTTATGCTTCTTCTGCTTCTAATTACTTCTAAGGTTTCATTCATAGTGGAGCCCTCCATAAATAAATAAATAAATATAAGAATATGTAGATATATACTTGCTTTTTAAGCTTTATATTTTTATTTTACCAATTATTTTAATGCTTCAACTGCATTCCTAGCCCAGTTGGAATCCTTATAAATTGCTCTTCCAACACCGATTAAATCAGCCTTGCCCTCAGCAAGAAGTCTTTCAGCTGCACTTGCCTCTGTTATTCCACCAGTTAGGATTACAGGTATAGACACAGCTTTTTTAATCTCTTCTGTTACAGGATAGAAGTAGCCCTGCTCATTGTTTCCCGGAATTATGTATCCGTTAAAGCCTCCTGAAATATCTAATATATCTACTCCGGCCTTCTCAAATTCTCTACAGGCTGCCACTGCATCTTCAACAGTTGAACCGCCTGACATGTAATCTGCTGCACCAAGTCTTAGGAGTATCGGAAAATCCTCCCCAACTTCTTCTCTGACTGCCTTGATTACTTCCAAATGAATTCTGATTCTGCTTAGCACATCCCCGCCATATTCATCGCTTCTCTTGTTTGAAAGAGGTGAGTAGAATTGATTTAAAAGGTATCCATGAGCGGAGTGAATTTCAACTCCATCAAAGCCTGCTTCTTTAGTACGACGAGCTGCTTGTCTGAAGGCTTCTATAATTTCCTTTATATCTTCCTTTGTGAGCGCCTTAGGTATGTTGCCTTTGCGTGGATTTTCTACTGCTGAAGGTCCAACCACTTCCATTCCAGTAACCTCTTGGCTTGCAGCACTTCCCGCATGGTTTAGCTGCATAACAGCTTTTGAACTGTTCTTATGTATTATGTGAGCTAAATCTTTAAGGCTTTCTATTACACTGTCATCTGCTATGGAAAGCTGAAGGTTGCTTGCCTTGCCCTGCTGCATTATAAAGCTGTGCTCTATTACAATCAAAGCTATGTATCCGCCTTCTGATTTTTCTTTATAATAATCCAATATTCCTTTGCTTACCTTTCCGTCTTCTTCAGCCTTTGAGGTAGCCATTGGAGGCATTACCAAACGATTTTTTAAGCTTATATGCTTTGATTCAAGTGGTTTTAGTAGATTTGCCATTTTAAATATCCTCCTTGCTCTCATAAATAAACCTATAGATAGTATTATAGCACAAAGTTTAAATTATCAACCATATGCATTGCTGGCACCCTATATTTATATGAGGCTTTAGAGCTTTTATATTTAATTTTGTTTTTTAAATCTGCTTTAAGTGTTGTATAATTTAAGCAGTAGTATTTTTATCTTTGGAGGCTAACTATGGACTTTATAATTAAACATGATTTAACTGATATAGATTTTGAAGAGGTTTGCCAGGTTATACATAAAGCTGGTCTTTCAACTCATGCGGTTGACCTTACCAAGAAGGCTTTTGAAAACAGCTACCTTACAGTTTTTGTTTTTGATGGTGATAAGCTTATAGGCACTGGAAGAGCAATCTCAGATGGAGTTTATCAGGCTGGAATTTATGATATTGCTGTGCTTCCTAATTATCAAGGCAAAGGAATTGGAAGGCTTATAATGGAAGAGCTTCATAAAAACTTAGAAGGCATTAACATTATTTTATATGCCAATCCGACAGCTGTTGAGTTCTACAAGAGGCTTGGTTATTCAAAGATGCTGACTGGAATGGCTAGGTTTAAAAATCAAGCTTTAATGAGAGAGAAAAAGTTTATTGAGTAGAAGGGACTTTAAAATGCGAAGTAAATTTATAAAAGCTATTTCTTTAGCTGCTGTGATGGCTTTAGCGGCAGGATGTTCTAATAAAGCTGAGCCTGTGAAAGCAGAGCCTCCTTCCAGTAATAATAACGTAAACTTGACTGAGAAAGAAGTAAAGCCCATTGAAGCAGAAGAACCAAAAGAGCAGGTAAAGCCTCTTCCGCTTGACTCCCTTGCTAAAAAATATAAAGCTAAAACTCCTAAGCAGTGGGGGGAAAGAGTTGATGGAATTAAGATAAGCCTTAACACAACAGATAAGGTAATAGCCTTAACCTTTGATGCCTGTGGTGGTGCTGGCAGCAACGGCTATGACGAAGAGCTTATAAGCTTTCTTGTTGAACAGCAGATACCTGCAACCCTATTCATTAACTACAGGTGGATTGATGCTAATAAAGATACTTTCATGAAGCTTTCTTCTAATCCACTTTTTGAAATAGAAAACCACGGTTACCAGCATAAGCCCTTGTCTATGAATGGCAAATCTGTATATGGAATAAAAGGCACTAAAGATGCTGCAGAAATTATGGAGGAAGTCTTGCTGAATACTGAAAAAATAGAAAAGCTAACCGGAAGAAAGCCTCGCTTTTTCAGACCTGGAACAGCCTACGGTGATGAGGTTGCCGTAAGCTTGGTTAGGGAACTTGGACAAGAAGTAGTGGGCTACAATGTTTTAGGTGACGCAGGTGCAACCTACAACAAAAATCAAATAAGAGAGTCCTGCTTAAAGGCAATGCCAGGCTCTATAATTCTTCTTCATATGAATCATCCCGAAAAGCAAACCTTTGAGGGAATTAAGCTTGTTATTCCTGAGCTTAAGCAAAAGGGCTTCAAGTTTGTAAAGCTCTCAGCTTATGAATTAAAATAATCTTTTTATATTTGATTATAATCACATATTTATTTATGTTTCTGGTACATAATAAAGCCATAACAAATTTAACTAAGTTTGGAGGGCTTTATTATGAAGCTAGAAAAAATATCAGATAAAATTGCATTTTCAGATAAGACTTTTACAAAAAGAATGCTGTTTGTTGAAGACAAGGTGCTTGCCTTTGTTTTAAACATGAAGCCTGGTCAGGGGCTTCCAGCACATACTCATGAGCAAAGCGACCTAGTACTTTACATCTTGTCCGGTGAGGGAGAAGCAACTGTTGACGGAAATGTTCACAAGCTTTCAGAGGGAGATGTTATCTATTTAAAGGGTGAAGAAGTATTTGGTTTTACCAATACGGGAGACAAGGATATATCCTGCTTTGTTGTTATTACACCTAATCCATCGACTATTTATTCAAAAGAATATTAAAAAAGGGGCTGTCTCAAAATATAGTTTAGAATAAAATTACCGCTGAAATATATAAAATATGCTTAGTGAGCTGACCGCTGTGCAAGAAGATCTAAGCTCAGAAAGGCCACAAACCAAGTGTTTTCGTAAAACTAGCCTTGCTTCGAACAAACGAACAACACTAAGGTTTGTGGCTTTTCTTTCGCTAAGTCCTTCTAGGCTTCGCTAAATGCTCATACAGCATATTTTATATATTTCAGCTGCTTNAAGGTATGCACTGTTGCTTTTTCATTTATCTTAGCTAGGCGGCAAGCTTTTTCAAATATTCTCTCCACTGTCCTTTCGGTTAGAAATTCCCTCTTATCATGACCTGGAAAAAGCCAAGTTTCAGGCTTATACAGGCTGTAGTATTTTCTTAGCTGTGCCAGTGCAATTTCTGATAAAAGCGTATACCTGTCTTTTCTTCCCTTGCCCTGTATTACATGTATAAGCATTCTGTCGCTGTCTATATCTTGAATTTTCAGCCTTACAACTTCGCCTACTCTAAGCCCTGCAGAATATATCAAAAACATCATAGTTCTATGCTTCTCATTGTCAAGGGCATCTAAAATTCTTTTAACTTCTTCAAAACTAAGTACATTGGGAAGTTTGTTTTCTTCTTGGGCCTAGGAAGAACTGCCATTTCCCCAATAAAATAGACACACAAAACTCGCTTTATCGTAGTATAGCCAGATATTTCATTTTTAAGCTGAAGTTACTCTGCTATTTGCTCAATTATAAAACTATTCTGGAGTTAAATAGCAATTGGAGGCATGATTGATCTCCTCAAAATATAAATATTGTTCAGTTCGTGCTAAAACATAACGAATGAAAGACTATTTACCTAGAACTACTAACTCACCAAAAGCTTTAAATCCGTTCTTTTCATAGAACTTCTGCGATGGATAATCTTTCTTTGTGATTAATATTATTCCATTCATTCCTTGCTCACGAATATCCTCTTCAATTGCCTTTATAAACCAACTTCCAATACCTTTTCTCTGCATTTTGTAACTTACGCAAAATTCATCAATATAATATTCAAGCCCCGCTATCCAAGGCTTTTTCATACCAAGGCTTAAAGCCACTACCTTACCCCCTGACATTGCTGCATAACCTACAAAATAGTTGTTATTAAAATGGTTGTTAAAAATGTTCATTACTTGTTCTCTTGATTCGTATACATCGTTCCATGGTTCTTTTGTGAATGTATCTAGAAATAAATCCACGCACTCGCCAATAATATGTTTATTAACTTTTAATAAAACTAACTCCTCCATACTTTACCTCTCCCCCAACTTGTTATTTTCTTTATTACACCATAATTTACGATGATTCGGTAGTTGTTCGAAGACTTAGCGAACCATATAAGAATATTCGGTATTAAAAATTAAAGCTTCTGGCTAAGTCTTTTGTTAAGTTCCCATAGTGCTACTTTATTTCCGTCCCATTTTAAATATGTAATAGCATCATTATAATTCATCCACTTGTATTCTGTATGTTCGTGTGAAAGTGTTAATTGTTTGTCCAATAATTCAACTCCATAACAATTTTCAGGTATAACATATATATTTTTGTCCCAATAGATACTATCCGCAAATTCTTCAGCAGGGATTGAATTAACTGTATCTAACTTTATGTACAATGAATCCTTAGAAATTCCCCCCTCTTCCCAGGCTTCTCTTTTAGCTGATTCAATTATCGTTTCTCCATCCTCTCCACCACCAGAAATAGCTTGCCACCAGTTTGCATCACTTCTGCGAAATACGGCATATTCTATACCCTTATCACTCATATAATAAGGAAAAACTAAAACTTGATACGGTGCCCTCATACTTCTTCCTTCTTTCTATATTAATTTATAGTTATTTTGCAATCAATCCAACTCATTTAAAGTAGTGATCTTTACTCTCATATTTTTTTGTTTCTTAATTTGCTGCCTCCACTTAAAAAATTCAAAATATTTTTTAGTGCATCTAATAGCCAGGCACATTTAAATATTTTACGCAGCACAAATTCCTCGCAGAGAAAAAAGTTAAATTGTTAAAAAGTTAAATTGTTAACTTTTTCTGTTGCGAGAGAATAAGCTCATTGAATTCATTTTAGCAGGTATAGATTGCTGTTGCTTGAGGGTATATCTCCATTAGTTATTTCTATTTCTTTAGTAGTGCTGATATGGAATATATAAAGGTCAAGAATAGACTTGCATAAACCGAAAGGTTGAAATAAGTTTTAAATAATTGCACACTCCAGCTATCCTCACCTATAATCAAACCTGCCCAAAAATTATGTATTCCTATACCATCATTAAGGCTTGGAACAGCAGAAGCAACATAGTTTATACCAAGACACATTGTCGATATAAGACAAATCAGAATTAAAGGTATTAATGATTTAGAAAACATAAATTCATTCCCCAAGTTCCTCTTCATTAGAAAAGTGTATAATGCCCAAAGTGTTAAAGTTATTAGTGTAAATCCCATTGTTATTCTCCCCCATCAAAATTGCATTTAAATCGTATTAGATTACAATTGCCTTCTGACTCAATTATAGCTAAGTTGGATAATTATGTATATATTGATTTTTCCATACATTTTTACAAGCATTTTTTCACTTGTAGAGATTTTACTACATGAGTTTTTTGCGTTGCAAAAACCTGTGAAAAATTACCCCTAAACCGTTGATTTAATCCAAAATAAAAGAGTGCAAAAATCAATGTAATTTTACACTCAAAAACTATTGTATTTTTTGTTTTTTCACCTCTAAAGTAAACCAGTTATATATATAATGCGATAAAGTTCTTACACTAGCAATGTCACAAAATATCCAGGTTTTAAGGATTTTTGGGACACTGCTAGTGTATTAGAACTTTTGCATTATATATAACTTAAACCCCTGCTTCTTTTTTAACTAAAGTTTTTCTTAACTTATTATAAGCAAGCTTAAATATATAGCTGTTAATATCAGACTTTAAGAAAAATAATGCTGCAATATATACTGTTATACCAACAACAATTTGAAGAACTGTAGTTGCGGCTGAAGCTTCTAAAAAGTATCCTAAGACTGATATAGGTACAAACATAATAAGAGAAGCTGCACAATATTTAACTAGCTTTCTATTTAGCACAAACATTTTAATTTCTTTTCTAAGAAGATATATCTGCGTGCCTGTTACTGCTGCTTCTGCGGCAACCGTTGCAGCTGCAGCCCCTATCGAGTAAAATTTTCTGATTAAAATAAGGTTCAAAGCAAGATTTACAGCAGCACCAACACAAACAGAAATTGTGAATTCTCTGGTTTTCCCTGTAGGAATCATATATTGAAAACCTAATACATTGCTTAGTGATATTAAGATTATTATAGGACTTAAAATTATTATTAAGTAGATACACCTAGTAAACTCTCCTCCAAAAAACCATGGTACAAACTTACTAGATATTCCTATCAAGCCGAAAATCATGGGAATTCCAAGATAAGCCACAAAGCTTAAGGTAGTATATATATAGTGCTCCACCTTGTTGAGCTCACCTTTGGCAAAACTGTTTGCAACCCTAGGCAGCATAACTCCTCCAGTAGCTGTAAGAAGGGCTAAAGTCATTTTAATTATTTTGTCTGAGCTTTCATAAAACCCTACTTCCTGCTTATTTGCCATAACTCCAAGCATGGTTTTGTTCAAAACCAAATATATCTGTATAGCAATTTGCGGAATAAATAATTCCAAGGAGGGTTTAAAGTGGCCTATAGCATCCCTAAAACTGACCTTATAGCTATCGACTATTTGATTTAAATAAATCCACATTACTGCCTGCCCCAAAACGCCAAAAACGCAGGATAATGCAGTATATTTCCATAAATCTGAGGGCTGCTTTACAAAAATAAATATAGCCGCCACTCCTAATATTCTTAAAACTACGCTTCTTACTACCAGCTTTTTAAAATCCTCTATACCTACAAATAACCATCCTATATCTATAGCAATGGATATTAGGTTTAGTCCTTGAATCAACTGGATAAGCTTATACTTTTCTATAAAAAATAAAGTAAATATCAAATATGCAATTAAAGCTACTGTACATAAGCTTGCTTGCAGAAGAAAAATGCTCCAAAAGGTCTTTGACAGCTTTTTTCTATCGTCTCTAACATAAGCAACTGTTCTACCTGCGTACAACCCTATACCAATGGAGCCAAACAAAGCAAAATACTGCAGTATAGAACTTGTATAGGCGTTTATCCCTACCCCTTCAGCACCAAGTACTCTAGATACATATGGAACAGTGATAAAAGGGATAATCATCAGCAGTAACTGATACAAGGCGTTGTAAATATAATTAGCTGCAATACTCATTAAATACCTCTAAAGCCCTCTTGACTACCGCATCCATATCATAATACTTATACTCAGCCAAACGACCTACAAAAACAACATTGCTAAGCTTTTCGCATTCCCTTTTATACACTAAATACTCATCAGCACAGGCTTTTGTTGGATATGGATAATAAGGCTCGCCATCCCAGGTTGGGTATTCCCTAATGATTGTTGATTTATCACATTTTTGTCCTGTCAGCTTTTTAAATTCGGTTATTCTTGTAAAATCATAATCATTAGGATAATTTACAACAGAAGCCTCTTGGTAGCTTTCGCAATCCACGGTTTCATATTCAAAACGCAAGCTTCTGTACTTAAGTCTGCCAAACTTATAATCAAAGAAATAGTCCACAGCACCAGTGTATATAAGCTTTTCATATTGAATGCTGTTAATAACCTCTTTATAATCAGTATTCAATAAAATATGTATATTAGGATTAGTGCTCATCTTTAAAAACATATTTGTATAGCCTAGCTTCGGCATACCCTGATACCTATTGGTAAAGTATCTTGTATCTCTTGTATACCTTACTGGAATTCTTGAAATAACGGATTTATCAAGCTCGCTTGGGTAAACGTCCCACTGCTTTTTAGTGTAGTTCTTAAAAAACTTCTCGTATATATCTTTGCCAGCCTTGCTAATAACCACGTCCTCAGAGTTATTTATTTCATCAACCGTCTCAGCCTGCTTGCTTAGAAACTCTTCAATTTCAAAGTTAGAAAGATTAAGATTATAAAGCTTATTTATAGTTTCTGTAGTAATAGGCATTGGAATAAGCTGACCATCCACATAGGTAAGAACTCTATGCTGGTAATAGCTCCAGTCAGTAAAGCTGCTTAGGTAATCCCATACTTCTTTTAAGTTTGTGTGAAATATATGTGGCCCATAATTGTGCACTAATATTCCATGCTCATTATAGGAGTCATAACAGTTGCCACCTATATGGTTCTTTTTCTCTATTACAAGTACCTTTTCATTAAATACGCTGGCTATTCTTTCTGCTATAGTAAGGCCTGCTAAGCCTGCACCTACTATTACATATTTATATTGCATAATTTTCACCCTTGTTAAAACTCTCTTCTATACTTTTTACGGCACTTTGTACATAATGACCGCTTGTAACCTTCTTTTGAAGGTCTTGAACATTTTCTTTTATTTCTAAATACTTATCATTGCCTATTTCAGAAATAGCATCGCTCATTTCTGTTAAGCTGTCTACTAAAACACCGATTTTGTTTTTTGAAATAAAGTTGGCTATAGCTGCGTTCTTCCAGGTTACTACTGGAATACCAGCTGCTATATATAGAGACAGCTTATGAGGATTGTTGTACCTCATGTACTGACCATAATGTCCTGAGCAGGTGTTAAGCTCAGTACCATCCCATATCAAACCAAAATTACCCTCCATAATTCCTGGCAGTTCATCTGGCTGAAAAGCACCCTTATAGCTGGCATTTTTGCACTTAAAATTATCCTGATCGAATTCTATTCCATACAGATTCATGCTGCAGTCCTTAAGAAGCTCATCACTGAAGCTGTATAAAAATTTAGCCTTATTAACTGAAAGATTTCCCGCAAACACAATTGATTTATTGTTTTGGGTATTGCTCTCAATAGCCTTTTCCACTTCTTTCATTCTGTAATCAAATACATCTAAATCTATAACTCTTGTTTTTAAGCCGTGCTCCTTAAGCCACTGAGTCATTGAAGGGTTATGTGAAATAACCGAATCAAAAGAATTTAAATAATTGATTTCCTTGTCAACCTCTTCCTGTACCCTAGTAAATCTTAAACAATCAATATCGTGTACCAACGCTACAACCTTTACGCCCTTGCCCTTCAGCCTTCTAAGTATAAACTCTAAAACCATGGAATTATATATGTAAGGATACTGAAGCAGCACAATTGAATCTGATTCAATTCTGCTTATTATCCTGTCTAGATTTAGGATACAAGCCATATAGTTTTTAAGCTTGAAAATAAACTTTTGAGAATCATTTACCTTAAAAACAATTGGCTTATAATCCGTGTTCTGTAGAAAAAAATTAATATCCTCTCTAGCCTTGCTTCCTGCATGAAGCGCCTTGGGAATAAGAGGTTCTAAGATGTACTTGTGCATTTAATTCGCCTCCAAATAGTATATATAAGTAGAAAACCGATAAATAACCCATTTGAATTTTTTACATATTGTCAAAAATTTATACAATTTGGTAAAACAAATAAGCCATTCTTAAAGATAACTTTTGAATCGTCCATTAAAAATTAGCTGGAAGTGAATTAAAATTATTAATTTTAAAATATAATAGGCTAACTTTTGTAATAATAATATATATTGAACAATATATATTAATTGCTCTATTTCCTATTGATTTACTCGGATTTATATACTATAATTAAGTTAACAATAATGATTATTATTTAACAATTTATATAAGAATTTAGTGAAGTTTAATGAGGTGGATGAAAAATGATGAAAGCTTTAGAAGTAAAAAAAGATATATATTGGGTGGGTTCTCTTGATCCGGAATTAAGAGTATTCGATGTAATAATGTACACTCCCTATGGAACAACCTATAATTCCTATGTTGTTAAAGGCAGCGAGAAAACTGCAATTTTTGAAACTGTTAAAGAAAAAACTTTTGAACAGTATCTTGAACGTTTAAAATCTATCAATGTTAATTTTGAAGAGATAGCTTATATAGTTGTAGACCACACTGAACCAGACCACGCAGGCTCAGTTGCTAAGCTTTTAGACTATGCTGTAAATGCAAAGGTAGTTGGTTCTGCTCCTGCAATCAGATTCTTAAGACAAATTGCAAACAGACCTTTCCAGGAAGTTATAGTAAAGCATGGTGATACCTTAAGCCTTGGAGATAAAACATTAAGATTTATCGAAGCACCATTTTTGCATTGGCCAGATTCAATCTACACCTATGTCGAAGAAGATCATGTGCTGATGACTTGCGACTCCTTTGGAAGCCACTACTGCTTCGACGAAATGTTTAGAGATATGATTCCAGCGGAAAAAGAAAATGAGTATATGGATGCCTTAAAGTACTACTATGACTGCATAATGGGACCTTTTAAGCCATATGTACTAAAAGCCTTAGATAAAATTAAGGATTTGGAAATAGACACTATCTGCACAGGACATGGTCCTATATTAAGAGGAAATATCGACTTTTACAGAGAAATCTACAGAAAATGGAGCACAGAAGATGCACCTGCTGACGGAAAAACAAGAGTTGTTATACCTTATGTGTCAGCTTACGGTTTTACAGAGCAATTAGCCAATAGCATTTCCCAGGGAATAAAGTCGAAGATTGAGGATGCTATAATTGAACCTTACAATGTTATAGAGCATAAACAGGAAGAAATTCTCGACAAAATTTACTGGGCAGATGCAGTACTTTTTGGTTCACCAACAATAAATGGTGATGCACTTTATCCAATTTTAGATATTCTCATTAAAATGAATCCTCTAGTTCACGGCGGCAAGGTTGCAGCGGCCTTTGGTTCCTTTGGCTGGAGCGGTGAAGCTGTACCAAACATTGAAGCAAGATTAAAGGCTTTAAGAATGAAGCTTGTAACCCCTGGACTAAAAATAAACTTTAAGCCAAACGAAGATGAATTACAGCAAGCCTATAAGTTTGGTGAAACAGTAGCAGAAAAGATTAAAGAAAACATAAGCAAAGGCGTTAAGACTTTAAGAAAATCCAATTTAAAGATTTGGAAATGCATAGTTTGCGGTGAAGAATTTGAAAGTGAAAAGGCTCCTGAGGTTTGCCCAGCTTGCGGCGCTACCAAGGAACAATTTGTAGAAGTTAAAAAGGAAGAAGTAGAATTCAAGCAAAGCAAGAAAGAAAAATATTTAATAATAGGAAACGGTGCAGCTGGTTATTATGCTGCTGACTCCATAAGAAAGAGAAATGCCGAGGCTGATATTAATATGGTATCCAGCGAAAAAGTGCTGACCTATTATAAACCACAGCTGTCAGATTATATAAGTAAGGATATAGCGGACAAGAGATTCTTTGTTGCACCTGAAGATTACTATGCTAAGAACAATATAAAGGTTACACTTGGCGTTAGAGTAGAAAAAATAAATAAAGATAAAAATACAGTTTCTTTAGATAACGGCACAGAATTATCCTACGACAAGCTAATACTTGCAACTGGTGCAAGCAACTTCCTTCCTCCTATTAAAGGCTATGAGAAGAAAGGTGTATATGTACTAAGAGATTTAGAAGATGGTAAAAAGATTAAAGAAGAAATGAAACATGCTAAAAATGCAGTTGTAGTAGGCGGCGGACTTCTAGGACTTGAAGCAGCTTGGGAAATGAAAAATGCGGGCATGAACGTATCCGTAGTTGAGCTTGTTCCAAACCTTCTATCCCTTCAATTAGATAAGGAAGGCTCAGAATTGTTTGAAAAGACAGTTGCCGAAGCAGGTATAAACATTTTAACTGGAGAGTGCGCTGGTGAGGTTCTTGGCGAAGGTTCAGTAAATGGACTTAAGCTAAAGAGCGGAAAAACTATAGAGGCTGATTTAGTACTATTCTCAGTTGGAATAAGACCAAATGTATGCCTTGCTAAAGAATCCGGTATAGAAGTTAACAAAGGTATTATTGTAAATGAAAAAATGCAGACAAATATAGAAAATATTTATGCCTGCGGTGATAATGTTGAGCTTAACGGCAGAATCTATGGCAACTGGCCAGCAGCTACTGAAATGGGCAAGGTTGCAGGTGCTAATGCAGTTGGAGACGAGGCAGAATTTAAGGATTTTGTAAACTCAATAGTATTCAATGCTATAAACTCACACATCTTCAGTGTGGGTGAAGTTAAGCTAGAAGCCGGAGTTGAGGTATTATCCTCTGCAAATCCTGATAAGAAGATTTACAAAAAGCTATTCTTCAAAGACAAGAAGCTAGTAGGCGGCATACTAATGGGTGACACTAAAAAATCCATCAAGCTTCTAAAATCCATCCAAGCCAACAAGCTCATGGCAGACGTCTTAAAAGAAGATATTCTAGCTTAGTAAAAAGTCTGTATCAATACAAAATTTATGCTGAAATTACCGCTCCAATATTAAAAAATATGGTTTTCGAGCTTACCGCTGTGCAAGAAGTTCTAAGCTCAGAAAAGCCACAAACTAAGTGTTTTCGTAAAACTCGCTTTGCTTCAAACAAACGAACAACACTAAAGTTTGTGGCTTTTCTTTCGCTAAGATCTTCTAACTGCTCACTAAATGCTCAAAAACCATATTTTTTATATTTGCGCTGCTTTCATCATAATTTAACCTATTGTACTGGTTAAGACCTAACCAAGCGAGAATGTATAAAATATCTGAGATGAGCATTGAGCAAACAACTAGAAGTTCTTGGCGAAGGAGTAAGCATAAAACCTTAGTGTTGTTCGTTTGTTTGAGGTACGAGTTTCACGAAAACACTTGGATTTATGCTTACTCCGAGCCTTAGAACTTCATGTGCAGCGAACCGCTCATGAAGCATATTTTATACATCCTCGCGGAGATTAGAGACTAAACTAGAACAGCAGCTTTACCTATTCTAGTGAACCTAGCTCTTTTAGCTTTTCGAGTATAAAGTTGTTGTCAGCAAAGTCTCTGACTGCAATTCTTATATACTGCTTGTTTTCAAAGGCTATTTTGCCTGAACAGTCTTTAATAAATACTCTATATTTATTAAGAAGAACCTGTGTAAGCTCTCTAGCAGTGAACTTTCCAGTTACCTCGCATAGGAAATAGTTTGCCTTAGAAGGTATAACTCTTAAATAATCAATTTTTGAAAGCTCGTTAAAGAATCTATCTCTTTCAGCAGCAATTTTATTGCAGCCCTTTAAATAAGCTCCTTGATATTTTCCAATAATCTGTAGGAAATACTCGCCAAAGGAATTTATATTCCAGATTGATATTTCACTTCTTACCTTTTTAATTATATTCTCATTGCCGCTTGCTAAAACTCCTAATCTTATTCCAGGAACTCCATAGCTCTTGCTAATGCTCTTTATAACAATTAAATTCTTATACTGCTGCAATAATTCTGAATCTATAAGAGAATATCTGCAATCCTCTCCAGCAAAATCTACAAAGGATTCATCATAGATTAGATATATATTTTGCTCTTTCAAATAGTCCAGCAGCTCCTTAACCTCTGCTTCCTTTAAGAAGTGTCCGCTTGGATTATCTGGATTTATTAGAAGCAGCGCCTTAACCCCTTGAGCAAATTCCTTTAATTCTTCAACATCGTATTTAAAGTCAGGATTTGACGGAATAAACTGCTTTACCCTATCATAACCAGCGCTTTCTGGATACTCATTAAAGGTTGGGAATATTACACCTATTTCCCCGTCAATTGACTTCATTAATCCTCTAATAAGCTCTGCAGCTCCATTTCCAACTAGAATTTCAGAAGTATCGCAGCCAAACATTTTAGATGCCAATAGGTTTTGCACATTAAGTCCTGAAGGATATTCAGAAATTAGCACATCAAAATTGGACTTTAACTCGTTAAGCATTTCTTCATTAGGAAAGTATGGGTTTACTAGATAGCAAAAGTCCTTAAGCTTTGGGAAACGCCAGTAACCTCCGTATCTTCTTTGATATAAGCCTAACTCTGACTCTGAGTCTGCAAAAAGAGCTTCAGCAATATCTAAATCTTGAATATCATCAATTTCATACCATTTTTCATCTGTAAGCCTATAGGCCTTAAGATTAATATTATCTATATAAGTCATAACCCTTAAAACCTGTTCGTAGTATTCATTCTCACCTAAAGCCTTAATATAGGCTTCTAAAAATGGAACATAACAATTTGTTGAAAATTCCTTTGAAAACTTATATATATTTACTGTTTTATAATAGTTGTCACGCTTATGCCATTTAAAAGCAGACTTTGGAATAAAGTTTATTATGCTGCCTTCCTCGTTTAAAACAGTAACAGTACCGTCCATCCAGGACTCGTATTTAGCTACAACAGCCAAATTATCATCTGGATCAGCGATAATATTTTTTAATATTTCTGCATCATAAATTAAATCGCTCTCTAAAAGTATAGTATCCTCATCGGTAAGCTGCTCTCTGGCAAGCCACAAGGAATATATATTGTTTGTTCTATAGTAGCTGTCGTTAACAACATATTTTATATTTATATCACTATATCTTTCATTTATAAACTCTCTAAGCTTTTCACCCTCATAGCCTATAACCATAACAACCTTTGTTATTCCAGCATCCTTTAGTGCATCTAAAGAATGTTCAATAAGAGTCTTTCCATTTACCTTAACCATACATTTTGTCTGGCCTTTTGTATGTTTTCCTAGTCTTCTTCCCATACCAGCTGCTAAAATTAGTGCCTGCATTTTATCTCTGTGCCTCCTGTACTAGCTTTTCTCTTTTTCTTTTAAAATTGGATATACATAATTAGTTAAATTTTTATAATCTCTAGTAGTATCGATTTCTGTCCATATCAAATCTTCAAGTTTTACATAGCCTATATTATAAGTCCTGGCTACATCTAAAAGAACATATTCATAATTCTGGTAAGCATTATTGCTGCCTCTGAAATCCTCAAGCATCTTATTGTAAATATCTATGGATATCTTAGTTATTCCTATCATTTCACCTTCTATATTGCTAAAGGCATGAATATCCTTTGAAATTTTAAATAAAAATCCATTTCGTATTTCAACCAACACCTCGTCACCTGAACCGCTTTCAGAAGTTATAAGCACACAATCTCTGTTTTCATTACCAATAATTTCAGCTATAGCTTTTTCTTCAAAAATCAAATCGCTTTCTATTAAAATAAAATCCTCGTCTACAAGTTCCTCAACTAAAGCCAAAGAATACATTGTTCCGGAATATTTATATTTTTCATTATTAACAAGCTGTACCTCATAGCGCTCAGCAAGCTCCTTGTAGTAGTTGCTTTCATAGCCTGTAATTATAATAATCTTTCCTATTCCTTGCTTTTTTAATATATTAATAGTTCTTTCAATTACAGTTGTATCTCCAAGCTTCAAAAATCCAACAGGCATGTCAAAACCTGCTCTCTGACCAGCTGCAAGTATAACTGCCTGATTTACCCTTCTTCCCTCTCCCTGAGGTATTATGATTTTTTTATCAATAGAAGTTTTTAGGTGTTCCTCTAAAGCCTCTATACCTTTATCAGTAACCATATAGTAAGACTTTCTCGATATCTTTTGAATTTTTATCAGTTCGCCTTCAAAAAGCTTCTTTATTATATAATTTACGTTTCCAACGGATATATCTGCTTTTTCTGCAATATCCCTTTGAGTGCTGGAGCTGTCCTTATTAAGTATTTCCAATACCTTAAGCTCTTTAGATATCATTTAAGCACCTCCTTCATGAGCAAATCCTATATAAAATTTCGTTGAAAATCTGATGTTCATTTATTGAATATATTTCAATTGTACCACTGATTATTAAAAAAGCAATAAAAAACATCTTCTTCTTAATCGTAAACGTGATACATGCTATAATGAATTATAAGTTTACAAATGGGGGAGATACTTTTGCACATAAAGAGATTTTTATCCTTGTTCTTATTTTTTGTTTTTATTTTCATTAATACAACTAGTATTAATGCTGAAAGTCCTATAACTTTAAAAAACGCATCTATAAAAAGCCTATCGACTCAAAATACCCAAAACTATCAACCAATAGCTTTAGATTTTGTTCCAAGTGATTCGGTCATTGATTTAACTAAACCAATAATATATCTTACAGACAGCGGAAGAAAACGCTTATATTCAATTAACTATCTAACAAGGCAAACTACTTTCATTCAATTTGATTTAAAGCCTGAAAGAATGGTCATTTTCAATAACCAACTTTATGTAACACTTTTAATTACTGGGCATCAATACTATTCTGAAACACCAGAAAAAGGCGCTGTTGCCATAATTAATTTAGATACCTTTACACAAACTCAGCTTCTAAAAATGAACTTTGACCCCTACGATATCGCAGTAGATAAAAATGGCTATATTTATCTCACCCCTGGCTCAAATCAATGGAATAAAATTAAAAGTTATTCCAGCAGCCCTACACAACCTTCAACCTTAGGCTATATTACAGAAATATCCTCTATTACTGCGTACATGAGCAATTTAGCACTTATGCACCCAACCTTGAACAAGCTCTACACTATAACCACTGCTATTTCACCAAGAGACATCTCAGTTAATACATTTAATGACAGCGGAGTATTTGGTGAAGGCTACGATTCACCTTACCACGGCGATTACGAGATGAGCACTGTATTTAAGATTTCTCCAGACGGCAAGTATATTTTAAATGGTGCTGGAACAATATTTAGCAGTTCTCCTGTCAAGGAATCAGATATGAAGTTTGTTCTTAACTTAAATAGTAAATTTAATGATGCTGCTTTTGATTTGACTTCTAATTTATTTTTTACAGCGGCTTTAGATAAGAACCTAATTAATGTGTACAATTATGAAACCTTCACTATTAAAGGAACTATAGATACCTCAGCAGAGTGTGAGTACTTATTTTATAGAGACAATAACTTAGTAGCAGTTACAAACTCTAATAATTCTTATTCTGTTGAAACCATCCCTGTTTCATCTATGAAGCCAATAATAGCAGATAAAGACGATGGCATAAAAATGTATGGAACGGTAATAGACACAGTTTATGATTCAAGCCGCAATAAGGCTTACTCTATTGATACTGGCTTAAATAATTTATTTGTATTAAATTTAAGCGGCAATTCAGTAGAAAAAACAATTAAATTGCCCTACAAGCCCTCTGCTATTTCTCTTTCAGAGGATTATACCAAGCTATACATTGCAAATAATGACTCAAATTACTTAATAACCGTAGTCGATTTAAAAGACTATACCGTGCAATCAGTAAAATATAGTACTCCTATGAATTACGCAGACTATGCCAATAAAAAAATTTATCAAAAAGGCGATAAACTGTATATACTCACAGGTGAATGGGCTCCTAAACTATTAGTGTTCAACTCTTCTACTCTCGAAAGATTAAGTTCCTGTCCTGAGCTGGAAGGGGTAGGAGGATTAGCTTTTTCTAGTGACGGAAAGTACTTGTATACCTGGTATCAATATGGATGGAATGCTGGAAGTGCAAATTCCTATATGACAAAGTATCAAATTACTGATACAAGCCTTATTCAGTTGTCAGAAGGTAATAATGTAAACTTTCAAAGGGACCCTTTAAATACACCTATACTTCTAGTTGAGGATGAAAACATATTAATATCTAAAGGCTGCATCTTCAATCTGGACGATCTATCCATTAATACTTCCATATTTCCTGAAGCAATTTACGCTAGAAACAGTACAAATACCTTTGTTTCAAGTAAGCGGGGGATATATGATTTAACTAGAGACATCTACCTTAAGTTTATTCCTGAAGGAGAGTATGACGTAAAATTTTTCTCAAATACAGGAGTTCTTTATTTGCTTAACAATAACAGCCTGTACTATATTATACCTAAGGCTGGAGATACTAATTGTGATGCCTTAGTAGATATAAAAGATCTTGCCTTTGCAGCAAAATCCTATAATGCTAATAAAGGCAACGAAAACTTTGATGTATCAATTGACCTAAATTATGATGATATTATTGATATTTATGATTTAGTTACTATTTCTAAAAATCTAAACTAGTTAAAATAGAAAAAACAAGGCGGTTAAAATTATTAACCGCCTTGTTTTTATTTTAAAATAAACTTCAAGCTTTACCTATTAAAATCCTTAGAAACTGATACTAAATCAAAAACATCTACAACTCCATCTTCATTCAAATCATAAACCTTGTCTGCTGCACTATTTGCTATATTCACATTGTAACGTCTGGATACTGCAGCTAAATCTGATATGTCAATAACCTTATCGTTATTATAGTCTTTAACAAGTCTTAAAGAATTGTACGCATTCACCATTCCATTAGTTGCTACATATCCGTTCACACCAGAAAGACTAACGGTTCCTGAAATAATTTTGTCCCGTATTGTTATCGGATCATTAATTCCCTTGCTGGCTAGCAAAGCTGCAACTCCAGTTACATGGGGTGTCGCCATGGAAGTTCCGTGCAGGTATTGATAGGAACTATTGTAATCGCTGTCTCCAGAATAATTTAACACCAGTTTTGCAGTTTCATCTATAGGCTCAATTCTGTCCACATAGTTATTGCTAACTTCAATTGTCATGCCGTCAAATTCATTTCCTGAAATACCCTTTAGCTGTTTTACATTATCGTCGTTAAACAGGTATTTAATATGAAGATAGTTTCTTGTGAAATCCTGGTTTAATAAGCCTTCAACTAATGTATTCCCTAAAAGATAGAGTCCTTTTCCACCTTTAAGATACTCTGATAAATTAACCTTATCAGCTTCAGTAATAGTCCAATATTCAGAGTCACCGGTATCCCAAATAACTACATCGTAGCTTGCTAAAGCAGCTATATCAGGCCCATCTTGTGCTAATTCTACCGGGTACTTTGTTATATTTTTAAAGCCTAAATTAGAGAGGCTGGTTTGATATATATTTTCTACAGCAGTATTATCCCATTGCCCATTATCTTCTACCAATAAGATTTTACTATTTTCATTTGCACCAAAAAAATCCATAACCTTTTTAATAAGGCCATCTCTTTGACTTGCATTCACATTAAGCATACTTATGCCTTGAGTAAAAGCTTTATAATCAGAACTTTGATATTTTACCGCACAACCAAGCTCAGCTGGTTTTGGAATAGTACTTAATATATTAACCCCAGGTGCTGCAACGTCAACTGAAGTGGCCCCAAAGTTAGAAAAGCTTGCAAGATTACCTCTATTATCAATTGCCGCTACTGATAGTATATTGCTGCTGCTATAAGAGGCTGGATAAGAAGGAGTTACATCATTATTATTTTCTTCGTTTCCAGCTGCAGCAACAAATAAAGCGTTACAGCTATCTATGGCATCTTTTAAGAGGTAGTCATAACCACTGCCTCCCCAACTGTTGTTTAAAACCTTAACTCCCTTATTTTTTGCATAGCTTATTGCCTTAACTGCATCAAAAGTTGAACCACCAAAGGGTCCAAGAAATTTTAAAGGCATAATTTTCACCTTTGGAGCAACTCCAACTACTCCAACGTTATTCAAGCTTGCAGCAATAGTTCCAGCTACATGTGTACCATGCTTGTCCCCATCTTTTACATCATACACACTATTATCATTATTATAAAAATCCCATCCGTTAACGTCATCTATATAGCCATTTCCATCATCATCAATACCATTTCCAGGCACTTCACCAGTATTAGTCCATATTCTGTCTTTTAAATCTGGATGGTTTATATCAATGCCTGTATCAATTACTCCAACAACAACTGACTCACTACCTTTAGTTTGAGTCCAGGCTTTTGTTATGTCTAAGTCTACGCCGCTTACTCCAGCTCTTCCATTTATGCCTTGTCCATTATTTTCAAGCCCCCAAAGCTCTGAAGCTCTTGGGTCAGTAGAAAAACTATCAGGATAATATATATAGTTAGGCTGGGCAAATTCTATATTTTTCTCAAGTTTAAGCTTATTGATGATATTTTCAAGATTTGTATTCTTAGGTATGTTAAAAGCCTGTATTTTTAGAGAATTTATACTGCCCACTTTCTTAAAATAATATTTGTTAGACATTGTGTTTATATTTTCTTCCAAGCTTACGCCAGACTTAAACTTTACAAGAATTTGTCCTTCTACATATTTCTTTTTTGATTTACTAGGCTCCTTGCGTACTTCTGTACCCTCAGCCCTGGAAATCATAGTTTGAGACATTATAAGCATTACGCCCAGCACTGCTGCAAAAAGTTTTTTCCTTTTCCCCATATACTTCCCCCTAATATATTTATAAGGCTGCCGAATTATTATCCTTATTTCTATTTTTCTTTCTTATAAAGTAATATGCGCCTGCTCCAGCTGCTGCAAGGCAGACTATGGATATTGCTATTGTACCTGTATTCTTATTTTTAGAAGCTGAACTTTCGGTTTGCTGTTTATCAACTTCAGTCTTTGCCTCTGGTTTCTCAACATTTGCAGCACTGTTTGACTTATTGTCTGTACTTCCATTTGCAGTATTAACTGCTGTGTCTTTATTAGTGTCATTGTTTGTTTTATCATTACCTGAGTTATTACCGTTTGCATTTGAATTATCGCTGCCTCCAGCATTCTGGCTTACATTGCTGCCTGAATCTCCGTTAGCTGTATTGCCCGAATTTGAAGTGCCTGGGCTTGCAGAGCCAGAAGTATTGCTGCTGGAATCATTGCTTCCAGGGTTAGTACCGCCAGAGTTATTATCTGAACCGCTGCCACTTGAACCAGAATTTCCAGTATTGCTATCTGGAGCTGAAGGCGCTGAAACACCGTATGGTATAAATTTATACTCAAGCTCCTTTATGTCCTTATCACAAAGCTGAAGCTTAAGGTTGTAATCATTGTCAAAAGCCTTCAAAAACGGTTTGCTATTTATAAAAAACTTATCGTCTTTCTTTAAAACCTCTGCATTAATCTTCACAAAAGTTCCACTGCCCGAAAAGCCATCAATTTGTCCTGTACAGCTAAAAGCATACCTAGCAGTTCCATTTTGCTCACTGATTCTTTTAATAGCATCAAACTTTGAAACCCCAGGCTTGGTTATTAAATCTCCAAGCTCAATGCTCTTAACTTTAAGCACTGTATTGTCATATTTAAACTCCATATCACCAGCATATAGGCTGTCTATGTTTTTTACATTAATAAGTATTTGAATATTTTCACCTTTTTCTATTTTCCCGTTCACAACAGCTTGCACATCAGGAGTTGAAGCGGCATATACCTTTGAGCCTGCAAACATAAAAAGCCCCATAATCCCTGCCATAATACTTTTTTTATTTATCATAAAATGACCCTCGCTATTTTTTTATTTCTTCTATTCTCATCTTTTCATAAGCATTTAAACTGCCATCTGCCTGATTTTTCATATATTTGCTCTTGTTATTTATACTGCTTCCCAAGGAAATTATTCTATCTTCTATAGTTTTAAGCTTATAAGCATACTGTTCCTTAGTAAGCTTATCCTTTTTGTACATATTATAATATCCTTCAATTAAAGCATCATAACTAACAATATAATATTTTCTCTCCATTACACTATCTTCAAGAGCCTCAACCGCTTTGTCATAATCTCCAAGAGCAAAATAGACCTTTCCCAATAGCTCATATATTCTACCATCAGCTCCATGCTCGTTAAGACATTTGTTAAGTCCTTCTTCTGCTTCCTTAAGATAATTTATATCTCCGCTTTTCTTGTACATGCTATAAGCCGCCACAGAAAGCTTATCGTAATATCTTACTGTCTTTACAGGAAATTTATCTATTACCTTTAGCAGACTATAATTGCTGTTAGTACTGAAGCTTGCCATATTGTACACAAGCTCACCTGGCAAAAATGCTGCTAGGGCTATTTCAAAAGCTAAAAATAATGCTATGGCGCCTTTATAGTAAGCTGTCTTTCTGCCAATTTTTTTAAAGCCTGTCCCTAAGTAAAACCACAAAATAATATTTAGAAGTATAAAGCTCATGCTGAAGTCTATGAGAGAGTGAACTAATATCATCATGGGTATAACAAACTGTAAAGTGCCAAGCTTTTGCCTATTAAAATTCCTAAACAGTACATAAAATATTAGACCAAAATAAATAAGAAAAAATATTATTCCAAAATCTATAGCAACCTGTAGAAAACCATTATGAATATACTTAACATCATACATTGCAGTCTGATAAGCAAACTGCTCATAGCTGAACCTTCCTGCCCCTATTCCAAACAAATTATGCTTTAAAAGCTTCAATCCATCCTCATAAAACACTAGTCTTTCATAAAAGGATTCAAGATTTAACCTTCTAAGCCCAGCAAAAGCTCCTATAACAACAAAGCCACTGATTAAGTAATTAAACAGATTGCCTTTAACCTTAAAGCTTATACTCTTTAGTGCCAAATATATAATTACAGGTAAGGCTAGCAGCAAGACTACATACTGCCTGTAATACAACATTACAGCAACCAAAAGACCTAAAATGCTATAATTAAATACGTTAATAAGATAGTTTTGCATAACCTTGCCTTTAGATATAGCAGTTATTATTATAGCTGCAGCGTAAACCAAAAGCCCAGCCCTGGATTGTGTCAGCAAAAGTGCAGCTGTCAAAGCTATAATACCAAGCCTTGAAGCAGTCTTTTCCAGGCTGCTTTCAAAATCCAGCTCCTGGCTGAAAAATATTAAAGCACAGCTTCCAAAGTAAATTGCTGAAGCATTAGCATAATTAAACAACCCATCCAGCACTGAATCTGTATTAAACAGAAATCTAATTATAGATAAAAAAGCTGCTATGCTTCCTCCATAAAAAATATATTTATTTGCTTTACTAATCTGTTCCTTAGAAAATCCTCTAGCCAAAATAAAAACCGGAATAAAAATAAGAATATAGGGAGAATTCAGCAGACTTATTAGCTTGTCTTTTGACAGGAATGTACTAACTACTCCTAAGACAAGCACTGAGCTTAAAATCAAGTCAAAGCTATCTGCTTCCTTTCTATTCTTAAAAATAAAAAAAGAAATAAAAATAAATGCAACTGGGTTTATAACCTCAGGCAGCACTTTAAAATAAGGAATTAAAGGAAGCAATAAAAAAATTATCTCCATATCTTTCTCCTATGTAAACAAATCATTTTTCTATCTAATTATACAACAAAACAAACTGCCAAGCGAGTGTAAATAACATGAAAAAGAGGCTCAACCGAGCCCCTTTAACTAATACTTCTTATTATAGTTTTGCGCTGCTTTTGCAATATCTTTAATGTCTATAATGTTTAGGGTATCTTGATTGTCAAGATTGCATCTTCCATCCCAATCAGGGGTTACGCCTTTTTTGTTGCCCATATCTTTGGATATAAGCACTAAGTCGTAAATATCAACTGTTCTATCTAAGTTTATGTCACCAACAGCTGCAAAGGTTGGGTTATTTACAACTATAGACTTAGCTTCAGAAGCAATATTTCCTAGATCCTCACTAGTCAAGTTAAGTCTTATGCTTGTGTCGCCCTGAAGCATTGAACTTACCCCGCCAGTAAAGTTTTTAATAACCTTGCTGCCATGCATTAAATCATAGCTGCTTATTGTATAGTCTGAAAGGCTTAAGCCGCTTAATAATGTAGTTCCATCATATAAAGCTGCGCCACTTAAACTTATAGCACTATCAACATTATAAGCTGCAGAATTAAGATTAACCTTAGCAGTTAAATTCTTACCAATTATTAGCTGCGCTGCAGTACCAGAAGCATCGACTTCATAGCTGCCTGTAATTGTCTTGCTGCCGGCGCCTATAGTTACTGCAGCGTTATACTTAGCCTTGTCTACGTATATCTTGTTGTTTGCTAGGTTAGAATAGCTCACCTTATTTACAATAGAGCTACCTTCCTTTTTAAATTCATAGGTTATGTCATAAGGCTTTTTAGCAAACTCAGTTCCAACAGTTATTTGACTTGCATTGCTGTAATCAACTCCAATAATTGCAGTATCAGCTGTTACTGTTGCCTGAGCGGCTAAAATATAATAATTATTGTTTGCCTTACTTAAATCATTTACGTTAAGAGTATAGTTATCTGGCTGCAGTGAAGCAATAGTCTGTCCTTCTGTTCCTATTGTCTGCTCCACATTAGTGCCTTTGGAATTTGTTATTTTAAGCTTAGCAGATGGAACTCCCTTAACAGTAACTTCCTTCATATTGCTTGGTTTAGTTAAGTAAAACATATTCATGTCCGAGGTATAAGTAAACTCTGAGTTATAAAGTTCAAATTTGTTACTATAGTCTTTTGTTGCCACAGCTACAGTGTACTTTTTATTATCTGTAAGAGCACTTTTAACTATATCTATCCTTCCGCCTGTAATTTCAAGTGTAGCTACTTCATTTGTTCCATCTAATATCTTTATCACACCTGAATTTACATAGTAATAATCATTAGGTACATATATTGATAATGCATTATTTAAGCCTATGCTGACTGTTTGTCTGTTTGTTTTTACTGTACCTACTTTAGGAATTGTTCCTGTAATTTCAGCGTCGTAAATACCATCAGCAGTATCAGCTGGTATTAATATGCCATTTCTATTATCACCTTTAATTGATTTTACGAGTATACCACCTTTATATAAGTTCAGTGATAATTCAACACTATTCACTTGATAAAGGCTAAAGTTATACCCATTTTCATCTTTAGCGCTATAGGCATTAATAGACAAATTTTCTCCCTTTCGAATGTATCCAGGAAGTTTCACTTCTCTATCATCATAACCATTCATAAGAGTATAAGGCTTATTTCCAAAATGGATTTCAGTTATATCATCCTTTAATATAAAATAATTCTTATAGAAATTGTAACTTTCAAACTTGTCTGTACTAAAGTTAATATTGACTGAGTCATATATTTGTTTTGTTGCATAGATTTTCACATTACGACCGCCAAAACCATATCCACTGCTAAACTCGCTGTCTGACAAGCTAATATTATTGAGCGTATCACCAGCAGAACTCACAGCCTTAATTTCTGATACATTAGTAGTTGAAAGCGATATGTTTTTACTACCTGAAATATTTTGCTTTAGGCTTCTTAAGTCATAGTAAGTGCTATAATTGGATAAACTTCCACGGAAGCTGTATTCTCCATTTTCCAGCCACACAATCTGATTTACATCACCTCTAATATCATAGGTGCCCTTATTGAAGATATTAAGCTTATTTTTATTTATAGTTATGTTAGCATTATCATAGTTTACTGCTGCAGGTCTTGGTATTGTTAGGTTTACCTTTGACATATTAGTGTTTGCAGTATAAGTTAAAGAATCCTTGTTAAAGGCTCTTGAAAATATAAATGGCTCATTGGCTGCTTTGGTGTTGCCTTGAATATATAAGAAATATTTAGTATTGATATCTAAATCTGTTTTTAGTAAATAGGCCTTACCATTGCTTGTAATAGTAGCAGTGCTTCTAATCCAAGGTGAATCATTGCTGTTTGCAGGTTCAGAACTTATCATGATTTGTCCACCATTAGACAAACTGCCTGACATATCCTTTATGGTAAACTCATAATAATTAGTCAAGTCCATGTTAATATTCACATCATTTTGGCTTACAACTTTCCCAAGAGTACCAAAATCAACTTCGTATTTAAGCTTTGAGGCACCGTTTCCACTAGTAACAGTAAAGCTGTAAGCATTTTGACCGTTTTCATAACAATTAAAATAGGAGGTTTCCCCATTGCTTTGACTTACAACTGCCTTAACAGCTATACCATAGCTTAAAGTTATGTCATTATTGTATTCATCTTTTATGGTAAGTCTTGACCTAATATATGAGTTTGGCTGAAGATTATAAACTCCATTAGCATCGGCAGTTATATTTTCAGGCTGAGCAGTAATAGTAAAAGTACTGCCTAAACCAACTGTGTAAACCTGCTCTAAAGTTGGTGTAAAACTATTGTTATACTGTACATACTTGCCGTACTCATTCTCATTTCCCACATTTTTAGAATAATTGTACCTTACATTAGAGCCTAAAGATACATACATAGTACCCTTAAAATTGTGATTGTAGCTATATTCATAAGGTCCCACTGTCATATAAACATAGTCATTGCTCTCAATTGTTGCAACCTTGTTATTTTCTATTACAGCTTCAGACTGAGTACCAGCATCAAAGCTTGTCCTTAGCTCATATTGAGCTGGAATTCCATCTCCATATTGATCTACTACAACAGAATATGTAGCAGTATCAACATAAATAGCTCTTTGTCCTTCTGAATTTAAGTTAAAGCTAAATATCTGCCTATTTGCATCATTTTTCAAATCAACTCTTTCATTTGCAAGATTGATCTTACCAGATACATTAGCCTGCTTAACAGTTACATTCTTAAGCTGAGAAATTGATTTAGCTATTATAACCTCACTGCCCTCAATACTGCTAGGCGAATATACTGCAATGCCATTTGCATTGTCAACTTGAACAACAACACTAGAAGCATTAGTTACCTCATTACTGCTTACGTATATGTACCCTAAATCATCAGTAAAATAATATCGTCCATTAACAGTAACCGGGTTATTCACCAATACCTTTGTTGTGTTAAACGGATCCATAACCTTTATCTTTTTAAGATTAGTGGCTGTAATATTAACCGGCATGCTATAGTTAGTCATCTGTTTTACGTTGTCTGGAAGCATAACCTTTAAATAATAGGTTCCATCTGTCAGTGTATAATCAGATAGGTATCCCTCCATTGTATCCGTATATCCCTTGTTGTTTTCTCTATTTGTACTAACTACTTTTCCAGTTTCATTTACTAAATTAAGGTACATTCCATTTCTATCACGACCTGACCAGTACTCATTCATAAAGTCATAATTATCTGTTGCCTGAATATGATTTAATGCCATGCCACCTGATCTTATAGTATATTTTGCACTTATTTCACTAGGAAGATCAACATCTGTCCTATAATAAATGTTTTCAAGTGTAAAATCTGTAAAATTAAATTGTTTTACCAAATTTTCTGTCATAGCAGTATTGCTCATGAAATTATAAAAATAATTTTTACCAGAAGCTTCGTCATATGCATTAACAACTACATTTGTTAGTGTAAAACCAGCCTTTGGAGATACATAAGCAACTTCTCCTTGAGCTATATCAAAGCTGCGTTGCTCATAGTTGTTTTCTCCTCTACGCTCAAATGACAGGCCTGTTTTCTTATAGCCTGATATAAAGCTTGTAACATTAGAAGATACCTTAGCTAAGTTTGTTGTAGATAGCACAAGCTTATTATTGGTATCAGTTATAGTTACATCGCTGCCTAAAAGATACTTGTCAGCAGTGCTGGTAGCAAGCACGTTATACGAACCATTATCAAGCCAAACATTTGTTGTACCATCTGCAGCTATTTCACTACCGCTTATAAGAAGCTCCTCGTAAGCATTTAAGCTGCTAAATATTTTAATATCAGAATTAGTTAAAACTTTATTCTTTGTAATATCATCAAGCTTAATATTTAACCTTTTAGCTTTTACAGCACCAGTATCGCTGCCGTCAATTGTTATTTGATTAGTTGAAGTTACTGGTAAATCTCTGCAATATATAAACTTATAATTATCTGGAGATTCTCCAAAAATCACAATTTCATTGCTTGCAGCAAGCTTTGACCTATCAACATCTATTGTAATGCTCTGCCCTGTAGAATAATCCCATCCATCAATAAGAACTCCCTTAGTAGCTTTATCATAAATCTTATAATGCAAATCATATGGCTTTGCATATGGCGCTTTGATATTTACGCTTATATTTTTGGAAAGAGAATTCACGTAATTAAAGGCTAATTTGTTGGAAGCCGAAATTCCAAGTGGGCCTAGATCCATTGAAGATTGAACGTAATAAACAGCTGAAGGTAGCGATGAATTAAATTCCAGCTCAACTGTCTGTCCATTGATATAACTTACGCTTTTAACTGCATTACTTATTTCCTTACCTGTTGAATCCAATATTTTTATATTGTTATAAACATCTTCAGTTAAGATAGATTTCTCATGTATAAAATTATTGTAGCTATCCTTAACCTCAACTTTAAACCTTAAAGGTGCTTCTTTATTAACATCATTTTCAACCATAGTTAAATTAACATTAAATTTTCCATACTTAAGAGCTGTATCAGCGCTTATATCTAAAACTCGCTCACTGTAGGGGTAGTTCCAATCATTCCCTAAAGAATCCTTTGCATTGGTTTCGTAGTTCCAATAATAAGAGCCCTTTGTTACATATATAAAGTCCTTTTTAACATTTATAGTTGATGTAAAGTATGTATTATAATTTCCATAACCAGTTATGGATAATAACTGCTCTGAAAGCTTCAACTTATCATCATTTGTCATATTAACTTTAGCAACTGTTGTATCTGTATTAAATACAATACTACTAATACCTGAGAAGCTTTGTATATCCTTTTGATACAAATACCCTTCATTGTCATTTATAACTCTCATTTGAAGGCTCAGGTCATTGTTAACGTAGATATTTGCTATTCCATTAACGAAAACATCCTCATATTCGTAATTTACATTGTAAAGATTCACATGAAGCCTAGAGTTTAAAAGCAAAGTTTGGTCGCTCTTTAGTGCAGATAAAGCAACACTCTTTGAATTAGTGCCGCTAGCGTCTAAAGTTAGCTCTCCTGTACCTGTACCATTTATAAGCTTGGAATAGAATACAGGTTTTCTCACACCATTTACATAGCTGTCATAGGTATAAGAAACTCTGTAGTTTTCCCTAGGATTAAGCTTATGAAAGCTTACAGCTCCATTCTCATCTGCTAAAGCAGCAGTTGCTCCAAAACCCTCTTCATCTGTCAAATATACCTTAGTACCCTTTTCAAGCTTTGCTCCGTCCTTGTTAATAAGCTTTATATTTATTGAACCAGAACTTGCAGTATACTTTCTTATGTATCTATAGTCTGTATAGGTTTTTGAATCCTTGCTAGACACTGCATTTACTATAATTTTATTGCTGCCCTCTTTAAGCTTTGCAGCATCAATATTAACTGTATAAGTGCCGCCTCCATTTGAAACCACATTATTAATGCCTGCATCATCATCATTAACTAAAACAGAATAGGTTTTTAATTCAACTGGAGCCAATGCCTTAAACTTTAATGCAATTGTACTTCCAGTTACTGCTTCTCCTGAGCTTGGCGAAACAATTTCAACAAAACCTGCTGCTGTATTTGTCATTTTTAATACATCCACAACACCATAACCAGTATAGTGATTATATCCGTTAAAACCTTTTGGATCAGCAGACTTTTTTAATAAGCTTTCAATTTGATCCTTGTTATAGCCTGGATTCTTAGTCTTTGCCAATACTGCAGCTCCAGTTACAACAGCCGCTGCAAAAGAAGAACCTTTAACAGAAGTGTATCCTTTATTTATAGTTGTAGTATTTCCACTGCCTAAAGCAGATAAGGCTATCATCTTGCCATAGTTGCTTCCACCATAAAGAGCATAATCCTCTGTTCCTCTTAACTGAGTAACTGCTATAGCTCCCTGAACATTGGCAGGCCAATAATTTTCAGCATAATCACTTTGATTTCCTGCTGAAACAATTACCACCTTGCCTGCTGCTAAAGCCCTATTAATAGCTTGTTCTACATCTTTACTGTAGCCTTCACCATTTATACTAATGTTAATAATGCTTGCACCTAAAGAAACAGCTTTATCAATACCAGTTGCAACATTAAAGCTTGTACCATTTCCAGACGCATCTGTAACCTTAATAGGAATAAGTTTAACATTGGCCTTACCAGATACCCCTGCAATACCAATAGAATTATTATAATTAGCTGCTATAATACCTGCCACTTGCGTTCCATGACCGTTTTCATCAGAAGTATTGGTGCTTCCATCTAAAACATTAAAACCAGTAAGTACTTTACCTGTTAAATCTGGATGTGTACCTTCAATACCGCTATCTACAACAGCAACCTTTATCGCATCAGCAGTTACAGTAGTTATATTATCCCAACCTTCTAATACATGAGAATAATATAAGTAGTCCTGAGTACTCAAATATTGATCATTAGAGGCTCCTTGTTTTGTACCCAATGCATTTACCTCTGCATATTCAATATTTGTATCCTTTTGAAGCTGGCTGATTAAATCTTTTGCAGCTTTCTTATCAACCTGAACCAAGATACGTGTGTCCTGTTTACTAAGGACTTTACCTTCAAACTTTGTTAACAATTCATTGTACCCTGCATACTTTGAATCCTTAAGCTTAAATACAACTTGTCCATCTACAGCTTTTAAAGGCTTAACAGCTTTTCCAGCTGCTCTAACACTAGATGGCAAAGCTTGCAAAATAATAGTCATTACAAATATGTATGTAATGGCCATACTAATAAGCTTCTTAAATTTTTTCATTATGTTCCCCCTTGCATTCCTTTTTTGAACGCATGAATTATTAATTCCTGCGCCCCTTGCATTCCTTTTTTGAACGTAAGAATTATCAATTCTTACGCCCCTTGCATTCCTTTTTTCTACACAAGAATTATCAATCCTTACGTTTCTTGTAATTTTGACATATTGTTAACTTTATTCCTAAATACTATTATATTTTACAAAAATAAATATATCAATAATTAATAACATTTTTGTTAACAATATGAATAAAATGTAGTAAAATGGTATTAAATGACCTTAAATATAAGGAACATAAGGGGGAATGAATTAATGAAATTAAAAAAGCTTACTGCTTTTATTGTATGTTTTTTGTTTCTACTTAACATACTAGAGCTTCCAAGTTTTAACGTAAAAGCAGCAGGCACTCCAAAGATAACCTATTCAGTCAGCGGCAGCGTTGCTGTTGGACAAGACTTCTACATTAATGTAAACGCTGAAAATGTAGCTGATTTATTCGGAGCTGACTTGACATTAAAGTATGATAACACAATGATTCAAATTTACAATGATCAAGTTAAAGTTGGTGATGTCTTTGCCAATATGGTACAAGGTGATGATTACTCCTTCGGAGTGCAAGATGCTACCGCCGATGGACTTGCGACTTTCTCACTACTTTTAGGCGACAAGCATAAAACAGGAATAAATATTGACGCTACTCCTAAGAGCTTGTTTGTGATTAAGGCTAAGGCTTTGAAGGCTGGAAATTTAGCTTTGAATTTTGTTGCTGGTGATCCTGTTGTTGAGACTGAGAAGGTTAATAGTAGGGTTAAGTTGGCGGATAGTGGGGAAGGAGTTATTAATTTTACTATTGAGCAAAAATCCATTTCTATATTTAATGCTCCTATAGAACCTGTTCAGATAAAATCTTTTATTGCTGATAAGGTTTCTCCTCAAGTTCTTGGCACTGCAACTACCTTTACTGCTACTGCTACTGGTGGTACATCACTGCTTTATCAGTTCTGGGTTTATGATGGTGCTAAGTGGACTATGGTTCAAAACTATTCAACAAAAAATACTTTTATCTTTAATCCTTCTGCTATTGGAAATTATACTGTAGCTGTTTATGTTAAAGATGTTAATTCTACCAAAGCTCTTGATGTTTCCACCAGCGTGAAGTTTAGTGTTATCAATACTCCAGACCCTGTTCAACTGAAATCTTTCATCGCCGATAAGGTTTCTCCTCAGGTTCTTGGCACTGCAACTACCTTTACTGCTACTGCTACTGGTGGTACATCACTGCTTTATCAGTTCTGGGTTTATGATGGTGCTAAGTGGACTATGGTTCAAAACTATTCAACAAAAAATACTTTTATCTTTAATCCTTCTGCTATTGGAAATTATACTGTAGCTGTTTATGTTAAAGATATTAATTCTACCAAAGCTCTTGATGTTTCCACCAGCATGAAGTTTAGTGTTATCAATTAAGAAGATACTTTTTTATTAGGATTTTTACACAAACTAATTAATTATTTGAAGGCATACTTTATAATAACGCTATAAAGTATGCCTTCCTATTTTAGTATAATAAGTAAAAGCGCTATGAGTTGGTCAACCATTAATATAATTTACCAACTCATAGCGTTTCACGTTCATATCATTTTTATATTAATATATAAGCTTCAATTTGAATATCAACATTATATATTATAACATTTTTTCATTAAATATCATGTTGTCTGTTAGCTTATTCAATCTAATTGTTATAAATCTTTAATTTTACGCGCAGGTACTCCTGCCCAGATTTCATTGTCCCCAGTTGAACAGGTTAAGACAGAATTCGCACCTATTACTGTATTTTTACCTATTGTTAGAATTCCTTCTTTGCATAAAATTTTAGCGCCTGCACAAATAACTGCACCTTGTCTTACATAAATACCATTCATTTCTGAATCATTTATTGGTTTATAAATATCAGCTCTCCCGAAAGTCACACCTTGGTATAACTTCACATCACTTTCTATAACTGTATTTGGATGAATTACTATCCATTAGCCCAATGTACAAGTTTTACATTCTTTCCAATTCTTGCAGATATAGGAATTTCCACGCCTATAAATTTAAAAATAAAGTAAGCAACTACACCTATTATCGGGACCCTTCGTAAAATAATTAAAATAGATATAATAGCACCAATAATTCTCTCTAGTAAATTAACGATTTTTTGATTCATCACTTTCACCCACTACACAATAATAAAAATAATTACTTTTTTATTTAAATATAAATAGATAGTTATTATTTTTATTTAGATTTCATTTATACCCTACTTAATACTTAAAAACAACATCTTTGCCGCTTAATACAGTTCTTTCTGCAATAGTTATTTTATCGTTATTTGTAATAATAGATATAGTAGGATCATTTTTACTTGTATTTAAATAGAAACTATTAGTTTTTTCCTTTTGTAAAAAGTTTTTGGATACAAATCTAGAACTAGTAAATATTTCTCTGTTTGAGTAAAAATAAAGTTTATTATTAATGCTGTATTCTTTACTATTGATTTTATCAAACTTGCAGCAAGAATCTAAAATAAAGTTTATCTTACCATCACCGTTAAATTCATCCTTTATAATAATAAGATTATGCATTTTACTAATATATATTGTTCTTCTATGGATTAATGGTTGATATCCATCATGTGATCCATAAATCACAAAATAATCTTTATCTTCGTAAAATCCTTTTTCTATAACCTTTGCCTTCTTAGACCATAAAAAAGGACCTTCCATAATTGATTGTGATACGCCATCATAAGATAACGTATTATGTGCTTCAGTACTTCTAAAATAATCTCTGTATTCTTTTTCAATATTATAAATATATGTTCCGGAATCAATAAAAATAGGCTCATTATCTATCGATAAAACAAATGCTAAGCAATCTGCATGTCCATGTGCTGCAATACTGCCAAAGCCCAAATCAGCTATGTCAAAAAATAAATGAACTTGCTCTGACCTATATACAAAATACCCTGCTTCTTCATACATCTTTATTTTACTATACTCAAAGCTTTTTAGCTTGTTAGTTACATTAAGATATTTCCATAAAGCTACTTCATCATTAATAGTTTTGCCAACACTATCAACCATACTTGTTCTGAAATAAATTGACCCAAAATTAAGCAGATAATCATAGTAACTATATTTTTTCCCAGTTACATTAATAATTCTCGCATCATCACTATCTCCAAATTCAATATATTCATCACTATATTTTATATATCCAATAAACTCAACAGCTTTGAGCAACAGATTTTCTAGTAAAGGCTTCTTATTTAAAGACTTCAAAAACGTATTATATTGTAACCATAAATCAACTACAAAACCATGATAATGAGCTGCATGCTCTTTATTGACTCCATCACGATAAAATTGCCTCTTAAACTCATGATTTAATATGGTATATCCTTTTTTAAACCAATCTTGTTCAAAAATATCTTGTAAAACCTCTCCAACTATTGAAATCAATCCAGCTTCTAATATTAAATGATTATTTGCTGAGGAGAATCCAGATAAGTTTTCAGAGACATACTTCATTGAATTTATAGTTGCTATAATTAAATCTTTTTTAAACTTCTTATCATCATTATCCTTAATTATCGCATAACAAATTAACCACTGATATGCCCTAATTGCTATCTCCATTGGTGAAGACCAATTTACACCTCTTAAATAAAAATTATCATCTACCCAACTATAAAATAAAGCCCTAGCTTTATCATAATACATCTTATCATTATTATTTTTTGCCTTTAATAATAAATATGGCAAAAACAAATGCCTATTTAGTTCCCATGTTAGCCTTACTTCACCAATTTTATCTTTATTTTTAAAATCTATATTCCAAGAAAAAATATCTTTCTCCCATTTTATTTCATTAAAACCATGCCATGAAAACTCTTTATTTAAATCAACATCACTACTAAAAATATTAACAACGAAATCATATCCGTATTTAACTTCTATATTAGAAAATGTCCATATAGCATCAATTTTGTTATTCACCAAATTCAAATTATTTAACTTTAACTCAGTTAAAGGTAATCCTAAAACAGTTTTATTACTTTTAAAATTTTTTTCATACTGCTTAATTTTTTGCTTTTGCTTAATTCTAAATACAATTTCTTGTAAAGACATTGCTTTTAGTCTATGATAAAACCATTTAACTCGTTTTGTATTCATTATTCTAATCATTACCTTTACTATTATTATATTTTATCACTTTAGCAGGTACACCTACCGCGACAGCATTATCAGGTATATCTTTTATCACCACAGCATTTGCCCCTATAACAACATTATTACCGATCTTAACATTTCCTAAAATTACTGCACCAGCACCTATATATACGTTATTCCCTATTATAGGAAGTTCAGTAAGGCCACTTCTTCCCCCTATAGTTACATTTTGTGATATAGTGCAATTATCACCTATTACAGCTTTTTTATGAATAACTACACCAATTCCTCCATATCCGAACTTTGTACCTCTTCCAATTCGTACCTCATATGGTATTGAGGAATTATATAATAAAAATATAATCAATTTTATCAACTTTGGTAGAAGTGGTATATTAAAAAGATAAAGTTTTCTTGCAAATCTATAAAACACTATAGCGTTCAACATAAATTACCTCATTATTATAAAATATAATTTAATAATTACCAGCTTAATCTAACTTAGTTTTATTAAACTTTATATGTTTTTTTAAGATTCAAAGTATTAGCAAAGAACTTGTAATAGTTCATAAATCTAATTTACTATCAATTCAATTAATTATCTAATTAACTTCTAATTTATTTTCTAAACTAGTCAACATACCAAAAAATAACCATATATAAAATGCTTGATACCTATCACTTAAATTAGAACCAAAAAAACTTTCAAAAATAACGGCTATTATTAATAACACAACTATTAAGCTAAACCTTTTTTGAAAGCCTCCTGAAACAGTATATATTTTTTTAGAAGCTTTAAAAAATTTATAAAATATGAGTATTAAAGAAATTAAGCCGAATACCCCTATCTGACCTAAAATTGAAGTCCAGTATACGTCCATAGAAAATTCGATTGGTATTCCTAATTGAGCATATACTTTTCTATCATAATCTATAGCAGTTCTAGTGCCATACATTCCAACACCATATCCAATGAAAGGCTTTGTTGTGAGAAACATTTTATTGACTTTTGTTATAAAATATGTTCTACCTCTTCCACTGTAATCTGCTTGTATATATTCTTTAGTAAAGATAGATAGATATCTTTTTGAGATACTTTCATTAAGTATGCCTTTTCCTGCTTCAAAATTTGCTGCACCTATTCCCATAATAGAAATTATGGCAATAACGCTTAATATTACCGTTACCTTAAATTTGGTTTTTTTAGACTTCGTTGTGAAATAAAACATATATATGCTTGAAATTATAACTGCTATTACAGCCTGCCTTGCATAAGTTAAAATAAGAACAATAATTGAAATAAGTAATAGAATAAAACTTTTTTTATTTCTATTTTTATAAAAATAGTCCACTGCAGCTACTATGGTTGCTATTGTCATAAAGTATCCAAATATACCGTATCTGCCAAACGTAGCAAATATTGCATACCTTGATTCTAATTGATTTATTGACACTGTTACAAAACCCAAGTCTAAAACTTTCGGTTGTAATATTATATCTAATCTCTCTCTAAAGAAAAATTGAAATAACGCCACAATTAATTCAAACACTATAGTCACGTAAATAACATTAAATATTTTTTTATGTGTAGATAAATGCCAATCTTCTAACTTCAATATAAAATAAACTGCAACATATCTAATTAACCATCTTAATCCTAGGATAGCAATTGTAATATTTACTCTATTTATAGCTATAGATAGTATACATACAATAATAAATATAAAAATATAAAAATCATATGAATACAACTTAATATTTCTCCTGTTTCTCAGAAACCTAATTAGGCAGAAAAATAAAATTACATATGTAAATGCTTCTGTACCATATCTAACTAGAGAAACAATATTATTAGGAGTAAAATTTAATATAACAGTTTCCAATGGAATATAAATACAAAGGAAATAAATCCATAAAATAGGCTTACTTATAAATATTATCGATATTAATAGTAATAAAATACCTGCTGAAAATTTAATATTAAATGCTCCTAATGCTGAGAAAGCAAATGCTAATAATGCTCCAAAAACTACTAAATACCTGCTTAAACTTAATTTCAAGTTATACCTCCTAAATGCACTAATGCACTAACAGAAAGAAATAGCTATATGTGCTTAATAATACTTATCAATTATAATTTATTAGCTCTTATTTGTAGAGATCAATGTGCTGTATTACCAGCTTTTTCTTACCTCTTTTAGTTAGCTTGATTTCATTAACAATTTTAATTTCTATATCTAAAATATCCTTTACTTTTTTATTTAATGCTTTTTTTATATTACTAATATCTTCTTCTATTAAGTCTTTATCTAATAATAAATTCAAATTAACCTTTCCAATTTCAAATTGTTCGAATTGGTATTGTCTGATTTTATTAAATGCATCACTGTGAAAGTTTATTGCTGCAATAGATATTTTTTCGTTGTTTTTTCCAATTAACATCTCCGAAGTATTATGACCTATAATTTCGGTAACTTTGTTATCAATAACTCTAACAACATCATCAGTTAAGTACCTTACAAACGGCATTTTAAAATTTAGAAAACCAGTGCAAGCTATTCTAAATTCATCAGGATTATCTGTGGGGATAAATTCAGTATAGCCATACATATCATTAAAAACATATTGTTCATCATACTTTTCAGCAAATACAGCCCTCTCTGAATGGCCATAAAATATACATGTATCACACTTTAGTACCTTCTTAATATACTCATCATCTTCTCGAGAACAACTTTCCGAGATATAAAAAACACTTTTAATATTTAATTTAGTTTTATTTTTATCTAGTAAAGCACAAAAATTTTTAATCGCAGAAGGATATCCACTAATAAATTCTGCTTTAAATTCATCTATTATTTTAATGTACTTTTCATAACTTTCGTCATTTAGTTTAAATGGAGAAAGTACAATCTCATTATATATAGGATTAAACTTAGAAATTTTGCCATTAAATTCTAATCCTCTAAAAGTAATCATTCTCGAAGTCTTATAATCATATCCAAACTTGGCCCAGTAATGATATACATAGGCTCTTTCTTTATATATAGAGTCTTTATCTAAATATATTTTTAAAGGTTTACCACTACTGCCGCCAGTATAGGCAATATAATGATTTATGTCTTCATCTGATAAAAGTGAAGCTTCATTATTTAAAAATATAGACTTATTAGTAAAGTCTAATGCTTTGATATCTTCAAAGCTCTTTATGGTTGATGGATTAAATTTAGCATTTTTAAAAGCCTCTTTATAGTAATTAACATGCTCATTACAATATATCAAAATACTTTTTAGATTTTCAAATTGTAAATTCTTCTTATTTTCATTACTAAGTGTATCATAATTATCTAACATTTTATATGTGTCAAGAAACACCTTATTATTTATTAGTTTTTTTCGCAAAATAGGAGCTAATAATATTTTTATTGATTGTGGGCAAATTTCACTAATTTTTTTGACTAGCTTAAAATCCATCTTAATTCATCCTTTTTTAGTATAGTACTCATTATTTAAGTTTAGCGTATGTTTTAAGAAAATTAGGCTTTTCCTTAAATACAAATATGGTGTGCGCAAGGTTTCTTGTTTGTAACTTTCTCCAACTGAATTTTCGTTTTATATCTTCTGTTAAAGTTCTTTCATTCAACCTATTAAAATTAAATTCATTGGTTTCCTTTATTAAAAATCCCTTATTAGTAATAAACATAGACTGACATTTCTCTTGGTTTGAAAAACTAACAGGCATATATCTCTTTTGAAAATGAATATACATTAATTCTTCTATAATAATTTTTCCATTGTCTTCTAAGGCTCTATATAACTTACCCTCTTCCCAATAAAAGCATTGTTTAGTTGTAGTATTTTCTAATGTAGAGAAATGGGAATATACTGGATTTATATCGACTATTTGCTTTGGATTGTCGATATAGTTGATATTATAGAATTTATATATTCTTGGCAGACCTCTGTTCTCATCAAGGCCATAGTGTTTTTCACTTTCCAATATAGCCTTATAATCAAAATACGGATTATCTAACTTATATCTTCCATTGACTTCTTCAGTATTTTTATATATTGTTAAGTGACCTTTATTGAAAACTTTATCATATTTATTTAATAAATCATCAGTTATATATTTAGGCAAATCACCATAGATTACGTCTATGTCACAATGCCCCCAATGAGTGTATTGCTTTAAATAGTCAGCAAAAACTTCTCCATATACAATTTTATAATCACATAGCTTGTATGGTTTATTACTATTATAGGCTAACTTTGTTTTTTCAAATATTAGTTTTTTTAATTGATGCAATGTCATTTTTTCAAAGGTTACATTACTAGGAACAATTAAATTTTCAGTATTATCGTCAGTAATAACGAGCCAGTTAAATTCTTTATTATAACTGCATGAGTTCAGCCATAATTGAATATAATTAGGCAATTTACCAAAGTAAGCACATATTATAAGTATTTTATTCTTCATAGTTCCTCCTTAATTAAAGGGTAAGATGCGAACATCAATAAAACCTACTAGAAATTAAATTAATTTTATAAATTTCTTCTTTTTGCATTTATCTTGTCTTTTAATTTACTAACAAGAATTATTATTTCGTCATTATTTAACACATACAGCACAAATAAATACATTATTATTAATAATAAACTTAGTATTCCTAAAATGAATAGTAGATGTATTTTAGAGCCAACAATTTTATCTATATAAATTACCTTTAAAATATTCGATAGAAAAAACAACAATGCAGCAGATATGAATATACTTATACTATTCTTTTTAATATACTTAGTATTAATTGAGATATTTACCCTTTTCAATGATTTAAAAAGCAAAAAAACAGATGTAATCAATGCTACTATCATTGCGATTGGCAGGGCTTTAATTTGCATTACTGGAACCAACATAAAACTAAATACTACAAATATTATTATTGATAAGCACGTATTAATAAGTGATACTCTTCTATCCTTAAACGAATAAAATACTCTATTCAAAATGTCTTTTAACCCCAGAAAAACAAGGCTTACTGAGAAATATTTGACAATATCACTTGTTCTTCTGATTCCCTCCAAGTTGAACCTACCGTATCCGAATAATATTTCTACTGCTTCGTATGAAAATGTAAATAACAATATTGAAATTGGTAACATAATCAAAAGAGATAAATTTAAGCTTTTAGTAACTATATTACTTAAGTTTTTATAGTCTTTTTTTGCAACAAACTCTGCTAATATGGGAAATACAATTACAACAATTAGATTACCTGCCGTACTATAGCATACATTATTTAATTTATTTGCTAAGTTGTATATCGCAATATTACCCTCTCCTAATCCAGATGCAATATTTATTGAAATCATTTGTATAATAGCTACATACATATTGCTTATAAACATAGGAATAATTAAATGCATCATCTTCTTTAAGTATGCTGAGCCTATATTAGATGGGCCTTCAAAGGCAAATCCCCACTTTTTAGCACTAATATACGTCAGGAGCAGCTTTGCAAAACTACCTGCTAATGCACTTAAAATAGTTACCTTTAATCCAAATATATCATATAAGAATAATAAGCCTATTATGATAATTATATTCATTGGTATTTCTATAGAGCTTGTAATTATTACATCACCATATGAGTTTAAAATCCCATTAAATACATATGCCAGACCTAAGAAAATTAATGAAGGCAAAACTATTCTTACTATTGGAGAAACATCAATCGGTACAGTTTGAAGTATACCAGGCGCAAAAACTTTTACTATAACACCTGGAAAAAACAATCCACCTAATACTAGAATAGAACTAACTAAGACTACTAGCTTAATCACATATCCGATAAAGGAATTTGCAGCTTCTTTTCCATGCTTTACTCTTGCATCTGTGTATAAAGGAAGTATTGTAGTATAAAGAACCCCCCCTATTGCAGAAAAAATTATTACTGGAAGGCTAGTTACAAAGACAAATACATCGGCCTGCCAAGAAGCCCCTAGCTTATAAGCAACAATACTTTCTCTTATAAATCCTAGTAACATGCTTAGAATAGTTACCAGAAATAATCCTAACGATTTTTTCATATCTTCACCTTAAAATTATCAAAGTCGATGATTTTATAAAATTAGTGCTTATAAAATCAACAAAATATATAAAATTTATAAACTTTTGTATATTTTTAATAACTTATCTAACTGGACTTCTATATCAAATTTACCTTTAACGGTATTATAACTTTTCCTACTTAATTCCTCTCTCAAATCTTGATCCCCAAGGAGTAAAATTATATATTTTTTCAATAATTCTATATCTCCTGGCTCTATTACATATCCATTAATCCCATGTTCAATTATCTTTGGAATTCCCCCTACATTTGATGCTATTGTTGGTATTCCATAACTCATTGCTTCAAGTACAGACATAGGCATACCCTCGTTATATGACGGCAATAAATTTATTCCTATATTCTTTAACAATTCATCCTTAGAGTCACCACTAATCCAACCATGAATAATTACATCTTGTTGCATATTATATTCTTTAGTTAGATTTTTTAGCTGTTCTACTTCACCATCACCGCAAACTAGTAACTTGAAATTATATCCTAATTTCTTTACTTCAGATAGAGCTCTAATTATGTCAAAAACTCCTTTTCTTTTACCTATTCTACCTAAGAATAATAAATTTCTTGAGCCATTTTTATAAAAATTGGCTTTAGGTATATCTACGGAGTTGTATACTACTTCTACTTTTGAATTGCAATATATAGATATTTTCTCTTTCCACTCTTCACTTAATGCTATAATACAATCAGCTTTGTTTAGTATATAGCTTATATATTTTCTTTTAGATGCATTGGATTCCTTATGGTAAAAAACATCAAATTCTGCACCATGCAGGTGGATTACTATTTGCTTTCTGAACACACTGCATATCAAAACAATTAAACTTTTTCTGTAAAAACTCCCTCTAGACGCCATGTGAATATGTGCCACATCTATTTTTTTAAACGCAAGGTAACATGTTATGTTTATAAGAGCAAACATGAAAAAAAATATATTTTTAAGCATACTCCCTTCGATAGATGTTGGAATATATTTTAAATTTATCTTTTCTTGAAGACCTGCTTTAAAATAGTTGTTAACTACAGTAGATACACCGCCTTTTAGTTTCCTATGCGGCCCTATCATTAATACCTTCATGGCTATACCTCTCTATCTTTTTTCACATCTATCTTCTTATATTTTGCAACAAGTTTTATAAACTTATAATTTCCAACAATATATCTTTTCGCCATTCTTCTTGGCTCTTGAATAAATCTATAAAACCACTCTAACCCAGACTTTTGCATCCATTTGGGCGCTCTTTTAGTAATTCCAGCTACAACATCGAAGCTTCCACCAACTCCCATAGCAAAAGGAACCTTCATTACTTCTTGGTACTTACTTATCCAGAATTCTTTCTTAGGACTAGAGAATGCTACAAAAAGAATATCTGTGTTAACTCTTCTAATTTCTTCTGCGATACTATAGCTTTCTTCTTCTTTAAAATAACCATTTCTATAGCCAGCAACTTGTAAATTCTTATACTTACTTTTGAAAATATCAACGACTTTTTCTACAACTTCTTGTTTAGCTCCAAAAAAATATGGTCTATATCCTTTTTCATTGCACAATTCAACTAATTTTAAAAACAAATCTATTCCTGCAACTCTTTCCGGTATTTCATATCCTAAGAATCTACCTGCCCAAACAACTGATTGTCCATCGGCATTTATTAAAGGACAACTATTAATTATATCTGCTAGTTCCTCGTTCTCCTGCATTAAATTCACTTTGCTAGCATTAATAACTACATGTTGATTATATATTCCACTCTTGATCAATTCTTCTACTTTTTCTATCGTTTCTCCCATAGTGAGCGGGTCTAAATTACTTCCTAACAACTTAACTCTATTATTCAATTAGTCCACCAGCCTATTTCGTCTTTTTTGAGTAACCTTTTATAACTTATATATCTTTTTACCATACCTAATAATGTTTCTTGTATCATAAACAATCTTATCACTTAAAAGCTCTTGCTTTTCTCTAATTTCACTATGGCCTACTAGAACAATAACTAACTCCGCTTCTTCTAAGAAGCTTTGTAAGTCGTGATATTGATTAGCTACCTTGTCATCTTTTATCCATGGATCATATATCTTAACATTATCAATATTGTATTTATACATAATGTGAAGCAGCTGTTCTGTTGGACTTTCTCTCATATCATCAACGTTTTCTTTATAAGTTAGTCCATATAAACCGACCTTAGAAAAATCTTTTATATTGTTCTCTCTCATAATTTCATGTATTCTATCAAATACAAATTGAGGCATAGAATCATTAACCTCTCTTGCTCCTAAAACAACATTAACTATATCTGGGTAATCTCCAACTAAGAACCATGGGTCAACAGATATGCAGTGTCCCCCTACTCCAGGCCCTGGTTGTAAAATGTTAACTCTAGGATGCTTGTTTGCTATTCTTATAAGCTCATAAACATCCATTCCTTCTCTATGGCACATCTTTGCAAGTTCATTTGCAAATGCTATGTTAATATCCCTGAAGGTATTTTCCACAACCTTACTCATTTCAGCAGTTTTAATGTCTGTTACTACTATTTCACCTTTACAAAAACTTTGGTACCAAGACTTAATTTCTTCTCCAACTTCTCTTTCATCTGCACCAATGGTTCTTGAGTTATTTTCTAGTTCTACTACCATTCTTCCTGGAATTATTCTTTCAGGTGCATGCGCAAGATGTATATCTTCACCTAGGGTAAAGCCTTTTTCTTTTACTATTGGTTTAACAAACTTTTCAATAGTTCCAGGAGATATTGTTGATTCAATAACAACAATAGCACCTTTTTCACAATGATCAAGAACAGTTTCAACAGCCTTTACAACATAGACTGGATCTATTTTCTTAGTGTCACTCAAGTAGGGTGTTGGCACAGTAATAATATATCTATCAGTTTTCATATACTCTGTAGTAAATTTTATCCCTTCGCTAACTGCTTTATTGAACAGTTCTTCTAAGCCTTCTTCTTCAAAGGTAAGTTTACCATTATTTAAAGTATCAACTAACTTTTTATTGTAGTCTGTTCCTACCACTTCAATTCCATGCGCTGCAAACATCATAGCTGTTGGCAGTCCTATATAACCTAGTCCAATAACATTTAAAACACCCATCTTAACACCCTCCTATATATCGTCTAACTTATTTAGCCTAATGTTCTAATAAATAAAATCTTTAGGTCTGTTTGTATTTTTATTAAAATAATATAATATAGCTTCAATAATTCGTTTTGAAGCTTTACCATCTCCATAAGGATTTACTGCACATCCCATATTGTTATATAGCTTATTATTATTGATTAGTTCGTTTGCACTTCTAATTATAGTATCGAAATCTGTTCCTACAAGCTTTACTGTTCCAGCTTCAACTGCCTCTGGTCTTTCAGTAACATTTCTTAATACTAATACAGGCTTACCTAAATGTGGTGCTTCTTCCTGAAGCCCGCCGGAATCTGTCATTATCATATAACTCTTATTCATTAAATTATGAGTTTCCTTTGTATCAAGCGGTGGCAGTAAGTGTACTCTTTCAACATCTTTTAGATGTTTTTCTACCACATCTTTAACTATAGGATTCAAATGAACTAAATAAACTAATTCAACATCTTTATTACTTGTAACTATTTCCTTTAGTCCTTTGCATATATTTTCAATACCTTCCCCCCAGTTTTCTCTTCTGTGGGCAGTAACCATTATCACTTTTTTGTTTTCGAAGTCTATTCTGTTTAATTCTTCTGTTTTAAATACGTAGTCTTTTTCTACAGTAGTATCCATTGCGTCAATTACAGTGTTGCCAGTTACAAATATTGAACTTTCTTCTATGCCTTCTTTTAGCAAGTTTCCTTTAGAGCCTGAAGTTGGCGCAAAATGTATGTCTGCAATAGCTCCGGTTAATTTCCTGTTCATTTCCTCAGGAAAAGGAAAATACTTATCATAGGTTCTTAAACCAGCTTCAACGTGTCCAACCTTTATTTGCTTATAAAATCCAGCTAAAGAAGCAGCAAAAGTTGTTGTAGTATCTCCATGAACTAATATCATGTCTGGCTTATAGGCTTCAAATAGTTCTTCCAAGCCTTCAAGTACTTTATTAGTTATTCCTGTTAGAGTTTGTCTTGTTTTCATTATATCTAAGTCAAAATCAGGTTTTATATCAAATAATTCTAAAACTTGATCCAGCATTTCCCTATGTTGAGCTGTTACACAAACTTTAGATTCAATTTCCTCACTCTTTTCAAGTTCTTTAACCAGTGGAGCCATTTTTATAGCTTCTGGTCTTGTTCCAAATATAGTCATAACTTTGATTTTTTCTTTCATTATTTACACTCCTTAGCTAGCATTCTCATCTCCAAACAGCACAGAAAATGTCTTAAATATCAATTTTATATCCAACCAAATACTTCTTTCCTTTACATATCTAATATCCAATTCCATCCATTCATTAAAACCAATGCTACTTCTCCCCATAACCTGCCAGTAGCAAGTTAATCCAGGCTTTGCTAAAAGCCTTAACTTATGGTAGCTTGAAAATTTAGCAACCTCTGTGGGAAGACTTGGTCTTGGGCCAACTAGAGACATGTCGCCTTTTAATACATTAAATAATTGTGGAAGTTCATCAATACTTGTCTTCCTAATAAATCTGCCTACTTTAGTTATTCTTGGGTCATCCTTTATCTTAAACATTGGCCCCGACATCTCATTTTTATCTTTAAGCTTGCTAAGAAGCTCTTCCGCATTTGTTACCATTGACCTGAATTTATACATTTGAAAGGTCTTTCCATTAAGTCCTACCCTTTTTTGGGAAAAAATAATAGGTCCCCTCGATTCAAATTTAATAGCAATCGCAGTTATAGCCATAACTGGTGATAGAACTATTAACCCAAACACAGCACCCAAAACGTCTATTATACGTTTAATAAAATAATAAGTCCAATCCCTTTTTACTTCTTTTAAGTCATAGTTACCATTTAACAAGCTGTCATTTCTTAAGTTCTGCAACTTACTCCCCCCTATTAAATCATGCGTTTATTGTCTATTTATCCATAAATATACTTATTATACAGTTACAACCCTCGAAAATTATACAACAAACAAACAGAATTTGCAATCTTTTCCGTTTATCTGTTTTAGTCTGATAAAGTTAGACAGCAAAAACGCTCTTTCTTTCATTATATCAAACACTAAGAAATAATTAAAATATAAATTTTTAATTTACTTGTGTATTTATATATATACAATAAAAATTTACAAGGAGACGATTACTATGAAGTCAAAGAAAAAACTCTCATTTAATATGGAAGAACTTGATTTTAATGAAGCTGAAGACGAAGGTTTTATAGAAGGCGAGGTTAATTTTGGCACGCCTATAGCAACCTTTAGTTTTGGTGAAAGCTTTGAGCAGCCTGCACCATTAATCTCTAATGCAAATAGTTTTAATAACCCTCAAAAGGGCTTGGGCTTAACACCGACCATAGACGGTGAAGCTTTTTCAATAAAGCGAGGCTATCAGTTTAGGCCATCTACCCTAAGAAAGTTAGTAGAGCTTAAATCAAAGCATTCAGACGTTAATGCATACCTAAACACAATATTAGATGAGGCTATAAACTTCTACTACAATTATGTTATTAGCAAAAATAACAGCTAATATTCCTAAAACCTCATCTTGATATCACGATTTCGTGATTTCTCGAAAAGAAGATATCATGATTTCACGATAAGAAGATATCGCGATATCATGATAAGAAGATTTCATGAAAAGAAGATGCTTAATTTTTATTATTTTATTTTTCTTTTACCTAAAATTATATTGCCAGCTGCATATTTATTAATAGATACATAAGAAAGGAGGTTACATCATGGAAGATTTACTAAAGGCAGTGGCAAATGTGGGCTTTCCCATCGCAGTTGCTGCTTTTCTGCTTATTAGAATTGAAAGCAAACTAACCAGCCTTGTTACTTCAATAAATCAGTTATCCACCATACTCTCAGTCAGACTAAACCTGGACAATGACAGCAAGTAGCCTAAACAAAAACCCTCTCCTGCAAAAGTCATAGCTGCAGAAGAGGGTTTTATGCTATCATTAAGTTAATCAGTTGTGCTGGGTTAGTGTCTAAATAGCACAACAATTTAAATTACTAAACTTGTCCAGGTGCGAGGACCTACTATTCCGTCTATATCTAAATTACAGTTTCTTTGGTGCTCCATTACGCATTTCTTAGTTACAGGTCCAAAAATACCATCAACAGGCTCAGCCTTTACAAGGCTTTGAACAAATGCTACTAAAGGACCCTTGCAGCCTGGTTTAAGCATGGGAAGCTTGTCTATGCAGCTCTTTGTTCTCCAGCCTAATATATTATCTTCTTTTAAAGCTTCACCTTCACTGTCTTTAATATTTAGTTCATTGCAAAGCCTTTGAAACTTTAATATAACTCCTTCTCTGCTTTCATCAAACTCATAAAGCCTGTTTTCTTCTATGAGCCTTATTAACTTTTCTGGATACTCAGGATCAGTAGCATAGCCGCAGTCATAAACCTTATAACAGGCTGCTTTATAATCTTTGCACTGTCCAAGAGGCTTGTACCTGGCATAAGACAAAAGCTTATTGTGATCTTCTATGCTTTCCTTAAAACTGTCGTAAGCTCTAAACTCAGCTTTAACTATTTGCTTTTTGTCAGCATACCATTCCGCTGTATCCATTATTATTCTCTTTCCACACCAGCTTGCCCCTGCTTTAATGCCAAATAAATTATTTGCCCTCTTGCTAAGCCCAGAGCTTCCCCAAGCGCTCTCCAGTATTGCCTGAGCAATAATAAGGCTTGGCAAAATTCCATAGTCCTTTTGCCCTTTTATAGCCCCGTCCTTAACTAAATCAATAAACTGTTTTTTGTCCATATTTCCATCTCCTCACTTTAAAAATTTATTCATAAAATAAATACACAAAAATTTAGGCTTTTTATGAAATTTCCTTAAAAAACTTCTTTTATTGCATATTTATTTAGTAAGAGTGTTTTGAGATAGTGGTGACATAGACTTTCTTGCACAGCGAACAACTTCCTAGATGAAGTTTAGCATCTGTATGTTACCGCTACCTCAAAACACTATCTACAAAATTTAAGGAGGGATAGTATGTCACATGATGAAATTGAAGCTTGTGTACTAAGTGCAAAAGCTGGAAACCAAAAGGATTTGTTAAAAGTAATAGAACAGTATAAGCCTTTTATCTATAAAATGATTAGTCAATACAATATTAAAGGCTGCGAGCTTGAGGATTTGCTTCAGGTTGGCTGTATGGCTGTTATAAACGCTGTGGCTAAGTATAAAACCGATTCTCACACCTTCAGCACCTATGCCTTTAATTCGATTAAAAACGCCTTTAAGCACGCTGCAAGGCAAAATGCCAGGTTCGGTGAAGCTTTAAGCCTAAACCTCCCTGTAGATTCTGAAAACAACCTGCACTCGGAATTTATAGACTGCATAGAGGGAGAGGAAAAACTTGAAGAAGCTTTATTAGCCTCTGAGGAATTAAAGCTGCTAAGAGCTGCTGTGGCCAAGCTTTCAGAGGAGGATATGGGGCTTATAATAATGATTTATTACCTTGGTGCTTCTCTAAAAGCCTATGCAGAGCATAAACAGCTGGATTATTTCGAGGCTTTCAAGAGAAGAAATAATATTTTAAAAAAATTAAAATTATTTTCTGCTTTTTCTTAAAAAACGCTTTTTGCTGCATATTTATGTATGTACACTAAATCACAAACAAAAACAAGGAGGTGAATACACATGGCACTACAAAGCACACTTGTTAACTCAGCAATGAGCATAAGATTTAAAGCTGGTATTGACGCATTAGGCAAAGATGTAGTTAAAGCTAAGAAGTACTCAAACATAAAGCTTTCTGCACCTAGTGAAGATTTGCTTTTTATCGGCACCATGTTAGGCGATCTTATGAAGCATGAAGTTCTTTCAATAGTAAGAACTGATGAATCTGATATCGCTAACCAGTAGTCTTAGGCTGCACCCCATTATTAGTGAAAGGAGGATTTTAGCATGGCAGAAAAAAGTTTGGTAATGACCTTTACAAACAGAGCAGGCACAAGAGCTGCTGTAACTGTCCCAAATGTTAGAGAGGACATAACAAAGCTTGAGGTTTCAGCTGTAATGGACGCTATTATAGCTAAGAACATATTTGAATCCGCTGGCGGCGATCTAATAGGCAAGCAGTCAGCTCAAATAACTGAAAGAACTGTTACAGAACTTGAGGTTAGATAGTTTAAAAAGGGTACCGCTGGTACCCTTTTTACTTAAGTCTGTAATTATTGTCCTTGTCCTTCTCAACTTCCACAATATAATCCTTGCACATCTCGTAGATTCTTGAGCCTATAGCTTCGTCAAAGGTCAGAAGCTTTTCTACTGTAAACTCCGTGCTCACAATTATAGGCAGCTGATTTAGGTATCTGTAATTAATTGTCTCGAACATAATGTTTATGTCGGAGTCATTGATTTTCCCCTTGAATAAATCATCTATAAGCAGTACCTCACAGGTTTGATACTTCGACACCAACTTTTTATAATACTCATCATCAAGCATGTTTTGCTTTAGGCTTGTAATTTTGTCTCTGTAAGGCATGTACACAACTTTGATGCCCTTGTTTAAAAAGTTAAGTGCCAAAGCAATAGAGAGATGAGTTTTCCCGCTGCCTACCTGTCCGCATAGCATAATGCTGTTTCTTCTGATGGAGCTTATGCCTTGAAAATCCTTGTAGTAAGCAGTGGCAGTGTCCTTTGCCTTGCGGGAAGAATCATTCCAAACCTCGAAGCTTCCAAAGGTCTGCTTGCTTTTTTCGGGATTAATACCCGCGGCTTTCCACTGATTTTTAATTTTTTCAAGCTCTCTGCATTCACAGCTTTTAGCAAAGGGTGCTGAAGTTTCACTGGGAGTAAAAATCCAGCCTGTATCCTGGCATTTTGAGCATTTATAAAAGCTCTCCCTCCAAGGCTTCTCGTTCTCCTTGGCTAAGACATCTTGGCTCCTTTGGTTTAAAGCCGGAGAATTCCTGCGAATCTGCTGCATTATTCTTGACAGTGCCTCCATTGCCACTTTGCACAACCTCCTTTGGGTAACCTTCCTGGACCCAATTTTTAAGGATTCCATTTATATAAGTCATGGTAGGCTTGTTTTTCTCCAAAGCCTTATCCATAGCCATTGTAACATTATTAAAGCCATGAAGCTGTACAGCCTTTTTAAGAGAGCCTAAATTAATGCTTTGAGCAAGTCCTGTTCTAGCTTCAAAGTCCTTTAAAAGACAGACAGAGAGACTGTTTATATCTTCTTTATTGGCTTTCTCTCTATTATCTAAGCTTCTAAGCTCTGAATTCTTAGTTTTAATATCTGTCTCTCTATTCTCTGGTGGACATTTGTCCAAAAATATATCTATACTTGTCCCAGGTTTAGTTATGTATTTAGGGCTTATTTTCTCTAAAATATCCTCATTATCATTGAGCTTATTCCTGTACATTTTCTTTCTGTCTGCTTCACTGTTAGAGCTTCCTATAAAGTTACTAATATGCTTCATAAACATTGTTCCATCCTGAAGCACCTCTATAAAGCCAAGAGAAATTAATAAATCAATTCCTTTATTTACAGTTTTCATGCTGAGATTTGTAAGAGAAGCAAGCATCTTCTTGTCGTAAGGTATATCCTCCTTAAGCTTTAATGCTCCGTTATTCCTTAAGGCTATAAGATAAAGCTTAAGGAGAAGGTTTGAAAAGTATATTCCATCCGGCATGCTCTCTAAAATTTTTACTTCCTGAGTTTCAAAGAAATTATCCTTAAGCTTTAAGAAATAATATTTTTTTATATCAGACATATTCAGCCCTCCTGAATATTAACTACATTTCATATTAGTGCTATAATTTAATAAGGAGCTTTGCCCAGCTCCTTATTCTATAATTTCCAAAAGGTGTCCTTTTTTAAGGACATTTTTTATGCTTTTAAGTTAATAGTTACATCAAGTATTATGCTGTAACCCTTTTCTTCTCTAAGAATGCTTGTCTTTATTATAGGTTGAAGGTACGGCTTTTCTATATTGGTGTCAAAGGTTGTCTGTACTGCTTCCGCAGCTTTAGGTATTTCCAGCTCTATCAGGCTCTTTGCAGCAGCATGTCTCTTTCTAAGGTGGTTTTTTACACTTGTATTTGTAGCCATTTTACATAACCTCCCTAGCCCTTACCTCAAATCTTCTGCTTGTAATTTCTCTGCATACCTCGTTATAAATGCCAGGGTACTTGTCCTTAAGTATCTTGCTGTCAACCTTATTTGAAACCACAGCCTTCCAGTTTACAATGAAGTTTGAAATTCTGCCTCTTTCAGCTTCACCAAGCTCATTTTTAATATTATTCTCCAAGGTTTTAGCCTCGTCCTCCATAACCTTGATGTTTTGTTTAAGGCTTAAATACCTTGTAAGCCTCTCCTTGTTTTCTTGCTTCAAATTCACTTCCAGCAAGCTGTTTGAAGCTGGATATCTTTCTTTAAGATAACTATCTGCTGCTGTAGAGCTGTCTAGGCTTGGAGGTATTCTTTTCATTACATGCTCCTCCCAAAATTCTTTCTCTGCAGCAATTATCATTTCAATTAGCTCTTCATCTCTTAAGACCTCTTTGATTATAAGCTTTTGCCCACCTACCAGCACAGCCAAGTAACACTTGTCCGATTCAGAAACTGCCATATAATGCTGACATTGCAAAATGTAGCTTGGAGGCACTTCCTCACCTTCCCACTCCTTAGCACTAAAAATGCTTGTAGTTTTGCAAAGAAGCAGACTGTTTTCACCAAGCACCATCCTATCAATGTTAGCAGTCATAAAGGAATACTTCTTATGAGCTATCTGCCTGTTGTAGCTTCTAACCCTCTTGCCTGTTCTTTTCATGAATTCCTTTGCAACTAATTCCTTAAAGTTAGTCCCCCAATAGGCTGATTCCCCAGCTTCAGGCACCTCTTTAATAGTCTCTGTTTTTTCAGTATACACCTGAAAAGCTGATTTCCACTTGTTTAACCCCATTATTGCTCCAACATCAGAGCCCCCAATACTTTTTTGCCTTTCTTTTAACCACTGAAGTTTATCCATTTTACCCACCTGCGCTTCTTTAATTTATTGCCTGGGCAAATTGTTTGTCTAAAAAGATCATGTGGCTGTAGCTTACATTATTTTCGTTGCAGTAATCTATTACACAGGTAATAAACTTAAGTCCTGCCTTATTATAGCCATGTGCTACTCTCCAAGCTGTGCTTGCTGCTACCTTAATCTTTCTACCGCACTCATTAAAATTTCCTCCAAAATGTGACTGTACAAACTCAGCAAATTCTTCATTATTGAATTTCATATATTCCCCATCCTTCCTATTATTTCTTCGCCGCATTTACAGCGTATATTAATTGTAGCATTGGTATTTTATGTATTTCAATATTTTTCAAAATATTTTTACAACTTTTGCGTGAATGCAACGAAAAATGTTAAAAGGTGGGGTTACGGGTCTATTTAGTTTTATTATCGATATTGTTAATGTAATCTGTTTGACGTTCAGTATTAGAAATATAAAAAAGTAGTTCTTTGCTTAAAGAACTACTTTTATCAGAGCTTTTTAAAAAGCTCCCTCTTTATTAAATACTGAAGTTACTGTTTTAAATAATATTTTTATATCTAGGAATATGGAGAAATTTTTTATATAGGTTAAATCATATTCTATAGTTTTTCCAAGCTCTATTTCCCCTCTTCCACTTACCTGTGCAAGTCCTGTTATGCCCGGAAGCACTAAAAGACGCTGTCTGTAGCTTTCTGGATAATACTTAACAACATCCGGAATTTCCGGTCTTGGACCTACAAGACTCATGGTTCCATTAAGTACGTTGAAAAGCTGTGGAAGCTCATCTATACTGGAGCTTCTTAAAAAGGCTCCAAGCTTTGTTATTCTATTATCGCTTTTGCTCTGAAAAACAAAGTTTCCTATATCTTCTGGGTTTATCTCAAGCTCTCTTTTTTTATCCGCTCCAACAACCATCGTTCTAAACTTATATATTACAAAGTCTTTCCCGTCTTTTCCTACTCTCACCTGTTTAAAAATAGCAGGCCCCTTTGAATCAAGCTTTATTGCTATTATTGTAAGTATATATATAGGGGATGCCACTATGATTCCTAGTAAAGATAGAAAGATATCCATGGCTCTTTTTAGAAAAAAGTGGATTTTTTTGTTTTCTAAATACTTCCCCATATCTGTATTGGTATCGATACAATACATTTACTGCCACCATCCTTAATAATTTTATAATTCTAGCTGTTTATAATATCTAATATCTTATTTGCAGCAGAACCATCTCCAAAGATATTCTTTTGTTTTTGCTCTGGAACAAAGGATATAATAGCATTTAGTATTTTATCTTTGTTTGTACCAACTATTACATTCCAGCCATTTTCAACTGTTTCTACCCACTCTGTTTCATCCCGCATAGTAATGCAGGGCTTTTCCATAAAGAAAGCTTCCTTTTGAACTCCGCCACTGTCTGTAACTATCTTTTTAGCATGCATTTCTAGTGAAATCATATCAAGGTAGCCTATTGGTTCTATTACTTTAATGTTTTCATAAAACTTAAGACCATAATCTTCAATATATTTTTTTGTTCTCGGATGAAGTGGAAGTATTATTTTTTCATTGCTCTCATTTAAAGCTTCAATTATATTTTTTAATCTATTTATATCATTTGTATTTTCTGCTCTATGAATAGTAGTTAGAATATATCCATTCTTGGATAAGCCTAATTTTTCTACTATGTTTGACTTTTTCTCCGCTAGCTTTTTAAAGCGAAGTACTCCATCATACATTACGTCTCCTACATTGTAAACACCCTTTATTACACCTTCGTTTTTAAGGTTTATCTCTGCAGAAGAAGTAGGTACGAAAAGGTATTTTGATAGATGATCTGTAAGAATTCTATTTTGCTCTTCTGGCATGTTCATATTAAAGCTTCTAAGACCTGCCTCTACGTGCGCTACTGGAATCAACATCTTGCTTGCACAAAGCGCTCCTGCAAGAGTTGAATTTGTATCGCCATAAACTAATACAAGATCAGGTTTTTCCTTCAAGTATATTTCTTCAAGCTTCATGAGCATGGTTCCTGTTTGAAAACCATGTCCCCCTGAGCCTACAGACAAATTATAGTCTGGTTTTGGTATCTCAAGTTCATCGAAGAAAACCTTAGACATATTTTCATCATAATGCTGTCCTGTGTGTACTAATATTTCCTCATGCTGCTGTCTAATTATGTTAGATACTGCAGCGGCCTTTATAAACTGAGGTCTTGCCCCTATTACCGTTAGTATTTTCATATTTGCTTACCCCTTCTACTGGTTTTTAAGAAGCTGATTCTCTGGTACATTTCTTAGAACCTTTGCTGGATTTCCCACTGCAATAACCGCACTCTCTACATCTTTTGTTACAACACTTCCTGCTGCAACAAATCCATCTTCATGTATTATCTTACCTGGAAGTATTGTTGCCTGTGCTCCAATTCTTCCACCTTTTTTAACGGTTACACCTTTAAAGTGGTTAAATCTTTCCTTAGTTCTTCCTGCAAAGTTATCGTTGGAGGTTACTACTCCTGGAGCAATAAATACATTATCCTCTACCTCAGAATATGCAGTAAGATATACATTGGTTTCAAGCTTGCAGTTTGAGCCTACTTTACAGAAGTTTTCTACAGCAACTCCTCTGCCAATGATAGTTTTCTCTCCTATAGTTACGTTTTCTCTTATAGTAGAAAGGTCTGCAACTAAAGTGTTTTTACCTATTTCACATCCACAGTATATGATTACTCCTGCTCCGATAAGACAATTATCATTTATTTTAGCAGATGGAAGCTTCTTTTCATCTTTAAAAATACTGTTTACAGCTCTCATTGGCTGCTTTCCTATTACTGTATTATCATCTATTCTTACGCTATTTCCTATAACTGTGCCTTCATGAATAACAACATTATTTCCTATAAGACAGTTTTCACCTATAGTTACATCATCTTTTATAACTACGAAATGTCCTAATGAAACATTTACACCCAGCTTGCTTTTTTCAGAAATATAGTTCATTATGCTTCCTCCTGAATTCCCACCATATCTAGTGTTGAAAAGTTTTCCATAGGGAATTTAACTGGAAGCCCTGTTAGTCTTGATTTGTAGGCAGCAAGTATAATAGACATGCCTTTCATTCCCTGCTCCCCGTTTACTAAAGGCTCTCTATCATTATTTATGGCATCTATCATATCCTTAAATAAAGGAGTATGCCCAAAGCCATATACACTATCTGGATCTTCCTCTTGTGATTTTAATATAGCAGCCTCTTCTTCACTGTTGTTTTCAAATCTCCACGATTCGATTTTGTTAACAGCAAGACCGCCTATGCATACTGTACCTTTTTCGCCAAATATGTCTAAAGTTTCTTTAAGGTTCTTTGGATATATGCAGGCGCTACCTTCTACAATTCCTATAGCACCATTTTTAAATCTTATTATTATTGCACCAAAGTCTTCGCCTTCAATATCTCTGATAAAAGTATCGCATTGCGAGTACACGGTATCAACTTCTCCACCAAGCATCCATTGAAGCAGGTCTATGTTATGTATGCATTGATTCATTAGCGTTCCGCCATCTAGTGCCCAAGTTCCTCTCCATGGAGCCTGCTCATAATATCCCATATTTCTATTCCACAATATTCTTGCAGTTCCGTTAGTAAGTTTTCCAAAGCGATTTTCTTCTATTGACTTTCTAAGCATTTGAATTGGCTTGTTAAATCTGTTTTGATGGCTTACACAAAGCTTTACATTATTTTCTTTTGCACATTTTATCATTTCTTCGGCATCTTTTATTGATAAAGCCATAGGTTTTTCTATAATAACATGTATACCTTTATTCATGCAGTACATTGCAATTTCAGGATGGTAACCGCTTTCTGTAGCGATTGTTACTACATCTATTGCTTCCTTATCAAGCATTTCTTTATAATCCTCATAAACCTTTACTTCTACACTTTCACCTAGCTTTTTAATGTACTCTTCCTGCTTTGCTTTTGCATTTTCTAAAACCACATCACATGTTGCAGCTAAAACAGCTTCTTCTTTATTATGTACTAGAGCTTCCACATGCTTGTATGAGATTCTTCCACAGCCTATTATGGCAAATTTTAGTTTTTTCATTTCTCTCCCTCCAACATTCATTATCCTAATATAGAAATTAAGTAGGACTAGCCTACTTAATTTCTATATAACTTAGTTTAGATTGTTTATTCATAATTAAAACTTATAGTGAGGATATAGATGCCTGTTATATTCAATCCATAATCTCATATTTAATATCATTTCTTCATAATTTGGAACTGCATAGTTAAAGTCTTTTCTTGTATTTATCAAGCTTTTATTTACAGAGTAGTTTTCATACCTTTGAATCTCTACATCTTCTCTATTAAATTCATTTTTAAATAAATTTGTCAGGTCGTATTTATTTATATTATTACCTGGAACCAGATGGTATAGCCCAGTCAAATTACTGAAGATAACCGCTTCAATAGCCTTTGCAAGCTCTATAGTTGTAACACCTGTCCAGTAGGCATTTGCATAACCATTTATTACTCCGGTTGATTTCATAAACCAATTAAACAAACCTATGCCACTTTCATTTATATCTGGTCCAATTATTGAAGTTCTAAAGGTTAAGTCTTTTTCGTTTACAATTTCCCCAATAGCTTTACTTCTTGCATAGAAAGTATCTCCATCCCTAAAGGAATCCTCAAAATAATTTCCTTCCTTTCCAGAGAAAACACAATCTGTACTTATATGAATTATTTTAGTTGTTGAATTTTTATATTTTTCTTCTAGAAAATGAGGTAAATAGCCGTTCAATAATATAGCATTTGCTTTATTTTCTTCCGCAAATTGGTTTAAAACACCTACACAATTGATGATGAAATTTGGATTCGTTTCATCTAAGTACTTACTCAACAAATTAAAGTTAGTAACATCCATTACCACGGTTTTTTCATTTATTCTTTTTCTATGAGATATGTTTGACACATTTAGTTTATCATTACGTTCCAAATGCAATGTTATTACATGTCCCGCCATTCCAGATGAGCCTAAAACTAATACATTAAGCATTATATAACCATCCTATCCTAAAATTATTTATGCCACACTGTTCTGTTAATATAGTCTGTATAACTCATTATTATTCTAACAACTTTTTTTGATACATTATCCACATCATAATCCTGAACGATTCTAAAGGAATGTTTATTTTCCTCATATTGTGATGTAACAATATCTATGGATTGAAGGACTCTTTCACTCTTTAATCCACTCATTATTAGTGTACCTTCATCCATTCCCTCTGGTCTTTCATGAGCTTGCCTTATTGTAACTGCTGGGAAGTTTAATATAGAAGATTCTTCAGTAATTGTTCCACTATCAGATATAACACAAATGGCATTCATTTGAAGTTTTATATAATCAAATAATCCTAGAGGTTTGAGAAACTCTATTCTTGGATCTAACTGTTTTATATCTAAAGCTTGCAGTCTCTTCATAGTGCGTGGATGAGTTGATACAATTATTCTTTTATCATATTTATTTACAATGCTTTGAAGTGATTGCAATAAATTATTAAAGTTTTCATCAGAATCTACATTTTCTTCTCTATGAGTGCTTACAACAAAATAATCTTTTGATTTAAGATTAAGATTTTCTAATACATTTGACTCTTCGATTTGTGATTTGTAGTAGTTTAATACTTCTTTCATGCTGGAGCCAGTCTTTATAATCGTTTCTGGTTTGATTCCCTCATCTAGCAAATATCTTCTAGCATGCTCTGTTAAAGGCATATTTATATCACTAATATGATCAATAATCTTTCTGTTTATTTCTTCAGGTACCCTAAGATCAAAACATCTATTTCCTGCTTCCATGTGAAATATAGGAATCTTTCTACGCTTTGCAGAGATTGCTGACAGGCAGCTGTTTGTATCACCATAAACAAGCAAAGCATCCGGGTTAACCTTTTCAAAAATAACATCAGATGCTGCTATTACATTAGCTATAGTCTCAGCTGTACTTTTACCAACAGCATTAAGAAAGTAATCAGGCTTTTTTATACCTAACTGTTGAAAGAATATTTCATTTAATTCATAATCAAAATTTTGACCAGTATGCACTAAAATATGCTCTGTATATTTTTCTAGTTCTTTAATTACAAGACTTAATTTAATTATTTCTGGGCGTGTGCCAACTATAGTCATAACTTTAAGCATATAATTACCTCTTTCTTGTTTTAATTATAAATCTATCTATTGCAGCTTTCCAATTCTTCTTTGACATAGTCTAGCTTTAATAAGAGTTCTTTTATTTCTTCAACATTTAATCTTTTAGTGTTATGTGAGTTATAATCATCTAAAGTTGAGATTGTTTCTTCTCCCTCAACAAAGTATTTATTATAGTTTAAACTTCTGTTATCTGAAGATATTCTGAAGTAGTCACCAAGATCTTCTGCTTTACTCATTTCCTCTCTGGTTAATAAAGTTTCATATAATTTTTCCCCATGACGAGTTCCGATAACATTTATATCACTATCAGAATTAAAGAGTTCTTTTATAGCTACAGCTAAATCCAGTATTGTTGATGCTGGTGCCTTTTGAACAAATATGTCTCCTTGTTTTCCATATTGGAAAGCATATAATACCAAATCAACAGCATCATCTAGTGACATTAAAAATCTTGTCATATTAGGGTCTGTTACTGTTAACGGTTTTCCTTCCTTTATTTGCTTAATAAATAAAGGTATAACTGATCCTCTTGATGCCATTACATTTCCATAGCGAGTTCCACAAAGAATTGTATTGTTTTCATCTAAGGTTCTAGATTTTGCCACAAATAATTTTTCCATCATAGCTTTTGATATACCCATAGCATTTATTGGATAAACAGCTTTATCTGTGCTTAAAAAGATAGCTCTTTTTACATCATTATGTATGCAGGCTCTTATTACATTCTCAGTACCTAAGATATTTGTATTTACTGCTTGCATAGGATAAAACTCACAGGATGGTACTTGTTTTAAGGCAGCAGCATGAAATACATAATCTACGTTGTTCATTGCAAAATTTATACTTTCGTAATCTCTTACATCTCCTAGGTAGAACTTTACTTTCTCATTATTCAATTCAATTCTCATATCTTCTTGCTTTTTTTCGTCTCTGCTAAATACGCGTATTTCCTTAATATCTGTATCAATAAATCTTTTTAAAACTGCATTTCCGAAAGAGCCTGTTCCCCCAGTAATAAGTAGTATTTTATCTTTAAACATTTTTTACCTCCGTTTACTAATTATATATTCTTAGCCAAATAAGACGCTTTAAACTAAACATCATTTTCGTTATTATTTGCTATTGTAACTAATGTATTCTTAGAGAGCCTTCAAAAACTTGTTGAATTTTTCTTGAATTATATTCAAACTAAAATCGTTTATTGATACTCTTCTAGCGTTTTCCCCTAATAGTGTACTTAAATTCTTGTCTTCGACAAGTTTTAAAATTGCTTTTGCCAATTGTTCCACATTGTCTTCATCAACAACCATTCCACATTTATTTTCCTTAAAATAGCTGCTTATAAAAGACCCTTTCGGTGCATGTACAATTATAGGTTTCCCTACTGAAAGATACTCACCCGTTTTCCCCGGAGCAGAGGTTCTTATAACTTCTGGATAATCAGAATTAAATGCTAACGGCAGGAACAGGATATCTGCACTAGCCTGAATATCCATTATATCAGCTTGTTTAACATGTTCATGATAAATAACATTTTTACCAACAACGCCATCTTTAGTTAATGACGCTTTTGAAGTCGATGTAAACACATGAAAATATACCTTTATTTTATCATCAAGCATGTTTACCGCTTCTACTAAATTCTTCACCGCACTAAGCTGTGCTGCGTAGATTGTTCCAGTATATATTATGTTAATCCCATTAGTATCAAATTTATATTTACTATTTTTAAGCTTGTTCACATCAGGTATTTCACAAGGATTGTGAATAACATTAGTTTGAACTTCAAAATCCTTTAAATAATCTGCTTGTAAAAATTCATTTGGTACAATAATACCTTTAGCCTTCTTAAAAATAATTGAAGCCACAAACTTAGAAAATATTCGATTTAATCCTGTCCATTGATGAACATAATCATCGAACATATAAATAGCAAAGGGGATTTTACATGCTTTGCTAGCTAGATAAGCTGCTGGTACATTATATAAATCACCAGTGCAAACAACTAGTGCACTACATTTTTCACTTTTTAATATTTTTTTCATTTTTATTAATCTTAAAAGTATGTTCGTTATTGGCATAAATGGGGTATTTAAAAATGACAATCTATATGGAAGCCTTATATGACTTAAGTTGTAGTAATTTGCATTTAGCTTTTCAGTACCTGAATTTCTTGTGCTAGCTGCTCGACTTTTAAGTGAAATAAGACAATATGAGTCTTTCACATAGTTCTTTAATAGTTGATATAATACTGTTGCTTGCCCTGAGGGCGAAGGAGGTAATATATGAGACAGTATAGCTATTTTTTTACTTTCACTATTCATTAATCTTCATCCTCTTAATTATTTTTTTATCTTTTTCTTTAATATAGACATTAAGTCAGCGAACTCCTCAACCTTAAGTATCATTATCATGGCAGAATATATTAATACACCACTAGCTACAGTTATACCTAGTGATATTATTTCACCTTTTACATTTGTACGTATACTTGATAAAAAGTAATTTACTGCATAAATACATATTCCCATTATAGATGTTGCTGCAAATATTTTTGATTCGGTCTTTAAAAGTATACTGGTATTCATATTGCCAATCTTTTTTACTATATCCTTGCCTAATAACAAGGTGCACACAATTGAAGATAAGGAGGTTCCTAAGGCTAATCCTCCAATTCCCATACTTTTAACTAAGATTAGATTAGCTATAATATTTATTACTATACCAATTATAGCATTGAACATTGGAGTCTTAGTGTCCTGTATAGCGTAAAAGGCTTTGCTTAATATATCTCTTATTCCTATAAATAATAGTCCAATGCAAAGATATAGCAAAGCTTCACTAGTCATATTCACCGCTCTTATATCGAATGCACCTCTTTTAAAGAGTATGTTTATTATAGGAATTCTCAAGATCATTACACCAATTGTAGCCGGAACTATAATTATACTAATTGTGTTAATAGCTTTTAAAATTAAATATTTAAACTTCTCTCTATTTTCAACGCCGCTTTCTTTTGACATAGTTGGGTAAATAACAGTAACAATAGTAGTTATAAAAATACTATAAAGCATGTTACTAATAACATTTGCAAAACCTAGTGCAGCTATACTGCCTTCTGGTAGGCCTGAGGCCATATTTCTATCTACTAAAGTATTAATTTGGCTAACACCAGATCCTAGTAAAACAGGACCAAGTAATAACAGCATTGTTTTAAGTCTATTATCTCGGAAATTTACTTTTAACCTAAATTTATATTTATTTTTAAGCAACCAAGGTATCTGTATTAATACCTGCATAAATGTTCCAAATACAAATATTATTATTAGACCTTCTATACCAAAATTTGCACCTAACATTATATAGATAATAATAGGTAAACTAGTTATAAATCCACTTAAAGAAGGTACAACAAACTCCCCCAGGGATTGAAGGATAGCTTCAAATCCACTATTAAGTGTAATAAAAACAATATTAACCACACTTATTTGAGTTAGAACTACTGCTAACTTATGGGTTTCTTCTGTAAACTTTGGTGCTATAAAGCTAACCAGTTCACTAGAAAAAATCCCTCCTATTATAAATAAGATAAAAGAAAAAATGAATAGTATATTCATCACCGAATTGGCATATTCAAGAGAATCTTCTTTTCCCTTTTTAGCTAAACTCTCATTTAATATAGGAATAAATGTTGTAGAAATAGCCCCTCCAAAAAGTCCATAAACCATAGATGGTACAATTATCGCAACGTTATAAGCATCAGTTTTGTATGTAGCCCCAAAGGCACTAGCTATAAGGGATTCCCTCATAAATCCTACTGCTTTACTTAAAACAGTTATAATCATTAATAATCCTGCAACTTTAGCAAGCTTGCGAGTACTCATAATTCCTCCAAAACACTATTTAGTCCATATTTAATTTCAAAAACTGCGACTGTATATCATTAATTAGTTCATTATATATTTTAAAATACTTTTCAGCATTGTTTTCCCACTGGAGGTTATCAAACACAGTTTTTTTTGCATTTTCTTCAATATTTCCTCTTAATTTATTATTATCAAGAAGTACAGTAATTGATTTAGTCAGATCTTCTATATCCTTTTTATTTACAAGCACACCATTTTCCCAGTTATTTATAATATCCTGTATTCCTTCTTCTTTGCAGCCTATTACAGCCTTACCATGTGCCATAGCCTCAACATATACTACACCGAAGCCTTCCTTCCAGCTTGGTAGTACAAACAAAGTGCATATCTCCATATAACTCATGACTTTTTCATGAGGCATTTGTCCAAGTAGCTCTACACTATCTTCGATACCTAACTCATTTATCAAGGTTTTAAGACTAGTTAATTCCTCGCCGCCGCCAATTATTATTAAATGAACATCAATATGTGTCTTTAAGATTTCTTTATAAGCTTTTATAGTAATGTCATGTCCCTTTGAATTTATTAAATTTCCTACAGAAAGAATTACTTTCTTATTCTTATATTTTTCATATAAATCTTTATTGCAATTATGGACATTTTTTAAGTCCACACCATTATGCACTGTAATAAATTTATTAGTATCAGGAAATAGGCTTAATCCAATATTTTTAAGCTTATTGCTAACAGTAACAACCTTATTGCTATATTTTATAGCATGAACTATTGCATTTTTGCTTTTTTCACTTTTATGAATAGTATTTTGAAAGTCATTTCCATGTATAGTCGTAACAATAGGTTTATTATACAGCTGAGCGACTAATGAACCAGCGTACCCGTCTGGCAAAGCTGTATGACAGTGTACTATATCGAAAGGAAATTCTTTATAAATGCCTTTAAGTAATTGTTTAATAGAATGAAAATATATTTTACCGCTGTTATGAAAAATAATATCTCTTGGCAGCATTATCATTCTTGGGTAATAAGCCTTAATATCGCTGATTTCTTCAATCTTTTGTATCTTAGAATACCTTTTCCATTTTTTACTCACTACACTTAATGGAAATGGAACTGCTGGAACTGGGCTTATAACTCTGATATCACAGCCTAGTTTTTTAAGAGCTTTTACCTGTTCATGGACAAAAATCCCGCTAACCTTATTCATATTGTTAGGATATAAATGTGATAATACAAGAACTTTCATCTTAACCTCTTCTCAGTATCAAAATTAGTCTATTTTTTTATATCTGTAGTTTAAAAGAATTGAACCTGATATTCCAATTAACATCCAAAATGGAGTATAATTTACTATAGAACTTGGTCCAAAAGATAAAAATACAAAGCCTAATACACCTACAGCTGCCATTATTGAGCTCATACTTTTGATTTCGCTAGAACTCTTATATATTCCTATAAGTTCTAGTATGGTATACAAATATATGCATATAAGATATAAAAACATAAAAATACCAAAATCGCCTAAAAATTCAAACCACATGCTATGAGCATTTATTATACCCTTAGTATTTTCTTGATTCTTTAAGTACCACCCCGTATTACCAACACCAAAACCAAAGTAATGTTTATCGATTATAACTCCTCTAACAATATTTTTAATTACGTTTAATCTCACATCATTTGAGGCACTACCTTCTTCAGATAATCTTTCTTTGTTTTCCTCTATATACTTATTTTCTTCTATTTGATTCTTAATCTCTTCTATTTTCTTTTTATTTGAGTTTGAATTTTGAGTATCCTTTTCTGTTTGATTAATATTATTTAAAATCTCTATTTTATTATTTACTAAATATTTTTCATAAACAGTATAATTGGAGGCATTTAACAACTTTATGCCTGGTAAACTATCAAATTTTCCATAATAAGGTTGAGTCACTTTAAAGAGAGACACAACTATAAAAGTAAGGCAAATTAATAGTGTATACTTTATAGAATTTACAAATAAGTCTTTTAATCTTAAAATAACGCCAAGCACAAATAATGAGAAGCAAACAATAAAAACTGTTATAATCGCTGTTCTAGATGAGGTAAATATAAGGTTTACCTGTGATATCACTGATAAGACTATTAAAACCCTTTTTCTAGCCTTATTTTTTTGATATGATGCAGCAATTAATAAAAATAACATCCCTAATACCATAAGAACAGCATAGTTATTTTGATTATAAAAAAAAGTTATTGGTATTCTCTTATGAAAGTTCCAATCCCATTTATATTTGCCTTGAGCAATCAAACTATTGTCCAAGCCAAACTTAAAACCAAAGACTTCAAAGGTTCCAAATAATAAAACAAAAGTATAGGCATATAATAGAAATTTGAATGTTTTGTTTAATATATCCTGTTGAAGATTTTGTATTATAAACATTATTGTTAGTGGTATCATTACCATAAATAATTTTAAAGCTCTTAAAGAAAACAGTAAATCGCTGGCAAAAAATAAACTGATTAAAATATAGCAAATAAAAATTATAAAAAAAACGGCAAATTTATTTTTGAAGATTTTTAAGTCTAATGTGAATTTTTTATCTTTTATTATTTCAATAATAAAGTAGACGTAATAAGCAAAAACACTTATATACCAAAGATTAATACCAATTGTTTTTGTAATTGGAACCATTACACCTGAACCTATGAGTGCTAAAAATATTGAAATGAAATATAAGTACTGTTTTATATCCTTTGCAAAACATTTATATACGAACAATGTAAATACTAACGCAGCTAAGTGTACTAGTATTTGATTACTATAAAATATAGTCGATATTAAAATTAATAATAAAAACACCAAATTGACAATACTCAATCCGTTAGCATTCTTAATTTCCAAAACAGTCACCCCATTAAACTCTCAAGTTATTAAATATAAGTTATGATAAGAAAATACACCAATATCAATATTACTACACATACTGTAAAAATTCAACACTTCACAAACTATAGTGCTTCCCATGGAATATTTCATACATAAACATGAGGAGGCTATGCTAATCCTTTAGCATAGCCTCCTCATTTACAAAGTATTCTATAATATTATACTTTAAATATACTTACAATAGCGTTCCAGATTTTCATAGCCACTTGTTTTTGAAAACTTGGTTGAGCAATTTTGTTTATTTCTTGTGTATTTGAAATAAAACCCACTTCTACTAATACTGATGGCATGATAGTGCTTCTTGTAACGTATAAATTCCTATCTGTTATCCCTCTATTTCTTAACCCAAGTGAACTTATATTTTCTGAAATAGTTTCTGCAATATTTTTACTTAATTTTGCAGCCTCTGAAGGAGTAGGGTCATAAGCTCTGCTGTAACCATTGCTAACCCAAGCTTGTGTGCCTTTATAATTGATTAAAAACCCCTTGTCCTGCTCTGAAATATATGCATATCTCTCTCCAGGCTTAGCAACAGCTATTACCTGAGCTGCTGGACTACCCCTTCTTATATTTACTGTGTCAGTAATTTCTACATATACATCACTAGTGTCCAATTGATTTCTAAAAGAGCTATAGAAGGCTGAAGTGCCATTTGCTCTTGAATCATCGTTGCTATCATGATGTATACTCAAGAATAGATCTGCATTAGATTCATTTGCAATTGTAGCTCGCTGTGCAAGACTTTCTCCTGCACTTTCGTAAGTTTCCTCTCCAGGTTTTCTAGTAAGTATTGTTTTAACTCCATTTTCCTGAAGTATGTTTTGCAATTCCATTACTACTTGCATGTTTAAGGTTCTTTCAGCATACCCATTGCCATACGCACCATCATCTCCACCGAAATTATGTCCTGCATCTAGTACAATTGTTTTATTTCCTATAATACTATATATTCCCTTTTGGGCCATTTCTATATTTTTAATTGCTTTCATTCTTATTGTATCATTAATATATGAGGCATCTAATATGCATTTATATCCATATATTGCTGAGCTATAGTTTCCTCTAATATGACTGCCAATACTCCAGTCTAATATAATGCTAGCAGCATCATTTACAGCTGTAATAAATCTATCTTCATTTGGATAACTTATTAACGATTCATTACTTATAATCAAGAGTTCATAGGGTGTATTTATTGAGGTTTGTTTTACTAAATATAAATACTCTTCTAGAGTTAAAGGTAATTTCTTTTGTTCTGCGTTTAACTTATGTCTCTCTGCATATTTTTTCATGTATGCTGGCGCATAAGAATTTATTATTGTATCATAACCATAAATTGCAGCCCCAAAGGAGAACCTGCTGTGACTTCCATTGCTCCATTCCAGTATTGTCTTAGCACTTTTGGAAAGTTCTTCTTTAAACTTTTCATTTTTAGGATAACCTACTAGTGCTTCGTTATAAATTTTTAACAATTTGTAAGGCTCTGTGCTATCATATTGCATTGCTATACTGTTATACTCATCTGCAGTCATAACTGGTTTATGATTAACTGCCTGTTTAGCTTGTCTAATAGCAAAATTTTTTATATATTGAGGTAATAAGGAAATATCCTTTATTGTATCATACCCATAAATTGCACCTTCAAAATTATTATTTGAATGGCTTCCTATGCTCCACTCTAAAATTGTAGCAGCACTAGAATTAATTAAATTAATAAATCTTTTATCCTTAGGATATGCCCTATTTGCTCTTACACTTAGACTTAATGCATCATATGGGTGGTCCTGGTCTATCTTTTGAGTCATCACATAATATTCATCTGCAGTATAATACTCTTTTCCTTGTTTTGCATATCCCATTAGTAAAATCGCTTTATCCTTTACTTCTTTATAAACGCTATCAGGCGCATTTACAATAGTATTATATCCATATATTGCGGCCTCATAATTTTTCCTTTGGTGGCTTCCTATACTCCACTCTAATATAGTATTTGAATTTTTATTTATTCCGTCTTTTAACCTGTTATCATTAGGATATCCAACTTGTGCTTCACTATAAATTCTAAGAAGATCATATGGTTGATATTCATTGTACTTAGACAGTAGCGACATATAGTCATTTAAAGAAAGTATACCTTTATTGTCTGATGCCAATGCTTTTTGTCTAACAGCAAAATCTCTAACGTATTGTGGTGCAGCCTTAGTATCAATAATAGTATCATAACCATATATTGATCCTAAATAATTTCCTCTTTCATGGCTTCCTTGACTCCAGTTTGCAATAGTTAGTGTTCTTTCTTTTATTCCATTAATAAATCTTTGATCTTCAGGGTATGCAGCATTTGCCTCTTTCAGAACTATTAAAGCCTGGTATGGTTGTTCATCTGCATATTTTTTTATTATCTCATAGTAATCATTAGCAGTTTTTTCTGCCGCACGAATACTATTTATAGGTATTATTAATAATACTATGAACAATAGTATAGTCTGTATTTTTTTCATTCTTATATCTCCTTGCTTCTCGTCTCAAAGCTTTAAAATAGCTGATTATATTAATATAATCAGCTATAAATCACTGTAATGCCTACTTATATATAGGTATATCAAATCTGAGTATATAATTTTTTGCCTTATCATAAAGGCTTTTTATTCTTGATATTTGTTTTGTTGCCCATGCAACATCAGTGGCATACTGATGACTAACATTATTGGGATTCCACTTCATTTTGTACAAAGTATCTTGATCCTTATTTATATAACCATTTCCAATAAACTTAGCTCCGCCAATTATAGCCGCCTCTGGAGTAAACCATCCGTTATCATAGGCATATTTTGCTCCCCAAGCAGTTGGATTTGCTCCTGTGTCAGTAGGGTAGAACGGTTTGTCATAAGCTCCTACGCCAAACATGTTATAAACAACTTTGCCATTATAAGAAGTTCCAGTTGCAAGTAAACTAGTACCATTACCGGTTTCAAGTAAAGAGTGTGATACAAGATATATTTCATTTATATTATACTTTCGTGATGCCTCTATAAAGGCAGCTGCTGTACCTTTAAGATTTCCTTTATCCACTAGAAGCGCATTTAAATCCTCAGTGCTTATACCAGCTTGTCCACTTAAAACCAAAAACTGATAAATATTGTTTCCCGTCATAAAATTCATAGGATTTGCATAATGCTCAACCTCAGTTCTATTAGCTGACACCCAACCAGAACCATTTACATAAGTAAGAGGCCCTCCTTTTGCCATTTGGAGATCTACCATTTCATTGAAAGTAATACCGTAGCTTGTATTAATTACGTAACGACTATCTTCATTATAAGAAATACCTTTTTCTGCTATAGCCTTTAGAGCATTTGCTTGTCCATATATTTGTGAGTTAACATATGGGTTGCTTATTATTTCGTCGTACCCATATATAGCAGCCCCGTAATAATCTCTTTTATGTGATCCCTTACTCCAGTCAAGAATTACTGCTGCACTATCATTAATTTTAGTTTTTGCATTACTATCATTAAACATAGTATAAATTTCTGAGTATATGTTTAGTGCATTATACGGCGATATATTTACATTAGGCATTTCCATCTTATTATAATCGCTAAGTTTTAAAGGATATAATACTTTTACTGCTTGCTGATTTTGTCTTACTGCACCATTATATATATAAGTCTTCACATCTGGCGCTTCTATTATCCTCCCGTATCCATAAAGCGCAGAATCAAAGTTTCCTCTTAAATGACTTCCAAAACTCCAATCTAATATTGTAGCTGCTGATTCATTTAAAGATGTTTTTAAAGTATTTTCACTAGGAGAAATAATTAATGCTTCTGAGCTTAGCTTTAATTTATCGTAAGGTTTATCACTGCCTAAGATATTAATTTGTGAAGTATATTCTTTAACTGTAATTGGCGCTTTCTTGCTATCAGCTCTATCCTTTTGTTTTTGAGCATAACTTTTTAAGTAATCTAACACTTGTGCTTCTAACACCTTGCGATAACCATATGCCGCAGCCTCATAATTCCCTTTACTATGACTGCCTAATGACCATTCTAATATAGTTCTAGCACTTTTTACTGACCCATCTTTAATTCTCTTATCGCCAGGATAAACCAAAAGTGCTTCAGAATATATTTTTAAGGCATCATAAGGTTGTGTTTGAATATATTGTGATGCAGTTGAATTATATTGTTCCGCAGTGTAAAACATCTTATTATTTTTTGCATAAGACATAAATATTTCTGCTTTTGACTTTAGCTCGGAAGACGCTTCTAAGGTGTTAATTACAGTTTGGTATCCATAAATAGAAGTATCGAAATGTCTATTTGAGTGACTTCCTTGACTCCACTCAAATATAGTGTTGGTTCGTTCATTAACCCCATTAATAAATCTCTTATCATTTGGATATCCAACGATTGCCTCACTTAAAATAGTTAGAGCTGCATAAGGTTGATAGCTATCATATTTTGTTGTTAAGGCGTAGTATTCATTAGCACTAATAGGCAGCTTACTAGTTTGCGCCTGCACCTTTTGCCTTTTAGCAAAATCCTTAATACTAGTATGAGCTGAACTTGTGCCTAGTATAGTATCATAACCATATATTGCACCCTCAAAGTTTTTATTATTATGACTTCCAATACTCCATTCTATAATAGTTTTAGATTCTTTATTTATTCCGTTGATAAATCTTACATCCTGTGGGTAGTTAGCATTTGCCTCAACTAATAGTTTTAAAGCGTTATATGGTTCATATTGATTATACTGTTTGTATAGATTGTAATACTCATCTGCAGTTCTAGTAGCAGCTTGTACACCAACAAATGAGAAACAAACTAAAATAAAGCTACTGGTTATAATAGATACTAAAAATCTTTTTAATTTTTCTTTCAAAATTCCCTTCCCCCTATGTTCATTTATAATTGTATTTTCTATTTTCTCAATCCTTTATAAAATAAACTTATCCATCCTCCAATGCCGTAGGAAAAATGAAGTGTTAAAAATACTAACATAAGGTTAATGCCTAAGGCTAAATCCTTTCTTTTAAATGCCCCCTCGTACAAGGATATTATTAGCATTGTGACTAAGTATATAGCTAGTAATGCATAAAAGGCTGGCAAATAGATAATAAGCCAAGCAAGTAAACTCATAACAAAACTCATCGGAATTAATCTTCTAACTGAAGGTATAACTTTATGTTTTAAACAAAATCTGTTTGCCCAGTAACCATACCTAAAGTATTGTCCCCATAAAGATTTGATATCTTTTCTAGAAAAATAATCCAAAACTATCTTTGTATTCAGTATTACTTTTTTTCCACTTTTCTTTATCCTATAGTTATAGTCATAGTCTTCGTCATATAGCAAGGCTTCATCATATCCGCCTATTTCAGTCCATAATTCTTTAGTAAAAGCTCCAAATGGGACTGTGTCTACTTCAAGCAAAGTTTTTTTATCTTCATTTATAGTTCTATATAAAGCGTTACCTACTCCAAACTTATTACTTACTCCTATAGAAATGGCTATAGCCATTTTTGTTTTCCCAGATGCCTTAATAATACATCTACCACCCGTAGTTCCATTAAAATCAATTGATTCGAGTGCTCTAACCGACTCTTTAACATAATCTGAAGGAGCATATGTATGTCCATCGACTCTTACTATTATGTTATTAGAAGCATTTTCACATGCAATATTCAATGATACTGGTATGTATCTCTTTGGATTGCTATAGATCTTAATAGTTCTATTTTGTGGTAATTTCTTAGACATTTCCTTAATTATATTAACAGTATTGTCCGTTGATTCTCCATCTACTACCAATATTTCTATACAGTTTTCCCACTCCTGATTTATAATACATTCAATGGAGTTTGAAATATGCTTTTCCTCATTGAATACCGGCATTATAACTGTGACATCTCTCTTTTCACTCAATTTAAGATACACCTCCATTTCACTTATTGATATTATCATCTATTTAGAATAAATTTCAGATAATCTTCTCTCATTTGCTTCCCATAAATAATCTTCTTTTATTGCTTTCATCTGATTCTTAAAATATTCAACCTTGCTGTCATCGCTAATTAATTCTAAAATAGCTTTTTCTAAGTCCAGTTCTAAATTTTCTTCATCTATAGCATATCCTAATTTATGTTTTTCTACTTCTCTTCCAAACTCCATAAATTTATTAGCAATTATAGGCGTTTCAGTTATGATACTTTCATAAAATTTATTTGGCATAGATATAGATGATATTCTACTCGGATAAAATGCATATGTAATATCTGTATTTTTATAGAGATTCTCTAAATCACTAAAACTATAAGCTCCAGTTATTTTTATATTATCATAACCTTTACAGTATTCTTTTAGTTCGTCTAACGCTATGCCCCTTCCTGATATAATAACTTCTATTTTCTCTTCAAACTTTTGAGAAATATCTGCCAATATCTTAAGCTCCTCAAGATATCTTACAGAACCAATATAACCTATTCTTAGTTTATTACTCGGAGTTTTTGCTATATCTCTAAAGATATCCTTTGAAGGAGCATTTGTGACTACATATATACTTTTACTTATATTTTCGTATAGTTTTTTCATTTCTGAAGTAACTACTATATGATTATCTACATTTTTCAACATCATTTTTTCCCAGGAAATAATAAAGTTATATATAATTTTATTTAATTTACCTGGCCTGTCAGCAAAATACATATAAAACAAATCATGTTCGTCATAAACTAACTTTAATTTTAATTTTTTGTTGATGCTATATCCAATAAATAGTCCATCAAAATCATGGCAATGTATTGCATCAAAATGATGATGCATCATATAATCTAGGACATCTTTCTTAAAACTTAAAAACTTAAAACCTTGCTTGTAACCTGTTCCGTACTGTGCTTCGCCAAAAAACCTTTTTATAACTATTCCATCTAATAATTCTTCAGGTGTATCCTTGTATTTAGATTCCCTATCCCAGCACAAAATTTCTACATTATGACCTAATTTAACTAAAGATTTTGCTTCTTTGTATACTCTTGGATCTGGATCAAACCCATTAGTAAGTATCATAGCTATCTTCAAAGTTTTCACATCCTCATTTTTCCATAATTCATTTTATGTTTATCTAATATTCAGTTATTATACACTATACGACTAAAATAATTATACATCATTTACAGAATAACTCCAATTAATAATAAGTTATTTTGAAACAATTCGACATTATGAATCAATATAAAATACCTCTATGTTAAAAACATAGAGGTTCTTAATTTCAAAGTTTCTTATAACTTATTTATCTTATGTCTATTATTTTTAACATTTTTAGTAGCATTTCTAGTATCATATAGCAGTGGTGCCCTGTCAACAATCTCTTGGTATTCATAACAGCTGTGATTTGTTGTAATTATTACTATATCTACATTATCAATTACTTCTTTCCAATCAACAGAAAAATACATCTTTCCGTTATGCTTAAATTTTGCTATAAAAGGATCATTGACAACTATATCAGCGCCATTTTTTTCGAGGTGTTCTATTACCTTAAGAGTTGGTGATTCTCTGTAATCGTCTATATCATTTTTATAAGCAGCGCCTAAAAGCAATACTTTTGCTCCATTTAATGCTTTTCTTTGAGTGTTTAGAAGCTTCATAACATTTTCAACAACAAATTCTGGCATAAAATCATTTATTTCTGCAGAAGTCTCTATTAATCTTGTATGATAATCATATTCTTTAGCTTTCCATGATAGATACATCGGATCTAAAGGAATGCAGTGCCCTCCAAGTCCTGGCCCTGGATAAAATGCCATAAATCCATAAGGCTTTGTTTTAGCAGCATCTATCACTTCCCAAACGTCTATGCCCATTCTTTTACATAAAATTGCCATTTCGTTAGCTAGAGCTATGTTTATATTTCTGAAAGTATTTTCTAGAATCTTTTCCATTTCAGCTACTGCTGGTGAAGATACTTCCATTACATCCCCTTCAAGTATATTTCTATAAAGGGTTGCAGCTACTTCTGTACATTCTGGAGTTACTCCGCCTACTACTTTTGGAGTGTTCTTTGTTTTAAACTGCTTATTCCCTGGGTCTACTCTTTCTGGGGAGAATGCTAAATAGAAATCTTCTCCACATTTTAGTCCTGTTTTCTCAAATATTGGCTTTAGAACTTCTTCTGTTGTTCCAGGATACGTAGTACTTTCAAGTACTACGAGCATTCCCTTATGAAGATATTTTGCAACACTTTCTGAAGAATTTACCACGTAGGATAAATCAGGCTGTTTATATATATCTAGCGGAGTTGGCACACATATAGAAACTATATCAACATCCTTAACAAAACTAAAGTCAGTTGTAGCTCTCAAATTCCCCATTAATACTAGCTCTTTTAAGTCCTCATCTACAATATCACCTATGTAGTTTTCTCCACTGTTTACCATATTAACTTTCTGTGTTTGGACATCAAATCCGATTACTTTATAACCAGCCTTAGCTTTTTCTACTGCCAAAGGCAATCCTACATATCCTAACCCTACTACGCCAAGCTTTGCAGTCTTATCACTTAGCTTCTTTAATAGCTCTTCTTTTAAATTAGACATATTTTATACCTCCATCTTAATTGTTAGCTTTCATCTTGCGGTTATATGTTGGAACCTTTTGTTCTACAAGCTTAAATATACTTTCTTTATCTTTATAAACTACTTCTCTAAATTCCTCAATGGATTTGTTCACAAAGTTGATATCATATTCCATAGGTTTCTCAATAAATATCTTTTCATGCTCAGTAGAAGTGAGAGCTACTTCATCCATTAGAAGCTCTTCATATAGCTTTTCTCCCTCTCTTAACCCAGTATATTCAATATTTATGTCTACATTAGGCTTATAACCAGACAGTGTAATTAAGTCTCTAGCTAAATCAGCTATTTTTACTGGCTTACCCATATCTAGGACAAATATCTCTCCACCTTGTGCTATTGATCCAGCCTGCAGTACTAGCTGTGCTGCTTCCGGTATAGTCATAAAAAATCTATTTATTTCTGGATGAGTTACAGTTACGGGTCCTCCAGCCGCAATTTGTTTTTTAAACAGTGGTATTACACTTCCATTGCTTCCAAGAACATTCCCAAATCTAACCGCAACATATTCTGTATCACTGATTTTATCAAAAGCCTGTATAATTATTTCACAGAATCTTTTTGTTGCTCCCATTATATTAGTTGGATTTACAGCTTTGTCAGTACTTATTTGAACAAACCTTTGAACCTTTTGCTCATGGCATGTTTTCGCCAAATTATAAGTTCCTATTATATTATTTTTTATAACTTCTGAGGGATTCTCCTCCATCAATGGAACATGCTTATGCGCAGCAGCATGGAAGACGACATTTGGCTTATATTCTTCAAATACTTGATTTAATCTTCTTTCATCCCTTATAGAGGCAATCAAAACCTGTTTATCCATATCAGGATATAATCTATTTAATTCCATCTGCAGGTCATAAGCTCCGTTTTCATATATGTCAAGAATAAGTAGCTTTTTAGGTTTGAATTTAGAAATTTGTCTACACAGCTCTGAGCCTATAGATCCACCGCCGCCAGTGACCAAAACCACTTTATCATTTATATACTTGCTTATACCACTATTATTGAGTTTTACTTCTTCTCTGCCTAGCAAGTCTTCAATATTTACATCTCTAATACTTCCCATAGTAACTTTATCTGCAATAATAATTTCATATATACCTGGAAGAGTTCTTAGCTTGCACTTTGTTTGCTTGCAAATATTATAAACATCTCGCTTGGTATCTTCGTCTACAGATGGCATAGCTACTATTATTTCATCAATGTTATATGAGTTGGATATTCTTACTATATCCTGTCTTGTACCTATTACTCTAACTCCATTTATCACTCTATTCTGCTTTGCTTCATTGTCGTCTATGAGCCCTATAATATTATAATTAAGTTCCTTATGCTTTCTAATCTCCTTCATAAGTAATACCGCAGCTTCTCCAGCACCCACAATAAGCACGTTTATAGAATCACTAACGTCGTACTTTTGTATTCTTCTATTATACAAAACAGCTTTGTAAACGAATCTTGCTCCGCTTAAAAACACTACAGTTAGAAGCCAGAATATAATGTGAACAGTAAAAGGAAATCTAAAGTAGCCACTTTCGAAAAATTTATAATTTATAAAGTAACTATAAAACATAAATACTATATTTGAAATTGTCACTGAATAAGCTATAGATAACAATTCATTTATAGATGCATATTTCCACATCCTATTATAAAGATTAAACAAGTAATTGAAAAATAACACGAATATTACTACTGGAATAACTGAAATTTTGAAAAAGTGCATATAATTCATAAATCCTGAAACCTTTCCAAAATCAAACCTTATTAAAAGCGCTATATACAGCGATAATATCGTTAAAATTATGTCATAAACAATAAACTTACTGTAGTTTTTCATTATTTATCCCCCTCTTTCTATATCTAAGAATTTGCGGAAGGTGTAGTAAATTAATATCTTTATAATTTATTCTTTCCAAGAGTCTACAATATATTTTAAGAAACATGTTATTACAACACAATATTATACTTTGTTTGTTATAAATTGTCTATTATATTTTATCTAACATTGTTACTTTAACCCATTATTGCAGGTAAATGTATTATAATTAAAAATCTTCTATACTAACTTCTAAATTAGCTTTACCATAACAGTTTTATTATAGTATAATTACTCGGTAAACAGTATTATAGAAGGAAGGTTAATTTATGGAGAAAGAAAAGAGATCCAGCAAACATAAAAAATCTAAAAAGAAAGTTAAAAGAACTAGAGTTATATTGATTTCTATATCACTTGTTTTATTATTTTTTATTTGTGCTATGGTTGGATACGGCATGAGACAGCTTAGCCAGCTTCAAAATACAAAAATTTCCAAAACAGATGAAGACTTAGGCATAAGCGATGATACAAAAAAAATATTACAGGGTAAAGGCAGTGAGGATTCTGTAACAAATATTGCGTTGTTTGGCCTTGATTTAAGGGAAAAGGGAGAAAACGGCCGTTCAGATACAATTATGATTGTTTCTATAGATAAGAAACATAAAAAGATAAAGCTTTCCTCAATTATGAGGGATACTTATGTAAAAGTTAAAGGCCATGGTGAAACGAAGATTAACCATGCTTATTCCTTTGGTGGTCCACAGCTTGCTATTAGAACCTTAAACGAAAATTTCCAGATGGATATCAGGGATTATGTTACTGTTGATATATTTAGTTTAGAAAAGTTAATAGATTCTCTTGGAGGAGTTACTATAGATGTAAAGAAAGTGGAAATCGCTCAGATTAATCTTAACATGGACGAGGTTGCTCAAGTATCTAAATCTACCTTCAAGCCTGTTACTAAAACTGGGAGTCAGGTTCTAAACGGAAGACAAGCGGTTGGGTATGCCAGAATAAGAGCTGTTGGTAATGGTGATTATGAAAGAAGTGATAGACAACGTAGAGTTCTTGATGCAATATTTCAAAAGATTAGCTCAGCGGGTGTTTCAAAATACCCTCAGATAGTTTCTCAGCTTCTACCATATGTAGAAACTAGTATGACATCTATGGATATTGTTTCTACAGGTACTAGTTTACTTACCTCAGGAATTAGAAATCTTGACCAGGCTCGTTTCCCTGTAGACGGATACTCTAGCGGAAAGACAATAAATGATGTTTGGTACTTAGTTGCAGATATGAAAGCGACACGTGAACAGTTGCATAATTATATATATGAAGATATAGCCCCTGTAAGTAAATAGACTATTTAAAGACGATGAATATTCATCGTCTTTTCTTCTAATAATTATCATATACAGTCAAATCTCGCTATTTTTCTTCGGCATCTTATTTGTGAAGTATTTCATATTGTGCTAAAATATTTTATTGTATACTTCAATTGTCATTGAATGCTAAATTGATTTGAAAAAGGAAAGGATGGATTTAAAATGCCTAAAAATATTCCATTTTCTCCACCAGATATTACTCAAGCTGAGATTGATGCAGTTGTTGAGGTTTTAAAGTCTGGATGGATAACTTCTGGTCCCAAGGTTGCTAAACTTGAGCAGGAGGTTGCAAAATACTGTGATGCAAATTATTCAGTAATGCTTTCCAGTGCTACAGCTGGTATGGAGCTTATATTAAAAGTTCTTGGAATTGGCGAGGGTGATGAAGTTATTACTACTACTTATACTTATGCTGCTACAGCAAATATTATAGTACATAGAGGGATTAAACCAACGTTTGTTGATACTAAAAAGGACAGCTTTTTTATAGATGAACAAAAGCTTGCCGCAGCTATAACTCCTAAAACAAAGGCTGTTATAACTGTAGATTTTGCAGGTGAGCCTGTTGATTATGATGCTATAAAGGCTGTTTTAAAGGAACAAGGTAGAGAGGATATAGTTCTTATATCTGATTCTGCTCACTCCTTCGGCGCATCCTATAAAGGCAAAAAGGTTGGAGGTCAATGTGATTTCCATGTATTCTCCTTCCATGCAGTTAAGAACTACACTACTGCTGAGGGCGGTGCTATTACCTTTAACAATAATACCTTTGCTGGCAAAGAAGATTTATATAGAGAATTCAAGGTCACTTCATTACATGGCCAAACAAAAGATGCTTTATCCAAGATGAAGGCTGGAGCTTGGAAGTATGATATAGTTGTTGATGGTTTTAAATGTAATATGACCGATATACAGGCTGCAATTGGCTTGGTTCAACTTGAACGTTATGAGCCTATGCTTGCTAGAAGAGCTGAATTATTTAGCATATATAACAAAGCCCTTACAAAGTATGACTGGGCAATTTTGCCTTTCAATAAAGATGAAGACGCAGAAACTTCTTACCACCTTTATCCACTTAGAATTTGCGGCTTTACAGAAGCTCAAAGAGATGAGTTAATTCAAACCGTTGCCGAAAAGGGTATTGCAACTAACGTTCACTTTATGCCTCTTCCTATGTTCAGTTTATATAAAAACTTAGGCTATTCGATAGAGGATTACCCTAATGCTTATGCTCAGTATGCAAATGAGATTACTCTTCCGCTTTACTCCACACTATCTGATGAGGATGCAGAATATGTCGTTTCAGAGGTTATCAAATGTATAGAAATTATTAAGGGAAGGGGCTAAGAGGATGAAGGTTAATTTCTACACTTCCACAAGAGAGTATACCGACAAAAAATTAGAATTTGATGCTGCTATAGCTAGCGTAATTGAAAACGGAATCTCAACACTTGGAAAAGAAGTTGTTAATTTCGAAAAGGCTGTAGAAGCCTTTACTGGAGCAAAGCACGCCATTGGCGTAGCTTCCGGTACAGATGCTTTAGTTATAGCTTCTGATATACTTGGTTTTAAACATGGAAAGGAAGTAATAACTTCTCCATTTACTTTCCTCGCTTCTACATCCTGTATTGCAAAGCATGGAGCTGTTCCAGTATTTGTAGATATTGATGAAGAAACCTTTAATATAGATGTGAACAAAATAGAGGATAGAATTACTGATAAAACTGCTGGTATAATTCCTATTCATCTTTTTGATCAAATGTCTGATATGGATACAATCATGGCTATATCAAAGCAACATAACCTTAAGGTTTTAGAAGATGCTGCCGAAGCTTTTGGAATGAGATGGAAGGGAAACGGTTCAGAGTATAATCATTCTGGAACTGTAGGAGATATGGGTATATTCTCTTTCTTCCCAACTAAAACTCTAGGTGCTTATGGCGATGGCGGAATGATAGTAACTAATGATGACGAACTTGCTAAGCTTACTAAGATTTACAGAGTTCACGGCGCATCAAAGAAGTATCACTATGATTATATTGGATACAACTCAAGACTTGATACAATCCAAGCTGCCGTATTATCTGTTAAGCTAAAATATATAAATGAAGCTATTGCTAAAAGAGAAACCATCGCTAACTGGTATAAGGATAGATTAAAGGATATAGAAGGAATAAAAATTCCTGGAATCAAAGGGGATCAGAAGCCAGTTTACTATGTATTTAATATACTAGCTGAAAGAAGAGACGAGCTTGCAGAGGCTCTTAAGAAGAATGAAATTGGATATAGTATTTACTATCCAGTTCCACTACATCTTCAAAAGTGCTTTAGCTATCTAGGCTATAAAAAAGGCGATTTCCCTGTTTCTGAAAAAGCTTCGGAGAAGATTTTAGCACTCCCTATTTATCCTGAAATTACTGAAGCAGAAGTTGATTTTGTTTGTCAAACAATAAGAGACTTTTATAAGAAATAGAATCTAAAAAAACATGGATGCATTATCATCCATGTTTTTTAATTTGCAAAAATGTTCATCCTCCTATAAAATTAACATATAATTTCTGGAAAGGATGATTAATATTGAGAAGTAAGAATATACTATGTGCTGCAATTTCTGTAGTTGTGCTGCTTACTGGCTGTTCAAGCAAAAAAGCAAGTACAGTGAAGCCTGACGCTACACCAAGTACCACACAAGAAGATACAAACCCTAAGTCTGTTACCTCCTCAGAGCAAAAGTACTATGCTCCATATACGGGAGAGGAGGTAAATAAAGAAGTACTAAGTAATGTACCATTTTTAACTTCAGTAGAAAATTCTCCTGCTGCAAGACCACAGTCTGGACTCAACTCTGCGGATATTGTTTTTGAACTCATGAGCGAAGGTGGTGTAACAAGATTTTTTGCTTTATTTCAAAAGGAAAGCGCTCCTAAAATAGGACCTGTCAGAAGTGTACGGACGTATTTCATTGATATAGCCTATGAGTACAACCTTCCTTTTGGTCATTGTGGTGGAAGCAGCGATGCTGATGAGAGAATAAAGAATGAAAATCTTATGTCCATGAATGAAATGTTTAACGGTTCCTACTACTGGAGAGACCCTTCAATTAAGGTTCGAGAGCATGGACTTTATACTTCTTCCGAGAAACTAATAACTCTTGCTAATAAAAAAGGTTATGCTAAGCCTGCTTCTTCAAATTTAAAGTTTGATAAGAGTTTTTGGGACAATATTTCCTCTTCTGTTGCAAATAGTGCATCTATAAGATTCAATGGGGCTTATACTACTTCATATACCTTTAAGGATGGACTATACTATAAAGCCATGAATAATGTGCCTTCAGTGAATAAAGAGGATACGAAGCCAATAGCAGTAAAGAATGTAGTTATTCAGAATGTAAATTACAGATCACGAGTTAACTCTCCTAATCTGGATGCTGACCTTATAGGACAGGGTAATGGATATATTATAAGTAACGGAAAGGCAGTAAAGGTTAGCTGGTCAAGATCAGACCTCAAATCCCAAACTGTATTTAAGGACGAAAAGGGTAATATAGTACCATTAAATCCTGGCAAGACCTGGTGGCATATATTAGATCAAGAAGCAAAGCTTACACTAGCTGAGTAATTTAATATAAGAGTACGAGTGAAAATTTATCCACATTTACTCCCAATTTATTCTTCCATAAAACAAATCCAGTAGCTAGCGGTCCATTATAGTGAGGTGATAAGCAATGAAGAAATTGTCTATCTTAATATGCATATTTTGGATGGGTTTTATATTTTATATGTCTAGTATGTCCACCAAAGTGTCCAATCAGAAAAGTCTTCAAATAACAAATTATTATCAAAAAGCTACAAATACTAATGCCCCAGCTCAGCAAAACAAACCTAAAGCATCTATTAAAGCTGAACAATCGAAAACATTTAAGCTTAACTTAATTATCAGGAAATATGCTCATGCTTTTGAATATATAGTATTAGCTATATTGCTCAGCAACGCTTTCTTGGTTTTTAATAAAAAAGGAAAAGAGAGTATCGTTTATATACTTTTTATATGCCTATTTTATTCTGTAATAGATGAGTTTCATCAATATTTTGTCCCTGGAAGAACTTCCATGGTAAGCGATGTACTTATAGATTTTAGCGGTTCATTAATAGGATTAATACTATTTTATTTAATATACTATAAGCTATTTCTAAAGCTAAAAAATAAAACAAAAGCTGTTTAACCAGTAAAAAGAAGCCCTCGCGGGCTTCTTTTTTAACTGCACTTCATTAATATTTAACATTATAACTCTTCGCAGCCTTGGCCAAATCCCGCATGTTTATTATTCCATCGCTTTCTAAATCCAGCTTCATATCCCACTGTGAATTATTGTCCTTAACTGTATCCAGTTTTTTAGAGATTGAAACCAAGTCATATATATCCACTGTTTTGTCTGTATTTACATCACCAAAGCCAGTTGCGCTAAAGGATAAGGTTCTCTTATCATCATAATCATCCTGTGACATAGCATCCTTTAGAAATACAGTTATAATATAGTTTCCTATTTTATTTATTTGATACGACAAGGTAGAATTTTCGCTATAATCAATTACAGCTTCAACTTGACCGTCTCTTTCTATTACATATTTGTACTGGTAAGATGCACTGGAACCTCCCTGACCTTTGACCTCTACATTAAGATTCTGACTTGTAAGAAGTGCCTCTGCACTTATGGCAGCAGATGAAATGCTAGCTGAGCGTTTATCTACAACTGCTCCAGTGTAATAGAAGGTCAATATTTGCTTATAAGTTTGTCCACCTCGAGCTCTGTTTAGAGCTCCAATCTGGCTCATTCCTAATCCATGTCCAGAACCGTGTCCCGTTAAAGTATAGCTGTTATTAACGCTGTCAAAGCTTACAGTATACATGCTGCTATTAACACCAAAGAAGGTTTTAGCATCATATCTTGAAAGTGTTAAAAGCTGCGCATTTTTAGCTGAGTCTAAATATTCAATTTCAAGCTTGCTGACTCTGCCGCTTACATAAAAGCCCATTGTTTCTATCCTCATTCTTACAAACTCATTGTTTTCAGTTTTAAGATACTTATTAATTAGGCTGCTTAACTGCTGTGAATTAAAGGTCGCTGTCCAATCATAGCTCTTAGAGTTCTCATACTTTGTGTAGTCGTCATAATCATCTTTTTTTGATTTAAGATATTCTACCGGATTTCCCCAAACATTTACGGCATCTTCTGAATATCCCCCATGATTTGCTGAGAATAAAGCTTCTGCAAGCACATAACCGTTATAAAACAAAATTTCCCCTTTTGTTTGCTCTACAGCTTGTTCCACATTTTTAAAGGCAGGATTAAAGCCTTTATAAACCTGATGTCCTTGTTCATCTGTAACATCAAACTCTGAAGCTTTATTAATCTTGTACACACCATAAGTTCTAGAAGCAATTGCCTGAGCCTTTAAAGCCTCTATTTGAAAGTAATCTGACATTTCATAGCCTACTACGCCTTTTAAATAATCCTCTATGTTTACTGTGTTAATAGGATATATCTTTCCATCCTTAATTTTCAATAATAAAGTCCCACGATATCTTCTAATTTCAGTACCTTTATTTATAGCTATAAAGTTGCTGCTAACGTTAGGAGTAAGCGTTATTGTATCATATGCCTTGTCTCCAATTTTAAGTTTACCTTCAGAAAGCTGAACAGTTATACTTGTCCCACTTGGCAGCACCTCATTATTTAAGCTGTACTCACCATTAACAGTCAAGCTTAGGCTTTGCGAACTAAGACTAATAAGAGCAACCTTAATTATTTGGTTGTTATAGTAAACAGTGCTGTAAGCAAACACGTCTGTTTTAATTACTGATAGTGAAATAAGTATTGCAATACAAATTATAAGCAACTTTTTCTTCAAAACTACCTTCCCCCTTATTTTATCTTGCTTTAAAGTAATAATTATCCATCAGTTCAATTTTACACTATTTCGTTGCTTATATATACTGCAAATTTTATTTCTTTTCCTACCTAACATAAGCCTTTATAGTCCCAATCTCTTCCCCTTCAGCTTTTCCATAAGGTCTTATTGTATATTCCTCTACGCTTGCAGGAATTATAAAGGTTTCTGCGTAGTGCACTATAAAAGGTTCAAATTTTCCAGAAGGACTTTCCACTAGAGCTTCTGCACCTTCTACAAGGTTTAACACATTAACGCTTCCATGGGTTTCATGTAGTACAGGTTTTGAAAACCAGTGTCTTATGGTTTCTATAAACTCTCTTTCATGCAATCCGGTTTTTTCAATTCTTATTCCTTCTTCTTCTTTCAAAAGCTCTACTTTATCTACCAGATTATTTTGAACCCATGTTGTAGCTCTATCCCACTGAATAACTTTTTCTCCATGCTGAAGGTGGATTGGTCTTGGAAGTCCATCTAAACCAACTCTGTCCCAGTCCCAAAGCTTGAAGGTAAATATATAAGGGGTTGAACTTATCTCTAAAACCATGGCATTTTTTCCGGAACAGTGTATTGTACCTGCGGGGATTAAAAAATGGTCGTGTTTTTTTGCAGGAAACTTATTAATATATTTATGGTCTGGAAATGAAATTTCACCCTTCTCTGCTTTTTTTAGGTCCTCAAGCATTTCATTTTTATTAATGCCTTCCTTAACTCCCAAATATACACAAGCATCTTCTTCGCAGTCTAATATATAATAGCTTTCATCTTGCGTATAATGCATGCCAAAATTTTCTTGAATATATTCTGTAAGCGGATGAACTTGAAGAGACAGATTACCTCCGCCCATAGTATCTAAAAAGTCAAATCTTATAGGAAATTCTGTTCCGAATCTTGCATGCACCTTGTCTCCTAGAAGCTTTTGGGGCTGAAAAAATACAGCATCTATTGAAGGAATTTCTATTCTTACATCTCCATATCTTAAATATAAGCTGTTTTCCTCAGGCACTCCGTCAAAGCTCCAAGCAAAGTTTGATGCTTCCTTATCTAAGCTGCATACCTCTTTCATCCATTGACCGCCCCAAACACCTGGGTCAAAATAAGGTACAACTCTAAAGGGTCTTTCAGCTACTTGCTTAAGTCCTTCTCTAACAGCTTCTCCTGTTGCCATTTTAGGATTATCTTTTTGATTTGTATCTACTAAATAGTCTATGTCGGAAAATATAGCCTTTTTATGCCTGTCAGCCAATCTCCATTCTACAAAGTAGCCTCTTTTATATTTAGAAAGTATAGGAGCTTTACAGTTATCAGCTTTCCAATTTGGCATACCAGCTCTAAATCTAAGTTGGATTTCCCATCTGGCCAAATCAAAGTATGCAAGTATATCTCCTTTAGTTATTAATGATGCACCTACACCATAAATTAAAACTAAGCCTTCCTTTAAACTATCTATAGTTTTTCTGGCTTCCTCAATTTTTTCTTGTATAAAAAAATCCTGCAGCTTTTTAGTGGTAAGCACTCCAAAAACCCTATCTTCTGTTAAGTTGTCTTTTATAAGGCTGTTTATTATATCTTCACTGTAAGTACAGCTTTCTGCTTTAATTGTTAGAGCAGGATTAAGCTTTGAAAAAGCTTTTAATACTTCTTCTTCCCTAACCCCTGGATAAAAATCTAATACCAATATAGTTTTTTCTTTTTTAAAAGCTGAAAGAGAGTTTTTTATTTCCTTTAATATATTGTCGTAGCCTTCCCAAGAAGCCTTATCATAGCCTTTTACTGTTACTTCAGGATATTTATCATAGTTATTATATTTTCTGATCATTTTCACCCTCCTAATGTAAACCTAAATATATTTTATATATTATAATATGTAAATACATATTTCAAGTTTTAGTACGTATATGTATTTATATATGGTGAAATCCGTCATATAATTTACTTATAATGCAAGTTAATTCAGGGGGAGAATATTATGCTAAACAAAAAATGGACAATGTATATCCTGCATCATTCTCATACAGACATAGGCTACACAGATTTGCAGGAAAAAATAATTTATAATCATATCGATTACATTAAATCAGCAGTTAAAGTTGCAAAAAAAGGCCACGAAACTGGCTCTGTAGATAAAGCTTTTAAATGGAACTGCGAGACCTATTACTGCGTGGAAAGATTTCTAGAAGAAGCTACAGAAGAAGAAAAGCAGGACTTTTATGAAATGATCAAGTCCAATAACATAGGCCTTTCAGCGACTTATCTTAACTTTACTGATTTGGTAGATAAAAAGGTACTTAACAAAAGAACTAAGGAAATGGTGGAACACTTTAAAGCTCAGGGAATAGCGGTTAAGGCTGCTATGAATGCAGACGTAAATGGAATATCTCTAGGCTCTCTTGATGTGCTTTTAGATAATGGTATAGAATTTCTGTTTACAAACATTCATACCCATCATGGAATGTATCCGCTTTATCAAAATCAAAAACCTTACTACTGGGAAAACAAAGAAGGCAAAAGGCTTCTTGTGTTCAGCGGAGAGCATTATAATTTAGGTAACGCTTTAGGTTTAATTTATAATAAAAACACTAATTTTATGACAGAGAATTACCTAGGAAAAGCTGCTAAGCCAAAATCTCATATAGAGACTCTTAAAGATAACATATGCAAATACTTGGAGTCCTGCGAAGAAAATGGTTATGCCTACAATTTCATTCCTGCTTGTGTATCAGGAGTGTTTAGTGATAATGCGCCTCCAAACACAGATATTATAAGAACTATTACAGAGTTTAATGAAGTTTATGGCCATGAAGTGCGTCTTGAAATGGTAACTATTCAGGAATTTTATGATAAAATTAAAGGACAACTAAAGGATGTGCCTGTTTACAAAGGCGATCTCAATGACTGGTGGGCAAATGGAATAGCCAGCACCCCTTATGCAGTTAAGCATTATAGAGAAGCTCAAAGAATGTATCACTTGTGCGATAGGCTTGATAGCCAAGGTCATGCAGCAAGAAAAGATTTAGTAAGACAGGCTGAAGATAATTTACTGCTATATGCAGAGCATACTTGGGGACATTCAGCTACTATTACAAATCCTTATGATACAATGGTGCAAAACCTGGATATTAGAAAAACAAGCTATGCCTCAAAAGCACACGAGGCTTCTGCTAAAAACCTTAATCGTATTATGCACAGCAGAGGTGACAAGCTTAGATACTATGATTTAAATGGCAAGATAAAAGCAATAAATGCCTCACAGGAAAAAGGCGAGCAAATAGTAGAATTCTATATAGAGGTTTGGGGCTACAAAGGGGTAAAGGTAGTTTGTGAAAGCACAGGACATGAGATGAAGGTTCAAATGTCTTCACATCCTAGAGGAGTTTTAATTAGCTTTATTGATACCTTTGAGGCTAATGAAGAAAAAATTTATACTTATGAGGAAGCTGCTGCAAAACCGGAAGTGATTAATTCCAGAGTAGCTTATATTGGATCAGAGAGAGTAAAGGATATTGTCAATAATTATGATGCAAAAAGCTATAAGCTTCCTTATGAAATAGAAAATCCTTATTTTAAAATAAGCTATGAGATAGGCAAGGGTGTAACTTCCTTCTATAATAAGGTTGACAAGGTAGAAATGCTGAAGGAAGGCGATGCTAAATTCTTTACCCCAATATACGAAAATACTAAAATTAGAACAAATGTATATGAAGAAAGAAGACTTTTAGGCAGAAACATAAGAGGTCTTCATGCAAAAAAGCATATTGGCGAACTGGTTGATATAAAAATCATAGATAGTGGCGAAATATTTACAACAGTGGAGCTTATTTATGAACTAGAGGGAACTTATTTTAGCTCAGTAGTTATAAAGCTTTATAATACTCTGCCAAGGCTGGAGTTTAAGTATAAAATTGCCAAGACCTTGTCTACTGATATAGAAAGCATTTACTTGCCGCTGACCTTAAATACTCTTGAGTCAGAATTATATATAGATAAGAGTGATGCAGCTATGAGGCCGGGCATTGACCAAATTCCAGGCACTTGTATGGAATATTACCTTATAAGCAGCGGTTTAGTTTACCAAGGAAAAGAAAACACTATATTGATTAATACTAAGGACGCACCTCTTGTTTATATGGGTGAGTTAAAGCATCACCCAATATTGCTTTGCGACAATAACAAGGAAAATAATAAAAGAGATATTTATTCCTGGATTATGACTAACACCTGGGAAACAAACTTTAAGATGGACCTTTCAGGCATTACAGAGTTCTGCTATACTCTAGACCTGGTAAAAACAACTGATGCGGCGCAAAGCTTTAAGACCATGAAAAACAAAGACTACGGAGCTGTAACCTTTATGATTAACCAATAAACTTTAAAATACTTATAGAAGGAAGATTTTAATGAGCGAGCATATGGAATCAAAAACAAATACACCTTTGTACCATAAGATACAAAACTACATACTGGAGCTTATAAAGGCTAACAAGCTAAAAGAAGGCGATTTAATTCCTACAGAAGTTGAGTTAAGCAATATGTTCAACATGAGCCGCCCTACTGTGAGGCAGGGATTAAACACATTAGTTTCACAGGGTTACTTAAGAAGGATAAAAGGTAAGGGTACTTTTGTTACAAAGCCTAAAATCCTTCAGGAAAATACCCGTTTTATTGAAAGCTACAATAGAGAGATGTCTAATAAGGGATTGATTCCAGAAACTAAGGTATTAGAAATATCCATTAAAATTTGTCCTGACTCTTTGGTAAATAAGCTTGGCATTGAAGAAGGAGCTAAGGTCATCAAACTCACCAGACTTAGGTATGCATATATTGGAGAGAATGAAGATAAAAAGCCTATTCTTTTAACTACAGTCTACATACCTTATAGTAAAATACCTAACCTTATAATGTACGATTTTGAAAAGCGTTCTCTTTATGAGGTTTTTGAAGAAAATAACATTTATACCAAAAAGGTAGTACGTGAAATAGAAGCAAAGCTTTCAGATAAAGAAACAAGCAGGCTGTTAAAAATTAATGACGGTTCTCCTATACATTTGCTATCCTCCTATGGATACCTTGAAGACGGTTCTATTATTGAATACTCTGAGAGTATATATCCAGGAGAGAGAAATAAATTTATTGTTGAAATAACAAGATAACTGCTTTAAAAATAATATAAGAGCGTAAACATACATGTCTTGCACAAGTCTGTTTACGCTCTTTTTTTAGTATGCCTTTTGTTATTCCTCAAGCAAATATTTATTTTCTAAAAGTCTCTTTGAATGCCTGCAGTATCTTATTAAAGAATTATAGGATTCTTCCAAATCCATGTACATATCCTCTACATAGCCCCATTCAGATTTTCTATTGCTCTTGTGCCAAAACTCTTTGTGTTTTTCTCTAAGCTCTTTGGTGCAGCAGGAAAGCTTTTTTAGACTATCTATTTGACTTAAGGCCTCTTCTCTGCTTTTATAGGCTTCAGCTTTTAAAACTATAAGCTTTTTTAAAACGTATATTTGACGCTCTAAGCAAAAGCTAAGTGCTTCAAAAGCATCAAGATTGCAGACAGGCTTCAGGCTGTCAATATACTGCTTTGTTTCAGTTAGTTTTTCAAGCAATTCTGGTGCAAGCTGCTTAAGCTTTGTTGCTGGGGGCTTTCTTGCATCCTTCCAAAATTCCTTTTTTAGCTCGCAATAGCTGTCAGTGTTCATGCCTTCATCAAACTGATACTTAGGAAGAAGTTTATCAAGCTTAACCTCAGGCAATCCAAAAAATGATTTATAAAATGAAAGCATAAATTCTTCAAAGGTCATGTTTGAATTATTGCTCCAGCCAAATAAAGCTCCTATAGCAATAGCTGGCCAGTTAGCTTCTCTTAGCCCATCTCCTCCATCGTTCCAGCTTGACATAACTATTCCCTTAGATTTTCCGTCAGCTGACTTTAAAAGGCCTTTAGTATTCTGCCAGCAAACCTTAAGCTGCGGAGATAGAGTATTCCAGCTCCAAGTTCCTGGAGAAACAAGTATATTAAGCTTCAGGTCATTTAGCTTTTCAACATAGGGATAGCTGTCACGAACACCATAATCCCAAAAAACAAAGGTAGTGCCTTCCGGAAGCTCTAAAGCTTTTTCTATGCATACAGAATAATCACCCCAAGGAGGTGCAAACATATCTGCATACATAAGCATTGTGCAGCCGCGTTTTTTAAGTTCCTCAGAAAGCCATCTATAGTGTTCTACAAATAACCTTCCACCTTCAGCTTTTCCATAGGCCTCTGTAAGCTCGCAGGGTTCATCCCCTCCTACATGTATTGGTCCCTTTCCAAAGGTTTCTACAACTTCATCAAGCATTTTTGAAAGCATTAATCTAACCTTTGGGTTAACAGGATCAAGAACAGATGTAATACCGTCGTTAGGCTTTCCGGGAATCTTAAGCATCACATTATTAAAAGCCTCTAGTTTGCTGTTTTTGTTCCAATGTCCAAGCATATTTACGATAGGCCTTACAGAAATAAAATATTTATCTGCATAGCTGACTATTTCCTTCCATTCCTCAGGCTTTACAGCATCAGAATACTTGCCAGATTCAGGCTCACAGGAAAAAGCAAATACATCCTCTATATAAGGCATATAAACATTATATTTATACTGTGCCATTTTTCTTACTATAGCTTTAAAGTTTTCAAGGGTTGAAATTTGACCTCTTGATATATCATCGGAAGCTGCCCTTATAGACATGCTGGGTTCGTCGTATATATCACAGCAGCCAAGCATTCCATCATTAAGCTTTGAGAGCTCAGCAAGGGTTATGACCCCATAAAATATACCCTTGGCATTAGAAGCTTTTATTTCTATTTTATCGCAGTCTATTGATATACCATAAGCCTCTTCAGGCATGGTTTTTATACTGCCGACTACAGGTTTTTGTCCATCTCCAACACCTGCTTCATCTAATATTTGCGTAGCAGCAGGTACCAGCTCGACTAATTCCTTTTCAGCGTAGAAATCCTTTAAACTTACACTGCCTTCTCTAATAGCTACACTTTTAATCTCAGGTATAATCTTATAATTCAATCTTGTCCACCCCACTCTTAACTAAAATAAAGCGGCTGTCTCAAAATGCGGTTTAGCACAAAAGCAGCTGAAATATATGAGATATGCTGTATGAGCATTTAGCAAAGCTTAGACCTTCTTGCACAGCGGTCAGCTCACTAAGCATATTTTATATATTTCAGCGGTAATTTTATGCTAACCCTATTTTGAGACAGCCCCTATATTATTTTCTACAGTATTAGTTTTCTTGATGGCTTCTTAGCTGGCTGCATATGAACTGTATTTCTTCTTTAATTCTAAACAATTCACTTTCCTTGTTTCTCTTTCTCCAAACCTTGCTGTATTCTACAAACCAGTGTTCTAATTTTGCAGCTAAAACACTATTATCCATTAAAAGCTGTGTATCGCTGCAGCCTAGCTCATACTTTTTCATTGCAAGGAAGCAGCCATGCATTAGCGCTATAGCTTTTGCTGAAACAAGTATTTCTTCTATATCCAATCGTCTGTTTGGAGCTGCAAATTCAGCAGCCTTTCTTATTTCTTTCTCAAGCTGCAGGGCTTTATGATAGGCCTTTATGCTTGTTTCATCTTTTATATCTGCAAGAGTTTTCATTTGTCTTTCCAATTGTCCACTCTCATCAAGCTTATATTCTCTCCACCATACTACATGTGCCCACTTTCCCATATCAACTCTTGAAAGCTCTCTCATAAGAGCTACAATATTTTTATTGCTTCTGCCAAACTCCAGTACAGAAATAGCTTCATCTATTTCACTGATAGTTTTGCTTTCATCTGGATTCCAGGATAATGCAGCACCATATATCATTCCAGGCATGGAGTTTGAAAGCAGGTTTACATGCCCATAATCGCCCCAGTCAGTGTTTAACACTCCAAGTGCGTTATATTTTCTTCCGAAGCTTACCATTTTTCTTATATTTTCAAAAGCATTATCTAGAGCATTCATAAGCATGTTCCAGCCGCCTACACCTGGACATACATATTGTTTTCCTCCAGCCTCAGCTATTGCTTTTGTATCATTCTCCACAACTCCAGCATGATAGGCCCAGTTAAGGTAAATTGCATCCTCAGGTATTTCCTTTAAGTATTCAGGATACTTAAGAATTATATCGCTCCAGAACATAACAGTCTTATCATATCCCTTAACAGCTTTTATTACTTTTTTAAGAAAATCTATATATAATCTTCCTGTTCCAACCTCTTCACCAAGCTTTTGAGTTTTACCCCTGCCTAAATCAAAGGTCTCGTCGCAGCATATATTGAATTTGTCTGAGCTGAACAAAGGAACAAATTCACTTAGCATTTCTTCTACAAGCTTTATACTGCCTTCATTTGAAACATCTAGAGTATGATGCGCTTGTCTCTTATGCCAGCTGTAAGCTTTGCCATAGCTGTCTTCAAGCTCGCATAAATGCTCATAGGATTTAGTGGATAACACTTCATACAAGTGTCCAAAGGTAGCTATTGATGGCACAAGCTCTATGTTTATTTTTTTGCAGTAGGCATCTAACTCAAGTATTTCCTCTGCAGTAAGCGGATCTTTTCCTGTCCAAGCCTCGCTAAGATTTTTAAAAGCAAAAGTATGCTCTATATATAATTGAAGCTGATTTATCTTATAAAACGCTAATCTATCTGCAAGCTCTTTAAGTGTTTCCAGTGTTGGCACCTTTCCTCTTGTTACATCATGATAGTATCCTCTATACTTAAAGTATGGTGAATCCTCTATAGTCAGGCAGCTTAACTCACAGCCCTGCTGTCTTATTATTTGACGCAATGTCTGTATGCCGTATAAAATTCCTGCATCGCCTTGACCATTAATTGTAATACCCTCTTCTGTTATATCAATTGAATAGCTTTCTTCTTCGTCTTTCTCTGTTTTCTTTAAAAAAATTGACCCCTTCTGGCTTTTAAAGGCTTTGTTTATTTTTGCCTTAAAGCCAACAGCTTCTTCTATTTCCCTTTGCAGCAATTTTGCTATTTCAAGATTTTCAAAACTACAAGAACTATGCAGAATAATTTCTGTATCGCTTTCAAGGTAGAAAACCCCATCTTTTGTTTTCATTTCTTTTGGTGTTGGTAATATAAACATAATTATCCTCCCATAAAATAATATATATTGGAGATTTATAAATGCAGAGTTGCCTCTTTTTATGAGACAACTCTTATTATTTAAGCTTTTAAGGTTTTTATTAAATCGCTGGCAATGCCTAGCTTATAGCCAGCAGACTTATAAGTTATAGCTCCACTATTGTCTAAAGCAAACACTAATGGATATTTTCTTGGAATATCGCTATTAAGTGCCTTTGTGAAGCTATCAAGCTTAGCATAAGCTTTGTCCACAGCAAAGCTAGTATTTAAAGGCAGCTCTTTATAGCTGTTAGGGTTGAAGGAGGAAGTTAATTTATCCTCTGCTATAATAAGATATATCTTTCCACCCCAGCTGTTAAACTCATTAGCTAGCTCCTTGAGCTCTCTTAAAATATGCTTTGTAGGCTCTCTGTCAGGATCAATAAAGGCTACTACAGCACCTTTTTCCTTAAGGTTTTCATTTATATCTTCTTTTCTTCCATCCATTGCTATAAGCTCATAGTTTTCCGGAAGTTGTCCATAGATATTTATTTCGTTGTTTTCTTCAAGGTATGTTAGCTCTATAGTACTGTTTTCGTTTTCTTTTACAGTAAAGAAGGTAAATCTTACTAGCACAGTACCATCTGTAAGCCTTACTGCAGAAGTAAGCCTATACTTTCCTTCTATCACTTCTATGCCCTTTTCAAAGAGGCTAAACTCTTTTTCATAGTAGTCCAAAGTTTTAAATACTCCGTCTTCAAATCTTGCAATAGAAAAGTTCCCATAATACTCAGGCTTTTGAGCTTCAGCTGAATCAAGCTTTAATTTTATAGTTCCTGCTGGTCTATGTCCAGTTTCATCCACTACCCTTTCAAAATCTGCATCCTTCCACTGTCCATTTTCAAGATACTGCGGTCTCTTGTCTGATGGCTCTAGTCTTGAAGGAATTCCAAAGCTTCTTGCCATAGCAACAAACAATATGTGCCTTGATGGAGTGTCAGCTTTTTTTAGTTCAAAGCTTCCCTTTGGTGCCGCATAACCAATATAGTAATTGCAGTCATTTAAAACTTCTATATTAGTTTTTACCCATTTTACAAGCAAAGAAGGATTTGACTTAAAGCTTTTTATTTCTTTAGCTGTAAAGTTTCCTTGGAAAAATTCCTTATATGCACCTAACATCTCATAGTTAACACGAGGACACATTATATAAGGGATAAATATTTCCTCTGAATAATCATCTTTTAAAGGCAGGGAATGTATAAGGTGATCCTTAAGCACTGGTCTAAAGGTATCTGTTGGATCTTTTTCTTTAAGACTTTCAAGAAGCTTTAAAGGCCATTCTCCAAACTTTTTTGTTTCTTCCTTTAAAAATTCTGCAATCTCGTGACTATTTCCTTTGGCATTCTTTAAAACCTTCCATACTCTATCCTCTGAAAGCTTTAACTCTGCTGCAAGCTCCTTTGCTTCAGCTTCAGAAACAAAGGTGTTTTCAAAGGCAGTTCTTATTCTATCTTCTTCTTTTAGTCTTAAATCATTATTTTTTCTTTCTTCCTCAGTAGCTTGTGTTTCTGCTTCGTGCCTTTCTGGAGGAGGTACCATTTTAAATTCCAAAACACCGTCCTCTGGAAGCTTGTTAGATAGAAGCACCTCAAAGCTTTCACCGTCTTTAACGCTTATCTTGTTAAAGCCCCAATTATTTCCCTTATAAGCATGAAGCATTATATCTCCATAGCCTGTTGTCACTGAAGCCTCGCCCTTAGAGTCAGTAGTAAGCTTTAAAATAGGATAGAATTGTCCAGTATTATAAAGCTCAAAATTAACTGTAGCTCCTTGTACAGGCTTTTCTTCTTCGTCTACTACTTTTACGGTTATTGTTTTATTTGGAGCATAATTATCTAATAAATTTATTTCTGTAAACCATTCATGAGCCAAGGTAATTTCCTCAGGTCCTGGATAATTTCCTGCAACACGAGTATTAACTAGCATTGCACGCCTTGCTGGTCCGCTAAACCATCCCATATTAAGCTTTGGTTCTGGTTCGCAAGCTCCAAGGAAATACCAATTATCCTCTGCCCAAGCCTCTACCCAGGCATGATTTGAATCACAGTGTGCCCAGCGTGGTGTATAGCATTGCCTAGCAGGTATACATAAGCTTCTTAATGCAGCAACTAATAGGGTAGACTGCTCTCCACATCTTCCAATAGCTGTTCTCATAAGGGTTAAGGGAGAAATTGTTCTAATATCACTGCCTATATATGTAGCTTTTTCATGACACCAATGATTGATTTCTGCAATTGCATCATACATGGATAAATCCTTAATTCTTGTATAGAGCTCATCAAATATTACATCTACAAAGTTTTCTATATTTTCATTGTTAATTCTATAGGGAAGAACAAAATGTATAAAAGAATTTCCTGGTATCTTTTTTCCCCATGGCATTTTATCTCTTATGCTCAGGATTTTTCTAACATGGTTTAGAAAAAATTCTCCATTATTGTCTGCCATATCATTTAATGGCATATAGGCAAATAAAAACTTTAAAGCAAATTTTTCTTCCTCTGTAAGGTCTTCGTTGAAAATAGAAAAAAGCTCTTTTTCTCTTTCCTTAGCTATGCTTCTCTTAAGGTTAAATTTTTGTTCAATATTTTCAACATATTTATCATCTAGGTCAAACATATTAGCCAACTTAATCACTCCTTCCAGGTATAGCCGTCTTCCTTAATGCATATTCTGCTTTTTCCATCAAAGGACTTTGCAGATATTTGAAACAAACTGCTTGTTGTTTCAATATGAGGTATTATACTGAAATTGTCTTCTCCCTTTAACTTCTCAAAGCTTGTGCAGTAGCTTCCATGCTCAGCATAATAATTTCTTTGACGGTAGTATAGCTTTCTTAGCTCCCACTTTATATTCTCGTCAGGATTCATTCTAAACTCAGTTGGTTCCTCTGCAAACACTACGAAGCCCCAAAGCTCTGGATAATGCATGTTTATAAGACCTGTTGGCGACCACACCCAATTGTCTTCAGGGTAGGGTCTTCCAGTTTCAGGATTAATGCACTTAACATATTTTCCATCCTTAAGCTCTGTTCTCCACTGAACTCTTGAAAAATTTATTCTCCAGTATTCTAAAGGCTTTGGTGCTCTCGTTTCTTCTGCACATTCCCTCAGTACAGTCCAAGGCATTGAAACTTCAACACTCCAGCTTATGTTTTCTGCTGCCGGGTTATTTAACTCACCCTTTATATGTACTGCAGTTTTTATTCCTCTTATATCAAAGCTGTTAACAGGCTTTCCGTTATCTCTATAGGGCTTAGTAAGAAGAAGATCCCAGATTGTATTTAATGCATTCATTTCAAACTCGTAATAGTTATGGGTATCACCATCCGGGTCAATAAATATTTCAAAGTCGTTATCTTGGAAAATTACACAATCTCTTTCAGTTAGTGTAGCCCATATCTTGTCCTCTTCTAATTCAGCACCAAAGTATAGGTTTTCCTCATCCCACAGCATTTTAAATCTAGTTTTTTTACCTGGCTTTGGTTTTAAAGCTCCCTCAATATCAACAAATTCCTCACTCCATGAAGCCTTTTCCCAAAAGGTTTTATCAAGCCTGCCATCTATGTTTGGTTTCTCAGTTGCTTTTAAGCATATATAGTGCTTTGGAGAAAAATTTATAATTGGTTCTGGCACCCCGCTATATCCCATAAAATCACTGCCTCTCTAATTCAATTCAATATTATGTCCTTCGCCGCGATACAAATCCAGTTCTTCTTCAAGCTCAATTTTTATAACAGTGCTGTTTTTATCTATTGCCTCTTCAGGTACGTTTATCCAAAGGATTCCTGGAATATTAAGCCATGGTGCTCCCCCCATGCTTTCATGCTTAAGTTCTATATTGCTTCCAACAGTTGATATTCTTTTTATTTTATTTCTTAAACCCTTAACTGCAATGTCATCGTAAGGTCTATCAAAGCAGAAAAGATATAAAGTTTTTCTATCCTTTGAAACAGTAGATGGTCCATAAAAATGACCTGCTGGAAGTCCTGCTTCAGTTCCAAAAATAGCTTCCTCATGCGCATTAATCCATTCTCCAAGACCTAATAACCTGCTTTCTTGCTCTTGGTCAATAGTTCCATCCTCCATAGGTCCTATGTCTAGAAGCATATTGCCTCCCATGCCTATGCACTCTGCAAACATTCTAATAAGCTGCCTAACTGATTTATAGTTTTTATCCCTATGTTGATAGCCCCAAGAATCATTTACGGTTACGCAGAATTCCCATGGTCCTTTAGGTCTGACAATTGGTATTCCCTGCTCTGGAGTCTTATAGTCTCCTAGTCCCCACATTCTTGAGTTTAAAACTACATTTGGGTTTAAGCTATGTAAAAATTCTCTTAGCTCCGGCATTTTCCACTGCTCAGAACTTTTTTCCCAGTCTCCGTCAAACCATAATAAATCAACAGGTGCAAAGTTTGTCATAAGCTCTTTTAGCTGACCTCTGTGGAATTTCAAAAATCTTTCCCAAGCCTCAGGGTTTTCTGCTCCGCTTGGGTGAGTATATTTATTTCTAGCAAGCTTATCTAAATTTTCTCTTTCATCTTCCCTGTATATTGAAGCATAATCTGGATGAGACCAATCTAAGTGAGAGAAATATAAGCCAACTTTTATTCCCTGCTCTCTCATTGCATCTACCCAAGGCTCTATTAAATCTCTCTTAGCAGGGGTTTTATTTATAACATTCAAATCGCTTAGCTTTGTATCCCAAAGGGCTACTCCATCATGGTGCTTTGTAGTAATAACAGAATATCTTGCACCAATCTTTTTAAATAATTCCGCCCATTTTTTAGGATCGTAATTTTGTGCTGTAAAACCTTCGCATTGCTTCATATAATCCTCGTAGGATATACGGTTGTGATAAAAGGACCAGGATTCTGATACACCTTTTACCGCATATATACCCCAGTGTATGAATATACCTAGCTTTGCTTCTTCAAACCATTTTTGAATCATAACTCCATCACTCCTTAAAATTAAGCTATATTCTCCTTCGAGCTTTTATTTAATACCTTATAAATTTGATTTAAAAGCTTGCCGCTGTTGTCTAGGGAATATTCCCAAAACATTATTCCTCCCAAGTCTTCATACCTTATGTAATTAGCCTTATAGGTTAAAGACTCTTCATCATCATAGGATACAAAGGTGCTGCCGTCAAAAAGATATGGAGCCTTTGAGCTGTCATCCCAATATCTTTTAAAGCTGTCATCCTTTAAATAGCTTTCAAGCATATCCTTATAATTACAAGTTGTCCCTCCTGTACTTTCTGCAAGCTGATTTAAGCCTGTACCTTCTCCAGTTACACCCTTCCATATACGAGAATAAAAAGCTGCACCTAAGATTACTTTTTCTTTTGGAACTCCAAGGCTCAAAAGCTTTTGAGAAGCTTTATCTCCACTTATTCCATTTGAATCAAAAGTAGGAGAAAATAAATTTGTATGATGACCTGTAATATTTGTAAAACTTCCTCTCATGTCATAGGTCATAAGATTAATAAAATCCAAATACTTATGTATAACATTCATTTCCACATCATTTATTATTTCTTCTGCCGCTCCAATTGCGATGCTTAATATGTAGTGGTTACCACTTTTACTCTCTAGTAAATCAAGTTTTTCACGCAGGCTCTTTAGCATAAGAGTAAAGTTCACCTTATCTTCTGGTCTTGCTTTTATTCCCGCTTGATCCCAGCATGGGTACTCCCAGTCAAGATCAATGCCATCAAAATTATTTTCTAGCATAAATTTAATTGCACTGTCTGCAAATACTTTTCTGCTTTCATCATTTAAAGCTGCATCTGAAAATCCGTCTGCACTCCAGCCACCAATAGAAATAACAGTTTTAAGGTGTGGATTTTTTTTCTTTATGCTGTTTAAAATATTTATCTTTTGAAGATTTCCAACAACAACACCTTCTCTAATATGGGCAAAGGCGTAGTTGATATGGGTAAGCTTATCTGCCTCAATGTCATGCTCCTGCCATTCAGTGTTATCTGTTAGATAAGCCATAACCTTATATTCTTTATTTTTCAGATTCGTCGCCGTCTCGCTGCTCATAGCTGTTCTCCATTCTGTTTTAATTTTACAAGAAATTCTTTATTTTTCAAACATATTAAATATGGTTTTATTAGTTCCTACTACTCTTTTGTTATCATTTTTTATATCTGCTGGAAAGCTTTCTTTTAGCCTTTTTATAGTTTCCTTATTTTTATATCCAATCTGCTCAAGTATGGAAATCACTATAAAAGGCCACTGTTCTTCTGCACCATCCATAACCTTGATGGCAAATCCCAGCCTTTCCTCTCTAAGAGCAAAGCAATATACTCCTTTTGCCCCGCCTTTTGCAACTATATTTTTATCCATAAGCAAAATAGAACATATCCTATCAGTTCCGGCAACCATCTCATAGTTTTCATTCATAACCCTTGTAATCTTCTCAACAGCTTTCCTTACCTCTATGTCCTCAATCAAGTCTGGGCAAGCCATTTTTAAATAAGCCTTTGCTAGATGCTTCAGCGGAACTGCAAACACTGGCACTCCACATCCATCTACACCTATTTTTATATTTTCCTTAGGATATTCCGTCATTAAAGAAATATAATTAAGTATTTCTTCTTGAGCTGCACTACCAATTTCAAAATAGTTGCCAATATCAATTCCAAGCCCAAGGCAGAGAGTTATAATTCCAAGATGTTTTCCTGAACAGTTGTGATAAATACGTCTTCTGCTTTTATTTTCTCTTATTAAATTTTCTTTTGCAGCCTCCCCTAAAGGATAGGTTGGAAGGCATATTAAAGCTTCTTCATTTATACCTAATTTAACAATGATACTTTCTATTGCTTCAACATGAAAAGGTTCTGCCCTGTGTGAAGCTGTCATCACTGCAAGTTCTCTATCTGTAAAGCCATATTTTTCATAAAGCCCTTCCTTAACTATAGGAATAGCTTGAATAGGCTTAGCAGAAGATCTGAAAAAGGTTAAAAACTCCATATCTCCTACTGAATATTTAATTCCATCATCTGATATACCGCAAATATGCCCTCTATGAACACATTCAAGTATGTCGCCTCTATATTCTTCAACAAGTATTTTATCCATCTCTAATCAACTCCATAGCATTAACTGTGTTAATTGCAGTATAAGACTGACAATAGTGATTGTCAGTCTTATTTTTTTAGAAAAAATTATATACTTTTATAGCTTAGAATTATTTTTAATAAAGTCTATAAGCTCATCAACATGAGTATATGCCAAGCCTGTTACAGTATCTGCAGCACCATAGTAGATTGCAATTTTTCCTGTATCAGCATCTGCAAGTGCAGCGCATGGGAATACTACGTTTGGCACATCACCAACACATTCGTATATGGTTTGAGGGGATATTATATATGGTTCAGTTCTATATAGAACCTTCCATGGTTCATTAATATCCAATAGTGCAGCTCCTGCACTGTAGACATAACCATTACAGGAAGTTAACACGCCATGATATATAAGCAGCCAGCCTTCGGAGGTTTCTATTGGAACTGGACCTGCACCTATCTTGGTGCTTTGCCAGCTGCCTCTTTTGCCCATAACATGTCTATGGTGTCCCCAGTACTCCATGTCTGGACTTTCACTGTAGAATATATCACCAAAAGCTGTATGGCCTGTGTCGCTTGGTCTGCTTAACATTGCATATTTTCCATTAATCTTTCTAGGAAATAGTACACCATTCCTGTTATATGGAAGGAATGCATTTTCTAGCTGATGAAACTCTTTAAAATCATAGGTATATGCAACTCCAATAGTTGGTCCATGGTAGCCATTGCACCATGTAACATAATATCTATCCTCTATAAAACATACACGAGGATCGTAAGCATATACAAAGTTTCCAATTTCTTCATTATCACATTTAAACTTAATTGGTTTTTCATCTATGTTCCAGTTAATTCCGTCTTTACTTTTTCCACTATGCACAAGCATTTCTCTGCGCTTATCATCACATCTGAAAACTCCTGCAAATTCACCTTCAAAAGGAACTACCGCACTGTTAAATATACTGTTTGAGGTAGGTAAAAGATCTCTTGGAATTATAGGATTTTGACTATAACGCCATACTACATCCTTGCAGCCAGCTGGTTTCTCCTCCCACGGTATATTTGGAATTGATTGCCCTATTATTTTATATTTTGACATAATGTACTTTCCCCTTTTAGTAATACTTATTTCGCTATATAAGGTTTTAATTGTGAAACTTAACTTATACATGTCATAAAACAGGCAGCTTTAAGCCTTTTTAGGACATGTATAAGTTAATAGTTGAATTTAAAACCCTATAGGATTTTATACCTAACTATTAACCCTTTACAGAACCTACCATAGTACCTTTTACAAAGTACTTTTGTACAAATGGATACACTACTAATATTGGTATAGTTGATACCATAATAGTTGCCATGGTAAGGGTTTTTTGAGAAACATCCGCTGCGTTTTCATTTCTAACAGTTATACCTTGTCTGGTCATAGCTTCTTGAGTATTTGTTATAATTTCTCTTAAAACCGCCTGAAGTGACCATTTATCCCTATCAAAGATATACATTATTGAAGTAAAGAAGTCGTTCCAAAAACCTACTGCCAAGAATAGGGATATAGTGGCTAGGATAGGTTTTGATAGCGGCATTATTATCCTAAAAAATACTACCAAATCAGAGGCTCCATCAATTTTAGCTGATTCCTCCAAGCTTTCTGGAATACCTTTATAAAAGTTTTTTATAACAAGTATATTCCATACGCTTACACAGCCTGGCAAAAACAATGCCCAATAAGTATCCAGCATATGAAGCTTCTTTAAAAGTATATATTCAGGAACTAATCCTCCACCGAAGAACATTGTAAAAAGGAATAGGTAAGTGAAGATTTTTCTTCCCGGCATATCCTTTTTAGATAGTGGATAAGCAGTCATTGCTGCTATTAATGTTCCAAGTCCAGCTCCACCTGCTGTTACTATAAAGGAAGTCTTAAGGCCAGATAATATAGACTTGTTTCTTAAAACCATTTTATAAGCATCTACTGTAAATCCTTTAGGCTTCATGAAGGCACCACCGCTTATTGCTAAGTGTGGTGTACTAAGGGAGTACATAATAACATACCAAAATGGATAAATCATAAGTATTATTAAACTTGCCATCAAAACAACATTTACTACATGAAAGGTTCTTTCACTACGCGATTCTTTAATTGCCATATATACTCACCTCCTACCATACGCCTTCTTCGCCAACTTTATTAGCGATTTTATTAGTTGCTATAATCAATACCAATGCTATTAACGATTTAAACATACCTGCAGCTGCACCTAAACTGTAAGCCGCTTCTTTAATACCCTTTCTATATACGTAAGTATCAATAATATCCGCCACCGGCATTACCATATCATTGTATAAAAGGAATATCTGTTCAAAACCAGCATTGAGCACTCCACCAAGTCCAAGTATAAACAAGGTCATTATTACCGGTTTTATGCACGGAAGAGTTATATGCAGCATTCTTTGGAATAAATTAGCTCCATCAATTTTGGCAGCCTCATATAGCTCTTGATCAACACCAGCTAGTGCCGCCATGTATATGATGGTTCCCCAACCTATGCCTTTGTAGATATCAGTAATTACAAGTATACTTCTAAAGCTTTCCTTGCTTCCAAGAAAGTCAAAAGAAGCCCCTCCAAAGGATCTTATTATTTCATTTACAAAACCATCAACTGGATTAAGAAAAGTTCTTATTATACCAGCGAAAACAACCCAAGATACAAAGTGTGGCAAATACACTATTGTTTGAGTTAGTTTTTTGAATTTTAGATTCTTAAGCTCATTTAAAAGTAGAGCAAGTATTATTGGCGCAGGAAATCCGAAAAACATTTTAAGCAAACTTATTATTACTGTATTTTTCATAACAAGCGGGAACTTAGGAGTATTAAACAAATCCCTAAAGTTTTTAAGCCCAACCCAAGGGCTGTCCATAATACCTTTAAACATATTGTAATCTTTAAAGGCAATAACTGAACCATACATGGTTATATATCTAAAGATTATTAGATGTATTACACCCGGAAGTATTAATAAATATAAGTATTTATGCTTACATATATTAGCCCACAGCTTTTTTAACGATTTAGAATTAGGAGTTTTCTTTATTGGATCGCTATTTATAGTTGCGTTAATTTCACCCATTATCAATTCACATCCTTAATATTGAAAAATAATATTGCAAATAACCAGGAATGCGTCACTTATCTATAGAAGAAGTATTTTTATTGAAACAAAGGCTCCAATAAAAATACTTCCTTAGTACTAGTTAACTTTTAACTCTTTTTCATAAACCTTTTTAAAGTCTTCGAAAGCTCCCTTTTCCTTGCTGTAAAGCTCTGTAGCTTCCTTTTCAATTTGTTTTCCTTCAAATTTGTTGTAGTATGCATCGATAAATTTGTCATATTCCTTTATATCTTTTTGACCAGTGATAATACCAATGAATATTTCGTTAGCCATATCATCAATTTCAGTTGCATGCTTCATGTAAGTAGGCATATTGTCTCTAACGCTCATGCTGAAGTGGTGAATTCTATCTCTAGTAGCATCAGCTGACTTAACTCTAGCTTCTGCAAGCTTAGCCATTTGTGGAAGATCTGGAACAAGCTTTGGTCCGAACCAAATCCAACCAAGTGAGCCTAATCCAAGATTATTCTTCTCTTCCTCGGATATAAGTCTCTTAGCCTGACCATTTTCCATCTTATAGTGCTTTCCTTCTTCACCATACTCGTTAAGCATACCAATTTCTTTTGTCATCATCTTGTCAAGAACGTTTACTACAGTTTGAGGATTTTTAGGATGATTTGTTACACTTATATAACACCATGATCCTGGTGGTTCTGGATAATCTCCGCTTAAGCCTTCAGGTCCTTTGATTGGATCTATTGGTAAAAGCTCAGCATTTGGAACATTAGCCTTTAAAGCTTTGTTTGTTCCATCATCTGGACTATAAAAGCCCTGCCAGCTGTAGAACAATCCAATCTTATTTTTAGATATTATTTGTCCAATATCGCTTCCAGTAAATACAGTAGGCTCAATTAAACCTTCTTTATACATATCTCTTAGTGTCTGTAAAGCTTGTTTAGTTTCTGGAACAGTTGCGCCAAACTTTACTGTACCGTCTTTATATTTACCAAAGAAATCAGGAGCATAACCATAAGCATAGAATACTGGTGCAAAAGCTCTCCAATCCACTGAACCTGAGTTTTGTCCTCCAAATCCGTATGTATCTGCCTTTCCATTTCCATCAGGGTCATTCTTAGTAAATGCTCTTGCAACATTTATAAACTCATCAAGAGTTGTTGGCACTTTTAAGCCTAATTTATCCAACCAGTCTTTTCTTACAAAAGTACTCATTGTTGAACCGTTTCCATTTATATCAGTAGGAATCCTATATAATTTGCCGTTTTCATAATACGGGAATAACATTTCTGGTGTAAACTTTTTAAGCATATTCTTATCTTTAGTTTGCTTTAAAAGAGGCATCAAATCTACAAGAAGTCCTGCTTCCTTCCACTGTTTGTACTCCGTTCCCATTCCGTTATACCACAGTACATCAGGTCTCTTGTCATTATCCTGCATTAAAAGATTAGTCTTAGTATTTTTTTCTTCCCAGCCTGGAAGCATGATAAAGTCAAGTTCAGCATTTAACTTGTTTCCCACTTCTTTTTGAAGCCAAGTGTCAGGTTTCTTAGGACCTGCCATCAAAGTTATTGAAATTTTAGGTTTTCCCTCTTCAGTTGTTGTTGGATTTGCTTTTTTACAGCCAGCTAACAACGAAGTAGAAATTGCTGCTACAAGCACTAGACTTAATAACTTTTTACTCTTCATAGTTTTTTCCCCCTATTTTAATATAATTTAACTCAAAACTCGCTAAACCTAAGGTTATTTTTTATATTTTTTAACCTTCATATTTGTTAGTTTTAACTCGTTTCTATGATTAAATTATAACCTCATTTAACGTAAATTTCAATAGAATTTTTAATATTTTTTTAAATTTTGTAAACTATTTCACCTTTGTAAAAACTCGATTTTAAATCTATATTCCTGCTGTACAAAATTGTTCTGTCGAACTCTGTATTTTTCTTGACCTTTCTTGTTGTTTAGGTTAAAATTAACTTATTATTAACTCTAAAACAGTTGTGTTATAAATAAAATAAATAACCTAATATAGAGTTATATTTGTTTTATCTATATAGGATAATATTATCATGAATAATTAGGGTGTGGTGATTAAGATGAGTAAAGTAACCTTGGAAAGTATTTCTTCTATTTTAAATGTATCTCAAAACACTGTTTCTAAAGCATTAAGAGGAGCCCCAGGAGTAAGCGATGAGCTAAGAGCTAAGATATTTAACCTTGCAACAGAAATGGGTTATAAAAAAGTTCAGCAGGCTGCTGAAATATCAGTTAAAAACATAACCTTGCTATGCCGCAGCAGTTTTTTATCCGATGTAACCTTTTGGTCTCAGGTATTCTCAGGCATAAGTAAGTATTGCAGCAAAAACAATATAAAATTAAGCGTAGTAAGCATTGATGGCAGCAAAGAAGAAAAAGCCGAAACTATATTATCAATTATGCCTTATACAGCTGATGGTTTTATTATTGCAGGCACAATAAGCGACACTTTACTAAAAAAGATAAAATCCTCAAAGATTCCTTTTGTAGTAGTAGACCATTTTAGCGAAGAAGTAGATTGTGATTATATTAATATTTCAAACAAACTAGGAATTTATAAATTAATGAAGCACATTTATACTAACGGGCATAGAAATATAGGCTTTATAAGCAACTCCATATCTGCCTACAGCTTTACAGAAAGATTTGATGCCTATTTAAAATACATGAAGGACTTTAAGCTTCCTGTTAAGGATGAATATTTATGGCTGGAAGCAGAATATATCCAAACTGACTACTTGAAAAACAAGCTTTCTTCTTCTATTAAAAATAAAGATTTTCCTACTGCTTGGATTTGTGTAAATGATAATACAGCTCTTACTTTTATAAAAGCTTTAACTGAAATGAACATATCAGTTCCAGAAGATGTCAGCATCGTTGGTTTTGATAACATTTCAGAGTTAATTTATACAAATTTAACCACTATAGATGTTCCAAAGCAGAGCATTGGTGAAAAGGCTGTTGAACAGCTTATTAGCAGAGTAGAAAATCCAAACAAGCCCTTAGAAGATGTAATGTTAAGTGTAGAACTAATAGAAAGAGCTTCTGTAAAAAAGCTATCTCTTACTGAATAACTTTAAAACTTTAAAATAAGGTTACGTTTAAGAACAGTGTTGATTTTTGAATAGGAACTTCCTCTAGGAAACCGTTCGCTATGCAAGAAATTCTAAGCTTTCCTTTGTTTAAAAGTCCTAAGCCGACTAAACTCGCTTCGCTTTAAACAGTAGCCGGCTCTTAACGGACCTTTAAAGCCGGAAAGCTAAGACTTTCTAGGCTTCGCTCAATGATTTCTACGAGGAAGTTCCTATTCCATATCAACACTGTTCTTAAACAGAGCCTAATTTTTTGGTTAGGTTTAATAAATATGTTGAAGTAAGCAGGTTATTTGTTCTCGTAGAAAACATTGAGCGAACATCAATAAGACTTGACTTTTTTTATATAATTCTGCGTTAAGAAATTTTTACTGTTTGAGCGAAGCGAGTTTAAAAATTTTAGCAGAGTTATATAAAAGAAGTCTTAGTCTTATATGTGCAGCGAACGTTTTCCTAGAGAACAAATAACCTGCGTGAATTCAACATTATTTATTAAGCTTAGCTTAATTTTAAAAAAATTTTTCATCAGATTTGAAATCTCTCTAAAAGCTGCATATTTATTAAACGAGGAGCTATTAAAAATTAGAGAGGTGCTTTAGATGAAAATGATAAAAGTAGTAACAAAAAAGATAAGAATGGATTATGTGAATTTATTTTCTCCAAAGGCTATGATGCCTGGAGAGGAACAGAAGTACAGTGTATGCATACTTATTCCTAAAACTGATATTGAAACTGTAAGCAAAATAAATTTGGCGGTGGAGGCTGCAAAGAGAGCAGATATTTCACTATGGGGATATGAGATGCCAAGCAACTTAAAAACTCCCTTAAGAGATGGGGATTTGGAAAAACCTAATTATGAGGATTATAGAGGACACTACTTTCTTAATGCTGTTTCTAGGAGAAAGCCTGAGGTTGTAAACAAAAAACTTGTTGAAATTAAGGAGGAAGAGGAAGTTTATTCTGGCTGCTATGGAAGGGTATCCATAAACTTTTATCCCTTCAACTGGAATGACAACAAGGGTGTTGGCTGCGGCCTTATAAATGTTCAAAAGCTTGAAGATGGCGAACCGATTGGTACAAGCTTTAGTGCTGAAGAAGATTTTGGAGCAGAGGATGGTGATAAGCCATGGTAGAAGGTAGAAGAGTTTTAGCAATAGATATAGAAACCTGTTCAGGATTGGACCTTGCAAAATGCGGGGTCTATTCCTATGTGCAGAATGAAGACTTTGAGATTTTGCTTTTTGGCTATGCCTTTGAGGAAGAGGAAGTAAAGGTTATTGATTTAAAAAGCGGAGAAGAGCTTCCTGAAAAAGTTAAAAAGGCACTTGTAGATCCAAAGGTAATTAAAACAGCCTTTAATGCAAATTTTGAGCGCACCTGTCTTAGCTGGTATTTAAAAACGGATATGCCTCCTGAGCAGTGGAGATGCACTCAGGTAATGGCACTAAGCCTTGGTCTGCCAGCAAGCTTGGAGGCAGCAGCTCAGGTTTTAAAGCTTAAGGAGCAGAAGCTTTCGGAAGGAAAAAAGCTTATTAAGTATTATGGTACAGCTAGAAAAAGCTTAAGCCTTCAAGCTGAGGATAGAGAAAGCTGGGAGAAGTTTAAAGGCTACTGCAGGCAGGATGTAGAGGTGGAAAGAAGCCTTAGAAAGCAGCTTGAAAGCTATGAAATAACAGATAAGGAGCAAAGGCTTTGGGTTTTAGACCAGCATATAAATGATTATGGGGTAAAAGTGGACAAGGAACTTTTAGAAAAGGCCTTAAGCTGCAATGCCTTAAATGCTGAGAGCATTGAAAAGGAGCTAATAGAATTAACTGGTGTAAAAAATCCAAACAGTGCAGCTCAGCTTAAGAAATGGCTTTATGACAATGAGGGGCTAAAGGCAGATTCTTTAAATAAGGAAGCGGTTGAGGAGCTTTTGGAGCAGGAAAATAGCGCTAGAGCTAAAAGGGTTTTGAGTTTAAGGCAGGAGCTTTCCAAAACTTCAATTAAAAAGTATGAAGCAATGAAAAGAGCTATGTGCAGTGATGGCAGAGTACGAGGCTTGTTTCAGTTTTATGGTGCAAACAGAACTGGCAGATGGGCAGGAAGGCTGGTTCAGGTGCAAAACCTGCCTCAGAACAAAATGGATGAGCTGGATTTGGCAAGAAACCTGTTAATAAAGGGTAATACTGAAGCACTTGAAGGCTTAACCGGCAGCTCCTCACAGGTGTTGTCTCAGCTTGTAAGAACAGCTTTTGTGCCTGAGGAGGGGGCAAGATTTATAGCTGCGGATTTTAGTGCTATTGAAGCTAGAATAATAGCTTGGCTTGCAGGTGAGCAGTGGAGAATAGAAGTTTTTAAAGCTCATGGAAAGATATATGAGGCTTCTGCTGCAAAAATGTTTAAGGTGCCTATAGAGTCTATTGGAAAAGACAGTGCTTTAAGGCAGAAGGGAAAAATAGCTGAACTGGCGCTGGGCTATCAGGGAAGCAAGGGGGCTCTTATAAATATGGGGGCTTTAAAAATGGGCTTGAAGGAAAGAGAGCTTATAGAGCTTGTTACAGCCTGGAGGGGTGCAAATAAAAATATAGTTAAGCTTTGGCAGCAGGTGGAAATGGCTGCAGTTACTGCAGTAGAACAAAGAAGAGCAGTTAAGCTTCAGCACAAGCTTGAATTTTTCTTTGAGAGGGGAATTCTTTTTATTAAGCTTCCCTCGGGCAGAAAGCTTTCCTACATAAATGCAAGGCTTAAATTAGATTTTGATTTTAATAAATACATAATTACCTATGAGGGCATAGATCAAACAAATAAGCTCTGGACAACCTTAAAGACCTATGGAGGAAAGCTTGTAGAAAATATAGTGCAGGCTATAGCTAGAGATTGTCTGGCAGAGGCAATGCTTAGGCTTTATGAGAATGGCTATAAAATTGTTATGCATATTCATGACGAGGTGGTTTTAGAGGTGCCGGAGAATTTTGGCTCCCTTGAAGAGGTGCAGGAAACTATGGCTGAGCCAATAGCTTGGGCCAAGGGGCTGCATTTAACCGCAGAGGCCTTTGAAAGCAAGTACTATAGAAAATAAATAAGCAAAGGAGGATAAGCATGATAAACATAAATTATGATGGAATTATAGCTATAGCAGAAGGCAAGAGCAGAAAAGAAGCTGTGTGGATAAACAAGGAGCTTAAGTGGTCTGAGCTTTTAGAAAGGCTAAGTGAAACCACCTATACCCATGAAACCGCTGAGCAGTATAGAAGCCTTCCTAAAAAGGAGCAGGATGCTATTAAAGATGTTGGGGGCTTTGTTGGAGGCACCTTAAAGGATAGAAAAAGAAACAGCTGCAGTGTTTTAAATAGGACACTGCTTACTTTGGATGCAGATTTTGCTCAGGAAGGGTTTTGGAGACTTCTAGCTGACAGCTTTAATTATGCCTGCTGCATTTATTCAACTCACAAGCATGTAAAGGATAAGCCAAGGCTTAGGTTGGTTATTCCCTTAGAAAGAGCTGTTACTCCTGAGGAATATGAGGCTGTGGCAAGAAAGGTTGCTAAGGATATTGGCATTGATTATTTTGATGACACTACCTATGAGCCTTCAAGGCTAATGTACTGGCCCTCTACCAGCAAGGACGGCTTATTTGAGTTTGAATTTAAGGATGATAAGTGGTTGAAGCCTGAGGACATACTTGCAAGCTATGAAGATTGGAGGAATAGAAGTCTTTGGCCTGAAGCTTCAAGATTAAAGAGCAAAATTAAAAGACTTAAAGACAAGCAAGGCAATCCAAGAGATAAAAAGGGCTTTGTGGGAGCCTTTTGCTGCACCTATAATGTACCTGAAGCTATAGATAAATTTCTTCCTGAGGTTTATGAGAAAACCTTGGAGCAAAGCAGGTATACCTATATGAAAGGCTCAACCTGGGGAGGACTAATAATTTATGAGGAAGGTAAATTTGCCTACTCTCATCATTCAACAGATCCTGCAGGAGGCAAGCTGTGCAATGCCTTTGATTTAGTGAGAATTCATAAATTTGGACACCTAGATGAAGGCATGGAGGAGAAGGCTTCTTCAGCAAAGCCGCCTTCCTATGCTGCGATGCTTCGCTTTGTGCAGGAGCTGGAGGCAGTAAAAATTACTCTTGGGCAGGAAAGGCTTAAGCTAGTTAGACAGGATTTTCAAGTAGTAGAAGAGGAGGTAGCTCTTGAGGTGGCTTGGCTTAAAAAGCTTGAGACAGACAACAGAGGAAACTACAAGCCAACCATAACCAATATAGTTTTAATTCTTGAAAATGATCCCTATATAAAAGGAAAGATAGCTTTAAATGAATTTTCACATTCAACAATGCTAAGAGGAGACGTGCCTTGGCATAAGCTGGAGAATAAAAGCGAGGGAGATATATTTTCAGACAGGGATGATGCAGCCTTAAGGCAGTACTTAGAAAAGGTCTATGATATAAGCTCGCCAAATAAAATTTTAGATGGGGTGTTAATTATTGAGGAGAAAAACAAGTATCACCCAATAAGGGATTATATAAACTCCTTAACCTGGGACGGCACTCCCAGGCTAGATACGCTTTTAATGGATTATTTGGGAGCAGAGGACAATAAGTATGTAAGAACTGTAACAAGAAAGGCTTTAGTAGCTGCAGTAGCCAGGGTTTTTAAGCCTGGTATAAAGTTTGATAACATGCTTGTTTTAGTTGGAAAACAGGGCATAGGAAAAAGCCATATTATAAGACTTTTAGGGCAGTCCTGGTTTTCTGATTCCTTTACCACAGTGCAGGGCAAGGAAGCCTATGAGCAGCTTCAAAATGCCTGGCTTATTGAGCTTGCTGAGCTTTCGGCCACCAGAAAGGCTGAAGCTGAGGCAGTTAAGCAGTTCCTTTCAAAATGCGACGACAGCTACAGGGAAGCCTATGGCAGAAGAGTAACCAAGTTTCCAAGGCAGTGCGTGTTTTTTGGCACCACCAATGACTATAATTTTTTAAAGGACAAAACAGGAAACAGAAGATTTTGGCCTGTGATAGTTAATGCTTCAAAACGCAAAAAGAATCTTTGGCTTTCTATGAATCAGACTGAGATAGATCAGATTTGGGCTGAGGCTTTTGAACTTTGGAAACAGGGGGAAGAGCTGTTTTTAAATGAAGAACTTGAATATCTTGCCAGTGAGGTGCAGGAACTCCATACTGAGCAGAGTAACATGGAGGGAGCTATAAGAGAGTATTTAGAGCTGGGTTTGCCTATAAACTGGGGCGATATGGATATTGGAGCAAGAAGACGCTACATTCATGGCACTGACTTTGGAGAAGCAGAAGAAGGCACTGTGCCTAGAACCAAGGTATGCGCTTCAGAAATATACGTGGAGCTTTTATACGGAGATTATAAGGATATAGACTCCTATAGGGCCCGGGAAATAAATTATATTATACGAAAAATAGAAGGCTGGGAGCCCTATACAAAAAATAGAGGCAGGCTCCATTTTGGAAAGCTATACGGTAAGCAAAGAGCCTTTGTAAGGTCAGACAATGGGGGCTTAGAATAGGACCCTAATTAAAAATTGGTCCTCAAGGGTCCAATAAGCCATGGGACCATAGGACCATAAAAAAATTTTAGGGTCCAAGCAATGGTCCTATGCTAAATCAAGGAAAATCAAAGGTTCAAATGGGATTGGACCTATGGGACCCTATTTTTATATATAACCTTAAAAGTATAAATTAAGGGAGTAAAGGTAAGTAATACCCTAATAAATAGTATAATAAGTTAATGAATTTAGAATAGGGTCCTAGGGTCCAATTTTTAAGGATTGCTATTTAATTGCTGGGAGATATGTTTTTTATACCTTTGCTGCTCATTGGCTTGTAACAGTTATTTAACATAATGAAATATTAACAAATAGGCAGCTTTGTGTTATTATTAAGTTGTCAGATTTTAACAACTCTGTAACATAAATAAGTTGTTAATTGTAATAAATTAACACGAATATATGGGCTAAAAGCCTTAATGAAGTATAAGGAGGAATTGCCTTGAAGCTTATAATTGCAATTGTTCACGATGAGGATGTAAACAGAATATTAGATGAATTTAGTGATAACAATCTCAGAATAACTAAAATGAGCACCACTGGAGGCTTTTTGAAATTAGGAAATACAACGCTTCTTTCCGGTGTGGAAAATCATGAACTTCATACAGCTATCCAAATAATAGCAAACAATTCGCAAAGAAAACAACAAGTAGAAAACAATAGTTCTAGCAAGTTAACAATAGGGAGAGCCACTATCTTTGTAGTTGATGTAGAGAGGTTTGAAAAGTATTAGGGTAGTATAATTAGGTAAGTTTTTAAAAATTTTATTTATATTACTAGTATAGACTTAATAAAAAAGGACTTACTGTCATAAAGTAAGTCCTTGATACATTTGTAAGAGAATTAACTGTGCATTAAAAAGAATTATGGATTTAGCTCATATTGAATTGGGTATACCTCAAGTATATTACTATACTTGATCCTTGTATCCTTCACGAATCAAGTGATATTCTCCGGTCTCTGTGTTTAAATCATAGATGTTAAAATTGCTTCGTATATCAAAACCTTCATGATGAACAGCCAGATTTATAGATGCGGAACCGTCTTCACCGCTGACAATGCGATGAAAGACCCCTGCAGGCCAGACAAGCATAGCACCACCAGTGTATATTAGCTTACCACCTTTTAAAATTTTGTCTGGATATACAGTAAAATGTTCCACTTTGCCATGTACTTTGTTATAAATGTCAACTTCACGTTTTCCATGAAGAACTAAAAGGTTATCATCTTGATGAGGGTGCATGTACCACGGATATGAGACAGAACCAACAGGTCCAGGAGAAACTGCACTATGGTTATGAAGTACACGATCAATGGAATCAATATGTGAAATACTGTCCATTGGGAAAAGATCAAAAATCACACCTTCTGTTTTTCGAAACGGTTTAAGTTCAATGATCTGGTATAAACCTTTAACTTCTTCTATAATATTCATTGTAAGATACCTCCTCAATAAAAACATATAATTGTGAGTTCATTATAAATATACCTAAGTATTAATTCAATATTACCTAAATATGGAATTAAAATCAAGAAGCTTTTCGATAAGTTGACATATTTCACAGATTAGGACTTGGTGGCTCTATTTTATATTATGACTATACATTCAAATCTCTTTTTTTGTAAAAGACATAGGGTGAGCTAAATAATATTGCTATAATCACAACACACAGAACTAAAAAAATCGGCTTAAAACCTCCTTGCAGGAGTAGTTGCTCTGCCTCAAAGTATTTAATTGGGGTGAAATATTTCAGGCCATCAAGTTTGCTGTTCATATCAATTATCTTTGCAAGCATCAATGTAATTAGCAGTATGGTAAGTGCTGCGACCGAAGACATCTTTGGATTTTTACTGATTGCTGCGGATGCTGTTCCAACAAGTAAAAATATTAACTGTAAAATAAACATTCCAATCATTAACATAATAATTTCTTTAGTAATTGATTGACCTTTGTTGTAATATTCCAACATGATTAATGAAGAGAGGGTCGTAACCATATTAAATATAAAGATATTTGTAAAACCTGCTAACAGCTTTGAAGTGATGATTTCATTTCTTGTAACAGGTTTTGCAACTATGAATTCTGTTGTTTTATTCTGTTCTTCCTTTGATATAATGCTGGCTCCAATCATAGCTGAATGAATTGTTGCCATGAGCACAAGGTAATAATATAATAGTCCATAATATCCACCGGCAGTTGATAGATCAAAGGAACCCCGTATCCCAAGTATAACTCGCACTGCTTCAGGCAATTGAGAAATAAGTTCATTCAGGGATTGATTTGAACTATATTCAGCTCCGAATTTCCACATACTTGCTGCAACCATATAAAATGCGCCAATGCACCATATAATTAGGGATTTTCTATGTGCTTTTAGCTCTCTGACAAATATATTCATATTGAGACCTCCTTGTTTTTTAAATTACTTTTAATTGCTATAATCTAAAATTAAACTATTAAGCAGCATGTACATCTTTTTTCTCATAGATAATTAGGCTTAATATTACTCCAGCTATAATCAGCAGGAATGTAATAATAATAAATGAAACTTCATAAGATACATTTTTTATTATATATTCACTGTTAAAATATTTTATTGGAATGATATATCTTACTGCTTTCTCTCCTAAAATAGGCTTAAATATACTAAACAGTATTTGATTAATTAACAAAGCACCAATAGCAAGAGCAGCAGCAGATTTCATTTTAACAAATACCACTGCTAATAAGGTTCCAATAATCATAAATAATAGTTGAATAAAAAATAGCGTAATAGAAACCATAAACAGCAATCTAAAGTTTACAGTATCCTGTGACATAAATACTGCCATTAAACTGGAGATTAAAAAGCAAACTATAGTTGTAATAAGTAGAGAGATGCAGGAGGCACCCAACTTTGAGGTGATAATTTGTCTTCGCGTTGCTGGCCTTGTAAAAAGAAAGTCCGCTGTCTTTCCGCTTACTTCTTTAAAAATAACAGAAGCTCCTAAAATCACAGCCTGTATAATTCCAAGTTCCACTACACCATTAAATACAAAGGTGTAAAAACCTAAAAAGCTGGATAAACTGTCTGGTGAAAGCCCAAGTAGATTGCGAACTGCTTCTGGATAGCTTTCAAGAGCCTTTGTTATTACAGCCGCGTTATCATAAAATGCTGGGAAAAATAATGAGAGTATAATAATCCAAGCAGATATTGCAACGGTCCATATAGTGGTAAACTTACTGAATGCTTTTATTTCACGCCAAAATATATTCATAGCTTCTTAATTCTCCTTTCCGTAATAATGCATGAAGATTTCTTCAAGGCTTGGCTCCTCTATAAGTAAATTAGAGACTCTTAATTCTGAAAGTTTTTTAAGGATTACATTTAGATCACCCTTGAATAAGAAATCAATTGTGTTACCTTGTACCTCTATGTTAGTTACACCACTGAGTCTAAAATATTCACTGCTTACCCTTACCGGCGTTTCTAATTTGATTCTTTTGTAGCTGTTTTCTCTTAAGGTATTAATCTTCTGAATGTGGATAATTTTTCCTTCTTTGATGATTGCTACGCGGTTGCACATTCTCTGTACTTCACTTAGAATATGTGATGAAAATAAAATAGTCGTGCCTTTTCTATTCTCTTCCTGAAGAAGGTCAAAGAACCTTTGCTGCATTAATGGATCTAACCCTCCGGTAGGTTCATCAAGGATCACAAGCTTTGGTTCATGTAATAAACCTTGGACGATACCCACCTTCTTTCTATTTCCATAGGATAAATCATCAATTTTTTTATTCAAATCCAAGTCCATTATTTCAGCTAATTCTTTCATTCTTTTACTGCAATCTTTTTTATAGAAACTAGCAGAGTATTTCAAAAGATCTATAACCTTCATCTTGTCATAATAGAATACTTCAGATGGCAAATAACCTATTTCCCTTTTAATCTCAGCGCCATATTTTATACAGTCTTTACCGAATATTTTAGCGCTGCCGCTGGTTGGATATATGAGTGATAATAAAGTCCTGATTGTAGTAGACTTTCCGGCACCATTTGGACCAATGAAACCAAAAATTTCACCTTCTTCAACATTAAAAGATATATTATTGATACCTCGTGCAGTTCCATAGTTTTTGGTCAGATTATTAACTTCAATAATATTCATTGAAAACCCCTCCTAGTGATATTTTGAACTAAAATGCTATTATGAGTTCAGAATATCACTCCTAAATAAGCTTGTCAATACATTATGAACTAAAAGTATTGATGTGGTTCAAAAATGTGGTATACTATGATTAGTTGATATTAGATTAATAAACATATGGAGTAGGAGAGAAAGTTGTGAACGGATATGAAAAAAGAACGGAAGAAAAGAAAGAGGTAATACTGAGTGCGGCACAGGATTTATTTTTTCATAATGGAATTGCAAACACCAGCGTAGTGGATATTGCAAAAAAAGCGAATGTATCCAAGGTTACAATTTTTAATTATTTTGGAAGTAAAGAGGCATTAGCTCGTGAGGTATTGCAAAGATATATTAGTAACATTGTTTCAGTTGGGGAGAAAATATTAAAAGAACAAATTCCTTTTGCTAAAAAGTTAGAGAAGCTATTTGGAATGGCTGAGGAAAAACAGTCCCTCTTTGCAACGGATGTTTTCAGTAAAGAGGCTTGGGAGGACCCCATGATGCAGCAGCTTTATAGCGAGAAAGCTAAAAATGTTATGCCCTTTGTTTTTGATTTCTTTGAGCAGGGAAAAAAAGAAGGCGATATAGATGCGAGCATACCAACAGAAGCAGTAATAGCTTATATTTCAGCAATAACACCGCTTTTAAATCCGGGAAAGCACGATGCAAACCGTGACTATATTGTTGGAATAAATAAACTTTTTTACTACGGGTTATTTGGAGATAAGTCAAATTTTGATGATATGATAAAAACACATAGGGATTAGAGGCAATTATAAGTGGTTCCTTATAAGCAGTTTGGTGTTGCACTATATTCACATAGAGAGTTTTGGAAAGTTATAAATGAAATCAATAATTTACAGTTATTAGTACTAAAGGGGTTAGGTATATCTTTATAAATATATTAAACTTAGATGTAAGTTTAAGCTAATACCGTTAAGTGATCGGAATGATAGAATGGAGTATGTTACAAGATGGGAAACTATGATTTGGGGAATGGATATGTAGGTGTTGAAGCTTCAGAAGATACAGAATTAATATATGGTATATATAATTAGGCTGTAGAAGTTTGAGACAGATACAAGAATGACGGAAAGCTATGGTTCTTAATCCCTATAGTTAAAAAGTGTAATAACCTCACTTGAAAGTGTTACGCTGAGCCGTACCACAAGTATAACTATATTTACAAAATATGTTATAATAAATGGCATGTAAAATACATTTTACATACTAAAAAGTAGTGATGTAAAATAGGTTTGATAGCATGAATACGATTCAACCGATAGAATGTAAGCAGGAGGAATATCAAAGTGGACATTAAAAAATTTAACCGTGACGGCATGATCTTTACTATACTACTTATGGCAACCGTAGTATTGGTGGTTCCACTATTTCGTTACTTAAATTTTATTGGAGTTGCAATCTGGTTAGTGCTATTTGGCATTACAATGTATTATGCACTAAGTGTTGAAAAGCAAAAGAAAACTCACGATGTTCAAACATACAGAGAAATCATTGCTTTTACCGAGGGAAAAAAACTTGATCAAATTGAAAAGAGTTGTGAGATTGGAAAACGCCCATATCAAAAAGCGTTCTCAGTAATTTTTTCAGCGTTGATTACACTAGTTGTCACTATAGGAATGTATTTTTATTTAGATTAATTCAGCATATCAAATTGTTACTGGTTTAGAAACTCCAACTTATCTACTAGTTAAAAATTTTACAAAAGATTTTTAAAAACTAAATATGTTAAGAAGAAGGTGCTAATCTTAGTGATAGGGCACTTTTTTCTTTGCTTTTAACTTCTATATCAAGACCAAGGAATTTAATCTTAATCCTTAAATGATTTATATAAAGATTATGTTTTAGATTAGAACTACTTACCTAAGACTGCTTTTTAAAATACTGCATTTAAGCAATGATTGACTTCCAAAATCTGTTATAATAGAAAAGAAGTATATAAGCTCAATCAACAGCTTTGTAACCATTGAAGTTTTAAGGGGGAGTGAACTTGAAAAATATAGTTATTTTTACGATGGGAACAAGAGGGGATATTCAGCCCTATATTTATCTTGCACAGGCTTTAATCAAAGAGGGACATAAGGTGACGATCGGTACGCATCCTTGTTGGAGAAAACTTGTAACAAGTGCAAAGATTGAATTCACCCCAATAGGGCCTGACATTGATATTGAATACGAAGCCGCTATAATTCGTGGTCGTACAAAAAATCCAGTATTCAGTATGCTAAAAACCATGAAGTTTGTTTTTAATATCGTTGAAAACTCTTCAAAAGATATATATGAAAATTGCAAGAACAAAGACCTTGTGATAGTTTCCCACAGTCAGATGGGAGCAACTGAAGCAGAAGCATTAGGCCTTGAAACCATTAACGTGACTTTGCAAACGGAGATGATTCCTGAAATAAATAGGAAGAAAAACTTACGTGATAAAGTGTTCGGCGCACTCATAAATCCTCAAATTGTTAAACCTTATAACAAAATTAGAAAACTATATAATTTACCAAAGGTTAAGTCAATGGACGAAGTTATGTCTCCGAAGCTTAATTTAATCCCGATTAGCCGTTATATTGTAGAGCAAAATCCATATTGGGATAAAAGAAATAAGATTGTAGGTTATTGGTACGATAATGATAACAGCTATCAACCTGAAGAAAGGCTAAAAGCGTTCTTAAGTGCAGGGGATAAGCCAATCATACTTGCGCTTGGAGCAATGTCTTTTGAGAGCAAGGAGGAAAAAGAAAAACTAGATATATTTGTAGGTGCTTTTCAAAAAACAGGAATGCGGGCTATTATTCAAGGTTTTAACAAAACATTAACTGATTATAAACTTCCTGAAACAATAATTAGTGCTGGCTCAATTCCTCATAGTTGGTTGTTTAAACAAGGTTATTGTGTAATTCATCACTGTGGTTTTGGTACATCCGCTTCGTCGCTACTTTATGGCATTCCAACCATTTCAGTTCCTCATGTACTTGATCAATTTGCTTTTGCTGAACACCTATATAAACTGAAGGTAAGTGTAATGCCAATTAAGGCAAGCAAATTGAGTGAAGAAAGGCTGATTAGCGCAATCAATGAGTTAAAAGCTAATTACAGTGAGATACATGATTGTGTTAAGGATTTGGCTAAAAAAATGCAAGAAGAAAACGGGCTTGAGAATGCTGTTAGATTAATTGAAGCTGCTACGGAAGCTTATTAATAAGAATAATGAAATATAAAAGCTCTTTTTGGGGCATATATTTTACACTTTCCACTATAAACCAATATCCACTTTGGTGTATGTTTTCATTACAATCCCAGGTGGTAAAAACAGTAATGAATTGTTTTTTGCATAGTTAATAGTAAATTGTTATGTTAAAATATGTAATATAATATAAATTGGATTTGGAGGTAGAAATGAGCAAATATGAATTCAGATTAATTACTATTGATGATATACCTGCAATGGTTGATTTGCTAATAAATAGGCAAAGCCTTGAGAGTAAAGTGTTTCCCTTGCTGAAGAACAGTTGCCTTAATACAAAATATATAACAGATTCATTTGAAAAAATGTTTGCTAATAGTAAAGTCATTGGGATAGGATCATTTGCTAATGATAAACTAGTAGGTTATATAATGGGAGAGATAAAGATTGATAATAGAAGAGGCAGGCATGTATGGGTTCCCTATGAGGGGATTGCAATCAGATTGGATCAATCCTCTGAGCTTATAAGGCATCTCTATGCGAAGGTTGCTAATCTATGGCTTGAACAAGGTTGCTTTATGCACTATACTATAATACCTCTTGGAAATCAGGTGTATTATGAGGCATTCCTTAAATTAAGCTTTTTTATCCAACAAGTACATGGGGTAATGAGCATGGAGGATTACAAGCCTTTTGATAATGTATCTGATGTAGAAATTAGAGTTGCTAATAAAATAGATAGTGAAATTATGGGTAATATGTCTAGTATAATCCAATCCTATCAAAATTCAGCACCGACCTTTGAACCTGCCTTGCCAGAAGTTGTAACAGACATAAAGAATGGGTATAAGCGTACGGTAGAGGAGAACGACGCAATGATCTTTATTGCTGAAAAAGAAATGAAGGGATTAGGATTTCAAGCATATTGGCCAAGTACTCCAGATTTGATGACCCCTGATGAGGGGGTAGAGTTAAGTATTGCGGGCACTTACTATTCCCAAATGGGAAATGGTGTTGGTAAAAAGTTGATGAATGAAGGCTATAGGATTATGAAAGAAAAGGGATATAACAGTATAATAACAGATTGGAGAATAACCAACCTTGCATCCTCAACATTTTGGCCGAAGTGTGGATTTAAACCAATAGCTTACAGAATGGCTAGATGCATTGACAGTAATTTAGCATGGGCAAATTTTAATAACCCAAGTATTAATCAGTTATAGCAAATTCAGTTAACCAAATGTTTTTGTTCAAATTTTACCTAATTTGAGGTAATAAAGTGTCAGAAATAGCGTATTCAAAATGAACGGATAAAGCTAAAGCAAAACCACAGAATTTATGTCACCTATAACCGATTACGGAACAGGAATCTGCAATCGGTTATTACCTGTATTATCGCTATTAAGCATTCTCGTCAGATTTTTCTGCGCTCCGAATTCTGTAAGCAGCTTATAGCCCTGCGAATTCATAATTACCTGTTTATCAAACATTGATGTGTCTCCAAGATATTTTGTTCTTATAAGAGCTGAAGTTTCAGCCATCAGCTTTGCTTCATCAGATGTAGCGCTATCATCCATTAAAAAACGGTTAATTGTGTTGTGATACAGAGCAGCTTTATAATATTCCTCAGAATATACTTTGAAATTATTGAGATTTTCATCTTTTACAGCATGTTCTTTTGCCCAGCCCTCAACATCAACAGACGAGGTGCTGTAGTCAAAGCCATCCTTTGGTGAATATTTAAGTACGCCATATTTTTGTGGATAGACTACAAGGGCGCTAGTTACGACATCATAAACTTTATATTTATCTTTGCTATAGGATTTTATATCCTGCTGATGAGTATGTCCTGATAAAACAAGCTTTATGCCGCAGTTTTTAAACAGCTGTAACACTGCAGTGCTATTATTTATTGTAAATCCCTCTTTAATTGACTCGCTATGATCAATTAAATTATGATGCATAACTGCAATAATCTGTGCATTGTTCTTCTTTGCTAAATCACTACATTTCTTTATCCATTCAAGGGTTCCAGGATTAATTTCACCATCAAGTCCCGGTCTATTTTTTTCTAGGTTATCCTTATACTGAGCAGTATCCAGCATCAACAGCCATACATCCTCTGAGGGTGATGCCAGATAGCTTAATGTATTAGTATCCCTGGAGATAGCCTCATTGTAGCCAAAGTCTTTATAAATTTTCTCAAAGTTTTTTTCATTTATGTAATCAACCACATATTGGTTACTGTCTTTAAAACCTCTAGCGAAAGGGTTCATTATATCATGATTACCTGGTATAACAAACACTGAGGTGCCGCCTTCTTCAATTTTCTTAAGCTTTTTTGCAAATTCCAGATGGCTTTTCTTCTCCCCATTGGTAGTTAAATCACCACTGACAATAAGAACGTCTGCTTTTTTCTTCTTGATATCATTAGAGAAGGCATCAACTATTTCACTAATATAATTTAATTGACGTCCATCGCTGCTAATAAATTTCTGATAAGCTTCACCCTTATCTGTTAAACTTTCGGCGAGATAGTGCACATCTGTTGCTACGAAGAAAGTAATATCTTTGCTTGATTTAATTTTTACAGCAGAAGTGCTAGAGGAACAACCTGCTAAACTTAGTACAAGTAAAACAAATATCAGTGCTGTTAGTCTCTTGCTAATACGCATAAAAAACCTCTTCATTTATGTTTTGTGTTTTTATTTCATACCTTTAGAGTAAATATTAAAGGCGTTCATCATAGTGATAGATACTAAAGTAATATAAATTGCTCCCATATCTACAATATTATAACCTGCCGCTTTCCCTCGTTCAACTGCAATATTCCAAGCCCTCCTATTCTACCGTTAAACACTGCAACATGCCAGCAGCGTATAAATTTTCTCCATATGTGTATTTAGAATTAAACATTTATTAATAAGGTGTGTATATTATTACCTAGAAAGGAACTATCTATATAATTAATATGATTTTGTATATATAATTAAATTATGAAATAAATGGATCCGTTAAATATTTCAAAAGATGCAAATAATCAGGAGGTTTTATTGTGAAAAGAGATAAAAAGATATTAGAAATAGTAAAAAATAAAATTTTGAACGAGTATAAGAAGGATATTTTGCTGCTTGTAGTTTATGGAAATGATAAGGCGGATGAAGATGAGAATTTGGGAATACAGTTTTATTTCATTCCTAAAAATGAGAGAGGAAAAAACCTTTCGACTCAATTCATTGTAGAGGATGTAAGCTATGACTTGTTTCCCATAAGCTGGGAACGATTGATTGCCAATGCTGCCATGGATAGTCCCCAAGGATATTTACTTTTGGATACAGAAGTTATTTATTATTCCGATGAAGAAGCCCTTAATAGATTTGAAAACATGAAAGATAGTCTTAAAACTGTATTAAGTGGCAAGTATGATGAAGCTTTAGTAAATAAAGCTTATGAATACTTTAATGAGAGCTATATCTATCTTTATAATATGTATAAGTACAAAGATAGTATGAGTAGTGTAAGGCTAGAAGCAGGAAAATTACTCAATAAAATTGCAAATGCATTGGGCTTTGCAAACAGGGAGTATTATAAAAATGGAAATGGCTCTGTTTTGAGGGATTCTTTAAAACTAGAAAGATTACCTAAGAATTATAAAGTTCTAGTAAATGATATAATTTTTTCAACTTCTAGTGAAGAAATCTATTTAAATTCATTAAGTCTTGCTGAAAATACAAGGGAACTACTGCTTGCTATGAAGAAAGAAAATAAACAAAATGAGTTATTTGAAACACTTTTTACAGGATACTATGAGGAATTGAAGAAAAGTATTAATAAATGTAAGCTTGCTGTTAGTCAAAAGGATTATTATAAATTATATGAGCTCTTTTCATACATCCAAGAAGAAGTGGGCCAGTTTGTTGCAAAAGTCGAAGAGGGTATATGGTATGACGATAGAAATGCTTTTGTAGAGTACGGTAAGTATTTCAAGGATATATTTGGATTGGATTTATTAGAATTGACTTCTCAAAAAGACAATGAACAAATTCTTATGGCAATTGATAAGTTTGAAAAGGACTTGGTTTCACTAATGAGGAACAATCAGATAAAGTTATTGGATTTTAAATCTGTAGAAGAATTTGAAATCTATTTTAGGGATAAGTAGGAAATAAGGTTGAAATATAAAAACGCAATACAAATCTTGCCAAAAGAATTGATGGATGAGGTTCAAAAGTATATTCAAGGAGAATATCTATATATACCTAAGGCTGAAGGAACGAAGAAAAAATGGGGAGATAATTCTGGGTATAGACGCAATCTTTCTATCAGAAATGATACTATTAGGAAAGAGCATAAAGATGGTTCCTCAATAAGCGACTTAGCTGAAAAATACTATCTTTCTGAAAATACTATTAAAAAAATCGTTTATGTAAAAATAAATCCAATGACTGGCGAAAAAAATGAGGGTGTATAACTAATTTTAAGGCAAGGAGATGATTTTCAATCATCTCCTAATGTCTTTGAAGAAATTTCTTTTAAATAAAAAACTTGAAAGTTGGAATAAGGAAGTAAGGATTCTTGGATATAAACCTGTAATCTATTAATTCATTCTTCATCTTTACTTTATTATCATATTAACTATAGTACCGGCCTCCAATATCAGGAAGGCCGGTATATAATTAGGATTACTCTATTTATTTGAGAGCCCACTGACAATTTGTGCAAGAGCTTCGCCGATTGGAGTTACTTTACGACCAAGCAATTTTTCAAAATCGCCGCTCTCTATATCGAGTGCTCCATCCCGAATGGCTTTCTGTATGTCAACAAGCATAGGGACAACGAAATCTGGTACTCCAGCACTTTTCATGGCGTCAGCATAAGCAGCATCATCCACCTGATGAACTACTACTTCCTTTCCTAATACAGATCCAAGTGCAGCTGCCAATTCTTCTTGAGTTATAGGTTCTCCCGAAAGTTCATATATTGTATTCTCGAATCCACTTCCTGAAAGCACGGCTGCAGCAGCCTCTGCGTAATCCTGCTGAAGTGCCCAGCCTACCTTGCCAGTTCCTGCAGAGGTTACCCAAGGCGCAGCTGCCAGTACTCCTTGAATGCTTCCAATCTCGTTTTCCAAGTACCAGTTATTTCTTAGGAAGCAATAAGGGATTCCAGTTTTCAGAATGGCCTCTTCTGTTGCACGATGTACTGGAGCAAGGAACAATGAGCTCTCACTTGCATTTCCTAAACTTGTATAAGCAATGAACTTAACATTAGCCTGTTTAGCTGCAGCTACTGCATTTGTATGCTGTCTGATTCTTGTTTCGTTATCACCATCAGCTGAAATAATCAATAGCCTGTCGACTCCTGCAAAGGCGGTAGTTAGTGTTTCAGGATGGTCGAAATCACCTTGTCTAACCTCAACTCCTCTATTCTTTAATCCTTCTGCTTTCTCTGGGTTACGAACACTAACAGCAAGATCACTTGCCGCCACAACCTTCAATAAGGTTTCTACAACCTTTGATCCCAGTTTTCCTGTTGCACCCGTTACTAATATTTTCATAGTTTATCCCTCCATATAGGTTTTATTTGTTCATCGCAAATTTTAGTGATATAATTAAGTATACACACATTATATTTGCTTACATTAATTACAACAAGTACGATTATTTATAATACATAGTATCTAAAAAGATACTATTGAGGAGGATATATGTTAACCCAAGAAGAGTTATTCGGAAAATGCCCCTATGCCACTGCTCAAAAGATATTATCAGGAAAATGGGCATTAATTATTCTACATCATTTAAGTGAAAACAAACTTAGATTTAATGAATTACAGAGACAGCTGCCAGAAATGACACAAGCAACACTTACAAAACAATTACGTACTTTAGAAGAATATGGCATGATTACTAGAACCGTTTACGCTCAAATTCCTCCCAAGGTAGAATATGAGCTCAGTGATATGGGAAAGGAATTTACAGAAGTTTTAAACAGTCTTAAAAACTGGAGTGATAAGTATATAGCTTTTTATCACTCGAAAAATAAGTAAATAAGATCATAGCTCTAGATATTCGTATGGATTGTCTAGAGCTATTTTTATAAGTAAAATTACTGTATGAGGAAGGTATTCCTCTGTTGACAAAATGTAATGAGAAGATTACAATATAGATGTAAACAAGTGATTACATTTTGTTAAGGAGGCAATACCTTGATACATAATCGAATTAAGGTTTTGAGAGCAGAGCGTGATTGGACACAAGCTGATTTAGCTGAAAAGGTAGGAATTTCCCGCCAAGCGGTTATATCAATTGAGAAGTATAAATATACTCCATCCTTAGAATTAGCTTTCAAAATCGCAGAAGTTTTTAATGTTCCAATAAATGAAGTTTTTGAATACAAGGAGGGTTAAAATCATGAATGAACAAATCACTATTTTATTTTTCCTTATTTTTGGTACCGGCATTACTCTTTTTCTTTATCTATGGAAAGCTAAAAAAGAAGTTGATTATATGAAAGACGAACGCTGGCAATTTATCCAGAACAAAGCGAATAATGCAGCGAATTATTTAAACTATATTTTGATAGTATTTTTAGCTGTGGGAGAAGCGCTATTAATAATTTCTAATGCTCAAATAACCCTTACTTTAAATCGCGTTTTAATTTATGGCATATTATTCATTGGCTTGCGTAATGCCATAGAATTATTCGCATTAAGATACTTCGATAAGCGAATGTAAATATATTAGTGCTAACGAATTAACTTTAAGCAATTCTTTTGCAAGGAATGCAATAGTGGAAAACAACAGTTTTGGCAGGCTACAAATAGGGAGAGCTACCATTTCGTAACTGATGTGAGAGATTTGAAAAGTAATGGGGTACTATAATTTAGTAGAATAATTAAGAAAGGCCTTGAGCTATTCATTAGAATAAGCTAAGGCCTTTAATCTTTTTTACATCTTTTATGGTGTATGTTTCCTCAAGCTATTAGTTTGAGAGACTTTTCATAGAAGTGATAAATTAAGATATTGAAGATAAAAATCAATTTAACTATTTTGTAACTTTTATGTAACTGTAATGTAAAAACTTAAGGTCAGCTGAAGATTATAATTTATATAAAGCAAGCTAAAAGATTAATGTTTATAAGGGATGGGAAAAAAAGCTTTGGCATCATTGGCGATGAGGAAGGATTAGGTGTTTTATAAATTAATAATTGATGAAAATGTTGGAGGAAGCGGGAAAGATGAATGACGTAAAAGAGGAGCTATTCGAGGAGCTCTACAGAAAATACTATCAAATGTCCTTCAGATATATTTTTTCTAAGGTGAAAAATTACTGGATAGCTGAGGACTTGCTCTCTGAAGTATTTATAAAGATATACAAACATAGAGATGAAATTTGTGATGTTAATAAAAGTAAATATTGGATAATAAAAATAGCAAATAACACAATAATTGATTATTATAGAAAAAATAATAAAGTGAAACTTGATGATATTGTGGACAACGAAGCAGTTCACGAAATAGGCTATGACAACATATTAGTGAGGGATGAATTTATGACTTTAACACAAAACCTGCCCGTTGAAGTAAAAGAAATGCTGGTAATGAGGTTCTTCCATGACTTAAAATTTAAGGATATCGGAAGAATAATGAATTTAACGGAAAGTTCAGCCAAGAATAAGGTATACAATGCTGTTAGAACTGTAAAGAAAGTGTATAATTACAATTAGCAGTAGGCATTAGAATAAAGTAAAGTGGTATCTGTATTTGATACCACTTTACTTTATTTTCTAAAATTAACTTGAGAATTGTTAGCCCTGGACTTTATTACTTTTTCCCATTTTTCCATATAACCTCCAACAGCCCATTCAGCCATAACTACAGATTCATCTTTCTTAAGTTTTATATTTTGGACTGGCTTCTCCGACAATCTTTCCTTATCTATGGTGTAAATATCAATAGAAGTTCTTGTGACTATTATTGCTAAGTCATTGTTTGGTGATGTATAAACATCTATTGCTTCCGGTGCCATTTCTTTTATATAATTCCATGGATGTTTCAAGGTATCGTAACTAATAAGCTTTTGAGGGGGCATAAGATAAATATTAAAGTCTTCGGAGGTTCTATTATTTATAGGCGCTACATAATTTAGTCTGCCTGTGACAATCCATTGTCCGTTGCGGCGGGAAAGTGAAAAGTTATCGGCTGCAGGTTGCTTTTCTAGAAGCTCGGATTTACTTTTATCCAGTGACATAATATAAGCCTGGCTTGAACGGGTAAGCACATTCAGACCCTCTTCGCCAGCAATATCTAAGATGCTTATTCCCATTCCGCTTCTAATATTATCAATGGGCAGAACTTGGAATCTGGACCTCTCTTTTAAAGTCACCGGGTCTGAATACCTGTATTCCGTTCCAATATAATCATTTCCTACGAAAAGGATATCCCTTTTACCGTCTTCCTTAAGTGAATTATTGTTATCTGAATTGTTATAAGAATTATCATCAACTAATGAATGAGAATAAAGTGCTCCATTAGGTAATCCTGTCTCTGCCTTTGGCAAATAGCCAATCTCCCAGAATCCTTTTCTCCTGGGTACAAGAAGTTGTTTCACCTCAAATATGGGCCTAATTTCTCTGTCCTTAGAAGCAATCCATAAAGTTCTATAACTGCTGCCAGTTTCTTTGTCAGGGCCCGGTGTACGTAATCCAATAAAGACACCTGATCTTAACAGAGAATCCTGATTTGCAGCTGAGTTTCCGCCGCTGCTTGCGCCACCGTCGGTAATACTAGGCAAGACGCCGTAGTCTACTAAGTCTGAGACCTTGCTGACATATAAAAAACCATGATTTTCATATACCAACAATGAATTTTCGTCAATTTTAATAAAATCGTGGAAGGACTGTGCATTTGAGCTGACAGTGACCACCTTAACGTTTTTTTCCTTTATACCAAGCTTAACTGCATCCACCTTATATTTGTATAGAAAATATTTTTCTGCTGATACACTCTTGATTTTATATTCTGGAGAAGTAATGCTTTCTTTACCAAGCAAGGCAATACTATTATCAAAAACAGCAATTTCACCTGAATAGTTCTCGTTGTTTTCAGGAACGGTTGTACTGTCTATTGGAATGAATTTTTGAACCTCCCAGGTTCCATGGATAGGCAACTTTTCTATCGTGGGTGTAGCAATTTTTTCTTCAACATTTAAGTAAATCTTATTGCAGCCCGGTAAAAAAAGTACAATCAATACAATTAAAATTATGTGGAACCTTTTCAAATCCATTTTATTCAACTCCTTCAATAGCTTCTTCAATGGGCAGCTTAACAGAGATGCACGTTCCCTCATTAAGCTTACTTTCTATTTTAAGCTCTCCGTCATGAAGCTTTACTATTTCATCACAAATTGAAAGACCGATACCGGTATGGGATTTTATGTTTTTGCCCTTATAGAATTTTTCTCTTACCCTAGGCAAGTCCACCTCATCTATTCCGGTTCCGTTATCTGTTACACATAAGATAATCCAGCCTTCTTTGCTGAAGGCCCTTAGCATAACTCTGCCGCCAGCAGGAGTAAATTTGAAAGCGTTATCCAACAAGTTTATCAAGACCTGTTTTATTCTGTCCTTATCAAGTTTTGCCAGCAGGGGCTCCTGTGAACATTCAACTATAAACTGAAGTCCTTCTCTTTCTGCGCGGGGAGCCATATATTTTTCTATATATCTTACTATTTTTGAAGCATCCTCAACGCCCGTACTTAATTTTATCTTACCTGAAGCTAACCTTGAGAAATCAAGTAATTCCTCAACCATGGCAGTTAGTCTTTCACTCTCATTTTCAATTATTTTCAAACCATCTTTCAATATATTCCTATCTTGCAGTTCATCAGTATTGAGAGTAATTACCCAACCCTTTATGGAAGTAAGCGGCGTTCTTAGTTCGTGTGAAATAGAAGAAATAAATTCATTTTTAAATTGTTCTTTTTTTAGTATCTCCTCTGCCATATAATTTAAAGTTCCCGCCAATATACCAATCTCATCTTCCCGCCCGGTATCTATTCTTGTTTTTAAATTTCCCTTAGCCATTTTTTCTGCAGCTTTTGTAACAGCTTTAAGAGGGAGAACTATACCTCTGGCAAGTATAACGCTGACGAGTCCTGCTGCAAGGATTGCAGTAATACCAATGCTGATAAAGATTATATATATTTTATTGATGGTCTTGTCAATCTCTCCGAGAGAAGTTATAAATCTGAGCGCCCCAACTAATTCATTACCGGATTTCAACGGATAGGAAATAGCCATGACCTTTCCATCGTATTCTGATTTGCCTAGCCACACTCCTTTGGTGCCGCTTAAAGCCGTCAAGACGTCACTGGTTTCAAGTTTACCATCCGGTATAAAACCTATTGAGTCCATGAGTACTTTTCCGGATGGGGCAATTATTTGAACTTCTGCAGAAGTTTGACTCCAGAACACATCCACATTATCCAATACATTATCTTCTAGCGATACATTGGAAAAATACTTTGAGTAAAAGTCAGCAGAAATCTTGATTTGATTTGTTAGTATGCCCTCCACATTACTATAAAAATAATATCTAGTAAAATATATCAGCAGTGCTTCAAAGGCTATGACACTAATAAAGATGACAATCATAAAATTCCGTACCAGCCTGGCTTTTATGCTTTTTGAACCTGCTTTCTTACCTAGAATTTCCTTCATAGTTTACTATTTCCTCCATCTATACCCCGTACCCCAGACCGTTTCTAAATAGGTGGGGTTAGAGGAATCTTCTTCAATCTTGGCTCGTAATCTTCTTATATTTACATCAACTATCTTAGCATCGCCTATAAAGTCATATCCCCATACAATATTAAGAAGTTCATCTCTTGTGAAGGCTTTACCTGGTTTCTCCATAAATAATTTTATAAGAAGGTATTCCTTTGGAGTAAGTGATATTTCATTATTGTTTTTGAATACGGTCTGGGCATATAAATCCAGCCTAAGTGCTCCGCTTTCTATAATTTTGTCGTTCTCAGCTTTTATATCTTCGCCTGTCCTACGTAGGAGGGCTTTTACCCTAAGAATAAGTTCAATTGGATTAAAGGGTTTTACAACATAATCATCTGCACCCGATTCTAAACCAGATATCTTATCCATATCCTGGCCCCTGGCTGTGAGCATGATGATACCCATTTGAGGGAATTCTTTTCTCGCAGCAGCACAAACATCAAAGCCGTCCATACCTGGAAGCATAACATCAAGTAGTACAACATCCGGATTTTCCAGCCTGATTTTACTTAGTCCTTCTTCTCCGCAAGCTGCTTCAATAACTATAAAGTTTTCCCGAAGGAGATTTATTCTTAAAAAACCTCGGATGCTGTCTTCATCTTCTATTATCATAATTTTTTTCTGCATACTTAACCCCTTAAAAATCTTTTGATACATTGAGTGCAAAACCGCTAATCATATTCGCAAAAGGAATAATGTTTCCATATGTACCTATAAATATATTATAGTAATTATGAAGTTTACACAAATTACAATTCGGTTACAATACAGAATGGATATGATATACTATTTATAGAATATAAAATGGGGGAGCAGCATGAACAAAAAAGTTATAGCTATAAACAGCAGCAGGCGTAAGCAAAATACTTATGGCTTGCTTCAAAAGCTTAAAGAAGCTATGAAGGAAAATAACATTGAAGTAGATATTGTAAACCTGTTTGACTATGAGGTAAAGGATTGTTTAGGCTGTGAGCAGTGCCTTAGAGGAAAGTGTTGTCCGCATAAGGATGATGCTCAGGCTTTAATGGATAAGCTTAAGGAATACGACGGAATAATTTTAAGCTCTCCTATTTATATGGGAGGGGTAAGCGGAAAGCTTAAGGTTTTTATTGATAGAACCTGCAAGTGGTTTCACAGACCTGAATTAGTTGGAAAGCCAGTGCTGCTGGTTGCTACAACTGCGGCATCAGGCTTAAAGGAAACCATAAAGTATTTAGAAAAAACAGCAATTCAGTGGGGGGGCTTTCCTGCTGGCAGCATAGGAAGAACTGTTAACAGCTTAAATAGCCCTATAAAGTCATCTGAGTATGACAGCTTTGTAAAGCACTTGTTCAAGGAAAGAAATGAGTTTAACCCTAAGCTTAATCAATTGATTTTCTTTCAGGTACAAAAGGTGCTGGCAGAAAAGATTCTTACTATAGATAAGGAATATTGGGAGCATAAGAACTGGCTTAATAAGCTGTACTATTTTGACTGCTCAATTAAGCCTTTAAACAAAATATTTGCAAAAGGTTTTTATAAAATGCTTTCTTCCAAGGTAGTTAAGGTAGAGAGTTAGATGGTGTATATTATGCAAAGGGGGAAAATGTATGAAATACGATTTTACATCTATTATTAGCAGAGCAAATACAGGCTCAGAAAAGTGGGAACAGATGAAGGGATGGAATCCAAATATTTCAGAGGATACAGTTCCTTTTTCCGTGGCAGATATGGAATTTAAGAATCCGCCTGAGATAATAGAAGGTTTAAAGAATTATCTTGATTCTGTTATTTTAGGCTATACAGGACCAACGGAAAACTATTATAAGGCTGTTTGCAGCTGGATGAAGGAAAGACATGCTTGGAACATAAAACCAGAGTGGATTGTGGGCTCAGCTGGTGTGGTTAGCGCATTTTTTTCAGCCATAAAGGCACTTACAAAGCCTGGTGATGGTATTGTTGTTATGAGTCCGGTGTACTATCCTTTTTACATGGCTATAGAAAAGAATGATAGGAAGGTTGTTAAAAGTCAGCTGACAAATAACGGTAAAACCTATGAAATTGATTTTGAAGATTTAGAAAAGAAAACCCAGGATCCAAGCAACAAAATATTATTGTTCTGCAGCCCTCATAATCCTGTTGGCAGAGTATGGACAACAGAAGAGCTTGAGAGAGTAGGAGAAATTTGTTTAAGAAACAAGGTTTTAATTATTTCTGATGAAATACATTTTGATATTATTATGCCTGGCTATAAGCACACAGTATTTGCTTCTTTGTCTGAGGAGCTTGCAAACAATATGATAGTATGTACTGCACCAAGCAAAACCTTTAATTTGGCAGGGCTGCAGACCTCAAATATTATAATTCCAAACGAAAAAATCAGGGATGCATATCGTAAGGAAGTTGAATCAAACGGCTTTTTCAGCTTAAATATTTTTGGCTACAAGGCCTGCGAAATAGCCTATACACAATGTGAAAACTGGCTGGAGGAGCTTATTGAGATAGTTCACCATAATCACCTAGAGCTTAAGAAATATATTGAGGAAAACATTCCTGCAATTAAAGTGTTTGAGCTTCAGGGTACTTATTTGCAGTGGATGGATTTTAACAAACTTGGCCTAGATAAGGATGAACTTGAGAAGCTTATGCATGAGTCGGAGCTGTTCTTTGACGAAGGCTATATCTTTGGAGAAGAAGGAATCGGCTTTGAAAGAATGAATTTAGCCTGCCCAACCTCAGTGCTTATGAAAGCTTTGGAAAGACTAAAAAATGCTATAGATAAGATGATAATGTAGTAATAAAGCTAGCAGATTTCGATAAACTGCTAGCTTTATTTTTATTTGGGCATAACTAAACTTTGAAGACAGACAATTAGGCGTTATTTAATTTTGTCACTAATGACTAAGGACTTGTCTATGGTATCTTAACATTGAATGAAAACGTTTCGTATACTATAATTTAATTAACGTAATGAAAGGGAATTCTGCAGAAGCCTATTTTATATATTACGAAGTTAATATATGGGAGGAAAATAAAATGTCAAATCTACAAACTAACCCACAAACCAAAACAAAAGGGAAGACCCAAGAAAATATACAAAGATTTGGACGTTTTCTAAGCGGTATGGTTATGCCTAATATAGGCGCATTTATCGCTTGGGGGCTTATTACGGCATTATTTATCGGTACTGGCTGGATGCCAAATGAATACTTAGCAAAACTTGTAGACCCTATGATTAAATATTTACTGCCTCTATTAATAGGTTATACCGGTGGTAAGATGGTTGGCGGAGCAAGAGGTGGAGTGCTTGGAGCCATAGCTACTATGGGGGTTATAGTTGGAGCGTCCATACCGATGTTCTTAGGAGCAATGATAGTTGGACCGGCTGCAGGCTGGATAATAAAGAAGGTTGACAGCGCATTAGAAGGTAAAATACCAGCAGGCTTTGAAATGCTTGTTAATAACTTCTCCGCAGGAATTATAGGTATGCTTTTAGCACTGCTTGCTTATTCAGGAATAGGACCAATAGTTGAGACTTTAAATAAAGCCTTGGGAAATGGAGTTCACGCAATAGTAAATGCAGGCTTGCTGCCTCTTGCATCCTTATTTATAGAACCAGCAAAAATTCTTTTCTTAAACAATGCTATTAATCACGGAGTTCTTGGACCAATAGGAATCAACGAAGCTAAGGAATTAGGAAAGTCAATATTCTTCCTGCTTGAAACAAACCCAGGACCAGGACTTGGAATACTTTTAGCTTACTGGGTATTTTCAAAGGGCATGATAAAGCAATCAGCACCAGGAGCAATTATTATACATTTCTTTGGTGGAATACATGAAATATACTTCCCATATGTTCTTATGAACCCAGTACTGCTGTTAGCTGTTATAGCTGGAGGTGCAAGTGGAGTATTAACCTTTAGCATATTAGGAGCAGGGCTTGTTGCAGCTCCATCACCTGGAAGTATCTTTGCATTATTGACAATGACACCAAAGGGCGGACACTTTGCAGTATTAGCTGGAGTTATTATTTCTACTGTAGTTTCCTTCTTAGTTGCTTCTTACTTTGTAAAGAGAAGCGCTAACAAGCTTGATGATTCAGAATTAGCTGATGCAAAGGAAAAGGTCAAGGATCTTAAGACAGTTTCTTCAAAGAAAACTGTAAGCAGAATAATATTTGCTTGCGATGCTGGAATGGGTTCAAGTGCTATGGGTGCTACTACATTAAGAAACAAGCTTAAAAAAGCTGGGCTTAATATAGAAGTAATTCACTGCGCTGTTGATGAAGTTCCTGCTGATGCAGAAATAGTTGTAACTCATGAAAGTCTTACTGATAGAGCTAGAAGCAAGGCTCCAAATGCTGAGCATATATCAATTAAGAATTTCATGAACAGTCCAGAGTATGACGCTTTAGTTAAGAGATTATCATAAGCTTACTGCTCTAATTAGGCAGGCGCTGTGATGCCTAGGAAAGCTTCAACTGCACATGCTTGCTTCATCAGTATTCCTAGATATAGCTTGAATGTTGTGTTTGTTTTAAAATAGTGTTGATTTATAGAGGGGCAGTTTCATCTAGGAAGCCGTTCGCTGTGCACAAGAAAGTCTAAGCTTTCCTTTGTTTTGAAGTCCTAAGGCTTCTAAACTTGCTTTGCTTCGAACAGTAGAAGCCTCTTAACGTACTTCAAAAGTCGGAAACCTAAGACTTTCTAGGCTTCGCTCAATGGCTTCTACGACGAACCTACCTCTCTATATCAACACTATTTTAAAACAGAATTAAACCAACCTGTTGTGCTATTAAGAAACTAACCCAGCGAGATGTATAAAGTATGTGAAATGAGTATTAAGTAAACAACTAAAAGTTCTTGGCTATTCCGAGCCTTAGAACTTCATGTGCAGCGAATAGCTCATGAAGCATACTGTATACATTTTTGCGGAGATTAGAGGCTGAACTAGCACAACTGGTTAAATTATTAAATAGGTGGTGGTTTGATATGGGACAGATTAAGATTACAGCAAGGCAAAAGGACATACTTATAAGAATTTGCAGTGAATATAAATATGTGACCATTTCAAGCATTGCCGAGAAGCTGAGCATAAGCAGCAGAACGGTACTGAGAGAATTAAGAGATATTGATAAGTGGCTTGAAAGCTATTGCTGCAGCCTGGAAAAGAAGGCTGGCATAGGCATAAGGCTTAAGGGAAGCCTTGAGGCAAGGAAAAACATTTTGGGAAATCTTGAAGAAGGCAAGGAAGTTAAAAGCTACTCTCCAAAGGAGAGACAGATTATGATTCTTGGAGAACTACTTCAAAATAATGAACCTGTGAAGCTTTTTATTTTTACAAAAATGCTCAATGTTACAGAAGGAACTGTAAGCCATGACCTTGACAAGGTGGAGGAATGGCTTAAGGATTACAGCTTGAAGCTTGTAAGAAAACCAGGTCTTGGAATATATATAGAGGGTCAGGAATATGAAATAAGAAAGGCTATAGCCAATTTAATATATGAAAATATAAATGAAGCACAGCTTTTGGATTTGATAAGAGAGAACCTATCTACTGAAGTTAATACAAGGGAACGATTATTGAATTTAATAGAAAAAGATACAATTAGAAAATTAGAGTCTTTGATATTTGAACATGAAGAAGCACTTGATTATAGATTAACCGATAACGCTTATATAGGATTGCTTGTACATTTAGCTCTGGCCATTCAAAGGATAAAAAAGGATGAAAAGATAAGCATGGACAAGACTTATCTTAAGGAACTTAAGGGTTATGGAGAATTTGAAATAGCAGCTAATCTGGCTGAAAAAATATCAAAGGTGTTTAATATAGAGATTCCAGAACAAGAGACAGGATATATTACTATGCATCTAAGAGGTTCAAAGGGCTTTGAGAGCAAAAGGGAAAACACAGTGCTTGAGGAGCTGGCAAAAGAAATGCTTAAGGTGGCAGAGGTTGAAACAGGTAGCTTTTTAGAGTATGATAAGCAGTCTTTAACAGGACTTATAAACCATCTTGGACCTACGATAAACAGGCTTAAGATGAATATGGATATAAGAAATCCGCTGCTGGAGGAAATAAAGGAGCATTATTCAGAGCTGTTTATGCTGGCAGCTAAATGCGTTGTACCAATTGAAAATTATATAGGCATGAAGCTGCCGGATTCTGAGATAGCATATATTGCAATGCACTTAGGTGCAGCACTGGAAAGAAAACCCTCAGGAAGAAAAAAAGTTTTTAAGGCTGCAGTTTCCTGTACCACGGGAATGGGAACTTCGGCACTTTTGGCTACAAGAATTGAAAAGGAATATGACAATATTCAGGTAGTAGACATTATATCCTCGCTGCGTGTAAAGGAAAGCAGGCTAATAGAAAAGGGTGTGGATTTTATTATTTCTACTGTACCTCTAGAAGCAGTACTGCTTCCAGTAGTTGTGGTAAATCCGCTATTATTTGATAAAGACAAGGATAAGCTGGAAGCTTTAATAAAGCAGCTAAAAAATAAGCCTGCAGCAAATGTAAATACTCAAAGCAGGACAATTGATTTAAAGGAAAAGCTTTCAAGATTAAATATTTATGCAGAAGGCATATTGCAGGTTTTAAATAATTTCTTCCTATACGATTATGCAGGCTTTAACACTATGGAGGAAGCAATCGAAGAGATAAGCAGTAAGCTTTCTACAGATAAAGACAGTACTTTACAAATAAAAAGGGATTTAATTGCAAGAGAAGAAAAAGGCAGTACTGTATTGAGCGGCTTTGGCGCAGCGCTTCTCCACTGCAAGACCTTGGGAGTAAGTAAGCTATATTTTGGAGCAGTGAGAATTAATAAGGGACTGTACTCCTTAAATGCTGACAGCGAGAAGGAGCAGATAAAATTAGCAATTATAATGCTTGCTCCAGACAATTGTCCTAAGCAGCACATAGAAATATTGAGCTTGATAAGCAGCAAGCTTATTGAAGCACCAGAATTCTTAGTGAGCCTTCAAGATGGCTCAGAGAAAGAGGTTTACAAAAAACTTAACAACTATTTAGAGGAATTTTACAATATGAATATAAATTAAGCGCAGCAAGGAGGAGCATCATGAGCTTTAAATTTTTTTCGGGTTTTAATAATAAAAGAGGAAGTGTAAAAGAAGATATGGTTGCAGTAGGAAGTGCAAGCGATAATACAGAAAATGAAGTATTAAAAAAGTGTAATATAAAGCTTAATCTGCCTTCAGTGAATAAATATGAGGCTATAAGAATGGCAGGCAGGCTTCTAGTTGAAAGCGGATGTGTTGACGAAAGCTATATAGAGGCTATGATAGAAAGGGAAGATGATCTGACTACCTATATTGGGTGTGGAGTTGCAATTCCCCATGGTGTAGGAAGAGCAAAAAATTTTATTAAAAAATCAGGTATCGTAGTGCTTCAATTTCCAGAGGGAGTAGATTTTGGTGAGGAAAAGGCTTACCTTGTTATAGGCATAGCAGGTGTTGGCGAGGAGCACATGGATATTCTTTCAAATATAGCTACAGTTATTGGCGATGAGGATGAGGAAAAACTTAATAAGCTAAAGACAACAAAGGATGTGAACTATATATATGAAACCTTCACTGCAAACTAAAATTATTACTATAACCTTAAATCCTGCAATAGATAAGACCGTTGAAATTAATGATTTCAAGACAGGCAGTGTTAATAGAGTATCTTCAATTAGAGTAGATGCGGGAGGAAAGGGCATCAATGTTTCCAAGGTTGTTAAAAGCCTTGGAGAAGAAAGCAGAGCACTTGGGATTCTTTCAGGAAAAAATGGAGAGTTTATTAAAGGCTATTTGGACTCCTTAAATATTGAAAATGAGTTTGTTTTTATTCAAGGAGAAACAAGAACAAATTTGAAAATTATAGACAACGCAAATCACAGCAATACAGATATAAATGAACCGGGAAGTGTTGTAGCAGCTGAGGACTTAGGTAAGGTTGAAGAAAGTATTTTTGGAGCAATTAGTAATGAAGCCATATTGGTTTTATCAGGAAGCACTCCAGCTGGAGTACCAAAGGATATATATGGTACATGGATAAAAAGAGCCAGGCAGCTTGGAGCAAAGGTGATTTTAGATGCAGATGGCGAACTTTTAAAGGAAGGCTTAAAATCAGGCCCATACTTAATTAAGCCTAATATCCACGAGCTTGAAAGGCTTTGTGGTAAAAAGCTTGAAAGCCTTGAGGAAGTAGTTAAGGCTGCACAGAAGCTTCATGAATATGGAGTAGAGAGAATTGTGGTATCCCTTGGCGGAGATGGAGCTTTATTTATACACAAGGATAATATAGTTTATTCTGAAGGACTAAAGGTTCCTGTTAAAAGCACTGTAGGGGCTGGAGATTCCATGGTGGCAGCTCTGGCAATAGCTTGTGAAAAAGAGTATTCAATTGAAGAAACTGTTGTACTGGCCACTGCAGTAAGTGCTGCTAATGTTATGACCTCGGGAACTCAGCCAGCAGAGCTTAAGGATATTTTAGAGCTTAAGAAGAAAGTGAAATTTGAATATATAAAATTATAGAAAAGGTGGTAGTTATTATGAAGACTAAAGCAGTTAGATTATATGGTGCAAGCGATTTAAGATTAGAAGAATTTGAGCTTCCTGAGATAAAGGAGGATGAAATATTAGTTGAGATTATATCAGACAGCATTTGCATGTCCAGCTACAAGTGTGCAATTCTTGGCAAGAATCATAAGAGAGTGCCAAAGGATGTGCAGGAGAATCCTATAATTATAGGACATGAGTTTGCTGGAAACATAGTTAAGGTAGGAAAGAAGTGGCAGGATCAGTTTAAGCCGGGAACAAAATTTGCTCAGCAGCCAGCCTTAAACTATAAAGGAAGCATGGCATCACCAGGCTACTCCTATATGTACTTTGGCGGAGATGCTACCTACGCAGTAATTCCACAAGAGGTTATGGAGCTAGGCTGCTTCTTAAACTATGAGGGAGATTCATATTACGAAGCTTCTCTTGCAGAGCCTATGTCCTGCATAATTGGGGCTTTCCATGCAAACTACCATACTGAGATGGGAAAATATGTGCATCATATGGGAATAAAAGAAGGCGGCAAGACAGCCATTCTTGCTGGAGCCGGTCCAATGGGACTTGGAGCAATAGATTACGCTCTTCACTGCGATAGAAGACCAGGACTATTGGTAGTTACGGATGTAGACCACAGAAGATTAAGTAGAGCAGAGCAGATATTTTCTAAAGAAGAAGCTAAAAGCTGCGGAGTTGAGCTAGTATTTGTGAATACTAGAGATTTAGAGGACCCAGCTGCATATTTAGTGGAGCTTACTGAAGGTACAGGCTATGACGATGTATTTGCCTTTGCTCCAGTAAAATCTGTTGTGGAACAAGCTGATAAAATACTTGGAAGAGACGGATGCCTTAACTTCTTTGCTGGTCCTACAGATACAAAGTTTTCAGGTGAAATCAACTATTACAATGTTCACTATGCCTCAACTCACATTATGGGAACAACAGGCGGAAATACCGACGATTTAATTGAGTCCTTAAAGCTAACTGAACAAAAGCTAATTAATCCGGCAGTTATGGTAACACATATTGGAGGTCTTGACAGCGTTGCAGAAGCAACCTTAAGCCTTCCAAAGATTCCTGGAGGGAAGAAACTTATATATACACACATAAATATGGAGCTTACTGCAATTGAAGATTTTGAAGAAAAGGGAAAGACAGATGCCCGCTTTGCTGAGCTTGCTGCTATAGTAAAGAAAAATAAGGGTTTGTGGTGCACTGAGGCTGAAAAGTATTTACTTCAAAACTGGAAGTAAAATTAGTAAAAGTTAATAGAGAAATAATTAAAGGCGGTGATTATGTGTCACCGCCTTTTTAGAGAGCAAAACTTCTAGGCTTTAGCTAAGCCTTTACAGCAGCTCCTTTTGAATTTTCTGCTAAGATTCTCTTAAAATGCACTGCAAACATAGCTACAGTAGTAGAAACTGCAATTATATCTGCTACAGGCTCTGCAAGGAATACAGCAAAAACCTTGTTTTCAAAGAAATTTGGAAGAATATATATTAATGGAATCAATAAGATTACTTTACGTAAAAGAGCAAGGAATAAGGAAATCTTTGCTTGTCCTATTGCAATAAAGGTTTGCTGACAGGCAGTCTGCGCACCCATTATAAAGGCAGCGGCCATATAAATTTTTATTGACCATATTGTTGTTTCTACAAGTGATGCATCAGAGGTAAATAAGGAGACAAACAGCTTTGGAAGCAGCATCATAAGCAACCAAAACACAAAAGTAAAGCTTACTGTAGATTTAATAAGCAGCTTAAAGGCTTTTTTAACGCGGTCATTATTTCTTGCGCCGTAATTATAGCTTATAATTGGCTGCGCTCCTTGAGTTAAGCCCATTAAAGGAAGCATAAGTATCTGCATTAAGCTTGAAAGAATGGTCATTGATCCTACTGCCATATCTCCGCCATATTTTTGCAGGGAAGAATTAAGGGTGATATTTAAAAGGCTTTCCGTACTCTGCATTATAAAAGGCGCTATGCCAAGTAAAAGCACAGGAATTATAACGGATTTTTTAGGCATTAAATATTTTTTACGAATTTTAAGCTTGGTTTTTTTGCCAGTTAAAAATTTTAGAACCCATAAGGAGGAAACGGCTTGAGAGATTACTGTTGCAATTGCCGCACCATTTACACCCATATCAAAGCCAAACATCAATATTGGATCAAGAACTATGTTTACTATAGCTCCTATAATAACTGTAATCATACTCATTTTTGCATAGCCTTGGGTTGAAATAAAGCTGTTAAGACCTAAGGCAATTTGTACAAATATTGTTCCGCATACATAAATGTTTAAATAACTTAAACCATAGGGCAGGGTTTCAGAGCTTGCTCCAAACATTAGAAGAAGCTTTTCTCCTGAAAATAAAAAAAACACTGTAAGCAATATAGAAAATGTTATAAGAACGGAAAAACAATTTCCTAAAATCTCTTCAGCAGTATTATCATCATTCTGTCCCATCTTTATAGCAGCTCGTGGAGCTCCTCCCATTCCTATGAGAGCACTAAAGGCAGAAATAATCATTATGATAGGGAAAGTAACGCCTACACCGGTTAAGGCAGCCGCTCCTACTCCTGGAAGGTGTCCAATATAAATCCTATCTACAATATTGTAAAGCATATTTACAAGCTGAGCTGCAATGGCAGGTGCTGCAAGGCTAAACAATAGCTTGCCGATGCTTTCACTGCCTAATTTGCTGGTTATGTCTTTTTCCATATTAAACTCCTTTCACATATGTACTTAATTTTGGGCATAAAAACAGTATAGCAACTTGTACCAGTTATGTCAAAGTAAGAGACAGTAAACATAATGTTAAATATTTGTGTCCAAAAAATTTTTTAAAAAATTTTGAAAAGGCTTCAAAAGCTGCATATTTATAAGTGAAGGCTAAAAGAAAGGAGGGAATTAGTATGGCAGTAAGCAAACAACTTACCACAGCTTCCTTTTTTATAGAAATAGAAAATGGAGTTGACGCTAGAGGAGCTAAGGTTTATAAAAAGAAGAATTTTTCTGGAGTAAAACCTGAGGCTGCACCTGAAAATGTGCTTATGGTAGCAGAAGCTATCAAGACTGTATTGGCAGCTGAAAGCAGAGACAGCTATCTAAATGAGACTTCAAAGCTTCTTAATGCCTAATAGCAAGCTAGCTTATAAAAGAAAGGAGGGAAAGCAATGGAATATTCACTAACAATGACTTTTGTAGATTCGGCAGGTGCTAAAGTGCCAATGACTATATCAGGAGTGAAGGAAACCTTAGCCAAGGCTGACATAGTAGCTTTAATGGATACTATAATAGCTCAGGACATCTTCACTGGTAAAGGCGGGGCCCTTGTGGCTAAGTCTGGAGCTCAATTGACTCAAAGACAGACTACTAAGATTGAGATTCAATAATAGCTTTAACATAAAAACGTGTGTAAAAACTACAAATCTGAGGTGAGAATATGATAGCTAAAATAAAGGAATTGCCAAGCGAGACCTTATTAATTATAGCACTTATATGGCTTTTGGTGCAGGTTTTGCCCCTATAAAGAAAACCCTCGGCATAGCACCGAGGGTTTTTTCTGCTTTATCTGTTAACGGATCTGGCCATTCTTGTATAGGTGTGTCTCTTGCCTTTAATAGCGACGCTGTAATCCATTATGTTTTCTGGAATAGCAATGCCTGTGTAGCCAGCATCGCCTAAGTGGTGCAGGTCGGTGCCTGTCATTTTGCACATTAGAGCTATCTGCTTTATAGTTTGGCTGTCTGCACCTTCCTGTGAGGTTCCTATGGCTGTAATGGCAAGCTTTCCCTGGCTGTGAATAAAGCTTACAAGCTCCTTTACATATTCCATTGTTATGCCTGGAACAGTTCCAGGTGCTGGAAGAAGAATTATGTCGGCTCCAGCATTTATAAATTCGGTTATGTCTGCCTTAGTTACAATATTTTCTCCAGCTTCATTAAGGGAACCAGCCGCATGCATCTTGCCTGCAGCAAGAATAAGCTTATCTCCAAGAGAATTATTAATAGCTTTAAGAGTACTTATTATCTCTTTGTTAGAAACTCCTGTGCCTGGATTTCCTGTTAGAAGAATAAAGTCTGCTCCCATTTCATAGGCCTTTAAAGCAGTTTCAACAGTTGCTTTTCTACCTATGGAAATATCATTGATTTCGCCTATAGTCTCTTGAGAAACATCTACAGGTTCTAGGTTTATACCTACTATTCTGCCTGTAAGCCTCTTTATTTCCTTTATAATATTTTCCTTAAGAACCTTAGGTATTCCATTGAAAACAGGATTATATACATCAAAGAAATTTAAAAGCAGCATGTCGGAACCGAAGGCACAGGCAAGCTCAGCATTGCTTAAGTTAAAAAGCACAGGCTGAAAAGCTCCAATTATCTCTGTTACAACAACTCTTCCTTCGCTTGCAGCTATGGCTTCCAGAATTTGAGTCTTGCCCATATTTAAAATATCCGAGGTATTGCAGTCTAATAATCTTTTAGTCATATTCATTTCCTTTCTATTACCATTGTAAATTTAGTTTGTAAGCATAAAGTGTAAAAAGTTTAGAATAATGTTGATATAGCGGGAGAGGTACAAAGTGGAAGACATTAAGCGAAGTCTAGAAAGTCTTAGTTTTCCGACTTTAATAACCCGTTAAGAGCACTCTACTGTTCGAAGTGAAACAAGTTTAGAGTGCTTAGGGTTATTAAACAAAGGAAAGCTTAGACTTTCTTACACAGCGAGCGTCTTATACTTTGTACCTCTCCCGCTGTAAATCAACATTATTCTAAAACTTTAGCCAAATATAAAAAAGCTAGCAGACGAGCCGCTAGCTTTAGTTTAACTATCTAAGTAACTTCTTAAACTCATCTGCAACAAATTGTACTTGAGTACCAACAATAACTTGTAAGCTAGTTTTGCTAGGTCTTATAATTCCAGAAATTCCTGCAGACTTTATAACTTTTTCATTTATTAATGTGTAATCCTTGATTTCTAAACGAAGTCTTGTTACACAGTTGTCAGCAGATACTACGTTTCCTTTTCCGCCAACACCCTTTAGTATAGTTTCAGCTACTTGAGTATAGTCATTGTTTGCAAGATGTACATTAAATTCATCTTCTAAGTCATCTTCTCTACCAGGAGTCTTTAAGTTCCACTTTGTAATAACAAAACGGAATACAACATAGTAGATAATTGCAACTACTAAACCGATAGGGATTAGCAGCCATGGGTTTCGAGCCATTGGGGCTTGAAAACTTAAGAACCAATCAACAAAACCTGCACTAAAGTTAAATCCTGATCTTATTGGGAGTGCTGCGCATACTGCTACGGAAATTCCTGTGAGAACAGCATGAACTACATATAATCCAGGAGCTAAGAACATGAAAGCAAATTCAAGTGGTTCTGTAATACCGGTGAAGAATGAGGATAAAGCACCTGCCATCAATAAGCCATATACTATTTTCTTCTTATTATCTTTAGCAGTATGATACATAGCTAATGCTGCTGCTGGAAGACCAAACATCATCACTGGGAAGAATCCAGTCATATACATGCCTGTTTGACCAAAAACTCCGCCTGCCTTGGTTCCCCAGAACTTACCGATATCATTTATATCAGCAATATCAAACCAGAAAACAGAGTTAAGTGCATGGTGAAGACCAAATGGTATTAAAAGTCTATTAAAGAAAGCATATATACCAGCACCGATAGAACCAGTAGCAATAATTGCTTTTCCGAAAGCTACCAATGCTCCATAAATAACAGGCCATATAAAGAATAATATAAGAGCTGCAATAATTGAGAACCCTGCTGTTACTATGGCAACGCTTCTCTTACCGCTGAAGAAACCTAAAAAGTCTGGTAGCTTAGTTCCTTTAAATTTGTTGTAGGCATAAGCACCAATTAAACCTGCTAGTATACCTATAAATTGAGTTTGAGTCTTTGAAAATGCTGGTGCAACTGCATCTACTTTAATATGTTTAAACATTGCTACAGCACCTGGAGATAATAAGGTTGTAATTACAAGCCAGGAAACAAGTCCCGCAAGTCCTGCTGTACCATCGTTGTCATCTGACATACCTACAGCAACACCTATAGCAAATAGTATTGCCATGTTGTCAATTATTGCCCCGCCGCCTTTTAAAAGAAAAGCAGCTACTACGTTGTTAGCTCCCCAGCCATCGTGGTCTATCCAATAACCGATACCCATTAGAATACTTGCAACAGGTAAAGCAGCTACTGGAAGCATTAAGGATTTACCTAGTCTTTGTAGATACTTCATCATAATGAAGTCCCCCCTCTGTTATTTAATTTTTATTTAATGGATCATATAGGGTTTCAATTGTGAAACTTAACTTATACATGACTCAAAATAGTGAGGTTTCAACACTTTTGAGCATGTATGAGTTAATAGTTGAACTTAAAACCTATAAAGATCCTTAAATACAGTTTATGCTTTTACAGTGACTTTTATAAATTTGGGCAAATAAAAAAGCTGAAAAGGATATATTAGTTCTATCCTTTTCAGCTATTGCCCAAATCTAATCGGTTACACGCTGTAAATTAAATATTTGATTATAATATTATAATAGCTTATATTTTGTGCTAAAGCAATACCTAATTTTAAAAAAATATTTTTTATGATTCCAAGGTTGCAATTCTTAGCCTTTCTATGTGCATGGCTAAGTAAGCTGTTTCACTTTCAGGAACGTCTTTTTCAAGCCTTTCCGTTAGTATCTTTGATACTCCTTTGGCTACCTTATAGGACAGCTTATATTTGGATTTTATCTGCCTTATAAAGTCATTTGTTATAGGTATGTTAAGCAGAATTCTTTTAATTGCAAAGCGTAAATGGGTTAAAAATCTGGCATAATCTAAAGAAGTTTTATCGATTTTAAGCTGCAGCTGCTGCTCTGTGTACTGTATTACAAGATTTATAAGCTGAGTGCTTCTTAGTATTGTAGACAGCCTTCCATTGTTTCTAGCGGAGTGAATGTGAAGAGCTATAAAGCCAATTTCGCTGTCTGGAATAGTTATCTTGGTTTCTTCTTGAAGCATTTGAGCAACTTTTTCAGCAAGCATATATTCCTGAGAATACAGGGCTTTTACTTCCATGATAAATGGATTTTCTATTACCTCTTGGTTTGAAAGTCTTTTTACTGCAAAGTTTAGGTGATCAACCAGCGCAACGTGTATTCTTTCATCCAAATCTTCTTTTAGCTCGCTTGCTATAAAGGATATCATCTTTTCACATAGTGATAAAAACTCCTCATCAACACTATTTACTACCTGCTCGAAGCTTCTTAAGTTATCTTTATCCTCAATGACAAATATCTTTTCAATTTCAGTTCCTTTTTGTATAACGTCACCAATCCTTTTGCCAAAACCAATACCTTTGTTAAAAAGTATTCGTTCAACTCCATTCATGTCCACAGAAACTATATTATTGTTGTAAACCTTCACCACAATGGCTGAATCAGTAATTGTTCTCATATTCTCACCTTTTGTAAGTTTAATTTACTAATATAGGAAATAAATATTAGTATCTTAATAATAACTTAGTTTGGGTATTACTGTAAAGACTATTTCATGATTAATATTAATTATGCCTGTTGTTATATTATGCGGTGTCAACTTCCTGCCTTCTTTCATAGAATAAACTGTATTATATAAAATGCTTAATGTATTAGAGCTTTCGCATTGTATATATGTAGTTTAAAGAAATAGCAATGAAATTGCTATGAGCCTAGAAGAAGCATAGGAGGATGGCTATGAGTTTTAATCAATATCAATGCTCTTATTTAAATAATTATTACTATGGCTGGAGAAGCAGTACGGATATGCCTGTGAAACAGACAAGAGCTGCAGCTAATATGGTTGCAGGACCCTTGGCACCTAATCTTAGAGGAATTGTAACCTTTAAGGATGTTACAGGCGGAGTAGAGGTTTCCGTGGAGGTTTATGGACTGCCGCCTTATCAGCCAGCAGAAGAAGGAAAGCCGCCTATAGGCCCTCATGGCTTTCATCTGCATGAAAAAGGAATTTGCGTTGTAGGCAATCCTGCGGAGCCTTTTATGGCTGCAGGAGGGCACTGGAATCCAACCAATGAGCCGCATGGCAATCATGCAGGGGATTTTCCAGTTCTCTTTTCAAACAATGGCTATGCAAGAATGAACTTCTTTACAAATAAGTTCAGCGTGGCTCAGATTATTGGCAAGGCTGTAATAATACATGAAAGCCCGGATGATTACAGATCGCAGCCTGCTGGAGCAGCAGGCAGAAGGCTAGCCTGTGGTGTTATTAAGTCTGCTTAGCAAGCTTTAAAAGCCGGCAGTTTATAGAAGCTGCTGGCTTTTGGGTGTGCATTAAAATATTTTTAGTGAAGCAATATTCCAAATTTTAATTGATTCACCAAGTATTATTGTATAATGTATCTAGCTAATTATTCCATAAGCCATATTTTATAGGAATTAAATAGGGAATAATAAGATTTAAGCGGTGGTAAAATCATTGCTTCTTACAGGAGAAAGGAGACATTATAGATGGACATAATTAAAGTTAAAGGGAATACCTTTTGCATTGATACAGGCATGACCTACATACCTTTTTATAAAATTAATGAGCAAGAAATAATAATGCTGGACACAGGCTGGAAAAGAGGCGAGCGTGAGGGAATAGAGAAGGTTCTTGAAGAAAACAGCTTTAAGGTTGCCGCTATTTTAAATAGCCATGCTCACATAGATCACATTGGAAACAATGCATATCTTAAAGAAAAGTACAATTGCCTCATTGCCATGTCTGCCTATGAAGCACATATTTGCAGCTCTGAGGTTAATCTTAAGCTTTATTACAGCAGTCAGACCTTAAAGGATGTAAAAGGGCATTATGGACATATGGTTTGCAAGACAGATGTTGTTATAGAAAATGACCAAGACAGCGTAGAATTATGCGGCATTAACTTTAAAATTATACATACTCCTGGCCACAGTCCTGCACACATCTGTATTATAACTCCTGACGATGTTGCTTACCTGGGAGATTGTTTAATCAGCTATGAAGTAATGCAGGGAGCAAAAATGCCTTATGCCTTCATACTCAGCGAGGACATGAAGAGCAAAGCAAAGCTTTATGATTTAAAGTGCAGCAAGTATGTGGTAGCACACAAAGGCATGTATGAGGATATTAAAAAGCTTATTGATGACAATATAGATTTTTATGAAAGCAGAGCAAACAGCATATATGAAGTAATTGAGGGTTCTATGACTATGGAGGACATAATGAAAGCTGTCATTAAAAGCTTTCGCATTCGAGTTGAAAATGTAAATAGATACTTCTTTATCGAAAGAATGCTTAGATCTTATGTGGAGTATTTGTATGAGATAGAAAAATTAAAGTTAACTATGGATAATGGATTTTTAAAATATACAAAATAGCTTCCATAAACTTTTTTCTCAAATTTTATATTAATTTATATTAATTGGTTATACTACAATTGATATAAATTTACCTAGGAGAAGGAGTTTGAGGCAAACATGAAAAAGCTTTCTATATTAGGATTTGTCATGGGAATGATATATTTTACTGCAGAGGGCTTTTGGAGAGGCTGGACCAACATTGCCATGCTTTTTGTTGGAGGCTTGTGCTGCGTGCTTATTGGACTTTTGGATGAGTTTCCAGGGAAGCTTAAGCTGAAGCTTTGGCAGCAGTGCATATTAGGGACTTTAATAATTCTTACTGTAGAGTTTGTTTCAGGAGTTATTTTAAATCTATGGCTCAAGCTGCGAATTTGGGATTATTCAAACAGCTGGGGCAACATTAAGGGTCAGGTTTGCGTGGCCTATGGACTTTTATGGTTCCTTCTTACTCCCTTTGCCATATGGCTGGATGATTTTTTAAGGTGGAAGCTGTTTGGAGAAGAAAAACCCTATGACATTAAGCATATTTATAGGGATTTGGTAAGATTAAGATAGTTTGAAGTTTAGAAAAGCTGCAGCCTGTTTAAATTCTACTGCAGCACCTCCTAAAGAGCCAAAATATTGCACTATGTACACTTTAATGATACAATTTTTTCATAAATGAACGTTATTAATGATTTTATATAGTGTTTAGTCACTATTTTAGTTTGGAGGCAGCTATGTATTTTAATCTGGATAGTTGAGTAGGGTATATTACTGAGAATGCTATTAAGCAAATCTCAGAAGCTTTCGGTCGAAGGCTGCAAAAAGCAGGTATTACACGGGTTCAATGGATTGCATTATACTATGTAAAAACAAATAAATTAATTTCGCAAAGAGGCTTGTCTAATCTTATGGCTGTAAAAGATTCAAGTGCAGCCAGGCTTCTTGACCGTTTGGAGAGAGATAATCTTATTGAAAGAGAACGAAATGACGCCGATAGAAGAGAAGTATATATAAAGCTTACTGAAAAAGGCGACAAGTTAATTTCAAGCTTAATACCTATTGGAACTGAGTTCAACGATGACCTTTTGGATGGAATAGAGGAAGAGGAGCTTAAGATTTACGAAAAAGTATTAAAAAAGATGCTTTCAAATATCGAAAAATAAACAAGGATGATAAAAGCACTTGCTTACAGAGCCATAAAATATGCTCCTAAGAAAGTGTTTTTATTTTTTTATTTAAATTGTTTGAAATTTCACAAGCAATGTGATATACTTAAGACAAATACTTGCTATGCTAAACATTGCATATGCAAACAATATAGGGGGAATAAAAAATGGCTTATAATGTTAGAGAAATGTTAAATTCATTTGTTGGAGGTCTTGAAAATTTAGCAGCAACTAATCCAGAAAATGTAAATGCTTTCATGGGACTGCTAGGAACTACATACGAACCAAAATTTCTTGATTTAAAAACAAAGGAATTAATGAGTGTTGCAATTGGCTGCTACAACAGATGTGAATACTGCATAGTATACCATGCGTACAAAGCTTTTGAAGCAGGTGCAACAAAGGAAGAAATAATAGAAGCAGCTATGGTTTCAGTTGCTTTTGGCGGAGGACCATCAATGGCATATTCAGTAACCTTGCTTCAAGAATGCATTAAAGAGTTTGAGGGAGATTTTAAATAAGACTGCGTTTTAAAATAGTGTAGATTTATCGAGTGGTAGTTTCAGCTAGGAAGCCGTTCGCTGTGCAAGAAAATCTAAACTTCCACTCTATATTTACACTATTTTAAAAAGAACTCTAAGTAAAAAAAGGGCTATGCCCTTTTTTATTTAACTAAATTTTGGGAGGTAGGTTTAGATGAAGTACAATTTAGAGATAGAAAAGCTTTCAGGCCACGACAGCTCTGGAAAGGTTGGAAAGATAAATAAAAAGGCGGGAGATGCTGTAAGCTCTGGAGATGTGATTTTTACAATTGAGTCTGGCAAGGGAACCATGAAATATACTTCAAAATACAAGGGTATTTTAGAGGAGTTAACCATAGACGAAGGAGATACCATAAAGAAAGGTCAAGTTATTGGAAGAATTGAAGGTGAATTGGTTAGTGAGCCAGGAGCTTCAATGCCTCAGCAAAGAACTCAGCAAGAGACTAGAAAGACAACTTATTCCTTTGGGCTTGCTAAGCCAGCGGTTAAAACCTATGAGACTGAGGTAGCTGTTGTTGGAGGGGGCCCTGGAGGTTATGTTGCTGCTATTAGAGCGGCTCAGGGCGGCAAAAAAGTAGTGCTTATTGAGGAAAACAGACTTGGAGGCACTTGCTTGAATCATGGATGCATTCCTACAAAAGCTCTTGTAAGCAGCGTTGAGGTTATAGAAAAGATAAGACACGCTGAAAGCTTTGGGCTTGAAGCTTTAGAGGTGAAGTTTTCACTTGATAAGATAATGAAAAGAAAAGATGAAGTAGTAAATACCTTAGTGTCCGGAATTGAGCATTTAATGGAGGTTAACCAGATAGAGTATATTAGCGGCAGAGCAGAGGTTAAGGATTTGGAAACCTTAACTGTGAAAAATAAATCAACAGACGCAGTTATCAAATTTAAAAAGCTCATTATAGCTGCAGGCTCTAAGCCATCTTCTCTTCCAATTGAAGGTGCTGACAGTAAGGATATTCTTACTAGCCAGGATTTATTGGAATTAAAAGAGGTACCTGCCTCTATTACAATTATTGGCGGCGGAGTTATTGGAATGGAATTTGCCTTTATTTACAATGCTTTAGGAGCAAAGGTAAATGTAGTTGAATATTTCCCACAGATTTTAAACACTATGGATGAGGATGTTATAGAAGTTATAAAAGCCTCTGCTATTCAAAGAGGAATAAATATATATGAAAGTGCTAAGGCGGTATCCATTAAAACAGCTTTAGATGGAACAAAAATTGTTGAAGTTAGTGAAAATAACGAAGCAAAGTATTTAATCAGCGAAAAAGTAGCAATGGCAGTTGGAAGAAAAGCAAACTTAGAAGCTCTTGACTTAGCAAAGCTTAATGTGGAGCTAAATGAAAAGTGCAATGGCATTAAGGTTGACGGTTATATGAGAACAAGCAATCCAAATGTATATGCTATTGGAGATATAACAAATATTATTCAATTGGCACATGTAGCTTCTCATCAAGGAATAGTTGCTGCTGATCATATAAACGGAGTAGAAAATGAGATGCACTACGACCTAGTGCCAAGTGCAATATTTACAGCACCAGAGATTGGGCACATTGGGCTTACTGAAAAAGAAGCACTTTCTCAAAAACTGGATTATGTTGCAGGAAAGTTCCCTTTTATGGCAAACGGAAAGGCTCAAGCTATGGGACAAGTAGAAGGTTTCGTAAAGCTTATTGGAAGCAGGGAAACAGGAAAAATACTAGGAGGCACAATCGTTGGTGTGCATGGCACTGACATGCTAAGCACTATAAGTAATATCATAGCTTCAGGTATGACTATGGATAAGGCTGCCCATGTGATTTATGCTCACCCAACAGCAGCGGAATCCATTCATGAGGCCTTGCTAAGCCTTGATGGAAGAGGGATTCATTTTGCATAAGAACTTTAAAATATATATTTCTGAAGTCTTTGACCCTAAGTTTAATTTATCCCTTGAACAGTGGCTTATGGAGAACAATGCGCCGGATGAAGTAGTGTTTTTTCTGTGGCAGAATGAAAATACCATTGTTATTGGAAGAAACCAAAATCCTTATAAAGAATGTGATATTAAGAAGCTTAATGAGGATAAGGTTCAGCTTGTAAGGAGATTGTCCGGCGGCGGAGCTGTTTATCACGATCTTGGAAATTTGAATTTTACCTTTATAGCTGCTGAAGAAAATTATAATGTAATAGATAATATGAGCTTAATTTTAAAGGGGCTTTCAAGGTTTGGAATACAGGGGTACTTTAACGGTAGAAATGATTTGATGGTGCAGGATAGAAAATTTTCAGGAAATGCCTTTGTAAGTGAAAATGGAGTAAGCTGCCATCATGGAACTCTGCTTGTAGACGTTGATTTGTCAAAGCTTACAACCTACCTAACGGTATCGCCGCTGAAGCTTCAGTCAAAAGGAATTGATTCTGTTGCCTCCAGAGTAGTTAATCTTAAAGAAATCTCTAAAAATATAACAATTGATAGCTTGAAGGAGGCTCTCATTGACAGCTTCAATGAATTTTATGAAACAAAGGCTGAAGTTGTAGCTTTAAATGAAAAAACAGTAGATTTAAAGGCTTACCTTGAAAAATACAGCTCTTGGCAGTGGAATTTTTCGGAAAGCCCTGACTTTTCAATATCAATAGAAGAAAAATTTCCTTGGGGAATGCTTGAGTTATATATTGAGTTTTCAGATGGGAAAATAGAAAAATGCAGGTTTTTTACAGATGCAATTGAACTTGAAGATTTTCAAAGCTTGGAAAGAGCACTTGAAAACACAGAGTTTAAAAGCGGAAATATAATTGAAGCTATAGAAAAAATAATTAATAATGAACAAATAAAGCTAGATTTATGCAGCTTGATAAGTAATAAGCTTCAATAAAATAAAGCACAGGCTAACATATAGTAATTGCGGCTAACAAACAGGCTTTTCATCCAATAAATCCTTCTTTAAATATTTAAAAATATATTAATACTTTTGCAAGAAAATTAATATATTTTTAATAGGTATCATTCGTCATAAAAAGAATGATGCAAAAAGGGGGTAAAAAATGAAAAGAAAACCATTGGCATTATTAGTTTCATTAACCATGCTATTTTCTATAGCAGCAACAGGTGGGAGCAGTCAAAAGGTAGAGGGTGCTTCAGCATCAACCCCAAAGAAATTTGTGCAGACACTGCCAAGCTATCAAAAACTGGATAAGGAGCTTCAGGCGGAAGCACGAGCTAAAGGACTAAAGGTAGAGGGTAAGGACTTAAAGGGCTACAATGGAAAGGCTTATATAAAACC